>JBKBRY010000004.1:0-138709 GCA_046291925.1 Leptonema sp. (in: bacteria) | reverse complement strand
CATAATTTGTAGCATCAAAAGTAAGGCTACTACCCGAGGAAATTGTACAAATACTTGTAGGAGAACTTGTAATGCTAACACTTACTATAGAAGTGGGTGGACTAAGAAGGCGAATTCCGATTGTTTGGTAATTCCCTTCTATAAGAGAAAACCCACTAGGGTTGAATTCAAAACCCGGAATATCATTATCCATTACAGTAATCGGAATCTCTTGTTTATATCCATTATAGGCATCGCAGCTAGATGCAATTAAAGTTAAAGTATAAGTTTGATTGTATTCTAAATCCGTATCGTCAATAGCAGTTATATTTACAGATTGAGGCAAATTCCAATTGATAGGAGTAAAAACAATAGAATCGGTCGAAAGGCTCAATTGGCTACTTGCAGAGTTTTCTATGGATACCGTAACATTACACTTTGGCTGAGAATATAAAGAAACCGATAGAGGGACAGCTGGCCCGCCTTCGGTTGGAGATCTCCAACTTGTGGAAAATCCCAAAGGATCATTATTGATATAAGAGTACGTAATAGCTTTTGTCTTGCCATTATACAAAAAATCCGATGTTTCGTAAGGACCAAAAGAAACGGAAATTTTTTGGTCAGCTTCGTAGTAAGGATCTTCTGGTGCTACAACCTGAATTTCTTGAATGGTATCCCAGCTTTCCTGGGTAAAAACAATTGAAGTGGGACTTGTTTGTAACAAATCTGAATTTTCTACAAAAATGGGGATTTTTACTATGTCCATCGGTTGGGCTGTTAGTTTCAATAAAATTTTCTGTGTTTGTCCTTCGCCAAGATTCGGTTTCTCTATAACAATTTCTAAATTCGGGTAAGTTAACAAAAGAAATTGGGTTAATTGGTAACTTTCTTTAGGAATATCTATTTGCTTTAAACAACTTAGCAAAAAAATTGGAATCCAAATTAGGAACCCCTTCATACCTTTATTGAATTAGACGAAAAAATCGCTTTTTTTTGCATAAAAAATTCAGTTGTCTTTTTGCTTTAAATGTTTAATTTCATCCCGAATTCTTGCAGCTTCTTCGTAATTTTCTTCTTCAATAGCTTTTTGTAATTTTCCTTGTAAAATTTCTAAAGGAGACTTTTGTTTTAGGGGTTCTTCTTCTACTATGGGTTGTTCTTCTTCTCCAGAAGAGATCACAACAGCACTTTCTTGAAATACCTTTTTATGCATAAAGATGGGACATCCAACCCGTATGGCTAAGGCAACAGAATCGGAAGGGCGAGCATCTATCTCTATGATTCTATCTTCCATCTGGAGTACAAGAATCGCATAAAAAATATTGCCAACAATATCATTGATAATCACTCTTAAAAGTCTTGCTCCCAATTGGTGCAAAGTTTTGACCATTAAATCATGGGTATTGGGTCTAGGATTTTTGATTCCTTGCAATTCGTTCGAAATGGAATAGGCTTCCAAAGGTCCAATAAAAATAGGTACAACTTCCTTTGAAGGAAAATGAGCGGGTTTAAAAATCAGGGCAAAACCCACTGTTGTTACGGAAATATCAGAAATCTTTACTTCAAAAATTTCTTCATCAATCATATATTTACAATATAATCTACTATGGATAAATTTTCAATAAAGATTTTGGAATTCCCCTTCTCGTTGTAAAATTTTTTTTAAATGATTATCTTTATATACCAAAATTTTTAAAATATATGTAAAGGAATTTTGGTTTATTTTTTCCTCTTCTATGTGGTTTTTTTTTAAAAATTCCAGATAGAGACTACCTAAATAATCAAAACACCAAAAAGAAGAGTTGATTGTTCGTTTACCTTCCATCTTTAATGAACTTTCCTTAAATTGTTGTTTTTTGTCAATAAATAGAAAAAAACAATTCCATCTATCCCAATTTTCATTAGGGGCTGTAATCCTAACTCCATAAGTAATTTTTTTTTGGAAATACAAATCATACCCAATTTCTTTTAAGATAGTTTTTTTTGTAAATTTTTTATTAAAGTCTATAGTATCTGGATTGATATTGCAAGAACCAAACTTGTAATCATAATCATCACAAAATTCATATCTTTGCAAACATGACAAAAAGAAAATTAATAAAAAAAAATTTTTAGTTTGTAACATAAATCAATCGCAAATCATTAAAAGTGGTAATGATATCAGGGCTTCTGAAAAATTTTGGAGTATGGATAAAAGGCTTAAAACTTCCTTTATCGTAATACAATAAAGTTTCTGCAAAGACCTTTTTATATAAATAAATCTTATGGCTTTCCTCAATTAGGGACGTACGAACAATTTGTTCCCCTGTAACGTATCCCGGATCCAATTCGATCAAAGGAAAACCATCCTTCTGGTTTTGCAATTCAATACTTAAAGTTTTTAACCGTATATCGACCAATTCTTCTCTTGAAATTAATCTTTGAAAGCTCAATAAATGATACATGGAATATTCTCTATGAATTGTATATAATGAGGGTACAGGCAATAAAGATGCGAAGTTAATTTCGAAGTCGATTTTATCAAAAAAACCAACCAATTTTTTTTTTATTTTATCAAGGTAGGATTGATTTTCTGGATCATAAGCACAAATTATAAATAATCTTGCTAATTTAGAATTTTCGAATAATGGTTTCCATTTCTTTGCCACATTTAACACAATTTTTTTATTGGAGAAAAAGTCAATATTATATAATTCAACTTGATTTTAATAAAATTAAGAAAAAAGTTGTTACCACATACATGGAATTGGATTTTCATACATCAAGAGAATTAATTGAAAAAGAATTAGAAAAATATTTCAAAAACACAATCGAAATTCCCCACATAACCTACGAAAAAGGAGAAATTAAAATTTCGTTTTTTTTAGAGTTTTTGTCAAAAGATCAGATCTTTGATGTCTTGGTAATCTTAAAACAATATTTAGAAAATATTCGAATTCATACCATGGATGCGAATTATGCAATTTTTCAGTCTATGGGGCCCAACCTCTTCGAAACAAAAAATTTTTTATCTGGCATTAAATTCAAATTTATAAATTTTGGGAATGCCAAAGTAGAAATCACAAAAGCCAATCATTTGGTTCAAGAAGAAATTCAAGCAATCATTGAAGTTTTTAAATATTTTTTTTCTAAGAAAAAGAAATTCAATTTTTTGGAAAGGTATGCCCAACTGGGAGTTCGTATATATTCCCACCATTCTTTGATTGCAAACGAAGAAGAAAAAAAATACATTAACCCTATAGAAGAAGATTGGGATCAACTTGGTGGCTACGAAGACATTAAACAAGAGATCCAAGAAACTGTAATATTACCCTTAAAATTTCCCGATATCTTTTTAAAGGTAAGTGAACTAACAAGAGGAGAGAAAATAACCAATTATCCTTCCGCGGTACTGTTCGAAGGACCACCCGGAGTAGGCAAAACGTCCATGGCAAGGATCATTGCATCTGAGTCTAAAGTCCCAATGCTTTATATTCCCATCGAAAACATTCTAAGTAAATATTATGGAGAATCTGCGAAGAATCTTTCTGAAATCTTCGATTTAGCAAAAAATTTCCAAAAAGTAATTTTATTTTTAGACGAGATTGATTCTTTAGCAGGTTCTCGAGAAGAAGGAATGATAGAAGCCACTAGAAGAATTTTATCAGTACTCTTAAGAAAAATTGATGGTTTTGAAAATAATCAAAAAACATTAACAATTGGTGCAACAAACCGAATGGAAGATTTGGATCATGCTTTGATTTCTCGCTTTGATGCGATCATCCACTTCCCAATGCCAAATTTAGAGGAGCGAAAAAAGATTTTCCAAAGATACATCAAACATTTAAAAGAAGAAGAGTTGTATGAATTAGCAAAGCTTAGCGATGGTTTTTCGGGAAGAAACATAAAGGACACTTGCGAAATGGCAGAAAGAAAATGGGCTCGGTATTTAATCATAGAAAAAAAGGCGATAGTTCCTCCTCCTATCGAAATATACAAAGAAATTATAATCAAAAAAAGTAAGAATTTTTAATTTAAATTATTTATAAAATATTTAGATATTTTTTTTCCAAAAAGATTTCTGCTAAAAGCAACCTCTATAGGCGAGCGGGGCTTTTGTTCTAAATAATATAATAAATGATTTGTATTTTTAAGAACTCTTAAGTGATAGTTCAACTGCGTATATTTTAAAGAATTTTTTTTTATTTCTTGAAAAATTTCTTCTGGCATTTCTTCATCAAATTCAGAAATCAAATGAAAAACTTTCATGTTTTTTCTTTTTAGTAAAACCTCCAATAGTGGATAAAAATAAATTTCTTTCGCTTCTTTAAGAAAAGCCATGTTTTCTTCTTTCTGAAAATTTCTTATTGTCTTTCGAAACGAAATTAGATCGGGATGGATTTTATTTTTTACGAATTCTTCTTGCTCTTTTTTCCATTTTTCTTCTGTGTAAGATTCATAATTTTTTAAAGAATACCATTCTTGCCATTCTTTTCTAGCTTGTATTAGAATTTCCTCTTCGACTTTAGAAAACTTCATTGAATCAAAAATCAAATTTCCATAGAAGCTTAGCAAAGAATCTGGATAACCACAATTTACCAAATATACTTTGGTAATTAAATCAATCTCCTTAAACTTAGATAATGAATTTAAAAAAACTGTACAACCCTGCCCTAAAGCAAAGATAGAGATTGGTTTTTTTTCAAAACTTTTTGATTTTAGAATAGAATTAAAAATTTCTCTAAATTCGTCAGACAGCTTTTGGATAGAAAAAAATACACTCGGATGCTGATGAGAATCCAATCTTTTATAGAAGATTGGTAAAAATTGATTTTTTAGAAAAATTTCAGCAAGTTCTATTCCTAAATTAGATTCTATATGGTAGGAATTTCCATAAGAATCCATCCCTTTATCCAAAATAAAAATCCAAACCTCTTTGGGATCCGCAATTGGATAATAGATGATTTTTTTTGTTTGATTTGGGATTTCCCTTTCTTTGATAGAAAACCGAAAAGCCAAATTTAGTATACTAGGATAAATTCTATAAACATAAATAAGAATTATGATTCCAAAGAGGAAAGCTAAAGTAATTAAAATAATTTTTTTTGAATCCATAAAACTAAAAAACAAAATAAATAAACTGATTCCCTGTTTTTGCTAAGGCTGGAATTATAATGCCTCCAAAAAGCATAAACATGAAAACTAAAAGCCAAAGGCGAGTTGCATAATTTTCTATTAGTTTGGATTGGTATTGTAAAATATGAAAAACCAATGTCATAAGAAACATAACTAGATAGGTATCTAAATAAGGTATCTGATTCATCTCCAGAAAATTTTCTCCCATAGTATTTTTGATAAATTCATAATCTCCTTTATTTTGTATAAATTCTTCTTTGATTTTTGAACTTGTATTCATAAAACTGCCTTTTAACAATTGTATCATAATTTCTACTGAGCGGTATTCTTTCTCTGGGAATTGAACGGGATTAGCACGAAACATCAAAGCTCCTAAAGAAAACAAGTAAAAAATCAATAAAACTTTTAATACAATCAAAAAAACATTTTTGGTAGGTATAGTATTGATTTTCAATTTATTTTCTACAAACCTTTCAATAGAGAGTAGAAACCCCCAGAAACTTCCCCAAGCTATGTAGGTATAATCTGCACCATGCCAAAATCCACCTATAGTAAAGGTTATGATTTGATTTAGATAAGTTCGAAATTCAGAAATCTTGCTGCCTCCTAAAGGAATATATATGTAATCTCTTAGCCAAGTCGCCAAAGTAATATGCCATCTTTGCCAAAGTTCCCTAGCAGAGCGCGAAAAGAAAGGTGCATTAAAATTTTCGGGAATGTTGTATCCTAATAATAAAGCAGAGCCCCTTGCTATGTCTGTATAACCAGAAAAATCACAATAGACTTGTATAGAAAAGCCCACTCCGCCTAATAAAATTTGATAATTGATAAAAGTTTCCGGATACTGAAAAACTACAGAAATCAAATTTCCCATGGGATCTGCAATCAATACTTTTTTTACCAATCCTTGCAAAAAATACCAGCTTCCTAAATATACGTTTTTTTCTTCTAATACTGGCTTTTGATAAAAAAAATCCGAATACCTCATAATGGGACCGGCTATTAATTGGGGAAAGAAAATAATAAATAAAAAATAATCTATAAAACTTCTTTGTTCTTTTATGTGTCCTCGATACATATCTACAGAATAGGCTATAATCTGAAAAGTATAAAAACTGATTGCTAAAGGCAAAAAAACTCCTTTATAATTTTCCAAGAACTTTAGAGGGAATCCTAAATCTAAAAAAATTCTTTTTAAAAAAACAGAATATTTAAAAAACACAAGATTCCCTACCAAAATCAAAATTAAAAAAAATAGAATTGTTTTTTTATGCTTTGGATATTTCCCCATTAAAATATTAAAAAAATGACTAATCAAAATCATTCCAAAAAAATGGAAACTCCACCGAATCCCCAAAAGTCCTTCTTCGTTTAGTCCCCAAGTTGCATAAAAGATCATGGAGGCAAATACGAGTAAATATTTCCTAAGCTTTTCTTTTAGAATCCAATAGAAAAAAAAAACTACAAAGAAAAAAAGAAGGTATAAGATAGAATTAAATAACATTATGTTTCATTTTTTTAAACTATATTTGCTGTCAATTTTTGTTAAACAATACTATCTTATAAAAAATTTAATTCCCTTTGGGATTTGATAATAAAAAATATTTATAAATATTCTTAAAAAGCCTAAATCATCGCAAGATTTTAAATCTAAGTTTTTAAAATTTACTTACAACACCAAAAGTAATTCCACCCAATCCCAAGCTGAAAGTTTTTGTTTGATTGGATGAATCTCCTTTATAAAAAATCTGTACTTGTTGCTCTAAAGATTGAATTTGGATAGGATCCGATAAGTAGATTACATATCCTTTAGGCTTTAAGTAATCAACATCAAGTAGCAAAGGTAAAGTCCAATAGATACCCCATTTAAAACCAATTTTATTTACAGTAATAGAAAAACCCAATTCATATTGGAAAAGCATATTCCCATCCAATGTCTTCTCTACATTAATGATTTGAGGTACATATTCATATCTCTTTGTAGTTGTATTATAAAACTCAAAAGAAGGAGTAAGATTCGAAAGATTTGCTTTTACACTAAATAAGCTGAAGTCAAAGATTTGGTAAATGCTAAATATTTTCCAAAATTTTGCATTAGAACCAAAAAGAAAGCCAAAACCAGCAGTTACAATTTTATTCAACCCATAGATATAAGTGAAAGGTTGTGAACTTGGTTGCAAATGGTTATAAAGAAAATACGATAAAGTAGAATTTCCAGCAAACCCAATATGCTCAGTAGGTATAATTCTATTCTGAATTTGGTAAATTCCTTTTGTGCTTACATTAAAAAAATAGAAACTGGCTTCTATTGAGTCTTTAAAATAATTTAAAGGACCCAAACCAAATTTGATTTTAGATTCTCTATAATCGTTTATATAGGTATCTAAAGTAAAATTTTCGTTAGTATCATAATACCTTCTATATTCGATTTGATTATCATAAAATTTATAAGTAAAATTTACAAAAAATTTGGAAGAAGGAGAAAGAGAATAGGAAATCAATTTTTTTGGTTTATTTTCTACCAAATCTGTTTGTTGCAAGGAAAAGGTTACTTGGTTGGACAAAAATTGATTTGCAATCCGAATGCTTCGGATTACAGAACCTAAATCTTCAGGTGGTTTTTCTTTGGATTTTGGTATATTGATTATACCAATTTCTAAAAAATTCTCCCAAAAAGAAGAATTCGAGTCCTTGGATTTTGTATCTTTTGATACAACTTGTTGTGCCAACTTTTGATTCCCTACTTCCTCAGAAAACAAAGGAAGTAAAAAAAAAATTTAAAATAAAAAAACACTTATATTTCATTTCAATCTCCTTTTTTTAAAATCTTTTAACATCCACAAGAGGAGGTGCTTTTCCCTTCTTTTAGTTGTTTTAGTTGAGTAGTTTCTGTTGCACAATTTTTAAATTCACCAAAATGTTTAGAAAAATCTCCAATGATTTGGAAGTAAGGTTTGTATCTTGTTTGAGATAGCATCAAAGCTGTATTTCCGCAAACCCTTTCTGGCTTTCCTTTTTCGAAAATATGAGTCTTATCTAAGATAAATCGGTAAGGGTTCTCTGGGATACCTCCTTTATAAATTGCAATCTGACCATAGTCTTCGCAAGCATCTTCTAAACCAGGGATTTTCCAGAGTCTAAAAGTAATGGATTTCCATTGTATGTTTTCTACAAGTTCTTCCAATTCGGGATTCTCAATTTGAATTTGATGATCTGCAACTACTCTTGGATCCAAAAAACCTATTTTTCTTGCTAACCTATAAAAATCTTTTTCGTACATTGCCCCACTCAAACATTCATTATATAGTATTGGATGATCTTTCAAATGTTCCGAAATTCTTCTATCACTAAAGTTATCGGAAAAATAAAATTCACCACCAGGTTTAAGAATTTTATAAATTTTTTTTAGAACAACTTCTTTATCGAAAACTAAATTAAAAACGCAATTGGATAGAATGATATCCAGAGAATTTTCCTCAAAATAACTGTCTATATTTTCTATAAAATCATTGATAAAAACAACATTAGAATTTTTGTATCCAAATTTTTGGGTATGGTAGTCTATGTATTTTTGTGCAATTTCGATTTGGTTTTTACTTAAATCGATTCCGTAAACTTTTCCATTTTCTCCAACCAATTTAGATAAAATATATACATCTCTACCTGCTCCACAACCAATATCCAAAATTTTTAAACCCATAACCAAGTCCGGAAAAGGAGAACCACAACCATAATATTTGGCTTGGACTTCGGTTGAAATTTCACTCAGAATATTTTGTATATGTTTTGGTAAAGGTTCCACAGTACAACAAGCTTTTGTTTTTAAATCATCTTTAGATTGCAATTGAGAATAGTAATTTTCGATAGAAGCAACCAAATTCATGGATATACCTCTATATGCATCATATTCACAATGGTTTAAATTACAACTATTTTTTTTTATCTTTTAACCAATGCTGGATTATTTTTGTCGTTTCCTTTGGATTTTGCCAAACCAACTCTTTCGTATTATCTACAATTTCTTGTAATTCTTCCCTAGAAATTTTTGTATTTTGAATACTTGAGTTTTTCTTTTGTTTTTGAACTTTAACTTTTTTTTCGTCTGATAAAGAAAAATAAAGTATAAAGATACCCACAACAAATAAAACAATACCAAAAACAACCAACAACTCTAGAATGCCAAACATTCCTAAACCCAATTTTGAATTCAAAAATCAAAAAATTCTTTTTATAATTGATGTAAATTAAAAATTTTGGCAATTATGTTCCTGAAATCCTTAGAAGAACTTCAAAAACAAATCCAGAACTATCCTAAAAATAAGGACTTAATTGTGGTCATTTATGGAAAAGATGTTGCTATTCTCAATTACCTTTTGGAATTGATAGAAAAAAAAATTTTTAAAAATACGCCTTATGAATTGATTACTTTAACCGGGGAATCAGAAGATTTAAGCCAAATTGTAAATGAACTTTATAATTATTCTTTATTCCTACCCAATCGAATCTATGTGATTCGGCAAGGAAATATAATTTTTAAAAACTATAACTTTGTAATTACAGAACTACCACCCAAAACCTGGCTAATGATTGAATACGAAGGCTTATTTCCCTTTAAAATAATAAAAAGTCCAGAGGATAAGGTTTTTTACTACGAAACAAAAATTTTATACGAAAATCAAATAGATTCTTTTTTACAGAATTTAGCCAAAAAATTGAATTTTGTCTTTTCTGAAGAAGCTTTAACAGAAATTAAAATGCTATTCCCACCTAAAGAGTCTATCTTAAGGACAGCACTACTGAATCTGGATCAAAATATAAAAAGAAATAAAGAAGAAATCTACTCCCTTACCTACGAAGAAATCAGAAATGTGTTCTTTCCAAGTGAAGGATGGGATATCTTTAGAATAGTAGATTCTTGTTTTAAAAAAGACTTGCAAACCTTTTTAATAGAAATTGAAAAATACAATCCCCCCGAAGATAATTATTACAGTCTTTTAAAAAATTTACTGAATAGAACAGACGAATTAAGAAAATTTGTATACGCTAAAAAACTTAATTTAAATACTCAAGAGATTTTAAAATTAATAAATGCTGAAAAAAAACCCAATAGAATCCAAAAAAAAATCATTAGAGATCTTGAATATGCATACAATCTATTTAGCTTGGAGAAAATAAGTAAAATTTATAATTTTTTGATAGAAATTTCTTTTGCATTTCGACAAAATATTGAGGATTCCCATAAAAAAACTGTTTTTACAAAAAAAGCTATTGAAGTATTCTTTTCTTAAAATTAGATGGTTTTATGAGAGGGAATCTCTGGATCCTATCCACTGGTACAGAATTGACAAGAGGATATTCGCAAGATACCAATAGCTCAGAAATTGCTCAATATTTTGTAGAAAATGGATTTACCATTTCTGGAATTGCGATTTTACCCGATGACAAAGAAATCTTAGTAAAATATATAGAATTTTTATTGGAGGATTCTTCCATTCAAGGAATCATTTTAACAGGAGGTTTAGGTCCTACAGAAGATGACCATACCATTGATGTTTTTCAGAAGATCACAGGTTTATCCATAATAGAAGAGAAAAATTCCTTAAAAAAATTGGAAGAAATCGCAAAAACAAGGAAATTCAATTTAGATATCGCAAGAAGGCAAATCCGCGTCTTAGAAAAATCCAAAATTCTTTTCAATCCAGTAGGTATCGCTCCAGGAATGATTTTAGAATATAAAAATAAACTAGTAGCAATTCTTCCAGGAGTTCCTGAAGAAATGCGTTCTATGTTACCTAGTGTTTTAAAGGAATTTTCTGATAAATATCCAGAAAAAAATTTTTATCATAAAGAAATTTTTTATATTTACAATGAACCAGAATCGGAATTTCAAAAGAATTTAAGTGAAATTCAAAAAAGATTGGATACAAATTTTTCTTGGGGAGTTTCTGCGAATATCGGTTATTTAAAAATTTTTATAGAAAATACAAAACCAGAACAACAGGAAATCTTTCGTTCTTTATACCAAGAAATTCAATCTTTTTATAAAGAGAAATTTTTAAAAACACCAATAGAACAGTTGATCCATAAAATTTTAATCAAAGAAAAAAAGACCTTAGCAATTGCGGAATCCTGTACAGGTGGATTTTTAGCAAAAATTTTAACAGATACCCCCGGCTCCTCTGAATACTTTTTAGGTTCTGTAGTGAGCTATTCCAATCAACTAAAAAAAATCTTCTTGGATGTCGAGGAAGAAATATTAAACCAGTATGGTGCTGTAAGTAAAGAATGTGCAGAGGCTATGCTAAAGGGTTTGATCCAAAAAACGAATCCCGATTTCGCAATTTCAATAACAGGAATCGCAGGACCCTCAGGCGGAACTAAAGAAAAACCAGTAGGGGTTGTATATATAGGAGTTTATGATAGCAAAACCATAGAAATTCAGAAAATTTTTTTCCCCTCTACAAGAGATAGAATTCGAAAATATTCAATTTTTACAGCTCTATTTTTTTTATACCAAAAACTAAAAAAAGTTTTACAAACAAATTAAACACAAATTACTAATCTTATGGAACAAAAAAAGTGGATTGAGCTTTTTAGAGGCTTACAAGAAGGTTTGATTCCTTTCGATGAAGAAGGTTATATTATCGTAACAAAATTCGATAAAAGCTCTGCGTATACTTTGATGGAATTAATCTCTTTCAAAAATGTAAAAAATATCCAACCTACAACATCGGGAGTAATATTTCATTCAGATGGCTTTAAAACTTATATCATTTACGAACCTAATCACTATCAATTTAGATTTCAAGAACCTTATTTGAGGGACGGTTTTGCACAAGCTCCTATGAGATTTAGTGAATGTAAAATCGTCGAATTGCCCAAAAGAGATAGAATTTTATTATCAAAAGAACCCTATACAAGTTACGGCAGTTTTACCATTGAAAAACCAGAAGAGGGAAATTTTGTATTTTATATATACGACAACCAAGGGAAAGGCGAAGAAAATATTTTAAACTTTTTAGGAAATATTTTAAACAAAGATTTAAGCGTACCAAGAAATCTTTTGCCGCAAATCTTTGAAATCATTAGATACAATTTATCGAAATTTAAGCATTTTAGTAGCGATTAAACTATTTTTTGCTTGCAGTTTTTTTTATTTTGGATTTATTTTTGCCATTTCTTTTATGATTATACTAGTTTAAAAGATTTTCTATACTTTTTTTAAACCTTTTTCTCGTAGGGTATTTTACTAAAAATGGAAAGCGAATGATACTTATTATAATTACAATCTTCAAGTTTTTAAGAATTTAAATTTATATCCATTCCTCTTTAAAAATAGCAATTTCATCTTATGGGAATCTATGGGTTCACTCCTAACAAAAAATTATGTTTAAATCTATAAGCTTTTTGATTATAATTTTTTATTTTTGTTGCAATTCAAAACTATTTTGTAATTGGTAGTCGAGATCGATTGATTTATCTGATATACAAAGATACAATCAATAGTCAAGGTTACCCAAAAAAATGCTTTTGCTTTTTGATAAAAGCATTTTCCAAATGATTTATAAAAAAAATGGACAAATACAATTTTTTAAATAAAATTTATTTATTTTTTTTCATTTTTTTCAGTTTTTCGCTTAAGGATTGAATCAAGTATAGGAATTCGCAATCCCAATTTATCTAGGGAATATGTCAAAAGGAGTAAAGCAATTCCTTCGTCCAACCAACCAATGATGGGAAAGGCATCTGTAAATTCTGGGAAAAATATATAAATTCCACTTAAAAGGGCAACGAGCATGGTTAGCCATTTTTTCCAACCTTTTATTGGTTCTTTTTGAATTTTTTTATTTGCCAAAGTTGGGACATTTTTTTCCCAATTTCCATTTTTTTGATTTTCTTTCATACAAATAAAAAAATTCTCAAAAAAAGGATTTGTCAATTTTTTTATTTTTTAATACATGATGGATGATACTTTTGGTATAACCTTTCGCCTTTAAGAAGGAAATGATTTTCTTTTTTAGTTCTTTACTTTCCAAATTCTTGAATTTGCTATGATTGAATCTTATATGTTGTAAAGCATATTTCATCCAAATATCTTTGGAAATACTTTGTAAAGTTTCTTTTATTTTTTCCTTTCTGTATCCTTTCTTTCGCAAAAGGGCCTGTATTTTTAAAGGACCATATTTTGTTATATAATGATTGATTGAATACTCTAAACTCTCTTTTTCGCTCCAAAGTTGATTTTTTTCTAAAAAATCCAAAAAATCATTAAATTCATAGAGATTTCTTTTTTTTAGTTTGTTAAAAACTTTGAAAAGAGAAATCGGAGTATTTTTAACACTAAATTTATAATTTTTTAGAGAATTTTCTAATTCTAAATTTTGGTTATAATTCCAAAAATCAAAGGCAAGCAAATTTTTTTCCTTTTTAAGAAATCTTTCTATTTTTTGATGAAAAATCTTCTTCATAAATATACCATATAGAATCTACACTTGTAATAGTAAATAAAAATTTAGATAATATTATAAAATTTTTAAAATTTTTCAAAAGAATTTCTTACAAAAAAACTTGTCTAACTGACTACAAGTAAGTTATTGGGAAATTTATCCGTTACAAAAAAAAACAAGGAGAAAATCAAGATGGTATACTTAATAATTGTTTTGAGTAGCTTAGTATCTATTTTTATTTCTGTTTTAATAAATAAAAAAAATCAAAAAAGGGCAGTTCCCGAATGGTTGGATTCGGTTCAAAACTTAGAAAACTTAAAACAAGAGATGATAGATTTTGTAACAAACGAAAAATTAGCCATAAAAGATGCTATTATTGATTTCGATTTAAGATTGCGACAGGCGAAAAATTCAACAGAAACTTTACAAGATTTGATTCAAAGCAATCAACAATACATAAAAAAACTAGAAGAACAATCTGAACTTTCCAAACAAATATCCAACAAAATTTATGAAATCTCACAGCAAGCGGAATCTTTAAATAAAGAAGTCCAAATATTAGATAAAGGATTCGATAAAATCCAATCTATCCATGATTTGTTAAAAAAATTAGAAAGCAAAACCTTACAAATAGAAGAAAATTTAATCATCAAAGAAAATGAAATTAACAAAAAACTCGAGGAAGCTTTATCTCATATAATAGAAGAAGCAAGAATCAAAACTCGAGAATATGCAGAAAAAGAAAATTTAGCTTTAAAAGAACTTTACCACAAATCAGAGGATTTGTCTAAATCTTACGAGGAACAAAAATATAACATAGAATTATTATACGAAAGAATCCAAAGTTTAAACCAAATGTTAGACGATAAATTTTCCTTAGAATCTGCTAAAATACAAGAAAAATTTAACGAAAATTCAAGAATCTTTCAAGAAAGAATAAAAAATTTAGAGAGCGGAATGCAACAAATTAAAGAAACGGCAGTTCAATCACTAAAAGACGAAATTTCCAGAATTCGCAGCGAAATAGATAATTTTAATTTAATCACTCTCTCGAAAAGAGACGAAATTCTAAACGAAACAAGAAAAATGGCTAATGGAATTATTGAACAAATCCAAATTTTCCAAGAAAAATATCTTAGCGCCGAAGCTAAGCTACAAGATACCATCCAAAAAGGCAAGCAAGAAATCCAATCCAAAAAAGAAGAATTAGTCCAAAATTGGGAATCCATTGCCAAAGCAAATCTTGAAGAACTCCAGATTCATTTGAATTCTATCCGAGAAGAAATAGAAAATCTTCGCCTAGAAAAAATTGAAAATCTAGATAATCTTTTTAAAAAAGCTTACGATAAATATGCAGAAAAATTCCAGCTTTTTGTAACAGATGAAGAAAAAAAAATAAGTTCTCTAAAAAAAGAATATGATTTGATTGTTAACAAATTTATAGATTTAGGAGAACAATTAAAAATAAATTTACTCCATAGTTTAGAAAATGCCAAAGCTGAGCTTGCTGATTTTTCTTCTTCTGAAAAAGAAGAATTATTAAAATTGAGAGAAAGCTTTTATAAAATTCGAGAAGAAATAGAAAACAAAGTAGAAATGATAGAAGATCAAATGCGAGAGACATCCAAATTCAAACAAAAAATAGAAGATATTTCCGAAAAAGTTAGTAAAGAAATTAAAGCAAAAGAAAACGAACTCATCGAAAGTTTAGAAAAAAAAGCCTACAAATTTATGGAAGAACAAGACGAAAAGTTAGGAAAATTGAATCAAACTATAGACGAAAAAATATCCCGACAGTTAACTCTTTTAATTGACAAGGGACAACTCCAAATAGAAGAATTGGAAAAAAGGACAGCATCCACAATTCGAAAATCTATGGAAAATATGCAAAAAGATTTAGTTCAAATCCGAAACGAAATAAGCAACCATAGAGCAGAAATTTTAAACGAAGTAGAAAAGATTCGATTCCTTAAAGACGAAATCTATAGAGAGATTCAAGAAGATTCCCATCGCATAAGAAGATTCGAAGAAAAGCTCGCATTGGTAGATTCAGCAGAAGAATTTATATTGAAATTTGATCAAGGAATTGAAATCCTTACAAAAAAACTTAAAGAAATCCAACAAAATAGAAAAGAATTGGATGATTTTTTACAAAAACTATCTTCTGTAAATTCAATAAGAGAAAAAATTGAACAAGAAGTTAAATTACTAAATGAGCGAAAAGCTTTATTAGATTCAGTAGAAAACAGATTTGCTTCTCTTAGTGATAAAATTCAAGAAGTAGAAGTAAAGTTAGTGAGTATAGAAAGTGCTGATAAAATTTCAGAAAAAATCGAACAAAGACTTTTTAAATTCGAAGAATATAGAAAAGTTTTTGAAGAGTTTTTTAAAGACTTAACAGAAAGAAAAAAATATATAGAAAATTCCTTAAGAATGATAGAAAAGGCAAGAAAAGAGGCTATGGAAGCAGGAGAAAATGCAAAACAATTAATTCAAAAATTAGAACTTTTCGAAATTCGAAAAGATGCTCTACAAGAAGAATTGGAGACTCTTGAAAAAAAAGTAGCAGAATTAAAGCACATGGATACCAAATTCAAAGAAATAGAAGCAAGATTTGAACAAGTAGATGTTTTGATGACAGATTTAGAAAAAAAACAAAGTCAGATTAACGTAATGTCCAAAAGACTTACAGAAATAAGTGATAAAGGAGGTTATCTTAAGCAAGAATTGGAATCTTTAGTTTCCGAAGCAACGGAAAAAATGGATAAACTTAGTGCTTTTTACGAAACTGTTGATAAAATGTTACAAGAGGCAGATAAAGTAGTTAAGGAAAAGGATATCCATGAAAAATCAAAAAAACCAAATGTTTTAGACGAATGGAAGAAAGAAGGAATCTTAACTTTGTATCTAAAACATAAATGGGAACCAGAATTGATTGCAGAAAGATTAAATTTAGATATTTCTTTGGTTAGGACTATCATCTCTACAGCAATAAAAAAATAAAAAAATTCCTTTTTTTTACTCTAATGGAAATAGAAAAAGTCCAAGTTGATTATTGTTTTTCCCAAAAAATTTTATTTGTATGGAAACCATACACCATAAATGGATTCTTTATAACTTTGGAATGAATCCACGAAACTAAAATAATCAATATTTAAAAGATTATACAATTCTATCATAAAGTTGGTCGCAAGCTTCTTCTATAGTATACTTTTTTAAATCTACTAATAACGATTCTCTAAATTTCTTCCAATTTTGGTGTAGAGGACAGGGTTGTTCTTCGTTACAATCTGGCCATTCCATAATACATTTTTTTAATTCTGCTTCATAACCTGTGTGCTCAATAACATCATGCAAAGTTAACTTTAGGTTGTGTGCGGGTAAATAAAATCCTCCTGTAGGACCAGTAGAAGACTCTAAAATTTTATTATGAACCAAGCCTTGGATAATACGAGCCATATAGCTTTTGGATACACCTAAACTATCAGAAATATCCTTTACTTTAAAAAACCTTTGTTCCTCTTTATGTTTTGCTAAAAATAAAACTGCTTTTAAAAGTAAAATGATATATCTATCAAACAATAAGGTTTCCATAAGTTTATTTTCGATATTTTGGAGTTTAAAATTCAGTCAATACATTTTTATTTTTATTGTCACAATAAATAGTAGACTTGGAGATATTTTTAAAAAAAATGTATCCAATGGAAAGGACATTGATTATATTAAAACCTGATGCTTTACAAAACAAACATATAGGGCATATTCTTACAAAAATCGAAGAAAATGGATTTAGAATTTTGGGATTCAAACTCTTACAAATGAGTAAACAAGATGCACAAAAGTTTTACGAAGTACACAAAGAAAGACCCTTTTACAATGATTTATGCAATTATATGAGTTCTGGACCAGTAATCGTTGGTGTTTTAGAAGCAGAAAATGCTGTACAAAAATGGAGGGATCTAATTGGTGCAACAGACCCAAAAGAAGCAAAAGAAGGTACAATTAGAAAACTATATGCACAAAACAAAGAAGCAAACGCTGTTCATGGTTCTGATTCCAAAGAAAATGCAATAAAAGAAATTTATTATTTTTTTAGTGAAAGAGAACTTTTATCTTAAGGATTTGCCTACAATTCTAAAAGAATTCAAACAAGAGTTTGAATTCTTTTTAAATGATGCAATCGTAAATTTACTTAAAGAATCGGTTAAAGAAGTGTATATCCCTGCTTTGTATTCTCTGTTGAATGGTGGAAAGAGAATTCGTTCTATTCTCTATCTTTTCGTTTCGGAATACCAAACAAATTTAGAAGAAGAGAAAAAAAAAGACTTATTTTATACTGCTTCTGCAATCGAATCACTCCATACATATACCTTAATCCATGATGATTTACCTGCTATGGACAATGATCCGATCCGGAGAGGTAAAGCAAGTTGTCATATTGAATTTCCAGAATGGTCAGCAATTTTAGCTGGCGATACTTTAAACACCTTTGCTTTTTATTTGTTGAGTTTTTCAAATAAAAACCTAAGTAAAAAGTTGGAAATTTTGTCTAAGGCAATTGGACATAAGGGAGTTATCGCTGGGCAGGCATTGGATTTATCAAACGAAAAAAAAAATTTTAAAGATCCTACAAAAGAATTTATGTTTATTTTGAAAATTCTTGAAAGTAAAAAAATTATAGATATCTTTAAAAAATATTTTGATTTTCCTCAATTTTTACAATTGTTATCAATTCATTATTTAAAAACTGCCATTTTTTTTAAAGCCATAATGGAACTTGGTTTTTATTCAAGAGATAAAGAAAGTGATACAAATCAATTAAAAATCTTATCTGAGTATGGAGAAAGCCTTGGTCTACTTTTTCAGATCCAAGATGATATTTTAGACGAAATGGGGGAAGAACGAAATGTCGGGAAAAAACTAAAAAAAGATCGAATTTCCGGAAAGCTCACTTTTCCAAGTCTTATAGGTTTAGAAAAAAGTTTAGAAATTGCTAACGAACTATTTGAATACTCACGCAATTTAGCCCTAAAGTTTTCGGATTGTCTCTATCAAAATTACTTAATAGAACTTCCTTATTACATTTTAAAAAGAAATCATTAATGATTTTTACTTTTCCATAGAATCCCATACCTTTGAAGGACTATCTAAATCATTCGAAAAAGGCTCTTGAGAATCTTTTATCTTGGGCAAATTGGATATGGGTGGTGCTTTTTTATTATCATTGATTTCTATACCACATTGACCATTAGGCGAAATACAAACTTTCCACTCTCCTACTCGAACATCAAATTCAAAATTTCCCGATTGATAAAAACTTCCATCAGGAAAATAATAAATCCAAAAACCATCTGCCATATCTGTTTTGTAGTTTCCTTTAAAAAAAAGTTGTCCTGTTTCGTAATATTCCTCCCATTTTCCATTTTTTAAACCACCTTTAAAGGTTCCTATGGATTTTACTTTCCCATTTGGATAATAGAATTTCCAAACTCCTTCTTTTTTATTGTTTGTATAGTTTCCTTCTTTTTCCAAATTTCCATTTTTATAGTAATATTTCCAATAACCGTTCATTTTATGATTAAGAAAATCCCCTTCTGCTTTTAATGTACCATCTTCGTACCAGAATTTCCATCTTCCATTCCTCTGAGAATTTTTTAGACCTCCTTCAGCTTTTTTATTTTTATTTTTGTACCACACAATCTGATAATCATCCCTAGTAAAAATATAAACCTGATGCTTTTCATCAAAAATAGCTTGGGAGTCTATTGTATTCGAATGGATCGGTTCTGCTTGTAAAGACATAAAAAAAACTACAAAAATTATTAAAAAAATTTTCATTCTATACTCTCCTAAATAACCCAAATTTCTTAACATTTCGGTATTTTTAAAAAAATCATTAGCAAAATAGAAATTTTTATTGCTTTCTTTTCTTTTATGATTTCTTTTATAACATTATAAAATCAATCAATATAGGAATCGGCAAAACCCAAAGAAAAAAAATCGTAGAAATTTTGAATCATCTACTTGCGGATACATATTTTTTATATTTTAAAACCCATAATTATCACTGGAATGTTACAGGACCTATGAAACATTGCATACCTTATTTATGCAGCAATATACAGAACTGTGGAATACTATTGATGTGATTGCAGAAAGGATTCGAGCCTTAGGAGAATTTGCACCTCATTCGTATTCTGCTCTATCTAAATATACTTCATTAAAAGAAGACGAAAGCGTCCCTAAAGCGTTAGATATGATAAAAAATTTAGTTCAGGATCACGAAACAGTAATTCAATTTATTAGAAAAAATTTTTCTATTGTAGAAGATGGAAATGACCAAGCAACAATCGATTTATTAACCCAACGATTGGATGTCCACGAAAAAACTGCATGGATGTTAAGAACCATGTTAGAATAAGGGTTTTATAATTTCTTTGAATGCAACAAATTATACTTTTCTAAAATGCTTAAATTGGAAAATATGAAACTAAAGATAAGGCTAACTACAAAAAGAAAAACTAAAAAAACCAAGAAAAAATAAAAAAAATTTGTTAAAATTCTATAACCTAAGAAAGAAATAGCAACAAATAATTTAGGTTTTTCTTCTTTAGCTTTGGAGATTGTGTAGTAGTTATATACATAATAAAAAAATAAAAACAAAAGAAAACCTAAAAATAAGTATTCAAAAGGTACTTTTCGTTCTATTTGGAGATAAAAAATAGGAAACAAAAGAAAATTCACAAGTATAAGAGAAACCAAAGAAATGAAGATTAAATCTCGAATAAATTTTATAAAATTGATTAATTTTTTTTTTAGTTCGAATTGCTGTTTATAGTATAAATCCAAAAAAGGTTTTTTTTCATAAAAAGGGACTTTTGAGACTAACAAAAAAGTAGTCAGAAAAAGAAGTATACTTTCTATAAATATTGGCAAAAAGGAAAGGTAACTCTGGGTTTGGAGAAAAACTTGATAGATTTCCCCTTTTCTAATAAAAAAAATGATAAATAACAAAACAATCAGAAAAACGAATAAAATTTGTTTTTTAAAAGCTGGATAAAAAGATACATTATAATTCATAGCATAAAGCAAAAAAACAATCAAAACAACAAGAAATAAAATTACAAAAATGCTTATTAGGTTTTTTTTGATTTCTTGGCTTAAACTCTGAAACAGTCTTTGGGGTTTATGTTCATTATCCAAATAAGAAGGATACATCTCTTCGTATATTTCCTTCTCTAAAAAGTATTTTTGTAAAATTCCTTTTTCTAAAGTTATGATTAATGGTTGATTCTCAATTCCTTTAGAATTTACCCTTATCTCCAAGGAAAAAAAAAGTTGAAATAGCAAATAGCATCCAACAAAAAGAAAATAAATAAAACCAATCCTCTTTTCTTGCTTACTCATTTTTAAAAATCCACAAAATCTATAAAGAAAAAAAAATCAAATAATTTTATTTTTCTCTTTACATAAAAAAAGAACCAATTTCCTATGTTCTAAAACGATGATACCTAAGGTTTTTTTTTTAGAAATTTTTATTGCATCTAGATATCTGAGAGGCTATAATAAACTAACCTTACTAAATATGGGTTCTCGATTGTCTCTTCTTTTTATGACAATTATGGTTTTTATTATGGTTGTAGTTTTATCGGTCTTTAACGGATTCCAATCAGAAGTGAAAAGATCATTATGGAATTCGGGATATCATATCTCCATAAGTTCTGCGAATCCAAATCAATTGTTTTCTAATTATCAAGAAATTGTAGAATCTCTTAAAAAGAACCTTGATATTCAGAGGATCCGATCCGTATTTCCTTCTATTTTTGTAAATGGTCTCTTAGAATACCAAGGAAGATTCGAAGGAAAGGGAATTCGCGCTATTCCTGTTTTTCAAGAAGATATAGTTTCGGGTAATTTAAGAGATTTTCCCCAATTGGTACATTGGGATCAAAATTATTTAAAAAATATAAATTCTCAAAACATTGCTATTATTGGTAAAGAAATGGCAAGATTTTATGGTTGGCAGGTAGGAGATAAGATTACTGTTTTTTTACCAAAGGGGGGGGTATTTTCGCGAGGCATGCAAATTCAAAGAACGGAATTGATCATTGGTGGTTTCTTTAGAACAGGTTTTTACGAGTTTGACTTAAATTTGATTTTTCTCTCTTTAAATACAGCACAAAGACTTATGCAGATACCCAATCAATCTACTTCGATTATTGTTCAATTGAATGATTTAAGTACTATTGACGAATTTAAATTTTTGATACGAGAAAAACTCCCCGGAAATCCTTACGAATATTCAATAACCACTATAAAAGAAGAAAGAGGAAATTTTTTAGCAGCCCTTCAACTTGAAAAAACCTTAATGATGTTGATTTTAGGATTGTTAATTTTGGCTGGAATTGCAGGGATTTGGATTACTTCTCATTTATTGGTTCAATCGAAAAAAAAAAGTATTGGAATGCTAAGAGCAATGGGGCTTTCTACAAAGTCTATATTGTTGATTTTCGTATCGTATTCTATGTTGATTGGATTCTTATCTAGCTTAGCAGGTGGAACTTTAGGAGTTTTTGCATCTGATAATTTAGAAATCTTCATAAAATTTATAGAAGACTTGATCAACCAAACTTGCACAATGTTTTTTCAGAATTGTAGGACAATCCATTTAATTCCAAAAAATATTTATTATTTCGATCATCTACCAGTCCAAACAGATCTATCTTTTGTCATCTCCATTTCCATGTTTACTATGATTTTAAGCGGACTGGCAGGGTATTTTCCAGCAAGGAAAGCGTCTTTAATAGAACCCGTAGAAACCATCCGAAATGAATAATTATGATCCTTAAATTAGAAAACATATACAAAACCTATATTTCAGAAGGAGAAGAAATTCATGTTTTAAATGGAATCGATTTGGAAATCAAAGAAAACCAAATCTTATCTGTAGAAGGTGCCAGTGGATCAGGAAAAAGCACATTACTAAATATTATCGGAGTGATAGATCAACCAAACTCGGGTAATGTATATTTATTTAACGAAAAAGTAGATTTTTCCAATGCGAAAACTTTAGATAGAATTCGCACAAAATATATTGGATTTATCTTTCAACATTATTATCTGTTGCCAGACTTTACTGTTTTAGAAAATGTCATGATGCCAGCATGGATAGTAGAGAAACAAAACAATCATAAACATAAAGAAGATTTTTTAAAAAAAGCAAAAGAACTTTTAGAAAAAGTAGGTATGTCCCACAGAAAGAATCACTTTCCCTCTCAGATTTCGGGTGGAGAAATGGCAAGAACCAGTATAGCAAGAGCCCTAATGGGAGGTAAGAAAATCATCTTAGCAGATGAACCTACGGGAAACTTAGATAAAGAAAATTCAAAGAAAATCATTGAACTACTATGGCAACTACATGAAGAGTTTCAATTCACATTAATTATTGTAACTCACGATACAGAATTAACACAAAAAATTCCACTTAGATATAAATTATTAAATGGAAAACTTGAATTGTTATCAAAAAAACTATAGAAATTGTACTTGTGGGAGCACTTTCGAAGAATTGTATTTTAAAAAAAAGATTAATTGTCTAAATTGCTTAAAAACATTTTCTCATAAATTTTATTTACTAATCAATTCAAAAAATATAAATCTAGAAGAAATCTACTCTTTAGAAAAAGAATCTTATAGAATCTATTTTTCCAATTTTTCTCCTTATAACATAAAAAACTTTATCAAAAATTACAAAAACTTAGAAAATAAAAATCCCCTCTTAAGAGATATTTCCAATTTGCCATTCTCCGAACATTTTACTTATAGTATTCGATTGCGATACACAAGAAATGTTTATGGACTTCCTATGGATTTATCAAACAATGAAATTCTAAAGTTATCACATTCTATTTTTTCGCAACAATCTTTTCTATTTCATGAATTAAAGCGAAAATTTAATATGATTTTTTTTGAATGCAAGGATCGCAATTTACAAATTTATCCAAATGTGTATCAAGGTAAGATGGAATTTTATGACTTTACGCAAGGTTTCGTAAGAATTTATGTCGGAGAAGAAGACCATTTTAGAATGGATGTAATCATTCCCTTAGAAAATTTTATAACCGAAGAAGAAATTCCCAAACTTGTAGAAAAAATTTTGGAAGTCTATAAAGTTTTTCTTTATTTGGATAAAATCTTTCAATGGGAATTCCATCAAATATTGGGTTTTTTGACAAAAGGGATCACCAATATAGGTAGCGGAATACGATTGTATATAAGACTTTACGTACAAAAAGAAATGATTGATTATCTAAATTTTTTTCAAAGAAATTCTTTTTTTAGTCGTCTAAAAAATTATACAATCCGAGGGAAAAACGGAGAAAATTCTATGTATGAGGACTTTTTAACGATTGGGTGGGATTTACCTTATGTAGAGTTAAAAAAATTTCATTCTGATCTAAAAAAAAGATTGATAGTATGGTTTTATCAGTTTAGTTATACGATGTTAAAAAAAAATGACATTAAAGAAAAAGTGATTTATTTTTGATGTAGGAGATACTTATGTTTGATTTTACAAAAAGAGCAAAAAAAGTATTGAACGAATATGCCCAACAAGAAGCCAAAAGGCTAGGCCATGATATGATTGGTCCCGAACACATTTTATTGGGTTTATTAAGAGAAGAAGACTCTGTTGCAATAAAAATTTTAAAAAATTTACAAATTGACTTAAAAGAATTAAAAAAGGAAGTTGAAAAAAGAGCTAAACAAGGGAGTGGTGCTTTGCTATTGGATCTATCTCCTAATCCTGATAAATACCAAAAAATAATAGATTACTCAAAAGAAGAAGCAAGAAGACTCAAGCACAATTATGTAGGAACAGAACATATTTTATTAGCTTTATTGAGAGATAGCAATAATATAGCGGGAGCCTCTCTTGCGTATTTTCATATAAATTATTCTATAATTAAGGGAGAAATTCTAAGAATTTTAGGAGTTGCCACTTCTTCTCCCGTAAGTAACCCTTCGTTTGCTACTCGAAGTGCACCTGAAAAAAACAAAACTCCAACTTTAGATGAATTTGCTAGAGATTTAACTCAAATGGCGTTTGATAAAAAATTAGATCCTGTTATAGGTCGAGAAACAGAAATTACTCGATTGACTCAGGTTTTATGTAGAAGAACCAAAAACAATCCAGTCTTAATAGGAGAAGCAGGAGTAGGGAAAACTGCCATTGTAGAAGGTTTGGCTATTCGGATTGCAAATGGGGAAGTCCCCGATTTGTTATTGGATAAAAGAATTGTGGCACTGGATCTTGCTTCTCTTGTTGCTGGAACCAAATATAGAGGAGAATTTGAAGATCGATTAAAAAAAATCTTAAGAGAAGTACAAAACGCAAAAAATGTAATTATTTTTATAGATGAGTTGCATACTCTTATAGGAGCGGGAGCTGCAGAAGGTGCTATTGATGCAGCAAACATGCTAAAACCTTCTTTAGCAAGAGGAGAAATTCAATGTATCGGAGCAACCACCTTGACTGAATATAGAAAATACATAGAAAAAGATTCTGCCTTAGAAAGAAGGTTTCAACCAATTCAGGTAAAAGAACCAACCATTGAAGATACGATTACTATTTTAGAAGGATTGAAATCCGCTTTTGAAAAACATCATAAAGTTGTATATACACAAAGAGCACTTGAAATGGCAGTAAAATTGTCTGCCCGTTACATTACAGATAGATTTCTACCAGATAAAGCAATTGACATCATAGACGAGGCAGGAGCCAAAGCACGACTACAAAACTCCAAAAGACCAGATGAAATTTTAGAGTTAGAAGAAGAAATCAAAATTTTATCCAAAAAAAAAGATGACCTTGTAAAAGCTCAAGAATACGAATCAGCAGCACAAGTAAGGGATGAGATTGCCCAAAAAAAACAAGATTTAGAAACAATCATTTTAGAATGGCAAAGAAAACTAGAAAGCTATGCAATCGAAATTCAAGAAGAAGATATTTATACAGTAGTTAGTATGTGGACAGGTATACCTTTAGAAAAAATCGAAGAAACAGAAGCTACCAAATTGCTTAGAATTGAAGAAGAACTCTCAAAAAGGGTTGTAGGACAAGAAGAAGCCATCAAAACCATAAGTAGAGCTGTAAAAAGATCGCGAACAGGTTTTAAAGATCCCAAAAAGCCTTCTGGTTCTTTTATCTTTCTTGGACCAACTGGAGTTGGTAAAACAGAATTGGCGAGGGCTTTGGCAGAATTCCTTTTTGGAAAAGAAGAAAAACTCTATCGTTTGGATATGTCTGAATTCATGGAACCACATTCTGTATCTAAGTTGATCGGTTCACCGCCAGGTTATGTAGGGTATGATGATGCTGGTCAACTAACAGAATATGTTAGAAGAAATCCTTATTCCGTAATTCTTTTTGACGAAATCGAAAAAGCCCATCCTGATGTTTTTAACATTTTACTACAGATCTTAGAAGAAGGAAATCTTACAGACACCCATGGCAGAAGAGTAGATTTTCGAGATACAATCATTATAATGACCTCTAACATAGGTGCAAGAGATTTACAAAGAAGTGGAAGAATGGGATTTGCGGAAGATCAACTAAAAAAAGAAGAAAATAAAAAAGAAAAAGCTTTAGAAGCTCTAAAAAAACATTTCAATCCTGAATTCCTAAATAGAATTGATGAAGTCATTGTATTCCATTCCTTAACCAAAGAACAAATACAAAAAATTGTTGGTATTATGATTCATAGATTGAATCAATACCTCTTTGATAAAAAAATTAAAATCTCTATAGAACCCTCTGCTAGTGAATATTTTGCTGAAAAAGGTTTTGACGAAAAATTTGGAGCAAGACCTTTAAGAAGACTCATGCAAAAGGAAATCGAAGATTATATGGCAAATCGATTTTTAGAAGGAGCCTACCAAGAACCAACTGAAATTATACTATCTTACAACTCTACAGAAAAAAAACTACATTATCAAGAAATCCTATGGAAAGAATATGAAGTAGAATTAAAAAAGAAACTAGAAGAAAAAGAAAGAAAAGAAAAAGAAAAAAAAGAAAGAAATTCTAAAATTACTTTAAAAAAAGTTAAAAAAGAAGAAAATTTAGAACCAAAATCTGCAAATCCAAGTCCTACGTAATTATGGAAATGGACAGTACTTTTATTTATATTATTTTAATATTTTCAATTCTGGTATTAACAATTATCTTAAATTTTTTATTCTTCTCCAAAAAAAAAAGTAAAGTAATTCTTGCAGAAATAGAAAAAATTGAGCCTATTTTTTTAAAAGAAAATAAAGTAGTAGAGAGTTTTTTATTAGTTTATTATAAATTTACTGTTAAAAAAAAAGATTATAGAAATTTTTGTAAAATTTCTTTTTCTGAATTTTTAGAAATTCCAAATTCTAATAACTTTGAAATTTTTTACAATAAAGATTTAGAGTTGCCCATTTTAAAAATCAACAACGAATATTTTGTTGGTACAGAAGCCATAGAACATAGAATTCTACAAATCCTATCCAATGTTCCCATTCGATATCTAATTTCTGATCCGAAAAGAAATTTTGTATTACCCTTGAATAAAAAATATTTCCTTTCAAAAAAGTAAAAAAGATTTGTTTTATTAAAAGCTCATAAAAAAACCGACAATTATGAATATGAAAATCATTTCAATAAGGTTGTATATTATCATTTTTTTTAGTTATTTAGTTTTTATAAATAGAATTTTAGCAGCTTATCCACCAAATTACGAAGAAGCTTTAGGATTATTTAAGGAAAAAAAATACGAAGAATCTTTGAATAAAATACGAGAGGTATTTGATAATTATAAAAACTCTTTAGAATTTAGGCTTTTAGCTGCAAGCAATTATTTAGAGCTAAAAAACTTCCCAAATGCCCTTGCCCATTTAAAATATGCAAGTCAAGATCACCCAAACTCTTATGAAGTATATATATTAATGTCAGAAGTTTACAATGCTTCGGAACAATACCAGAATTCTTTACAAATATTAAATATGGCAAATCAAATTTTTAAAGAAGAAAATCAAAAGAAATTGATTTTTTTTCAATTTGCTAAAACCTATTACCTTATGGCAAACAACTCCCAATCTAGAAAATACATAGAAAACATGATTGCGAGATTTCCTAGCTTTGCCCCAGCAATTTATTTAGATGGCATCCTTTATCTAAAAGAAAAAAATTATGAATTAGCAGAATTCCGATTCAAATCTTTACTTTCTTTAAAAAATTTAGATCCCGATTTAAAAAAAAGAGTCTATAATAATTTGGGTTTTATTTATTCAATCAATTTAGTTAAGCTTCCCGATGCATCCAAGGAATATAAAGAAAACTTCAAGTTAGCAAAAGAATACTTTAAAATGGCAACCCAAATTGATCCCAACTATTCCATTGCAAAACAAAATCTTGAGAAGTACAACCCATGAAAGAAACAATTGGTATCTACACCTTAGGATGCAGATTGAATACTTATGAGTCTGATGCTATTTTAAACATTTTCCAAAATAATGGATTTTCCGTAATCCCTTTTGAAGAAGGTCCAGATGTTGCAATAATCAATACCTGTACAGTTACAAACCAAGCAGATGCAAAAAATCGAAATATTGTTAACAAAATCTTAAAAAAAAATCCCCATTCAAAAATAATCATCACAGGTTGCTATGCCCAAACGGATAAGGAATCTTTAAAAAATATTCCAAATGTATTAATTGTAGGAAATGAAAATAAACATAAGATTTTCGAAATCTATAAAGAACACAAAGAAAATTCAGAAAATAGAATTTTTTCTTCGGGACCTTTTTTGTATAATTTACAAAATAAAAAGAGAAAGACCAATCCCAATACATTCGATTATAATGTTTTACCAGTAAACCATACAAGAGCTTACATTAAAATTCAAGATGGATGCGATAGAAAATGTAGTTATTGCAAAATTCCCTTGGCTAGAGGAGGAGGTGTATCTCTTCCCTTAGAAAAAATTCTTGAAAATATAAAAGTATTGCAAGAAAGAAGAATTCCTGAAATCATTCTAACTGGAGTAAATATAGGTTGGTATAGGTATAACGGAATACGATTTCTTCAACTTTTAGAAAAAATTTTGGACATTTTGGATGATTCTCGATTAAGAATTTCCAGCTTAGAGCCTTCCGATGTAAATGAAGAATTGGCAAAATTAACCTTACATCCAAAATTTTGTAACTTTTTACATATACCTTTACAAAGTGGTTCAGACCGAATTCTAAGACTAATGAAAAGAAGTTATTCTGTAAAAACCTTTTCTTTAAGGATAGAAAAAGTATTGAAATACAATCCAAACATTTTTCTTGGTACCGATCTGATTGTAGGCTTTCCAACCGAAGAAGAAAAAGATTTTGAATCTACTATAAAATTATTGGAAAGTTTAAACTTTATAAATGTTCATCCTTTTCCTTTTTCTTTAAGAAAAGGTACAGAAATAGAAACTTTTGTAAATCAAAATCCTAACTCAATTCCAAAAAAAGAAGTTATCAAAAATCGAATCCAAACTTTACTCCATTATAAAAACCAAAAACTTATAGAATATGCTAACAAACAAAAAGAAAAAATCTTAGAAGGAATTATTGAAAAAATAGAGAACAATTTTATAGAATTGTTAACCGATAATTATTTAAATATTCATATTCCAAATCCAATACATCAATACCAAAGAGGAGAATTGATCAAAACACAGGTTACAGAGGCCTCCCTTATACAAGACAAAAATCAAAATCCATTTGTTTTTATACAAGGAAAAATAGTTTAAAGTTTATTGGGATTCACAGGCTTTATCTTCCAAATTTTTTCTGCATACTCTTTTATAGTGCGATCAGAAGAAAACTTCCCAGCTCTAGCAGTGTTATAAATCATTTTTTTAATCCATTCTTTCTCGTTTTGGTAATCAGAGTTAATTTTTTTATGAACATTACAAAAATGAGGAAAGTCAGCTAACAAAAAGTACATATCCCCACCATAAGTAAGAGAATGAAAAATTTCTTGAAACTCTCCCTTTTTTAAAGGATTAAAATAATTATGTAAAATGGAATCCAATACATTTTTGATAGTTTCGTCTGATTCGTAAATTTTTACTGGATCATAACTCAATTTTAAAATTTCCAATTCTTCTATAGTATTGCCAAAAATATAAATATTTTCTTTACCCACTTCCTCTAAAATTTCAATATTTGCACCATCAAGAGTACCTACTGTAACAGCACCATTTAACATAAACTTCATATTGCCAGTTCCAGAAGCCTCGGTTCCAGCCGTAGAAATTTGTTCGGACAAATCAGCTGCTGGAATAATTTTTTCTGCAAGACTTACACTATAATTGGGTATAAAAACTATTTTGATTTTATCTTTAATATCTCTATCATAGTTAATTTTTTCTGCTACAGTATGGATTAATTTTATGATTAATTTTGCCCTTAGATAGCCAGGTGCTGCTTTCCCAGAAAAAATAAAAGTTTTTGGATAGTAAGAATCATCCTTCGTTTCTTTAAGGTATTGATAATCTGCAATAATCCTCAACACATTTAAATGCTGTCTTTTATATTCATGGATTCGCTTTACTTGAATATCGAATATACTATCGGGAGAGACTCTGATCCCCAATTTATTCGCAATATATTTTGCTAATTGTTCCTTTTTCTTTTTTTTAATCATTTTAAATCTTTCCAAAAAAGAAGAATCATCAACAAAATTTTCTAATTTTTTTAATAAATCTAAGCGAAAGATCCACCTTTTCCCTATGGTATCATTGATTAAATTTGTCAGTTCTTCGTTCGCAGAAAACAACCATCTACGAAAAGTAATCCCATTAGTCATATTGAAAAACATTTCTGGGTGAATATTGTAAAAATCATTAAACACCTTCTCTTTTACAATTTTAGTATGAATTTCCGAAACCCCATTGATCGCTTTAGAACCTATAATGGCTAAATTCGCCATTTTGATTTTTTTTGGAAAAGACTCCTCTACAATGGAAAGATTTCGAATCACTTCTACAGGTGTATTTTTCTTTCTTAAGCTTTCTAAGTAGTCATGATTGATTTCATAAATGATTTCTAAATGTCTTGGCAATAAATTTCCAAGTAAGTTAATATCCCATTTTTCTAAAGCTTCTGGCATTACTGTATGATTGGTATAAGCGAAACAATTTCTTGCAATTTCTAAGGCATGAGAAAAACTTAAATTGTGTTCATCTACCAAAATACGAATAAATTCAGCTATAGCCAATGCTGGATGTGTATCATTCAACTGAAAAAACACTCTATCAGGTAAACTATTATGATCAATTTTCTCTTCTCCTTCAAAAGCTTGGGACAAAGCATAATGTAAGGTTGCCGCAACTAAAAAATATTCTTGTTTTAGTCTTAGTTCTTTACCCTGTAAATTATTGTCATTCGGATACAAAACTTGAGTAATGTTTTCAGAAAAAATTTTTTCTTGAACAGCTTTTACATAATCTCCATAGCTAAAAAAATTAAAATCGAATTCCTTAGAAGCTTCCGCCTTCCATAATATAAGATTGGTAACGGTTTTTGTTCGAAAACCAGGCACCAAGAAGTCATAAGCTTGGGCTAAAACTCTTGTGCCTGGAATCCATTTTTTTCTTTTTGTCCCCCTATAATCTACATATTCTTCTACTTTTCCATAAAAACCTATAGGATAAATATGTTCACTTCTTAAAATCAACCAAGGATTCGTAATTTCCAACCAATGGTCTGGTAATTCTATTTGATTTCCTTGAGATATTTCTTGATGAAAGATCCCATATTCGTAAAGGAGGCCACAACCAACGGAAGGGTAATTCAAAGTACTCAAACTGTCTAAGAAGCATGCAGCGAGTCTTCCTAAACCGCCGTTTCCCAATCCTGCATCTGGTTCTTCTTCTAATATTTTTTCTAAGTCGAAACCCAATTCTTCTGCAACTTTTTTAACCAATTCATAAGCACCCAAATTAATCAAATTCGATTTTAGCATTCTACCCATTAAAAATTCCATGGAAAGATAGTATATTTTTTTTACTTTTTGGTTTTTGTATATTTCTTGAACCTCATTCCAGCTATCTATTAAAAAGTCACGAATTGTATAAGCCAGCGCCAGGTATAAATCTCTTGGATTAATGTTATGAATATACTTCCCTACTGTATATTCTAAATGGTGTGCAAAATGACGAGTTAAAGAAGCTTTATCTTGTTTTGTTTTACTTCTCAATAAATCAAAAAGTAACGTATTGGGCTTTTCGACAATATTCATAATCTATACTCTTTAGAAATACAATGTAAAAGTCAAGTAAATTTTAAATCTCAATCCTATTGGAATCAATTATGCGTTTGCCTTCTTTTTTCGTAGCCAGTATACCAACGCTAATATTAAAAGAATTCCAAGAATCAATACAAAATACCAATATTCTATTACTAAAAAGGTAATTCCCATTAAAATTATAGCAAAGAATAGTAAAATAAAACGAATCACACCCGCTCCAAATTTCCCAACTACGGGAATATACTCCACTAAATAAAGTAATGGATTCAAAATCATTATTGTACCAACCCAAAAAAGGATTACCGATGTAACAAATAAAATTAAAGTAGTTTTTGCATCGGATTTCTCCAAACTTGTAATGACTTCTTTAAAATTTCCCTCGCCTACTTTTATATATTTCGAACCAGATTTCGAAACAAAAGGAATGATTTTATCATTCTCTACAGAAGCAATTGCTGTATAATCTTTTTGAGGATCATAAGCAATCCCTGTATAGTAGATCCTTTCGCATCCTAAATAAGGGGATTGAATACAATTTTGTGATTTATAAAAATAATTTTCGCTTTGATAAAATGTTTCGGACAAATCTTGACTTGTAATATTTAATTGAGGCATATTGGCTGCATAAGAGATCTCACCTTGGATATGCATAATGCTGTCATGAAAGACAATAGAAGGTTGAATAGAATTCGAACTATTATTGATGGTCTTTTTTGGATTTTTTTTATTTTCAGATTCACACCCCTTACCTTGAATAGACTCTTCGGGGTTAGAAACCCATTTCAATTTACATTCATAGATTATTTTTGTTTTTTCTTGATCTCCTTCTTTAAATTTTTCACTTCTTTTTTCAGATTGATAAGCATAAATTTCACTATTTCTATGGATAATTAGATAGTTGCCAGGTTTTAAAAATAAATCGTCCCCTATGGGATTTGTCTTTATTTTTCCCGTAATATAGACAGGTTGATTTTTTTTAAGCATCATTCCCTTTTGGTACGGTGTAGCATTTTTTAAAACTTCCGAAGCTTGCTCTCTCTGAGAGGCAAAATACACTACTACAAAAGACAAGGGTAAGATGATAAAAAATCCAGCCAATGCACCTTTTAAAGAATGCCAAAAACCTCCAGAGCTTGATTGTGTTTTAATTTCTTCTAATGCCATAAATTCTCCTTATTGGTTGAATTAATGTAAACCATTAAACCCCTTAGATTCTTTTTGTCAAATCAAAAGATAGATTTTGAATTTAATTTTTTATATAAAAATTACTTTTGAAATACAAATAAAAATTGGGTTTCTTTTTGATTTGCATGTATTTTTTAATTTTTTTAACGAATTTATTTTAAAAAGAAGATTTGGATTTTATAAATTTATTGGAATCTTTTGTAATTTCAAATTTCTTTTAAATGAAAGAGAATTTCTGTATTTTCTGGGTCTTTTTGCAATGCTTTTAATAAAATTTCTCGAGCTTGATCTTTCTGACCAACCTTATTAAGATACATTGCATAAGAATCTAAATAATAGGGATTTTCTGGATTTTTTTTTAAAACTTTTTCGAAACATTGTTTAGCTATGGGTAAGGTGTTCGGATTTCCATATAAAGTTAACAAATATCCATAGGCATTCAAACTGGTTGGATTTTCTGGATCCAAATTCAATACTTTTTTATGAATCTTAAGGGCTTCTGAATATTGATTTAATTTCTCATAAGCATATGCTAACATATGCAAAAAAGATATATCCTGTTGGTTATAATACAATCTTTTCTGAATTAAATTGATAGCTTCTTTAAATTTTTTTAAATGAAGTAAACAAAGGATTTTTAGTTTATAGATTTTATTTATATCAATATACTGGGGATACTTATTTAGCAATTCATCGAGAACATCAATGGATTTTTCGTAATTTTTTATCAGAAAATATGAAATTCCTAACTGATGATAGTCTTCTGGAGACGCTTTTTTTTGTTTGATTAATTGTCTTAAAAACAGTACATTTTCCAATATAAATTGTTCGTTTTTGTTTAGAAAAGAGATCTTATCTTTTTCCATTTTTCTAATTCTTTCCAACTTGTGGTATTCAGAGTTAATGGTGTAATCGAGATTCTTTTGTTTTGAATTGCATAAAAATCCGAACCCTGTAGAATTTCTTTTCCTAAAATAGATTCTTTTAATTTGAGGATCCAATACTGATTGCTCTCTTCTAAGACATCATAAGAATCTTTATAAAGTCTTTTCCCCTGAAAAGTAAATTCTACATCTGGAAAACCAGAATCTACCCAATAGGGAAAATTGATATTATATACAATTTCTGTATTTAAATGAGCAAAATTTTCTATGATCCAATTTCTAAACCATTTTGCAACAACTTCAAAATTTCCTTCTAAATCATAATTGTCATAACTTATGGCAATTGCTTTTTTATTGTGAATGATTGCATGCCTTGCAGCCCCCACTGTCCCACTATAATGGACATCATCACCCAAATTCAATCCGTGGTTGATCCCAGAAATTACTAAGTCTACTTCTGGAATTAAATCCGTATGCAATGCTATATTCACACAATCCACGGGAAATCCATTTACACTAAAATGGGTTTCTGTAATCTTACGAATTAGCAATGTTTCGCGTATGGTTATAGCCTGAGAAGTTGCACTTCTTTGTCTATCGGGGCAAATGGCATAAACTTCAAATTCTTTTTTTAATTCTTTTTCCAATTGGATCATTCCATTCGAATACAAACCATCGTCATTAACAATTAAAATCCTCATAGGATTAAATAAAATATGTTAAAGAAATTGTTATAAAAAAAATGATAAGAGACAAAGTAAGAAATCCAGTCATTCCTAAACTCATAAGAATTTCCTTAGTAGTCTTTCTTAAATCCCATTCATAATGATGTTGCATTCCCTTTACCAAAATATAAAAATGCCAGAAAATCAAAAACGCCCATCCAAGAATATAAATTACATAAAGTTTAAAATAATTAGCTACAATACTAAAGTGGACTAAAAAAACGAAAGGAAACCAGCTAAATTCAACAATCAAATTGGATTGACGAATAAAATTTTCGTAATCTTCTTTATCTTTAAATTTTTCTATCATAGAGATGTTACGAAAAAAAAACAAATGGAAAATTTTCGATACTAAAAAAATAAAAAGATAAAAAAATACAATTGTTATCAAAACAGGGAAAATATGATAAATTTTCAAAGTCTCTTTAAACAATAAAAAGCTAACAGTAATAAAAAAAGAAACTAAAAATCTATGAAAATAAATATTTCTTCTGGTTAAATTGTTCAAATGCAAACTTAAAAATTCAGGTTCAAATAAAGTATAATAATAGACAGAAAATAGATTTTTCATAGAATCACTCTATAAAACTTTTTTTAAGATGCAATAAAATCTGAGAATTGGGAAATAAATAATAGACCTGATGATTCAAAAATATTTTTTCTTGCATATTTTCTGTAAAAAGCGAAAGTAGCTTTAAAAGAAAAAATAAATTATCTTCTTCTGGCTCGTAAATAGGCAGTTCTTCTGTTATCTTTAAAAGAAGCTTTAGAGAATGAATCGCTTCTTTTTCTCCTCCAAGATCATCAATCAGTTGAAGTGCTTTTGCTTTTCTGCCTGAAAAAATTCTCCCCTCTGCCCATTGTTCTTTTACTGTTTGGATAGATTGCTTTCTGCCATTAGAAACATCAGAAATAAAAACATTATAAGAAGTATCTAAAATTTCTTCGTACATTTTTTTTTCATCTTCCGTTAGTTCTCTAAAAGGATAGCTAAAATCTTTATAACTTCCAGCTTTTAGTATATCTATGGAAATTCCAATTTTATCTAAAAGCCTATTAATATTAGGTCGAATTATAATTACTCCAATACTACCTATAATAGCGGATTCTTGGGCTAAAACTCTATCAGATATAGAAGCTAAATAATAGCATCCACTAGTGCAAATGCTATTTGTATACGAAACAATAGGTTTTTCTTTTCGAAGTTCTTTTAAGCTATCATAAATTTTTTTTGTTGCGCCCACTTCTCCTCCAGGGCTATCGTATTCTATAAGAAGTCCAAGAATACTTTCCGAAACTCGTATAGCATCTAACCAATCTACTATCTGACTTGCATAAATGCCATCTTGCATAAATTCGTCATGAATCATCCCTTTTAAAGTCAATTTTGCAATTCCTTTCTTTGCAATAGTTGGCTTTAAAAAAGAAGTTTTTGTTTTAAAAAAACTTTCCTTTTTCTGAAACATTTTAATGAAAGACAAAGAAACAGAAAATAAAGTTAAAACAAAAATAAATATTAATAAAATCTGAATTCTTTTTGCCATAAATATTCATTTATTTTTTATATAGGAATAAAGAAAAGAAATTTTCATTTTTTTACTTCTAAACAAGAAAATTTCCAAAAAATTATTGATTTTTAAACGAAACTTACCGAAATAACTTAAGAGGTAATTTATGGAAATCACAAGTAAGCTTCTTCTAAAATCGGCTGAGAATTTTGCTTTAAAAAGAAAAGAAGCTTCGTCTGTTAATGAACGCAATTCCAAAATTACCAAAAATTTAGGAGAAGATAAAGAAAATAAAATTAAAAAATTATACGAAAATCTAAAAGAAATTCAAAATCAATATTCAAAAGAACAAGCAAGGCTGGAATATCTTCAAAATCATTCTGAATTAATCGATCGAAACTTAAAATTTAATTCAGAAGTCCTTTTCCCTGAATACGACGAAAATTGGAAGCCAGAGGAAATTCTCAATAAAACCCATAAAAAATTAGAAGAATTAAAATATAAACTAAAACAATTAGAAATTGAACAAGAAAACTATTTTGCTGCCAATTTTGTATCACCTTCCGAATGGAAAATAGAAACACAAAACATGCCTTTTACAAAAATCCATCCCGAAAGAGTAAATGAGTTAACAAGAAACCAATTTATGGCATAATGAATCCCCTAAAAGCCTTAGATTCAATAAAAAACTATATTTCTACAAGAGGCTACACCATTTCTAAATTGGTTGTTGTAACTAAAAATCGAAGTCACGAAATCATTCAACTTTTATACGATGGAGGTCACAGAGATTTCGGGGAAAACAAAGTCCAAGAGGCAGAAAAAAAATTCCCTTTGGTAAAGGTAAAAATGGACCAACCTTTAATCAGGCATCATATAGGTCCCTTTCAGTCTGGAAATGCAAAAAAAACCATCCTTACTTTTGATTGGATACAAGGAATCAGCTCTCTTTCTGGATTAAAAACATTAATCCAAACTTCAAAAAAACTTTATGAAAAAACACAAAAAAAAATTTATTATTTAATACAATTAAATCTAACAGAAGAACCCACAAAACTGGGAGGTATGACATTACAAGAATTTGAATCTTCATTGGAATTAAATCCCGAATTGTTTATGCCATTTCCTTTTTTAGAGTGGAAAGGGTTTATGGCTATGGGACCCTCATCTGGAGATTTGAACTTAACCAGAAAAGTTTTTAAAAAACTAAGAGAAATCAAAGAACAGTACTATCCAAATGCAGAATTGAGTATGGGAATGTCTCACGATTGGCAAATCGCTTTAGAGGAAGGTGCTACAATTTTAAGAATTGGAAGTGCTATTGTAGGTGAGAGGTAATTCCCTTCTAAAATAGTCTAAATTGTATCTTAAGTTTCTTTTTATTGATTTTTTCATTTACAAAATTCTATTCTTTTGTTTTTGTGAGATTGATGAGTCAAACACAAACACAAAATTCAACTTCAACTAAGATTCAACTAGAAGGTACTGAATCTTTTTCTCAAAAGAATTTAGAGGCAGATTCCGTTTTGTTAAAAGAAAATTCTAAAGTAAAACAATTGATCTTAATCCACAGTGGAGAAATTGGCTATTACGAACCAAATCGAAAAACTACTTTGTTTGTAACACCTGCCAAAAATTATATAGTTGGTTTTTCTTATCTATTCTCAAGTCATGAATTCCCCTTGCGAGTCATAATAACAAAACCTAGTATAGTGAGTGTTTTTCCTGTCAATCCCTCAAAAGGGGTGCAAAATATCATCTTGGGTAAGTTAAATATTGGGCTGATAGCTGTAAATTCCATAGAAAAAGAAACGAATTTTTTTCTCTCTGTTTATAAAAACTATTTAGATTTTTCTAAAAGTATGAGCAATTATATATACAACTTGTGTTTGAGTTATTATAAATTACAACCCCAATTAATCGATAACATAAAAAGGGAAGAAGAGGTTATTGATAAAAATTTGATCAATATTAAAAAAATCAAAGAACACTTTATAGAAATGAACCAACAATTGCCAAAATACTTAACGAAAAATTGGTTAATTCAAAATAACTTATATTTGGATTACGAAGCTTCTTCATTTGACTTTGAAGATCATTTTTTTGAATTTTCATTTTTAAAAAGACTTTCTACTCTACCTATAGAATTACAATCACAGATTTTCCAAAAAGATTTGATGATTTTAGACAACATATCGAAAAAATATAACAAATTGCAACACGAAATTGTAAAAGAGATAAGCGAAACCATATATAGTATTCAAGAGGACTTAGAATTTCTACTAAAAGGCGATTACTCCTTAATGGAAAAATTTGCAATTCTAACGGATCTGTTTGATACCAACGAATTAGAAATTAACAGTAAAGAAATGTATGAAATTCTTGAATATTTTAAAGAAAAATTCGACCAAGTTAGTAAGCATTACCAAAGAACATTTTATAAAAAGCCAAACACATCACAAAATTACGAAAAAATTTTAAAAAAATACGAAAGTCTAAAGAATCAATTCAAAAAAGAAATCGAAGACAAAAGTTCAGAAACTACAAAAACTACAAAAGTAGTTTCAGATAATAAAGGAATCTTGGAAGAACTAAAGAATTCTACGAAAAAGATCCTTAATTTTTGCGAAATCCCTAGTGAAGAACAACAAAAGACATTAAAATCCTTAGAACAACTTCGAAAAGTAGCCAATCCTTTAGAATCTGGTCCAGACATTAGAAAATTAAAAAGACCGATTCAAGAAACCTTTTGGAAAGCATATTCTATAGCAATGCAAAAATTTAGAAACCATAAAGGAAATGTTCCAAAGCCAATTGCTTTATTTTTACAATTTGGTTTCTTTGATGAAGAGTTTTTAGAAAAAGAACATTTAATCGAATTATTTGATTTAGTAGACACAACTTCTTCTAAAAATAAAGGATTCACTATAATAGACATAACAGATTGGATAAATCGTATTGCTGAAAAAAAAGATCTTCCTTCCATTAATGAATTAGGAGAAAGTTATTTTGAATTTTTAAGAAGAGAAAATCCCAATATTAAAGTAAAAAAACTAGAAGAATTTCCTCCCAATATTGATTCCATAGAAAAAAGAATTGAATACGAAATAAAAAACTTTGTTTCTACAAATTCCAAACTTGTTTCGGGAACTCCTATGAGTTATTTTTCTGTTTTAACAAAATATCATATCGTAGCCCCCACAATTAAAGATTTATTCTTAACTCGAGAAAAAATAACCAATGAACTCAATAGACTTTTGGAGATTGATTTTTCTGCTTTTTATAGAGAAATTATCTTTAATGACGAAAAAGCAAAAATATTAAAAGAGTTTGTAATGATTAATGTACTTCCTTATATTATTTTGATGCCTTCTGTAGGGAATAAATCCATGTTATGGCAAGAGTTGGAAGATCCAAGAAGAAAAAATACACCTGCTAGAATTTGTTTACCCATATTATGTACGGGTGATCTTTTTTCCATGCTCATCGAAGCAGTGGGTGCCTTTCGATGGGAAATCCAAAAAACTATATTGGGACATGATTACAATAATGTTGGTGTACCTTCTTTAACTTCTGAATACATCGATTATGTTCAATTTTATCATAAAAATAGAGATTTAACAGAAGAACAAAAAGAAAAAATAAAACTAGATTTTAAAAATTTTCGAGACGATCGATCCAAATTTATACACGATTATTCTATTTGGATTAAGTATGAGTCCCAAGGAATTTTAAAATTGAATAAAATTGTTAGAAATATTATGTATCGATACATTCCTTTTTCTAAGGGAATCAGAGAAAATTTAGCTAAACAACCCGCCTATGCTGATATCCATAATAGATTTAAAAATTTAAGAACTAAAAAAATAACTGAATTAGAGAACCGCTGGAAAAAATATGGAGATAAAGCAGTATGGCCTCCTATTTTAAAAGCAACATACGAATATTATGCTTCGTAATTAAGCCTAATACATAAGGGAATACCTTTCTTTGTCTTCTTTTGGTAGATCTATAGCTTCTTCGTATGTTAACACTTTTTTATGCTGAAAATCTATTAGTCGTATAGAACAATTTTTTAAACTACAACTAGAACAGTAAGCTCTCTTACAAGGATCAAAGTGAGAATGAAATTCCCCATTCAATCCAGCATGTTGGATAACTTTGGTTTCATAAGAATGAATAAAAAAATTGATCTCTTCCACTGTAAAAAATTCTGGAACAATAAAATGAACATCTATATGGAAATAATTCCCCGATTGCATGATTCGAATCCCATGAGCACTTATGATCCTTTCATCATTGATTTCGTTAATAGAATTTATAATTTTTTTTAATATTTCTGGATTCTCCGTATCCAGCAAGGGATTCATTTCTTTGATGATTATGCGAATTCCAGTAAATAATAAATAAAGCCCAAACAAAAAAGATAACAAAGGATCGAACCAAATGTTATCAGTTAAAGCAACGAAAATCAATCCAATAAAAATTCCTAAAGTTGTATAGAAATCTGTAAGTAAATGATAGCCATCCGCTTTTAGTGCAGAAGATGATTTTTTTTTGCCTATTCGTATTAAAAAAATTCCCAAAAGCCCATTGATAGAACCAGCAACAAAATTGATAACCAATCCAAGAGAAATTTTTTTTAATTCGAAACCTAAAATAAGTTTTTCTATAGATTCATATACAATCAAAATACTAGCTAAGACAATCAAAGCACCTTCAAAAATTGCAGAAAAAAATTCCATTTTTCCATGTCCATAGGGATGATTTTTATCTGCAGGTCTTTTACTATAAAAAATAGAATATAGAGCAAACAAACCTGCTAAAATATTAACCAAACTCTCTAAAGCATCGGATTTTAAAGCCATTGAACCAGAAATATAATAAGCAAAAAGCTTTAAAAATAAAATTAAAAAACCCAATAGGATTACAAACAACATGGGATGGATTAAATCTTTATTTTTCTTATAAACTACAACTATATCTTTTTTGAGGTCCAAATCATCACTTTTTTTTCTTTTTATAGACATCTTTGAATCCTAAAAAAAGTTTTCCTTAAAATTGTTTTTAAAAAACTATTCCTAAAAGAAATTGCAACCACATTTTTATTTAAATGAGGATTCTAATCAAAAATGAAACTAAATCTAAATAGAAAAATTAGTATTGCCCCTATGATGAATTATACCAACCGTCATTTTCGGTATTTTTTTAGATTGATATCCACCTACCCTATTCTATATACAGAAATGATACCCGCAACTACTCTTTATTATAATCTAAAAAATAAAGAAAAACTTAAAGAAATTTTAGAATTGGATCCTATAGAACACCCTATTTTTTGTCAAATAGGGGCTTATGAATCAAAAAAATTAAAAGAAATCTTAGCTATTATTGAAGAATATCAATATGATGGGATTAATTTAAATTGTGGATGTCCTAGCGAAAAAGTACAAAAGGGAAACTTTGGTGCAAGTTTAATGCTAAACCAAAAACCTTTACTAAAGCTCATAGAAACTATAAAAGCCAAATCAAAATTACCTTTATCTATAAAACATCGTTTAGGAGTAGAATACAAAGGCATAAAAACAGATTATAATTATTTAAAAGAATTTATAAAAAATTGTTATAATGCAGGTTGTGAACATTTTATCATTCACTCAAGATTTGCCATAATGAATTTTGATCCAAAAAAAAATAGAGTAGTTCCTCCATTACTTTATGAATGGGTATACCAATTAAAGCATGAATTTCCTTTTTTGAATATTGAATTGAATGGTGGAATCCAAAATTTGGAAGATATAAAAAAACACCTTTTGCATGTAGATGGAGTAATGATTGGCAGAAATGCTTATTTCAATCCTTACCAATTTATAGATTTGGATAATGAGTTTTTGAAAACCAATAAAAAAATCCCTACCAGAAAGGAAATATTTCAAAAATATTATTCTTATATTTTAAAACAAATAGATAACGGAATTTATCCCCATAGAATTTTACCCCATACGTTTGGTCTTTTTTTTAATTTCCCTTACTCAAATAAATGGAAACAGTTCATATCCGATCAAATGGTAAAATTCAAAAAATATAAAATCCAAGAAATTCCAAAAGAACAAATATTAAAAATATTGGATGATTCTTTAAGGATTTTTCAAGATGAACCTTTAGTTCAAAATGTCCCATAAAGGTTTACAACTGTATAACAAAGCTATTGAAGAATATTCCAAAACCAATAGTTTAAGACTTGCAATCCAAATTCAGAATCGATATTCTCGGATAATCCTAAAAAACATATCGAAATGGGACAATTTTATTTTACCTAAAAAATTTATAATTGGAGGTATCGATGTTACTTTTGAAAATGATTTGGCTATAGCAGGAATAGTTTTTTTGAATCATAACTTAGAAATTATAGAAAAGAAATATAAAATCTCTAAAATTTCTTTTCCTTATATTACAGGTTTTTTATCATTCCGTGAGTTAAGTCCCATTTGTAATTTAATGGAAAGGGTACCTTTAAAAGCAGATTTGTTATGCTTTGATGGCCAAGGTGTTTTGCATCCAAGATTTTTTGGTATTGCTTGCCATGGGGGCTTAGTTTTAGACATACCTAGTATAGGAATTGGAAAAACTCGACTTGTAGGAGATTATAATTTTTTTGAACTATATAAAAATAAAAAAAGTATCGTGTATTACAAAAAGCTTCCTTTAGGCTGGGCAATATTAACTGGCAAAAAAAAACCTATCTTTGTATCTTCGGGATGGAAAGTTGGTCTTTACAAAATTCCAGAAATCATCACCCAAATTACAAAATATAGAATTCCTGAACCTACAAGACTTGCCCATTTGTACCTTCAAGAAATCAAAAAAAAATACCAAAAGTTTTGAAAATATATTTTGGTATTATTTTTTGTCCTAAAATGGAGGAAAGAGAAATTCCAAGTAAAATTATTGTAAAGGAATCCAACAAACGATTGGATATTTATTTACAAGAAAGATTTAATTCTTTAAGTAGATCTTATATTCAAAAATTAATCAAAGAAAATAAAATTTTGATTCGTAAAAACCAAAAAGATTTACCGAAAAAAAAAATCAAACCATCCCTAATGGTAGAAATTGGTATGGAAATTTCCATAGAAGATAGTTTAGCTAAAGAAAAAAAACCCATAGAACCCATAAAAATCGATTTCGATATACTTTATGAAGATGAATATCTATCTATAATCCATAAACCTGCAGGAATTAGTGTTCACCCACCTCAGAACGAAAGCAAAGGCATTACTCTTTTAAATGGAATTTTATATAAATGGAAAGAATTACAAATCCAAAATCCTACTTCTAACTTTAGAGCTGGAATTGTCCATAGATTAGATAAAATGACTGAAGGACTTTTAATAATTGCAAAAAATCCTTCTACCCAATGGAAGTTAGCAAAACTCTTCCAGTCCAGGAATATACAAAAAAATTATATTGCTTGGTTGATGAACACACCACCAGAAGAAGAAGGAAGAATAGAACTTCCCCTAAAAAGGAATCCAAAAGATAGAAAAAAAATGCGCGTAGATCCTACTGGACGAATGGCTACAACTGAATATAAAATTGAGAAAGTAATTTTAAGCAATCGCAATCGAAAATTTACAAAAGTTTATATAAATTTAATTACAGGAAGAACCCATCAGATACGAGCACATTTCCACTATCTAAACTGTCCTATTGTGGGAGATACTTTATATGCTTCCATGCCCACTCATTTAGAAAAATTTGGATTACTTTTACTTTCAAAAAAAATTTCTTTCTTACATCCCGAAACAAGTCGACCTATCATTGCAGAAATACCAGAACCCAAACGCTTTTTAGAGTTCGAAAAAAAATGTCAGTTTTACTAAATGAATCTGTAATTAATTCAATAAAATATTTTTATATATTTTTTATAGGAGCTTCCTTAGGAAGTTTCTACAAGACTTTACTTGATAGAATCTTTTATTATTTTTATAGCCCCATTAGAAAAAGTTTAACTCTAAAAGAAAAATATTATAACTTATTTTTTCAACCCTCATTTTGCTTTCATTGTAAAAATAAAATCAAGAGAATTTATGTAATTCCTTTATTTGGTTACTTTCTTACTAAAAAAAGATGCTCCTATTGTAAAAAAAAACTTGAATTCCATTACTGGTTATGGGAAATTTCGGGGGGTGTATTATTGGTTTATTTTGTTTCTATATACAACATTTTTGGTGTTTTTTTTGTTTTGGTAGTTTTTCATTATTTGATTACTGCAATTGTAGATTATCGTAAATTTTTTATTGATTTCGAAAACCTTTTTTTTGTTTATTTATGGAATTTCCTTTTAGTATTTTTTTTTAAAGAAGACTTAAAAGCTATTATAATCCGCGTTTTTTTATTTATAGGTATTTTTTTGATTTTATTTTTTATTGGGAAAAAAAAGAAATTGGGCTTTGGGGATATCTTGTTGGTTGGTGGCTTAGCCATATATTTTTCTATCTGGGAAATGATTTTAATTATTAATTTTTCTGCAATTGGAAGTGTGATTTACATCCTTTTCTACAAAAAAAATATAAGAAGTCCAGCTCCTTTAGGTTTCTTTTTGTCTATATCTGGGATTGTATTGGTTTTGCTTGAGCCCTTGTTCTTAGATTTCTATAAAATTACCCAGTTATTCGTCGAACCAATGCTCGTGATATAAAACGAATTTTTTCTCTTAAGGGGAACCTTTTGAGATTTACTTTCACAACACCTTTAGTGAATCTTGTCCTTTTGGAATAATCAATCTTCACATCTACCAAAACAGGTTTTCCTTTTTTCGATTTTTCTAAAGCTTCTCGGATTTTACTTTCTATTTCTTTATTATGATGGATTTCTAAAAAATAGGAATTGGTAGCTTTTGCTATCCCTTCTGGTTGTATATCTCCTAAAATTGTAGAAGTTTTTCTGTTGTAGGGAATTTCTTGTCCCTGAGAAATTTGTGATAATTCTCCATCATGAAATATAAAAACAACCACTCCTAAATTGAGAGTAGAAGCAGTGAGCAATTCGAAACCTGACATTAGAAAGGCACCATCCCCCACAATAGCAACTACATCTTTATCCATATGGGTCAATTTTACTCCAATAGCTGCAGGTATAGCATATCCCATACAATTAAAATCAGAAGGAGATAAAAAGGTTCTAGGTTTATAAATTGGCATCAATTCTACAGTCAAAAAGGTATGGTTACCATCATCAGTAATTATATAACTATCTTCTTGTAGTTGATTTCGTAAAGACTCAAAAAATAATGCTGGATTTACCTTATCTGTTTTAAAATCCTTCCATTCGCGAAGATACTCTTCTTTTTTTGATTTGATTAAGTTGAGCAATTTTGTATCCAGGTTTTTTTTTACTTTTAAATTTTGATTGATAATTTGCAAAACCTTTTTGGAATCTCCTTGGATCGCAACAGTTGCTTTATAATTTTTATTAAAAACATTCGGGTCGATATCAATATGAATGAGCTTTTCAGGAACTTTCATTCCAAAACTACCTGTAGGAATTTCGCTAAAAGAAGTACCTATGGCAATCAACAATTCTATATCCTTAAATGCTTCTTCTGCAGCAGGTACAGAATACACTCCATAACCCATACCTGTATGTAAAGGATGGCTATAAGGAAAAGCACTTAAACCTTGTAAAGTAGTACATACAGGAGAACTCAATTTTTCTGCAAGCTCAACAACTTCTTTAGAAGCATGTATAGCTCCCCATCCTACAAAAATTCCTATTTTTAAACTTCCTTCTATATATTCTATAGCCTCCTTTATTTTTTGATAAACATTTTCTGAAAGTAGATTGGGATCAAAGTTCGAAGGCCACGTAGGTAAATCCGAAACTTCTCCTTCGAATAATTGAATATTTACAGGAATTTCTAAAAATACAGGGCCTGGTTTATCTGAAATGGCAATCTTATAAGCTTCGTATACAGAGGGAATTATATCTTGGTGTTTTTCTATTAAAAAATATTTTTTTACTACACCGCTTACAATTTTACTTTGATCTATCTGATGCAATTGGAATGACTTATCCAAGTCTCTTCTAATCCCACCAGAAACAATCAGCATGGGAATCCCATCCAAAAATGCTTCTCCTATACCACTTAACGATAAGGCTGTACCAGCTGCAGGTACAATTACCAAAGTGCCAATAGAATTCGTAGTCCTACTAATAGCATCTGCCATAAATGCTCCCCACCCTTCGTGAGTTACCAAAATGGGTTGAATTTTTTTTGAATTGTTTAATTCATCATAAATTTCTGTATTATGAACACCAGGAATTCCGAATGTGTATTCTACCCCGATTTGTTCCAAGGCATAAGTTAACAAGTATGCTCCGGTTTTTTTCATAATCTCTCCTTAAAATATTTTATAAATTTTTAATAATATCTTGGCCTGCAATCCTTCCAGTAAAAATGCAAGAACCTAAAAAAGTTCCCTCTAAAGAACGGATACCATGAATTCCTCCTCCACCAAATCCTGCAGTTTCTCCCACAGCATACAATCCCGAAATTTCTTTAAAGTTTTTATTTAGTACTCTCGATTGCAAATTGGTTAGAATGCCCCCCAATGTTTTTCTTGTCAAAATATGTAAGCGTATAGCAATTAGAGGAAAAGCATTTTTATCAAGAATTCTTTGGAATTTGCATGTTCGAATTTTATCTCCTCTGTAATTTCTTAAATGCATAATTCTTCTAAGTTGATCGTCATTCAAAAACTTATAACCTCGTTCTATCATAGAATCATAATTCTGAATGGTTCTCTGTAAAATTGAATATTCTGTTTTATAGTCTGTTTGTAGTTCATTCATCTTCTTTACCAATTCTTCCAAAGAATTGGCAGTAACAAAATCGATACAATGATTCATTAAAGTATTCAAAAGTTTTTTATTTCCAAAAAGAAGAATACTTAGAAATTGTAAAAGCTTTTTGTCTCGGATTGCTTCGTTGAATTCTGAACCACTAACTGCCAATTCTTTTTTAGCAATTTTATAGTTCATAATATGCCAAGAGTAACCCCCAGCCTGCTTAAGAATTTCTCTTACCAAATATAAAGTATCAAAACCACTTACCAAAGGTGGATTCCCAATCCTCTCTCCAAACACATTTACCCAAAGACCTGATTTTACAGGTACGAGACTTAATCCCTCTTCGGGAAATTTTGCCTTTGGATGGTGAACACCCGCAGCATAATTCCATTGTCGATAGATTTTATGTAAAAGGGCACCCTTTTTTTCTAATTCAAAATGCAATTCTCCATCAGATTCTAACTGAGAACCATTCAATAGAATTTTGGGAATTTCTGAATTGTAACCCCAGTTTTTTCTTACTAAGTCTAAATTTCCTGTAATTCCACCACTTGCTACAACAATTATGGGGGTTTGAATCTCAAAATTTTCTTTTGTATTCAAATGAATTCCACCACAGCCCATTACTTTAGTTTGGGAAGAATCCAAAAAAATTGTTTCTATTTTTGTTTCGAAGAAAATCTGCAATGAATTAGAATCTAAAAATCCAAAAAGTTCGTTAGTTAAAACTTTCATTAATTCATATCCGGTTCCCCATACCATATGAAATCTAGGTACAGAATTTCCTGGTTTGAATAACCCTCTTTCTACCCAATGAACAACAGGAAAAAACTGAATCTTTTTACCCCTTAACCAATGATAAACATAATCCAAATTGTTATATACATATTCCTTTGCCCATTCTTTTCCATAATGATCATCTTCTTCAAATTCTGCAAAGGAAAGCCAATCTTGATAAGCCAATTCTGGCGAATCCTGTATTCCCATTTTTTTTTGTTCTTTTGTACCATTCAAAAAAATTCCACCAAAAGATTTTCTTGCTAAGCCTCCTAAACCTTCCTTTTGAGATTTTTCTATTAAAATCACTTTTGCATTTTTTTTAGAATTTAAAATTTCTAAAGCAGTTGAAATTCCTGCAAGTCCTCCACCAATGATAACTACATCAGATTGGTATTGTTTCATAGATTCCCCCGAAATTCTTTTAAAAAAAATGACAATATTGTCAACTAAAAATACTAAATTCATAAGTACAAATCAGAACATCTTAAAGTAAAATTCGAAAAAAATAAACTATCTTTAAATTTGAAAGGTCATGATGGTTTTTGAAAAAAACCAAAAACATTTGACTTATAAATCTCAATATATAAAAAGCAAACTATGCTGATTTTTTTTTTATAGTGGATTGTATTTATACTTTGGTATTTTTTTTGCCTTTGATTTACGATTGTTTTCCTGAATTCTTTGGTTATCTGAACATAAAAGAACTTGGGCATACTTTTATTGCTTTTTTATTTTTAAAATTTACGATTATTTTTAGTATTACATTCTTTTTTCTTATAAAAAAAACACAAAGTTTGAATCTAAAATTTATTATTTTGAATTTTATTTTTCTTTTATTATTGATTTTCATCGTTTTCTTTATTGGATTCCTTGTCTTTCCTTCTTATAAAGAATTTTGGGAACCTCTGGAAGAGTTTAAACAAGAGTTTCTATATGAAAATCTATTTTTTTTCTTGGTTTTTTATTCTTTGTTCGCATTTATAGTTTTATCTTCAAAGTACATCTATACAAAAAGAAATCATAAAATTTTAAGAAAACTTGCCAATTCTGATTACGAAAAAGAAAAGTTGTTTCAATTTATTTTAAATTACGAAGAACCTTTATTCAATTTTTATAAATATAGAAGGCTCTTGGAATTTACAAATTCCTATATAATAGAAAAAAATGACGAAATATTGGGTTGTATAAATTATATAAATTTCCATCAGTTTGGAATCCTCTTTGACTTTTATTTTGAAAAAAAGGAATATGGAGAAGAACTTCTTTATTTTTTAAAAAATAATGGTATTTTGTCGAACAATTTTCTGATATGCAATTTTAAAGAAACGAAAATCCTTCCCCTATTAGAAACCTTTTCTTTTGTAACACAAGAAAATCATTTAAAGAATCTAAGAAATGTTTTTTTTAATGAGATTCAATATATACTAGAATATTCGCTGAAAGATTTTCTTACTTGTTTGAGTGATTCCAATAAAAATTTAGTCTTTTTAAAAAATAATGCTTTACAAGAGAAATTCACAATATAATAAGTGGAATAATGAAGCGTTTTATAAAAAAAATATTGATTCCAATAGATGGTTCAGAATCATCGAAAAAAGGATTGGAAATGGGAATTGCGATTGCAGAAAATGCAGGCGCAAAAATCACCATCTTAGAAGTTATAGAAGAATTTGGTCCCTTGCCAGGATATTACGAAGCTCCTCCAGTAAATATAAATAGAGTACAATGGGTAGCAGAGCAAAGGTTCGAAAAAATACATCCCATATTAGAAACCACTAAGGTAAAATGGGAAAGAAAAGTAGAAGAAGGGTATGCAGCAGAAACCATAATAAGGGTTGCAGAAGAAGATAGAACTGATCTGATTGTTATAGGTAGTAGAGGTATGGGGTTTTTAGGAAGATTTTTGTTAGGTAGTGTTTCGGACAGAGTGGTTCATCATGCACCTTGTAGTGTATTGGTCGTAAAGTAATTATAATTTTTTTAACAATAAAGTAGGAGGAAAAGATGATTAGAGTAGGAATTAACGGTTTTGGTAGAATTGGGAGAATGGTTTTACGCTCAGTTTTTGAATATAAGAAGAATGTAGAAATTGTAGGAATCAATGATTTGTTAGATGCTGATTATATGGCATATATGTTAAAATATGATTCTACCCATGGAACATTTCCTGGCACAATAGAAGTAAGTGGAGATTCTATTTTAGTAAATGGGAAAAAAATTAGAGTATTCTCAATTCCGGAACCAAACAAAATCCCTTGGAAAGAAGTAGGAGCCGATTATGTAATTGAATCAACAGGACTTTTTACTTCTTCGGATAAAGCAAAAGGTCATTTAGAATCTGGTGCAAAAAAAGTTATAATCAGCGCCCCAGCAAAAGATGACACACCCACCTTTGTTATGGGAGTAAACCATACTTCTTACAAACCAAACATGGATATTATATCCAATGCAAGTTGTACAACCAATTGTTTAGCTCCCATAGCCAAAGTTTTAAATGACAAGTGGGGAATCGAAGAAGGTCTAATGTCTACCATTCATGCTGTTACAGCTACTCAAAAAACTGTGGACGGTCCTTCCAAAAAAGATTGGAGAGGAGGAAGAGGTGCATACCAGAATATAATCCCTTCCTCTACTGGTGCAGCTAAAGCAGTTGGACTTGTAATACCAGAACTTAAAGGCAAACTGACAGGTATGTCCTTTAGAGTTCCCACTGCAAATGTATCTGTTGTAGATTTAACTGTAAAATTAAAAAATCCAGCAAAATATGAAGACATTTGCAAAGCTATGAAAGAATATTCTGAAAAAGAAGTATCCTCTGGAGGAATGAAAGGAATTTTAGGATATACCGAAGACGAAGTTGTATCCAACGATTTTTTGCATGATCCCAGAACCTCTATTTTCGATGCAAAAGCTGGTATAGCACTAAGTGATACTTTTGTAAAAGTTGTAAGTTGGTATGACAATGAATGGGGTTACTCTGTAAAATTGATAGAATTAATAGAATACATTGATACAGTCAAATAAGGGTTGGTTATGAACTCCTTAAATGTAAAAAGCATAGAGGATTTAGCAAAAGACCAGTTGAACGGTAAAAGGGTAATTGTACGGGTAGATTTCAATGTACCCGTACATAATGGTATCGTAACAAACGATTTAAGGATTCGTGAATCTCTACCTACAATAAAAAAATTATTAGAATTGGGATCCAAAATTATTTTGATTTCTCATTTAGGTAGACCCAAAGGAAAGAAGTCTTCTGAATTTAGTTTACAACCTGTATTGAATTCTTTAAAAATGCTTTTACCCGAGGTGCCAATTCATTTTGTAGAAACCTTACAAGAGCTTAAAGAAAAAAGCAATCAAATACAATCAAAAGAAATCATACTATTAGAAAATATTCGATTTTACGAAGGTGAAGAAAAAAACGACCCTGTACTTGCAAAACAATTAGCAGAATGTGGTGATGTATATGTAAACGATGCTTTTGGAACAGCCCATAGAGCCCATGCTTCTACAGAAGGTATAGCGAATTTTTTAAGGCCAGCAGTTGCAGGTTATTTATTAAAAAAAGAAATTGATTATTTATCAAAAGCTATTTTGAATCCAGAACATCCCTATATTGCTATCATTGGTGGTGCAAAAATTTCGGGGAAAATAGATGTAATTCAAAACCTGCTATCAAAAGTAGATGCACTTCTTATTGGTGGTGCTATGATGTTCACTTTCTATAAAGCTCAAGGACTTTCTGTGGGTAAATCTTTGGTAGAGGAAGATAAAATAGATTTAGCAAAATCTCTATTAGAAAAATCGCAAGGAAAAATCGTATTACCCGTAGATTGCATAATTTCTGATCATTTTGATTTTAAAAATCTCAAAATTGGTTCTTTACAATCCGTAGAAGTGGACAAAATCCCCCCATGGGGTATCGGATTGGATATAGGACCAAAAACTTTGGAATTATTTTCCAAACAATTAGAAAAAGCCAAAACTGTAGTCTGGAATGGTCCTATGGGAGTATTCGAAATTTCCGAAACTGCAAAAGGAACGATAGAGTTGGCAAAAGAATTGTCAAAAATTACCAAAAAGGGTGCTATAACCATTGTAGGTGGAGGAGATTCTGCAACAGCTATTGAACAAGCAAATTTACAGAACGAAATTTCCCATGTTTCTACAGGAGGTGGTGCTTCCTTAGAATTCTTAGAAGGAAAAGTCTTACCTGGTATTTCTATTTTAGACAAAAAATAAAATCCCATGAAAAAATTCTTTAGATTTTTACTCTACAGTTTGATTTTTTTTAGTTTAGCCCTTTTTTTTGAAAAGAAAACCAGCCTTATCCAAGCACTTCATAAATTCCATAATACAAATACAAAAGAATTAGTGCAAGAAGAATGCAATCCGCAAATAGATCCGGATTGCACTTTTGATTACAAGGAAATCAATGAGTGTGATATGCAATATGAATTCTGTATCCAAAAGTGTATAGAATTTGAAGAAGAGTGTATGGATCTTTGCGAAAAAAAATATACAGAATGTATTGAGCAATAAAAAGTTTTTCTGAAAATCTTCTCTAAGAATACTAATAAAATTATTGACTTGATTTAATAAAAAAAAAATTTCTTATAAAAAAGAATTTATATGTTTTCTCAGAATTCTAAAGAACCAAAGAGAAATGAGGACGATTTCTTTGAAATTTTGTACCCTTATTACGAAAGACTTTACATTAAAGCTTTAAGCATACTAAAAAATAAAGAGGATGCCAAAGATGTCTTGCAAGATGCTTTAATGGCTGCTTATAAATCCTTCTCCAAATTTCAAGGAAAATCAAATGTATATACGTGGCTATATAAAATTTTGGTAAACAAATGCTATGATTTTTTAAAAAAATCCAAAAAAGAAGAAAATTTATTAGTAAAAATTAACGATCCTTATTTGAAAAAATCCAATTCATTTGTTATGGAAGAATTCGAAAAATTGTATGAACAAAATGAAATTTTTAAAAGTCTAATCCATATCATAAATACACTAGAAAGTAAATATAGGGAAATTATTATTATGAGATATTTTGATGGTCTTAGTTATGAAGAAATTTCACAAGTCAAAAATATAAAACTAGGAACTGTAAAAAGTAGACTATCCAAAGCAAAAGAGAAGCTAAACCGTAAAATTCAAGAATTTGAATTATTGAAAAGTTATTTTTTTTAATCTTTCTTTAAAAGGTAAATCTATGAACCAAAAAAATGGGGAGCAATGGGAACAAGAATTGTATAATCTTGCACAATCCTATAATGAGTTTTTAAGTTCCTCTATACCAAAAAAAGATCTATTTTTTTCTGAACTAAAGGCAAAAATCCAGTCAGAACCGATAAAAAAATCCAATTTTCTGTATTTGGAATTCAAAAATAAAGCAAAACCCATTTCCAATTTTTGGGAACAATTATTTTTTGGAAGATTTCAGGTTTTGCATTTGATTTTAATGACTGGTATGGTCGCTTTATCCATTGGCTTTTACTTTTTCTATAAGAATACCATATTAAATAATGAAAAAGTAGAACTTCCCCTTGGAATTACTCTTCCTAACAATCAAAAAAAGAAAGAGGAGCAACTACCATTACCAAAAGAAGAAATTTTGAATAAGGAATTCGAAAAAGAAATTATCGATAAAATTTTAAAAGAAGAAAATTCAGAAAAAAAACAAAAACTGATTCAGGAATTAATTGATTTTTATAAAAAAACCAAACAAGCTGATAAAATCGAAGAATTCTATAAATTTTTAGAATAATCCATAAAATTTTCTTTACTATTTAAGATAGATTAATTATTTCAGTTTAACTCAACGATATAAGGAACACTTTATGAGCATCCATAATCTGAATGAAGAAAAAGCCAATATATTTTTTTTGAATCAGAAAGAAATTCCTAACGTTTGGTATAACATTCAGGCAGATTTAAAAACTCCTTTAAAACCTCCCATACATCCAGCAACAAAAGAACCTATAACTTTAAATGATATGCTTCCTCTATTCCCAATAGGTTTATTGGAACAAGAAATGTCAAAAGAAAAATGGATCTCTATACCAGGTGAAATCCTGGACATTTATAAATTATGGAGACCAACGCCTTTAATTCGTGCTAAAAAATTAGAAGAATACCTTAAAACTCCAGCAAAAATTTTTTACAAATACGAAGGAGTTTCGCCAACTGGATCTCATAAACCCAACTCGGCAGTTGCACAAGCATATTACAACAAAAAAGAAGGAGTCAAAAAAATCACAACAGAAACAGGAGCTGGACAATGGGGTTCTTCTTTAGCTTTTGCTTGTTCTTTGTTTAATCTTGAATGTGAAATTTATATGGTAAAGGTATCCTATCATCAAAAACCTTATAGAAAGACTATGATGCAAATGTTTGGCGCAAGAGTAATCCCATCTCCTTCGAATTTAACAGAAGCAGGAAGAAAAGTTTTGTCAGAAGAGCCCAATACCCCTGGTTCCTTAGGAATTGCTATTTCGGAAGCCATTGAAGTTGCCCTAAAAGACGAAAAAACAAAATATTCTTTAGGTTCTGTATTGAATTTTGTTTTATTACACCAAACTGTTATTGGATTAGAAGCAAAAATCCAATTCGAAAAACTAGGCATTCAACCTGATATTTTGATTGGTTCTGTTGGAGGAGGATCCAATTTTGCAGGTTTTACCTTTCCTTTTATAGAAGAAGTACTTACTAAAGATAAAAAAATTAGAGTGATTGCCGTAGAGCCATCTGCCTGCCCTTCTCTAACTAGAGGAAAGTTCACCTACGATTTTGGGGATACTGTAGGGATGACTCCCCTTATGCCAATGCATACATTGGGTCATACTTTTATTCCTTCCCCAATTCATGCCGGTGGTTTAAGATATCATGGTGCAGCACCTTTAGTAAGTCAATTGGTTTTAGATAAATATATAGAAGCGAAAGCATATAATCAAAAAGAGTGTTTCCAATCTTCTATTGAATTTGCAAAAATACAAGGTATCATTCCAGCACCAGAATCTACCCATGCAGTCCATTGTGCAATAGAAGAAGCCATTAAATGTAGAGAAAAAAACGAAGAAAAAATTATAGCCTTTAATCTATCAGGACATGGACACTTAGATTTGTCTGCTTACGAAGCTTTCTTAGAAGGTAGATTGGAGGATTACGAACTTTCGGAAGAAGAAATCAATAAAAATTTACAAAAATTATCTGCTATAGGTATTCCTTAAAATGCAATGAATTTACAAAAGTTCAAGAAAAACGTATATTTTCTATCTCCTTTAGTAGGGTTTCTCTTTGATTCTTTTCTGGCTTTTCCAAAACCAATTCCAAAAGAGACTTTTGAACCTTGCCAATTTGTTTTCCTTTAAAACCTAAATTTAAAAAATCACTTCCTTTTAAAGATAAATCCTTAGGAAGCAAAGGATCTTTTTTTAGGGATTCTTTTAATGCATCAAAAAACAAAAGCAAATGACTTTCGTATTGAATTGTCTTTGTTTCTAAATGGAATCCTATATGAGTTATCCATTCTTTGATTAAATTTAATACTTCTTCTTGCTGAGAAAATTGCTTTTTTATTAAACTTAAAATTTTACGAAATTCTTTAAATTCTTTGGTTTTTTTGAAATTTTGGAGTTCCTCTAAAGTATCTACGAAACGATAAGGATGGTGATAGATAAAAAAATTTATAAAATTAATAATAAAACTCAAATAAAGATACAATTTTTTAGATAGTTTTAGTTTTTGGTAAATTTCATCCAAATTTAAATTTCCGTACCAAATCCATAATGCCATCTTGAACTCGGGTTCTAAAAAACTGTCAAGATAAAAATAAAAATACTTAGTAGGCAATTTGAGTTTACCTAAAAATATTTCGAATATACCCAAATCATATAGGCTTTCCAACATCAAAGAAGTATTTTTAGTTAGAAACCCTTTTTTTAATTCCTCTGTAAATCTTTCAACAGAAATATTTTTTATAGCAATTTGAACTTCTTTATCTAAAATGGCATTTTTTGTATTTTCTTCGATACCGAAACCCAAGCTCGCACGAAACCTACAAGCACGAATTGGTCTAAGCCCGTCTTCCAAAAATCTATCCTTTGGATTTCCAATGCATCGAATTATTTTTTTTTTCAAGTCCTCGAGTCCATTGTATTCATCGATGAAAATTTTATTTAAGGGATCGTATGCAAAAGCATTGATTGTAAAATCCCTTCGCGAAAGATCCTCAAAGATAGATTTTGCATATTCGATTGTATCTGGATGTCTATGATCAGAATATTTAGATTCAGTTCTATAAGTTGTACATTCTATCTTTAGATCCATAAAGAAAATAGTAACTGTTCCATGTTTAATCCCTGTAGGGATCACCTTAGGAAATATTCTCATCACTTCTTCTGGTCTCGCATTGGTGGCTATATCAATATCCTTTGAATTTTGTTCAGTATTCAATAATATATCCCGAATCCATCCACCAACCAAAAAACATTCATAATGATATTTTTTAAAAATCTTAGCAATTTTTACAATTTTTGTATATAAGTTTTTATTAATTTTTTTTTCTAAATCTAAATTGTAAACCATGCTTTTAGATTCTATTTTTAATTTGATTTTTTTAGTAAATAGAAAAAATTAAGCTTATGGAAACAATTCAAATTGAGGATGTATCCATTATAGATACCTATTATTATAAAGAAGGTTTGGCATGTGCTTATCTAGTTAAAGAAAATCAAAAAGGAGCAATCATAGAAACCAATACAAATCATGCAATCCCTTACATTCTACAAGAGATAGAAAAGCAAAATCTAAAACCAGATGATATTGAATGGATTATAATTACTCACGTTCATTTGGATCATGCTGGAGGTGCTGGTTTACTTATGCAAAAGTGTAAAAATGCTAAGCTGATTGCCCATCCCAATGCAGCAAAGCATATTGTTGATCCTTCTCGTCTTATTGCAAGCTCTATACAAGTATATGGCGAAGAGAACTTTAAAAAACTTTACGGTGATATTATTCCAGTCCCCAAAGAGCGTGTAATCATCCCAGAAGACAACGAAGAAATTTCTTTTGGTTCCAGAAAATTCAAATTTATATATACCAAAGGACATGCAAACCATCATTTTGTTATCTATGATTCAAAAACAAAATCCGTTTTCTCAGGGGATTCTTTTGGAATAGCATATCCGATTCTTCAAGAAAAAGGAACTTTTCTCTACCCTACTACAACTCCCACAGACTTTGATCCAAAAGAAGCCATACATTCCATAGAAAAAATTTTAAACACAAATCCAAACAAAATCTTTTTAACTCACTATGGAGCAATTACAGATTTACATAATGCAAAACAACAATTACTTGAAGGTTTAGATTTTGCAGAGCAATTATTGGAATGGGATTTAAAAAACACATCAACGGATCAAGAAAAGATCCAATATATAAAAAATTCTATCATGGACTACTATAAACAAAAAATGAATCTATTAAAATTGGAGCTTACAAAACAAAGGGAAGAAATGCTTGAATTGGATGCCCAATTGAATGCTATGGGAATCCATGTAGCAGCAACAAGAAAAAGAAAAAAAGGATAGCCATTGAAATCCATTTTTTTATTGAAATTTTAAATAGTTTAGATTATTTAGTAAAAAAGGAAATTTAAAATGAAAATTAAAAATTTTTTTTTATCTTTATTTTTGGTTTTTATATACCTAAGTTTTTCTGGATGTGAATCTGCAGAAAGTAGGAACATTCCAAAAAACTTTTCTCTAAATGAATTTGACGAAGTCATCAATTACGCAATATCCAATTATTATGATCCCAAAAGTATTAATGTTAAAAGGGCTTACATAGGAGCCACAGAAGCTGCTTTAAAGTCTTTACCGTATAGTCTAACAATCTATCCTGAAGAATATTACAAAAACATAGAAAAATATGTTAAAAAAGAGAGAATTCTACCCGGAAAAGTAATTAAAATTAGTTCAGAAAATTCTTATGTTATCATAGAGCCAAACTACAAAAAACTAAAAGAAGAAAATAAATTAAAAGAAATGGAATTGAAACAAAAAAAATTATCGATTAAAGAAAGATTAGAATTATCTAGAAAGTTACAAGAGGAATTAAAAGAAGAGCAAAAATTCTTAGAAGAAAAATGGAAAAAAACGAGCTTTAGTAGAGAAGATTTTTTAAAAGTTGTACAATTCATTAAAAACAATTTAGAAAAATATAAAGTTCCTCCAAAAACAGAAGAAGATAAAGAAATGAGCGAATACGCAAAAGATTTTGGCATGCACTATGTCTATTATTATGCTACAAATGGCTTTTTATCAACTTTTGATCCTCATAGTGGTCTAATCGATTTGTCTAGCTGGGAAAAAATGAAAAAAGAATCCGAAGATTCTAGTTTCGAAGGAATCGGTGCAATTTTAAGAGGCGGTGGAACCTTAGATGTGATTGTCGAAACCCCTTTACCGGGATCACCAGCAGTAAATGCTGGACTAAAGGCAGGGGATATTATCAGAAAAGTAAATGGAGAGTCTGTTGAAAATTTATCGTTAAACGAAGTAGTAAAAAAGATTCGAGGTCCAAAAGATACTTTTGTTGAATTGGAAATCGAAAGAAAATCAGAAATGAGGACTTTAATTTTAAAAATCAAAAGAGGAATCATTGAACAAAAATCTGTATCCTCCCAATACATACCCGAAACACCTTACAAAGATTTCATATCTTCCAAAATTGGGATCATCAAATTAAGCTCTTTCTTATTTGATAAACAAACACCATCAGAATTAATACGAAAAGAATATGATTCATTATTAGAGAAAGCTAAAGGAAAACTAGAAGGCTTAGTGATCGATTTAAGAAATAATCCTGGAGGAGATTTAGACGAAGCCATAAAAGTAGCTGGGCTTTTTCTTCCAGAAAATTCAGTAGTGGTAGAAATTCGAGGCAAAGGAAATTCTATAGAAAAGAGAAGAAATCCCGTTACTCCAATTGTACTACATAGTAAAGAAACACCAATTATTGTGTTAATCAATTCCAACTCAGCTTCTGCTAGTGAAATTTTTGCTTCTGCTTTAATGGATCACAATATGGGATTGATCGTTGGAGAGAGAAGTTTTGGAAAAGCAACAGTCCAAGGTCTACGAAAATTAGGAAATGTGATTTTAAAATTAACTACAGCCCGTTATTATGCACCTTTAGGTTATACCATACAAGTGTATGGGGTTGAACCAGACATTCAAATATCAGAGGAAATGGATGGAAGTTTTTCTCCAAGGTTTAGAGAAGAAGACATGTGGAAGCATCTACCAGAATTAGAAAAAAAACAACCCGATCCTAAACGAGAAAAATGGATAGGAATCTTAAAACGTTTATCAATAGAAGATATAAAAAAAGCAGAGGATTATTTACAACAACATTCGAATGATGCCATTAAACCCGATATCGTACTTGTAAGAGCCTTAGCATATATAAATGCTTTAAAGCAATACCCTACTCCTTAAATGCAAGAAGAAATTTATTGCGATTTTTTGATTATTGGTAGTGGAATTGCTGGCTTGTATACGGCAATCAACTTAGCTGAATTGGGTGATGTGATTGTAATCACAAAATCAAAGATCACAGATTCCAATACTATTTATGCCCAGGGAGGAATCGCTAGTGTATTTAGTGTTGAAGATTCTTATGAGAATCACATCAAAGATACTCTAATTGCTGGAGCCGGTTTATGTAACGAAGAAGCTGTCCAAATTTTGGTAAAAGAAGGACCCAAACATATAAAAAAACTAATAGAACTAGGAGTAAAATTTGAAAGAGATGAGAAAGGTAATTTAGACCTACATAAGGAAGGGGGACATAGTCATAATAGAATAGTGCATTCCCATGATATAACAGGAAAAGAAATCGAAATCACTTTAGTTGATTATGTTTCTAAAAATTCTAGAATCACAATCCTAGAAGATCATGTCGCAGTAGAACTGATCACTCAATTTCATTTAGACGAAGAAGGAGACCCCGTATTAAAAGAACCCGTATGCTATGGTTCTTATGTATATTCCAGAAAAACTTGGGAAATCTTTAAGATTATCGCAAAAGCTACAATTTTATCAACTGGCGGTGCGGGGCAGGTTTACTTGTATAATACCAATTCGGAAGTTGCTACTGGAGATGGAGTCGCCCTCGCCTATAAAGCAGGTGCAATCATCACCAATATGGAATTTTATCAATTTCATCCAACTACTTTATATTCTCCCAATTATCCTACTTTTTTGATTACAGAAGCACTGAGAGGATATGGTGCAAAATTATTGAATTATAATAAAAAAACATTTATGGAGAAATACCATCCCCAAAAAGAATTAGCTCCTAGAGATATTGTAGCAAGAGCAATCGATGCAGAAATGAAAAAAGCAGGAAGTCCTTATGTTTATTTAGATATCACTTTTAAAAATCCGGAGAACACAAAGAACAAATTTCCAAATGTTTATAAAATATGTTTAGAAAGAGGTATAGACATTACAAAAGATTTGATTCCCGTTGTTCCTGCAGCCCATTACATGTGTGGGGGGGTAGAAGTAGATTTATGGGGAAGAACCAGATTAAGAGGACTTTATGCAGTAGGAGAAGTATCTCATACAGGTGTACATGGAGGCAATCGATTGGCATCTAACAGCTTATTGGAAGGACTTGTGTTTGGTTATAAAATATACGAAAATTTACAACAAGAAATCCCCATAAAAGAAAAGAAAAAAATTAGACCTTGGTTTAAAGATGGATTAAGCAATCCCGAAGAGTGGATTTTGGTTCAACACAATTTGCAGGAATTAAAAACGATCATGTGGAACTACGTGGGAATTGTGCGTTCGAATTTAAGATTGGAAAGAGCATTGCGTAGAATCAATTTTCTTTATGACGAAATCATGGATTTTTACAATAGAACGATCATACAAAACAAAATCTTAGAACTTAGAAATATTGTTTTGGTTGCAAAACTTATAATTTTATCCGCACTAAATCGAAAAGAAAGCCGTGGTTTACATTTTACAACGGATTATCCTGAAAATCGAAATTCCTCTAAAAAATATACAAGGATTTTCCGTACCGCTGGAAAGGAGTTTTACATTTTAAAGTAGATGGTAACTTATAAACTTTTCAATCTTTAGATAAAAAACTTTCTCCCAACAACTTTTTAAAATAAAGCATCTAAATTCGAACCTTCATCATTTCACTTCTATTATAGCACCCTACTCTATCCTCAAAAAAATGCCAATTTCTCGAAAGAAATCAACCTTAAAGTTTTTTGTTTGATAAACTTTTAGAATCCTAAAAATGACTTTCACAATAAAACAAACCAAAGCATTCTTTTCAATTTCTCGTTATACTTCCTATGTAAATTTTTATAAATTTTTTTGAGTAAAAAATGAAAAACAATAATTTTTTTTAAAAAATCGTTGATATTGTACCAAAACAGGAAAGGATAAACTTTATGAATCAATCCGAAGAACAATTTGTAGAATTTAAAAAAATCTTTTTAAAAGGATTCCCAAAAGAATCTATCAATTTCTTAAACAAGGAAGATTTAGAAGGATTCTGCAGGGAAAGATGGAAATTTTTGAATACAAAGAATCGAACCATTCATATTCGTTGCTATAATTCAGAAACTGTTTGGCCCTTCCATACAAGCATTTTAGAAATCCATTTATTAGATAAACCTTTTATTGTAGATACAGTTATAGACTTTATTAAATCCCAAGGGATTCGTATTTTTTTGTTAAATAATTTGATTCTTAATGTAGAAAGAGATAAGACAAATCGAATAATCTCTTTAAAAAAATCCATACTAAGTTCTGCTAAAAACGAATCCTACATTTACATAGAAATTGAAAGATTGGATAAAAAAAAATTAGGAGAAATCCAAAAAAAAATTCAAAATAATCTTAAAGAATTAGAAGTCATTGTTCATGATTTCGAAAAAATTAAGAAAAATATCCAAAACATTTCTTTTGAAAGCGAAGATTTAAAAAAAGAAAAGGATTGGATTTGCGAGAATTTTATCCTTATGGGGTATTTTTTTGAATCAAAAAAAAATCAAGAAAAAGAGGTATTAGGAATTTTAAAAAATTCAACCTATTTAGAAATTTCTAAAAAAGAATTTATGAGTTTCTTCGAACACATCTCTACCCACAAAGAAGAAATTCTTTATATTGAATCAAAAATCAAAAGTAATGTAAAACCATATAAGCCTTTACATTTAGTAGTCTTTTATAATACAAATTCATTTTATGTTATTATAGGTAGTTTTTCAGGAAGAGGAGAACTAACCCCAAGATACTTAATCCCTTATCTAAAAAGGGTATTGGATAAAATTGCTTTTTCTATAAATGCACCTCTTAATGGATTTCGTTATAAAGAAATATTCAAAATTTCTCAACTAATTCCATTAGGAATTTTATTTTCAAGACCCAAAGAATTGCTAAGGGAATGGATTTCTTTTTTTGTGAATAATTTATATGTAAGTGAACAAAAAATTCAAATCACAATAGACGAAAGATATAACGGTGTTTGGATACTAGTTATTGAACTTCAAAAATTCGCAGACAATACAAAATACAAAGAAAAGCTAAAAGAAAATTCTATAAATATAGAAACATTCTTTAAAAGAAACTACAATCAGTTTGAATATTCTTTCCTATTGGTTAAGTCAGAGAAATATTCCTTAAAAGTTTTAAAAGAATTTTTAGAGAAAAACACCAAAGAAATATTTTATTCTTGGCATAATAAATTTTTTGAATTGTTAACATTTAAAATTTCCAATAATAAAGATTTAAAAGCAAAATCTGAATTTTATTTCAAAATAATTCCAAATAGTTTTACAGACTATCTTTCTCCTCAAGAAGGTTTAAAAAATTTACTAATTTTAGAAACGATTACAAAAGAAAAAAAATTTTATGTTAAATTTGGTAAATCTATTTCGCCTTTATCCAAAAAAGAAATCATTACTTTGAATGTTTATTCTTGCTATTTTTTTAGTTTAACAGATATTTTCCCTGTGCTTGAAAGTATTGGATTTATTATTTTAACAGAAATTTCTTTTAATTTTCCTTTCGAGAATTGTATAAAATATCTCAATATTTTTTACATTCAAAATTCCTTAGAGGAACTTGATCAAGATTTTTTAAAAAAACTGGAAAACGGAATCGAAGATACTTTAAACCAAAAATACACAATAGAAAAGACGAATCAACTTTTGTTAAAAACTTCTTTGAACATTCGAGAAATCAATTTTATAAAAGCATTGCTAGCATATTATTATCAATTATATAAACAATATTCTAGAATTTATTTACAAGAATTCATTGTAAAAAATTCAAAATTTGCAGAACTGATTTTAGAATATCTAAAAATTCAGTTTTTGAAAATCAGCGATCCTACAGAAACCGAAAAAAAGAATTTGTATAATCAAATAGAAAATTTTATTTACCAAGTAAAAACAATCTCTGAACAAACCATTGCAATACATTTAAAAGAATTGTTAGAAAACATTGTTCGGACAAACTTTTTTTTGAATTTCGAAGAAATAGCAATAAAATTTTTTGCAAAAAAATTAAGCTTTATTCCTTATCCCAGACCATTATTTGAAATCTTTGTGTATTCAAAAAATTTAGAAGGAATCCATATTCGAAGTGACTTAATATCTCGGGGAGGAATTCGATGGTCAGATAGATATGATGACTTTAGAATCGAAATTTACCAATTAATGAAAACCCAAATGATCAAAAACACTTCAATCATTCCCAATGGTGCAAAGGGAGGATTTATCATCAAAAAAAATTTATCGAACAAAACCAAACAAGAAATTTTTTATGAATCCCAATCAGCTTACCAAAGATTTATTTATAACTTACTAAGTATTACTGACAACATTGACTCAAAACTTCAAGTAGTACATCCAACCAATATGAAAGTTCTGGACAAAAAAGATCCTTATTTGGTTGTTGCTGCTGATAAAGGAACAGCTACATTTAGCGATTTAGCAAACCAAATTTCAAACGAAAAGCAATTTTGGTTAAAGGATGCTTTTGCCTCTGGTGGAAGTTTTGGTTATGATCACAAAAAACAAGGAATTACAGCAAAAGGAGCTTGGGAATCTGCAAAAAGACATTTTTTAGAATTAGGCATCGATCCCAATGTAGAGGAAATAACCGTAATTGGGATAGGTGATATGAGTGGAGATGTTTTCGGTAATGGAATGATTTTATCTAAGAAAATCAAACTGATTGCTGCATTCAATCATCTTCATATATTTATAGATCCAAATCCTGATCCCGAAATTAGTTTTAACGAGAGATTGCGTTTATTTAGAGAAACAAAAGAATGGGCAGAATATGATAAAAACAAAATACCAAAAGGAGGCGGTATTTTTGAAAGAAATAATCCCAAAATAGAACTTTCTCAGGAAATCCGAGAACTTTTAAAGATCCCCAAACCTTCTGTGAATGGTGAGGAATTGATTCAATATATTTTAAAAGCAAAAGCAGATCTCTTATGGAATGGAGGAATTGGTACTTATATAAAAGCTTCTTTTGAATCTAATAAAGAAATACAAGATCCTAACAATGATTATGTAAGAATCAATGCTAATGAATTAAATGTAAAAGTAATTGTAGAAGGAGGGAATTTAGGAATGACCTACAATGCAAGAGTCGAGGCAGCCAAAAAAGGAATTCGTTTAAATACAGACTTTATAGACAATGCAGGTGGCGTAAATATGTCCGACAGAGAAGTAAATTTAAAAATCCTTCTAAAACCTCTCTTAGACAAAAACAAAATTTCTTTTACCAAAAGGAATCGTATTATAAAAAATTTAGAGAAAGAAATGATTTCCAAAGTATTAGAAGATAATGAATTCAACAATTTATCAATTGCACTTGAAAATATTCGATTGAAAACTTATAAATTCCTGTTACCCAATTGGATCAATTTTTTAAAAAGCGAAAATATCATAACTAAAGAAGAATTGAATATCCAAGAAGAAATCACCAATCCCGAAATATGCTATTTAATGTCCTATACTAAACTTTATTTTAAAAATTATTTTTATTCTTTAGAATTTGATTTCCCCAAATCAATAGAAAATCATTTCTTAGAGGAATATTTTCCAAAAGGACTAAGGAAACTTTATAGCCAAGAAATACAAAACCATCTTTTGAAAAAGCAAATTGTAAAAGTAAATCTTTTAAATTTAATCATTAATTCTCAGGGATCGTTGCATTTGTTTTTATATCATAAACTTACGAATAAATCTTTTTATGAACTTTTAGAAGAATATGGTAATTTTATAATTTTAAGCAATTTGAATCTGTTTCCTATATATAAAAAATTTTCTTTACTTCCTAGAGGATTCCTTTACGAAGCCCTATTAAACATATCAGATCATATTTCTTTAATCCATATTTTATTAAATAAAAATAATAAAAATTTATTAGATCCAAAATGCCAAAAGAATTTTAACCAAATTTTTTATAAATTTACCAAAATTAATAATTCAAAAGAAAAAGAACTACAAGCACCCACATCCAATAAAGAATTTAAAAAAATAGATAGATTCGCTTTGTCTCTCGAAAAGACCCTATTGTATTATTTTTTATCCATACCTTTAGAACCCTTGGAATTTTTATATTTTTTTAAAGAATCTGGTTTAGAAAAAGTATATAACATTATAAAGAACCTAAATGCAAATCATTTCTTAGAATTAAAATTTCAATTTAGAATCCTGAATCTCTTTTTTAATTCTATAAACCATAACTTAAAACACAATCCCAAAATCATTTATGATAAAGTAAGTCCCTATTTAAAAAGTGAAAAAGATTTACAACTGATTGATCTCTTTGAATTGGTGGTTAGCTTATAACCTTTTATAAAAATTCCACAAACAAAGTGGTAATATCATCTTCTATAATATAAGGTTCATTGAAATTTGTTCGTCTATTTATAGTTTCTCGAAAAACTACTCGAGAAACTTCTTCTATGGAAGTGCTTTCTATATTTTTTTGTTTAATTAAAGAAAAAATCTTATCCTGCTCATTTATATTTTGATTTTCTGTCATGCCATCCGTAAGCAAAAACAATCTATCTCCTGAGGAATAAGGGAATTGAATGGTTTCAAATTCTGGATCTTTGATAACTCCTAAAATCTTTCCCTTTGGTTGAATTACTGAATATTCATTTTTTTTAGAATCATAATACATAGCAGGCAAATGCCCTGCACGAATACATTCTATTTCTTTTATTTTAGGTTTCAATAATACCAAAAAACAAGTAATTAATTGTTGATCAAAAAATTCCAAAATAATTTCATTCATTTGATTTAGTAAATTTTTTAAATCGGTATTTTTATTTTTATCTATCAAGATAAATACAATCATTTTTAAAAAGATCGAAAAAAATGCTGAATATAAGCCATGCCCTGTAACATCTCCAATGAAAAATAAAAATTGTTCTTCTTGAATTTGATAAACTTCTGCAATGTCGCCACTGATCTCTTCTGCAGGAAGGTATTTGATGCTAAATCGAAAAAATTGATTCCCTTGGATTTGTTTTTTATAAAAATGATGTTGCAACTTTGATAAAGTTTGTATATCTGTTTGGTATCTTAAGTACTCAAGGTATTTCTTAAAATACTCTTTAGAAAGAAGAGTATTTTTAATTTTAGAAGTAAATTCAAAAATATTAAAAGAATTATCTTGAATAAAAATAATATCCTGTACATACGTATTGTAATAATCAAAATTTATATTTAGGTAAGGACTTATAAGCAAAATAGAAAGATTTAATAAATCGTATTTTTCCCTTATTTTTTTTAAAAAATCATTTAAAGAATTTCCATATAAGATGGGAGGTAGTATTAATAAGTGATAATTATAATTTAATTGTTGAAAAGCAATTTCTAAATCATTTGTACAAAAAATATTATTTTCTTTAGTTAATAAGGAAAAAACTTTTCTTAATAAATAGGGATTATCGTGAATGAATAATATATTAAAAGATTTATTAAGATCAAACTCGTTTTTAAGAGTAAAAATTTTTCTCTTGGAAACGGTTCTATAAAAATTTGAACTTTCTGCTTTGGTAAAATTTCTTTCTTCTTTACTTCGAATAGGAATTTTTAGGAAAAACTCAATTTTTTTAGAATCTATTATATAATTGAACTCAGATTCAAATAATTCGCAATATTTTTTGATCAAATATAATCCCGTAGTATCTAAGAAATCTAATTTTAAATAAGGTTCAAAAAAATTGGAAATTTCGGGATACAATAAAGTATTCTTAGAAGAAATTTGTATTTCCAATCTATACTCTCTGAAATTTTCTTCAGAAATCAAGACAATAGGATTTGAAGAATAAAAAAACAGTTCATTAAAAATCTCTACCAAAATCTTACTATCAAATTTTATAATCCACTCTTCTGAGGACGGTTTTACCTTTATCTGAATTTCTTTATTTTCTATTTCTGGAAATACTACAGAACCCAAATTTAAAAACTTTGAAAAATTTATAAATTCTTCCTTATAAGTAAATTCTTTATATTCTAAACTTAATAAATTTTTAATTCGATCGATTTCTTTCTTAAAATTGTATAAAATTCTTACTAATAGATCTCTTTCGGAAGAAGAATAAGGAATTTGCTTTGTTAGTAACGTGATTTCTTCTATGGGTTCAGTAATTTTTTTACTTAGTTGAATTATAAAATTATCTTTTATAGAATGTAAATTTTGTATTTGTTCTTGTTTTAGTTGTAAATCTATTTCTTTTTTTTCTAGCTCTTGAAAGGTTTTTCCATATTTTTTTACTAAAACAAACAAATTAGCAAATAAAAAAATAAGACTTCCCGGATAAAAAAAATTTATAGGAAGAAAGTTCCCAAAAAAGTTAGTAACTTCGAATAAACCCAAAATTAAAAGGGATAAAACTCCAATTAAAATATAAATCGCATTTACATCCAATTCTGAAATTTGCCTAAATAAAATAAACAACAAAACAATAATACTTAACAAAATAAAAAGATTAAAAACATAATGAAAACTAAATACTTTATTGCGAAAGAAAAGAATCATTATAAAACTTATTAATATACATACAGTTGTTGTAAATTTGATGATTTCCAAAAGAGCTATAGAAATGCGATTCAAATTTTTAAATATATATTGAATATAAGAACTAAAGAAAATGATCAAAAAATACGAAGAAAAAGTTTCTAAAAAAAAATACAAAAAGGGATAAGAAGCAATTATGTATAAGAATTTATTTTCGGGTGAGAAAAATAAATAATTCCCCAAACACAAACTAACTAAACTAAAAAATAAAATGGATTTTTTCTTAGAGCTTATAAAGTAAAAAAGAAGAGATAAAATAAAAGAAAAATAAAAAATCAAACATACTGTAGAATATATAAAAAATTGGGGTAAATACAAAGAAAATAGATTGGCTTTATTTGTTATAAATTGTAATTTCCAAATTCCTAAATCTTTATATTCCTCAAGGGAATAAACTTTAAGATAGATTTCTTTATTTTTCCAATTATCAGATATAGAAAGTAAATGTACAGGCCACCCCTGAAAAATTACATTACCGTCCAAATCAAAGGTCCCATATTGATACATCAATTTATCTTCTAAGAATAAATCAAAGTTTAAATCTATGCTATCAAAAAATAATACAGGATCGGGAAAGTTAAATTCTGGTAATTTTGTTTTTAACCAAATAATGTTTTTAGAATTTCTTTCTTTACCTGCTCTGTATAAGGACCATTCTTTCCATTCACAACTTTCTGTAATTAAGTCTTTTTCTCTGTAGCAAAACTCCCAATTTTTTATAAAAATAAAATCTGATTGAGAAAACAAAGAAGAGCCCCTCCATAAAAAAAATAAAAAAAGTAAATAAAAAAAATTTATTTTACTCATTGTTAAAATAATTTTGGTTTTAAATCTCCAATTCTATTATTTTTTGACGAGAAAACTCACCTTTTAGGATGATTATTTTTTTTTGGGGCACGTGAAAATACTCCGATAAAACTTTTAATAATTCTTCATTAGCTTTCCCTTTTTCGGGAGAAGAATGCAATTTTATGGAATATTCCTTATCGGAGATTTGTTTGATTTCTTTTTTAGAAGAATTTGGTTTTACATGAACTCTAATTCTCATCAAAATATTTTACACAAGGATTTCGTCTTCTCCCCCTCTTGCAACAACAATTTCTCCTTGTTCTTCTAATTTGCGAATGATATTTACTATTTTTTGTTGGGCTTCTTCTACATCTTTAAGACGAATTGGACCCATATATTCCATGTCTTCTTTTAATAAAGTAGCTGCTCTTTTAGACATATTTTTAAAGATTTTTTCTTGAACGTCTGGATCTACTTGTTTTAAAGCTCTCGCCAAATCTTGATTGTCTACTTCTCTTAATACTCTTTGAATGGCTCTATCTTCAAGAAGAACTATATCTTCGAAAACAAACATTCTTTTCTTTATCTCTTCTGCAAGTTCGGGGTCATCATCCTCTAAAGCTTCTATAATGGTTTTTTCTGTAGCTCTATCTACATTGTTTAGTATCTCCACAATAGCATCAATACCACCTGCTGATGTATAATCTTCTGCTGATAATAAAGCAGACAATTTTCTTTCCAATACCCTTTCCACTTCTCTTAAAACATCAGGAGAAACCCTTTCCATAATTGCCACTCTTTTTGCAACATCAGCTTGAATATTATGAGGTAGACTAGACAAAATTTGAGAGGCTTTATTCGGATCCATATAACATAATATCAATGCTATTGTCTGGGGATGTTCATTTTGTATAAAGTTTAATAAATGCTGAGGATCTTGCCTTCTTATAAAATCAAAGGGGCGCGTTTGTAAACTAGAAGTTAAACGATTAATTATATCAATGGCTTTCTGTGTACCCAAAGCTTTTTCCAGAACTTCTCGTGCATAATCAATACCTCCTGTTGTAATAAACTCTTGAGCCATCATCAATTCATTGAATTCTAAAAGAACGGCTTCTTTATCTTCAGGAGTAATTTTATCAAATTTTGCCATTTCGAAGGTTAGAGTTTCTATTTCGTCCTCACGTAAATGTTTAAAAATTTCTGCTGCAACTTCTGGTCCTAAGGTAATCAAAAAAATTGCTGCTTTTTGCTTTCCAGTATATTGTAGTTTTTTTGTATGAGCAATTGCCATGCGCCCCTCTATTTTAGATTAATTTTCGGTTTTGATTTGTATTTTTTGTTTAGATTTTTGAACATCTTCTTTTTTAGGCAAAACCACAGTTAAAATTCCATTTTTATAGCTTGCTTCTACCTTAGAAGCATCAATGATTTCCGGTAATGCTATAGCTCTTTTAAAATGACCATAGGCACTTTCTAAGAGCTTGAATTCTTCTTTTTCGGATTTTTTTTCTTCTTTTTTTTCTCCTTCTATAACCAAAGTATTATTTTCCAAAGAAACATTGACATCTTTTGGTTCTACTCCGGGAAGATCAATTCTTACGATAATTTTTTGATCATCTTCGCTTACATTTAGAGAAGGGATAAATTTTTTCATAAATTTATTGGCTTCTTCTATTTGAAAATCCCAATTTCTTCTTAGATCAGTAAACATTCTTTCCATATCCCTTTGCATCTGAGTTAGATAGTGTTCAATATCTTTTCTAAAAGATTCCCCTTTTTCCAAAGCTTTGGAAAAATCTGGCATCCAATCTTTCATAGAACTCCTCCTTTTTTTGTAATAATATAATTAATCATACTTTTATAATAGCAAATAAGAAAAATCAACTTTTTTTTCCTAACATAAAAAAAAAACTGATTTTCATGTTTTTAACAAGAGATTCTTCTCAATTAGGGATTTATATACACTTCCCTTTTTGTGTTCAGAAATGCTATTATTGTGATTTTTATTCCTTAGAAATAAAAAAAAATTCAACGGATTTTATTCAAAATCTTTTTACAAAAAGAATTTTAGAAGAATTGAATGTTCGATACCCTTACTTTAAAAATTTTTCTGTAATCAATACAATTTATTTTGGTGGTGGCACTGCTTCATTTTTAGATAGTATGCACATAAAAAAAATTCTACAGGGTATACAGGATTATTTCCAAATTTCTAAAAATTGCGAAATAACTTTGGAAGGAAACCCAGAACATCTATATAAAGAAGAATACCTCCAATCTTTAAAGGAAGTCGGTATAAATCGTATAAGTGTTGGATTTCAGACATACCAATTTGATTTTTTAAAACAAATGAATCGATTTTTTGATCCCTCTCATTATGAAAAGGTTCTTTATGAGATTTCCAAGAATTTTGAGAATTGGAATGTGGATTTGATTTATGGTTTTCCCAATCAAAATTTTAATGATTTTATAAAAGATTTAAACTACTGTCTTTCTTTTAAACCAAAACACATTTCTTGTTATTCTTTGACTTTGGAACGAAATACTATGTATTTTAAGAAAATCAAAGAAAAAATTCTAAAAAAACCTAACCAAAAGTTACAAGAGAAAATTTTTTATATTTTACCAAATATTTTAAAAAAATTGAACTTTCAACTCTATGAAGTTTCCAATTATGCTTTAAAAAACTACTTTTGTCGTCACAACCTAAGGTACTGGCTTTATGAACCTTACCTTGGATTGGGTCCTTCTGCACACAGTTTTAACGGAATTTATAGATCCCATAATCCAAGAAACTGGGAGAAGTGGTCTAAAGAGTTTTCTTTTTCTTACCAAAAGCACAATCCCCTACAAGAACTGCCCATAACTTTATTTCGCTTAAAAATACCTATTTATTATAAATGGATCCAAGAGGTTTTAGGAGATCAATCAGATTTGATTTTCGAATTTTTTTTAAAATGGGAAGAAAGAGGTTTTGGTAAAAATAATCTAAAAAAAGAACCCTTTTTCTTATGGAATTATAAAGGATTGTCTTTATTAGATACCATTCTTTTAGAATTTTACCAAACCTTAGATAATGCAAAATTCTTAAAAAGCAAAATAGATAAAACTGCTACCTAAATCGCCATAATTATAGAGTAAATATAGGATCAAAATACTACCTAAGGTTATTAAAACATATTGAATCTTTTCGCTTTTATAAATTCTATCCAATAAACTTCGATTGTATTGAATATAATTCAAATAAAGTCCTATTAAGATTAAAACAAGCACTGTATCGTAACTTACAAAAGGGTTTCCTCGAGGTAAAAATACAAGTCCTTTAATGATAACAAAGGCATTTTCTAAGTTTGGTGTGGCAAAGAATATTGCAAAAAACGAAAACAAAAATAAAGTATAAATTCTTTTTAGTAAAAAAAATACAAAATGATTTGGTAAGAGATTTCTATTTAATTTCGAAAAAAATCTTTCAATAGCCAGATAAATTCCCATTAAGATTCCCCAAATTGCCATATTCCAAGTTGCACCATGCCATAATCCTCCTAATGCCATCGTAAGAATCAGATTTATATAAGTTCTAAATTCACTTTTTCGAGAGCCCCCCAAAGGTATATAAACATAGTCTCTTAACCAACTGGATAGAGTAATATGCCACCTACTCCACAATTCAGAAATGGAACTAGATATAAGAGGACCTTTAAAATTTTCTGGAATTTCGTAGCCCAGTAGCTTGGACATACCTCGAGCCATATCTGTATAACCAGAAAAATCTGTATATACTTGAACAACAAATGCAAAAATCAAAATCCAATAACTTAAAGCATCATAATGAGTGGGATGATTCCAAATAGGATTGGTAAAATATCCAATAGGATCTGCAATCAATACTTTCTTAAAAATACCCAGTAAAACCAACAAAATTCCAATATTGATCTTTAACTGATCCAATTTGGGATGATCTATCTGTGGTATAAAATCACTGGATCGTAAAATAGGCCCAGCAATAAATTGTGGGAAAAATAAAATAAAAACGATAAATTTCTTAAATGATATCTTTTCGTTAATTGTACCTCGATAGCAATCTATAACATAGGCAATGATTTGAAATGTATAAAAGCTAATCGCAATAGGAAGGGTAATTTCGAAATTATAATCCTTTAAAAGATTTTCTTTAATATTGATTAAATAGACAATTCCAAAGATTTGTCCAATACTACTACTAAATAAATAAAAATATTTAAAAAAAAATAATACAGATAAATCTAAACTAAGAATTGATACAAGTAAGAATCTGCTTTTTTTAACTACTAAGAAATTTGCAACTATATAATTGATTATAGATAACCCCAAAAACATCAAAAAGAACGAAAGGGAATACCATAAATAAAATAAAAAGCTTGCCATTAAAATTAAAAAGTGTTTATAAGAGGTAGGAACTTTCCAATAAAATAGATATATGCTTAAAAACAAAAGCAAAAAAATAGTAGAATGAAACAACATGTAAAGTCATAACTTTTTTTAAAAACGATAAGTCAAATGGCTTTAATTACAAAAAGTAAAAAAAATATATTTCACAATATAGAAAAAAAACATAATAAATGGGATTTGACCTTAAAATGAATTTAGAAAATCAAACTTTTTTATGAATGGCTTTTTCGAAATACTCTACGAAGAAAAAAATTCTTTTGCAAGAATTGGTAGAATCAAAATCCCAAATGAAAATTCTTTTCTTACGATTTTAACACCCATGTTTATGCCTGTAGGAACAAGAGGAAGTGTCAAAGCAATTTGGCAAGATCAACTCGAAGAAATAGGCTACCAATTAATTCTTGGGAATACCTATCACTTATATCTGAAACCCGGAGAAAACATTCAAAAATTGGGTGGATTAAAAAAATTTATTTCTTGGAGAGGTGCTCTTCTAACAGATAGTGGTGGTTTTCAGGTTTACAGTTTATCTAAAATTCGTGAATTTAAGGAAGAAGGTGTTTTGTTTTATAGCTATTGGGATGGTTCAAAACATTTTTTTACTCCACAGAAGGTGATTGATTTCCAACTTTTATTAGATAGTGATATTTTAATGGTTTTAGATGATTGCCCTCCAGCCCAAAGCAATCCTAAAAGAATTCAAGAATCTCTAAAAAGAACTCATATGTGGGCAAAAATTTCTAAAGAGTATTTCGAAGAAAAAAAGATTCAAGAAAGTAAAATTAGCTATAAAAAGCTTTTTGGAATTGTACAAGGAGGAACTATAGAAAGTTACCGATGGGAATCTTTAGATTTTATCCAAAATTTGGATTTTGATGGTATAGCTATAGGAGGATTGAGTGTAGGAGAAACAAAAGAAGATTTTAATAAAATTCTTGAATTTCTTGCTCCTAAACTACAAAAAAATAAGATCCATTATTTAATGGGAGTAGGTGCAATTCCCGATCTACTTCTTGCAATTTCTAAGGGATTGGATATATTTGATTGCGTTCTTCCTACGAGAAATGCCCGCCATGGGAGTGCCTTTACGCACAAAGGAAAATTGAATATCAAAAGTGCAAGGTATAAATTGGATGATAGCCCCATAGATTCTGAATGCAATTGTAAAGTTTGTAAAAGGTATTCTCGTGCATACATCCGACATTTGTTCAATACTCAAGAACTTTTAGGTTATGAACTTTTGACTTATCATAATTTATTTTTTTATTATGACTTTTTTCAAAAAATTCAAAAAGCAATCCAAGAAAATCAGTTGAATTCACTAATAAAACATTACTTACAATTCTCTTGGTAACTTTGATTTTTTTAAAAAAGAATTAAAAAAGAGTAGTCTTAAAAAGACAATCAAAAAAAAATAACTTTTACTATGGAAGCTTCCTTAATCCAAGATATCTATAAAAATCAATTGAATAAAGTCATAGAAAAATTGGCAAAAAGTGTTGAACAAAATGGTTCCTTATCCATAGATAAAATGGACGAAAATCAATATATCTTTTACAACTTAGCCTTTATAGTAGCCCAACAATACATAACAGAACACTTTTTAAGATACTCAGAAAACAAGTCCAACTTAGAAAAAACAATGGCTTATGTTCTGTTAGGAGAATCCTTTCAAAATTTTAGAAGTGAAGTCTCTTCGAGACAAGAGGAATATTGCATTACAAACGAAGACCTAAATGAGCTTTTTTCTGATTCCATAAATAAACAAGTTCAGAATTTACTAAATAAAGAAAACTATAATCTTATAGCTAATGAAGTGCTCAAAAACAATTATGGGGATCTAAATACTGCGGACTTTACAGAAATTCGAGATACTTACAGAAAAATAGCAGAAGAAATTGTGTATCCTCATGCAGAAAGAGTTCATAGGCATGATGAATTTGTTCCCGAAGAGATCATAAAAGTTTTGATTGAAAATGGTGCTTTTGGTCTATCCATACCCGAAAAATATGGCGGATATCTGGATTCTTTCGGCAATATTGGAATGATGATAGTAACAGAAGAACTTTCAAGAGGAAGTTTAGGTATTGCAGGTTCGTTAATTACAAGACCCGAAATATTGTCAAAAGCCTTATTGAAAGGAGGAACCGAAGAACAAAAACAAAAGTGGCTTCCCTTAATTGCTAGTGGCGAAAGAATGGTGGGAATTGCCGTTACAGAACCTAATTTTGGAAGTGATGTAGCCGGAATGAAAGTAGCTGCAGAAAAAGTAGAAGGTGGATGGGTGATCAATGGAGTAAAAACTTGGTGTACTTTTGCTGGTTATGCAGACACCTTGCTGGTATTGGCTCGTACAGAAAAAGATCCCAATTTAAAACATAAAGGTCTTTCTATTTTATTAGCAGAAAAACCTAGATCAAAAGATCACAAATTTGAATTTACAAAAGTAGAAAATGGCATTCAAGGGCATATTTCGGGATCAGCAATTCCTACTATCGGCTATAGAGGAATGCACAGTTACGAAGTAAATTTTGATAATTGGTTTGTTCCAGAAGAAAATCTAATTGGTAAAGAAGCTGGAAGAGGTAAAGGTTTTTATTTACAAATGGAAGGATTTGTTGGTGGTAGAGTGCAAACAGCTGCACGAGCAACCGGAGTTATGCAAGCAGCCTTAGAAGCAGCCAATCGTTATTCCAAAGAAAGAAAAGTTTTTGGTAAAGAAATATCCCAATACCAAATCACAAAATGGAAATTGGCAAAAATGGCTATAATTACCCAAGCCTGTAGACAATATTCCTATGAAGTTGCAAGAATGATGGATAATGGAAAAGGCAGTATGGAAGCAACTCTAATTAAATTTTTTGCTTCGAAATTATCAGAATGGGTAACAAGAGAAGCAATGCAAATTCATGGGGGTATGGGATATGCAGAGGAATACCCTGTTTCGAGATATTTTGTAGATGCAAGAGTATTTTCCATTTTTGAGGGTGCAGAGGAAGTTATGGCTCTTAGGGTATGTGCAAGGGATATACTAACCAAAAGTCTCAATAGGACATGAATTCTAAAAGTATATTAAAAGAATTAGAATCGTTACAAAGAACTACAGAAGAAAAACTACAAAAAGAAACCAATTTAGATAGCCTAAAAAATCTTTATTATGAAATTTTAGGAAAACAAGGGAAACTTACAGATATTTTAAAAAAATTGAAAGACCTAACTATAGAGGAAAAAAAAGAAGTCGGTTCTTTAGCCAATTCTTTAAAAGAAAAACTTTCAAAAATTTTTAAAGAAAAGCAAGAAGAATTGGAAAATCAATTAAAATTAAATAAAATCCATCAAGAATTTTATGATATAACCAGACCCTTGGATATTAAATCAGGTAAAATTCATCCTTTATCTTTGATTCAATACGAAGTAGAAGATATTTTTATCAACATGGGGTTTCAGATCATGGATGGTCCAGAAATAGAGTTAGATGAATATAATTTTGGAAAATTGAACTTTACTGAGGATCACCCTGCACGAGATATGCAAGATACTTTCTGGACAAAAGATGGTTTTTTATTAAGAACTCATACATCTTCAGTACAAATAAGGGCAATGGAAATTTTAAAACCTCCTTTTAAAATTATCGCTCCAGGACGAGTATTTCGATACGAAGAGACAGATGCATCTCACGAAAATACTTTTTACCAACTAGAAGGAATGATGGTGGATAAAGAGATTTCTGTTGCCCATTTGATTTACATAATGAAGGTGTTTTTATCCACTTTTTTTGAAAAAGAAGTCACTGTTCGCCTTAGACCAGGGTACTTTCCTTTTGTTGAACCGGGTTTTGAATTAGACATGCAATGTCTTGTATGTAAAGGAAAAGGATGTCCAGTATGCAAATACTCCGGCTGGGTAGAAATTCTTCCTTGCGGTTTGATTCATCCCAACGTATTAAAGTTTGGTGGCATAAACCCGCAGGAATGGATGGGATTTGCTTTTGGTATGGGGCTTAGTAGACTTGTTATGATGAGGCATTCCATTGAAGACATAAGACACTTCCTTTCGGGAAACCTTCGATTCTTGGAACAATTTTATATTCGAGAATAACTATGAATCTATCCTTGAATTGGCTAAATTTATACCTTGACTTAAGGAATTTGGACATTTCGAAACTTTCTCATAAAATTACCATGTCTATTTGCGAAATAGAAAAAATTTATAAAGTTTTTGAAATTCATAAAAATATTGTAGTAGGCAAGATTGTAGAATGTAAAAAGCTTTCTGATACTTCTCATTTATCCCTATGCAAAGTAGATGTAGGAAACGAAATACTACAAATTGTATGTGGTGCTTCTAATGTAAAAAACAATATTTTCGTAGCTGTTGCCAAAATAGGTGCTGAATTAAAAATTGATAACCAAATTCTAAAAATAGAAAAGCGGACTATCAAAGACACCGATTCCTATGGAATGATTTGTTCTGCAAAAGAGTTAGGAATCCAAAGCATTCTTGGAGATCACGACGGGATTTTAGTTTTGGACGATTTACCAAAAGAAGTTTTTGAATATGCAAAAGCAAAATCTAAACAAAAAGAATTTTTCATTGCAGGTAAAGCTATTCAAGAGCTTTTCCCTTACGAAGATACCATCTTAGAAATCGATAATAAATCTATTACAAATCGTCCCGATTTATGGTCTCATTTTGGTTTTGCATTAGAATTGAGCGCCATTTTGAATAAAAAGATTCACTACAATCCTTTAAAGCAAATAAAAAAATTTAAAGAAGACATTTCTTTGCCAAAAAAAGAAATCATTATCCAAAATGGTTCTGCTTTAGCTTATCATGGAATTGTTTGTACAAATTTGGTTGTTCAAGATTCACCCTTATGGATGAGGATTCTTCTAAATAGTATCAATCAAAAGTGCATCAACAACATTGTAGACATTTCTAATTTTGTTATGTATGAATTAGGACAACCCAACCATGCATTTGATTTAAGAAATCTTAGATCAAATACAATTTTGTGTGATCTTTCCAAAAAAGAATTTTTATTTAAGGCATTAGATAACGTAGAGTATACTGTACCTGTAAATAGTATTGTCATCTACGATAATAAAACACCTGTTGCCTTAGGAGGGATTATTGGAGGCGAAAATTCTTCCATAAAGAAAGATACTACAGAAATTTTCATTGAGTCAGCTACATTCCCTCGTTCTTTTATAAGAAAAACAATTTCTATAACAGGAATTCGAACAGAATCGGCAAAAAGATTCGAGAAAGGATTGGATCCTGCTCGCTCGAGAATTGCAATTTATAGATTTCTTGAACTCCTAAAAAAAAACCAACCCAATATTAAAATCGGAAAGTTGGTTTCTAAGTTCACTGTCCCCGAAAAGAAAGAAAATAAAATTTTAACTTCTGTAGATTTTATACAAAAAAAATTAGGTTTCCCAATTAAAGAACAAAAAATCAAAGAAATTTTGACCAAATTGAATTTTAAAGTAAAGATTCAAAAAAATAAAAAAATACAAGTGGTTGTACCAAGCTATCGTTCTTATTATGATATAACGATTCCTGAAGATATAATCGAAGAAATTGGCAGAATTTATGGTTATGATAATATACAGCCAATTCCTCCGAAAGTAGATATACAAAAACCCACTCTGCCCTATAAACGTTACTTCGAAAGACAATGGAAAATGATCCTCAGTTCTTCAGGAAAAATTTACGAAACAATGAACTACTCTTTTTCTTCTTTGGAAGACAATGAACTTTTTGGAATTTCGGGTATAGAATTACTTAATCCTGCTCAAAAACACAAAAATAGAATGCGAACTAGTTTATTTCCAGGTTTATTAGAACAAACTTATACCAACATCTTTCGTACAGAAGAATTTGGCTTATATGAACTTGGTAGAATTTTTATTCCTCAAAATTCAAAAAAACTGCCCCAAGAGCCAACCAAATTCAATTTAGTTTATGTAAAAGAAGTCTCTAACCAAGAACATTCTAAAAATTATAATGATTCACAAGATTTAGAAATCGTCTATTATGTAAGAAAAATCATAGAAAAATTACTTTATTTTTTTAACTTTTCTTTTAAAACAGAAGTTCTTATCGACACCTACCAATTCTTACATCCCAAATGTCAGATGGAATGGTATACAAACCAAAAAAAAGTTGGGTTTTTAGGTTTATTGCATCCAAAATTATATAAAAAATATTCTTTTCCAGAAGACAAAAGAATAGTGCTTGCTGAGCTTGATTACGAAAGTTTATTCAATTTATGGAACGAAAGAAGAAGCCAAAAAGAAACCCACTATAAACCTCCATCCCAAGCACCCAAATCAACGTTTGATTTTACTATCCTTATGCCAGAAAATGAATATACCAATAAACCAGTAGAACTTATTAAAAATTTATACCCTGAATTCATAAAGATTGATTTGATCAATATCTACCAAGGCTCTAACATCCCTGAACATCAAAAATCCGTAACTTATAGAGTGCATTGCTTAGACAAAGAACCCATTCCCCATGAAAAATTACAAAAAATGTTGGATGAGGTGGTTCGGATCTTAGAAAACAATGGTTTCCCTTTAAGGGTTTAACTTAAAAATCTAAAAATAAAACAGCTACAAATACAAAATATTAAGGGCATTTTTTAGTTGCATACTTAGGTTTTTTGAAAAAAGCTAAAATTTTTTAAAAGTTTTTTTTAGGATGCTATTTAAAAGAATTCTATTGATGAATTTTAATTTTACAAGTTAAAAATCCGATAGATTGTATTGGGAAATAAAAACAGATCGGAAAAAAACGATGAAATTAGCAGTCTATCCAGGTTCCTTTGATCCAATTACCTATGGGCATTTGGACATTGTAAATAGATCTTTAGAGATTTTCGATAAAATCTATATTGCTATTGCTATTAACTCATCTAAAAAAACTTTATTTACTTTAGAAGAGCGAAAAGAGCTTATAGAAAAGATCATTCAGTCAAAAAAAGAATTCCAAAATAAAGTGGAAGTAGTTGTTTTTAGAAATTTATTAGTAAAATTCGCACAAGAGGTCAAAGCCAAAGCTATCATTCGAGGAATACGAGCCATAACCGATTTTGAATATGAACACGCTATCTATCAGGTAAATAGAGAATTGGCACCAGATATAGATACAATTTTTTTGATGGCAAGTAAAGAATTTTCTTATATTTCTAGTAGCATAATCAAAGAAGTAGCAATGTATGGTAAAATTTTAGAAAATTATGCCCCACCAGAAGTCAATGAAGCCTTACTCAAAAAATATGGATATATAAAATAAAAGAATTGCCAATTTTATCAATAAAAATTAATTTATTTAATACTAATTGCTTTAAGGAGGTAATATGAAATCAAAAATTGTTTTGGTTTCCCTTACGTTAGTATTCCTTAGTCAGTGTATTGTTTACGATATTTCCAGATCCATTTCTGATTCTTTAGGCAGTTTATCTACATCTTTGCAAGCAATTTCCAACTCTTTAGTTTCTTCCAGTGAATCTATTAGCAATTCGTTGAAATCAGACAAAAAAGAACAACAACTATATCAGCATAATGTAGAAATTTTTACTGAGTTTGCTATAAAAGAAAAATTGAATTCAGAAGAATATTTAAGAGGGCTAAGTAGAATTGCAAGAAAACACAATTTGATTGACTGGGAAAAAGACGAAAATACCTATATAGCTATTGGAAAAGGCATAAAAAATTCTGGTATTTCTTTAAAAGAATTTTATGCATTTACGGAAACTCTTTCTAACAAACATATCCAAAATCTTATTGAAATGGGTTTTGTTTCCGAATCTAAATAATCTATGATAGAAAATCAAAAAGCAACCCTCACAGGGAAAAGGTATTGCTAGTTTTAACGCTTTATATTTATTTTTAAAGTGTATTGGGGTATTATAAGCTTTAAATGGTATGGATTTCCTCACATTTTTAAAAGAAATTCATAAAATTCAAATAGGGGGTCCTTCCGTTTATGAACAATGGGAAAAGCCCCTATTGGTTATGAATTTTATTAAAGGAAACCAAGATGTATTAGCAAAGAGGGATGGAACCCTTAGAGGTTATGGAAAATTTAGAAGAAAAAAATGAAGCTTTTTTACCATATCCAACAAAAACTTCTGATCCACCTTTTTCTCTTGTGGACAAAGCAAAAGAAATAGAAAAGTCAGATTTGTGGATCCAAACTTCTGTTAATCAAAAGTTAAATTTTATTCTTGAACAAATTCGTTCACTACAAGAAAAAGCAAAACAAATCATAGAAAAAGCAGAAGAAGATGCAAGACTACATCGTGTCCAATGCAATTTCGAGAAAAAACCTGGTATGATTATTCACCTATACCAAAAGCAAGAAAATGTTTTATACTTTTCTTTACTTTCTCCCGAAGAATGGGGAACACCACCCCATAAATACTTGGGTAGTTACCAACTACAAGCTGATATGAGTTTTGAAAAAATCAGGGAGTAAGTCCTTTATCCAGAATTAAGATGATTGATCTCTTTCTTTTTTCTATAAATTTTTCCAATTCTTTGTCATCATAATCTAATAGATTGCAAATTACCATTGTCTGAATTAAAGTGGATCCCATCAAACCTACGATACTTAGCATAATCTGTTCAGGTTCTATATCGCTGCGAATTTCTTTCTGGGTTTGTAATTCTTTAATTTTGGTTAGTAAAAAAAATTTTTCTAAGATATTATGAAATTCTTTTGGATTTTGCTTTGTTAAAATTTTTTTCATAGTTTTAAGACCATTGGCAAGCTCTTGAATAAAAATTTTTCTAAAGTCAGAATATTCAAAAAAAATTTTATAATAAGCTTCTACCGTATTTTGCAAAAAAGTAATTCTTCCCTTTGCTTGAATGTTTTCTTCTTCGATAATTCGATTGAAAAGATCATGGAAATACTCAATTACAGTTTCGTATAGAGTTTCTTTGTCTTTAAAATAATAATGAAGCATAGCTTTGTTTATATTTGCTCTCTGTGCAATTTTTTGCATTCTTGCACCATCATAACCTTTCTCTGAAAATTCTTTATAAGCTGCTTCTATAATAAGTCTTTTGGTATCTTTTCGAGAAATCCTTTTCTTTTGTTTATCCATAGAAAAAACCTTTAATTTAAATAGAAAAAATAGGAATTTAATACAATCAAGTTTAATTTATAAATGCATTGCAAAATGCATATATTTTTTAGATTATTGACATTAAATTTTTTTTGTTTTTTATGGTTATCCAAAATGTTTAAAGAAAACAAAAAAAAAGCTGTATTGGTTTTAGAAAATGGGGATTTCTATATCGGGAACTTCTTTGGATACCCAAAAAAAGCATTAGGGGAAGTCTGCTTTAATACTTCTATGACAGGATACCAAGAAATTCTTACGGATCCTTCTTATTATGGACAAATTGTTGTTATGACCTATCCATCTATAGGAAACTACGGAATTAACCTTGCCTATTCTCAATCAGATAAAATTCAATGTAAGGGATTTGTGGTAAAAAAATATATCAAAAAACCCAGTAACTTTTTTTCTCAGAAAACATTAGAAGAATTTTTAATAGAAAATCAAACTCCTGCAATTGAAGATATCGATACAAGAAAATTGGTATTAACTTTAAGAAACCAAGGCGTTATGAGAGGTGGGATATTCCCAGAGGAAAGTGGATTGAAAAGCTTTATGCTCGATGAAGTTTTCAATATCCCTCCAATGGTTGGCTTGGATTTAACAAGTTTTGTGACCACTAAGCAACCTTATAGATTTTCTAAAGGGGAAAAATCCCTAAAAATAGCCGTTCTAGATTTTGGTGTTAAAAAAAATATTTTGAATTATTTGGACGAGGTGGGTTTCGACGTATATGTGTTCCCTTCTTTTACAAGTTGGGAAGCAATTCAGCATTTTGATTGTTACTTTTTATCCAACGGTCCAGGAGACCCCGCAGCAACTCAATATGCAATAGAAACAGTAAAAGAAATTTTAAAATTAAAGAAACCTATCTTTGGAATTTGTTTGGGACATCAAATCTTAGGACTAGCAAAAGGATGGGAAACTTATAAATTAAAATTTGGTCATAGAGGAGGCAACCAACCTGTACTCGATGTAAAAACCAAAAAAGTCGAAATTACAGCACAAAACCATGGATTCGCAGTAGAAGCAAAAGATCAAAAAGATTTAAACATTATATATATAAATTTAAACGATCATACTATAGAAGGATTTGAGGAAAAGAATTTTCCAATTTTAAGTGTACAACATCATCCCGAAGCAAGTCCAGGTCCAAACGATGCAAAACATATCTTTAAAGATTTTTACATTCTTGTAAAAAATTTTTATAAAAAATAATATGAAAAACTTTTATAAATTACTTTTAATTTTTTTAATTTTTTTTCAGATTTTATTTGCAGAAGATCAAGTAGACTACGGAGAAGAGTTAAATTCAATCTATCTTACGGTAGGAAAAAAAGTAATTACTAAATTAGAGATCCAAAATATAGCTACATTTGCTAAATTTCTTTCTGATTTGGAAAATAGGAAAATCTCTCCCGAAAATTTTTTAATAGAAAAAGCAATTGTAGAGCAAATTGCAGAAGAAGATTCTATTATGGTTTCCGAAGAAAGGCTGAAATTAGAAATAGAAAAGCGAAAACTCAGTTCAAATATAGTTTCTAATGAAGATTTTAAAAAACATATAGAAAAAGAGACCGGTCTAACTTTCGAACTTTGGAAAGAAATTCTAAAATACCAATTACTAAAACAACAAATTATACAGATTCGCATTCCTATTCCACAACCTACAGAAGAAGAAATCGAAAATTTTTATAAAAAAAATAGTAGACAAATAGGGATAGAAGTTTTATATAGAGAAATTTTGTTCCCACCTACTAAATCGATTATAGAAGAAAAAAAAACTTACCAGATTGCATCCGAAGTATATCTTGAGTTACAAAAAAATCCAGAAAAATTTTCCGAAATTGCAAGTACTCTCAAAGAAAATGTATCTCCTTACAAAGCCTCCGGTGGGATACGATTATGGATACCCATTATTGACGTTGCAAAAGAAGATCCGATTCTTGCGGGAGCTATATTTAATACTTCTATCAATTCTATTACACCAATTTTTAAAAATCAAAATCAGCAATATACCATCATAAAAGTAGAAGGGAAAAGAACCGTTCCTTTCGAAAAAGTAAGAGAAATGATCCGAATTAGACTTTTTTACGAAAAAGCAGAAGAAGCTTTCCAAAAATGGATAGAAGATAAAAAAAGAAATTTTATTATAAAAAAATTATAAAATGTATTTACAATCTTTATTAAAAAATCGAACTATTGATTTCTGCATCATTTATAGCAATTTAAAAAGTTACAAAGAAGAATTAATTTTCGTTTTTTTAGAAAAAATAAAAATTCTTTTAGAATCTTTGCAGGGGTATGAATTTAGAAAAAAATTATTTTTAAAAATTCCCGAAAATTTTAAAATTTATTTTGTTTCCCATAAAGAAGAAAATTTAGTGAGTTTAAAAACTATAAAGAAAGAGGGATTTGAATTTCATTTTTTGATTGCCCATTCTTTAAAAGAATGTATAGAAAAAATTGACACTATCAAAATGATTACAACTAACGAAGAGACAGAAATAAACGAACTCGGAGATTCTTTTTTATACTTTCCAGCAATTGCACCATTATTGGATATCAACAAATCAAAAGAGTTAATTTTACAACATTTTGTTTATTTAGCAGAATATACCTATTGCGACATTGCAGTTCCTGGATTTTTACCAATCCTTTGCAATATCAACTTAGCAAAAAGGATTGTAATTAACGACAACAAATATTCATGGGAATGGTCAGAATTTTTACTAAAAAATAGTCAGACTGTGGATTTAGAAATATTTTATTTAGAGAAGGACTATAGGATTTTTAGGTTGCGATATGACCTTTTTAACGAAAGAAGCCATAAAATTTGTGAAAACTTATTCAAGGAAAACAAAAAGATTCCTTATAATGATTTAGAGATTTACTTGAAAGAAAAAATTTTTTTATTTCGAATTGCCCCCAGTTGGATAGAGATAGAACTTACCAACAAGCAACTATTGAATCCTAAAATCTATCCAAACCTACAAGATAAAAACGAAAACTTTCTTTCTTTAGAAATATTCAAAAAAATCATCAAAGATTTAGAAGAATTTGAATTAAAAAATTCTATGACTTTATGCTTAGGAGGTATGGGAGAAATTTTTTTTCACCCTTACTGGGAAGAAATTTTGGATATAGCAATCCGCTCTGAGCTTTTTAGTAAAATTTATTTAGAAACCTTCTTTTATGAAGTAAATTTCAAAGATTTAAAAGTTTTAGATTTTTTTAAAGATGCTATAGAACTCATCATAAAATTGCCTACTTTAAACGAGAAACTCTATGAAGATTTAATGGGGAAAAATTTTCTACCCACAATTAAGGAAAACCTTCAAAAACTTCCCCAAGGGCTTAAGGTTTACGCAGAAATTTTAAGAATCCAACAAGTAGAAGAAGAATTAGATTCTTATTTTGAATTTTTTAAGAATACTTCTATCGTACCTATCATAGGTAAATACAACTCTTATGGGATATTAGCTGACTATAAAGCTGTAGATTTAGAACCTTTTGAAAAAGATTACTGTAGAAATTTGATGTTTTCGTTATACATAAATTGCGAAGGTAAAATTCCCATATGTAGGCAAGACATTTTCTGTAAATATAAAACCTACGATTTAAAAGAATTATCAATCAAAAAAATTTTCTTTGACTTAGAAAAGATGTATAATCATTTTATCAATAAGGAATACGAATCCATCCTCCCAATTTGTAGAAACTGTTCTGAATGGTATGTTTTTCTGGGATAACAATAAAGACACGGGAATTTTAATTCAAGCAAGATCCAACTCTACCAGACTACCAGGAAAAATTTTTCTTCCTCTAACTATACAAAATACTACAAAATCCGTATTAGAATGGATCTATTTTAGATTAAAAATGAGTAAAATTGATTTGATTTATTTTATTATTCCAGAAGACGATGAAGGTTTAATAACATTTTGTAAAAACAAAGATCTTCCCTTTCTAAAAGGACCTTTGGAAGATGTAAGAGAAAGGTATATACAAACTGCAAAAAAATTAAAATTAAAATATATTATAAGAGTAACCTCTGATAATCCTTTTGTAGAACCCTTATTGGTGATACCCACCTTAAAAAATCTCATAGAAAAAAAATTGGATCTATTTTCGTATATAGGATTCCCTTTAGGGGTTTCTATAGAAGCTTTTACTTTGGATGCTTTGCAAAAATTCAAACAAGAATTTAACGAAACTATTCATAAAGAACATGTTAGTTTACATATAAAAAAAAACCCTGATAAATTCAAAATCGAACATTCTTATTACGAAGACTTCGTAAAATATTACCAAAATAAGATAAGTCGTATCCTTGATCAAAACCTAGCCAATTTTTATAGGCAAAATCTCCCTCGGTTAACCTTAGACGAAAGCTTAGATTACGAAACCATTGATCTTATTTATAAAGAGCTAAACCTCAACTTTACTATATTTGATGTAATGGATTTATATTTTTCTAAACCAGATTTGTTTCTTAAAAACTTACATGTACAGCAAAAAAAATTCTAACAAAGAAATTCATCTATATACAATTGCAGAAGGAACAGGACATATAAACAGAATGATTCCTTTAGCTATATTTTTAAAAAAATATTATAAAAATTTATTCGTTTTCTTTTTCAATCCTAACCCAAATTTAAAAAATACATGGATCAAAAATTACTTAAAAAAAATGAATTGGAATCAAAAATTTCCTTATAAAATTTTTAATAACCCATCGGAGCTGGATGTTTTCGAAGAAAAAACATATTACCTAATTATGGATATACGAGATCACAATCCTTTAAAATTTACAAAATTTTATAAAAATGCTAAAGTTTTATGTCTTGATAACTATTTTAATAAAAAAATCAAAAATTACCAATATTTGCAGTCCTTACCAAGTGCAAAATCAAAAGAAAATATAAAACGAATTTTATCAAATTTTTTTATAAACTCAACCTTATTGACTCTAATTACAAAAAGGAAAAAAACAAACGAAGATAGTATTTTGTTTTATTTAGGAATCCAAAAAAAACAACTCAAACATCCCAAGAAAATTTTAAAAGAAATAAACAAGCAATTCAATCACAAAAGCTTAAAAAACACCTTTTTAATCGATCCAAAAAACTTTTATACATCTTATCAATTTTATAAAATTCTTCTAAGATCCAAACTGGTTATTACCTATCCAGGAATCTTGCTCTACGAAAGTATCTTATTAGGAAAAAATGTTTTAATTTATCCAACGGAAAGTACAATCCATAAAATGATTCTAAATCAAATAAAGAATGATTGCAAAAACTACTTTATAAAAGAAATCAAAATTGTAAATTTAAAATTTTTATATTTTAATTTTAAAAATTTTGATAAGGAAATTCAATATAATTTATGGACACCTTATAGAAAAATTAAGAACTGGCTAAAAGAATATGAGGAATTCTAATTTAAATTTAAAATCAAGGTTTTTTTTTATTTTATTTTTAATTTTTCTTATATTGGTTAGCATATTCTACAGAGATAAGTTAACAAACAAAAAAGAGAAACTAACCAATTTAATCAATCAAAAAATTGATTTAATTTATAAAATTTATTTTATACAAATTCTAATTGTCTATGACTTGCCTGAAGAAAACAAAAAAAATATCAAAGAACAAATCTTTACACAAATTGATTTATTATCCAAAGAATTCAAAAACAACCAAGATTCAAATATTCAAAATTATATTATCTATTTACACTTTTCAGAAAAAAAACCAATCAATTTGGAAGGCGAAAAGTATATAAAATTTATAAATATTATAAACGATATCTACCTGTATAAAAAAAAAGATATTGACTTGAGTTCCGAGTTGTTTAAGTACCCATTAGGAAAAATTGCTTTATTGGATTACTATAAATATACAGATCAAGAAAAATTTAGAAGCTACTACGAAAGTCTACTAAGAGACATCCAACCTTACCAAATCGCTGTTTTTCTTTTTGTAAGCTTAACCTTTTTATCTTTTATAGTCAGTATTTTTGTCATTAAAAACTTTTTTACTAAACCTGCACACAATTTTTATGGAAACTTTATTCGAAGTCTACCCTTCCCTAGTATATGGGTTTTTTTAGAAGCTTTTATTATTTATTTGTTTTTTATGATTCCAATAAATTTAATTCTTTTGAAGGTCATTTCTATAAGCGAAACTCAATATCTAATTTATCAAATTACTTATACGATTTTTTCTTTTGGAATTGTTTTGATCTACCTTTATAATGAATTAGACAAAAGAACTTTCTTGAATCTTTTTATGTTTAAAGTTTACCCCTACCATAAAGAGCATTTTTTGGAAAGTATAGCAAATATAGAAAATCACACAGAAGAAAAGCAAAGCTTTTTCTCTAAATTAGAAAAATCTGTAACAGAAAATAAAATCAAGCCCTTATCTCCTTTAAAAGAATTTTTCTATGGTTTTCTTGGATTTATTGTAATTTTTCCCCTTTCCTTAGCAATTCTTTTTGCAAGTATTTTGGTTTCAGGAAGAGAAATACAATTCGAAGACGCCCACCCTATATCTTTTCTAATCCCCGAATATCTTTTTGAAGTCCTAATTTTAGCTGTAGTATTAGCACCCATTACCGAAGAATTTATTTTTAGAAACTTAGCATACGGTGTATTTCGATATAGATTCTCTGTATTTGCCTCTGGAATTTTATCTGGATTTCTTTTTGCAAGCCTCCATCCCCAAGGATTTGTTGCGTTCCCATATTTAGTCTTTTTAGGCTTTAGCTTAGCTATCTTGCGAGAATTTCGCCCTGGAATTTTTGCATCTATAACTACTCACTTCTTTGTAAATTTTCTTGCTTTACTAATGAATTATTTGGTTTTCAAAAATCTTTAGGCATTGACTCAAAAATTAGGTTTTAGCCTTTTACACATAAAACTTGTTTTAATTCATATACAACTTCAACAAGATCTTTTTGCTGTTCCATTACCTTATCTATATCTTTATAAGCTGATGGAATTTCATCAAGAACACCTATATCTTTTCTACATTCTACGCCTTGAGTTTGCTCAATCAGATCAGCTTGCGTAAAACATAATTTTGCTTTTCTTCTACTCATTCTTCTTCCAGCACCATGAGAAGCGCTTTGATAAGATTCTGCACTGCCTAAACCTCGAACAATATAGCTTTTTGCCCCCATTGATCCTGGTATAATCCCCCATTCATCTTTACCAGCTCGAATGGCTCCTTTTCTTGTGACAAAGACCTTTGTTCCATAATGGTATTCTTCTGCGACATAATTATGATGGCAAAGAATTCTTTTGGTTTCTTTCCATTTAGGAAAGAATTTTTTTAAAATACTTTTATAAATTTCTAACATTACACTTCTATTCAAAAAGGCATATTTTTGAGCCCAGTACAAATCATGTTTGTACTCTTTCATTTCTCTTGTATTTGCTAAATAAACAGCCAAATCTGGATCAGGTAAATCTTTATTATGAGCTAATTTTTTTGCTTTTTCTATGTGGTACTTTGCAATTTCGTTTCCAATATTTCGCGATCCTGAATGTAGCATCATCCATACATTTTGCTCTGAATCTAAACACAACTCTATAAAGTGATTGCCTCCACCTAAACTACCCAATTGTTTTTCTGCTTTTGATTTTAGATTATGAACTTTACTTGTTAAATTATAAAAATTTTTAAACAATTTTTCTGCATCCTTTAGAAGTTCCTTAGGCAGATATTGATAATAGACGGACTTGGGACGTTCATCAAATCCCAAGGGGATTGCTTTTTCCAATTCAATTCGTATTTGTTTTAAAGAATCGGGAAGATCATCAGCTTTTAGATTTGTCTGGATTGCTGCCATACCACATCCAATGTCTACCCCAACAGCTGCAGGACAAACGGCATCTTTCATTGCGATTACAGAACCCACAGTAGCACCTATCCCAAAATGGACATCAGGCATCACACTAACATGATGGAATACCCAAGGAAGTTTTGCTATATTATAGAGTTGCTTTTTTGCCTCTTCTTCTATTTCTTTTGGATCTGCCCAAAGATAGATGGGAACATGAAAATCTTTTTCTTTAAGAATTATCATAATCAATAAGTAAACAAAAAAACAAAAAATTTCTACAAAAACCGATATTTTATTGATATTAATATCAACAATTTTTTTTTGATTTCATGAAAAAGTTCTTAAAAAGAATTTTAGAAAATTTAGCCTTATTTTTAATCCCTCTCTATTTAAGATTTGTTGTAAAAACATCAAAAATTATATACATTAATAAGGACAAATTTAACGAATATATAAAAAAAAATGAACCCTTTATTCTTTCTGCATGGCATTGTAATTTTTTCGCTGGAGTAATTTTAATAGAAAATTTAAATTTTCATATCTTAATTTCTCAATCCAGAGATGGAGATCTCATCGATTGCATTGTAAAAAAATTTAAAAATACAAGCGTAAGGGGAAGCACCTCTAAAGGCGGAATTCAAGCTTTAAAAATTTTAATCAAACTAGCAAAAGAAAAAAAAAGAATTGTGATTACTCCCGATGGGCCTAAAGGACCTGTTTTTAAAATACAAGATGGTTTAATTACTTTAGCCTCTAAAACAGGTTTGCCTATTATCGCATTTCATTTCGAGTCAGTAAAACAAAAAATTGCCAATTCTTGGGATCGAACTAGAATCCCTTACCCTTTCAATCAAATTGTCATTAGCTATAGCAATCCTATATTCGTACCGTCTAATCTATCCGAAGAAGAATTTGAATTCTATAGAAAACATTTGGAAGAAGAAATGATGAAAAATCTAAAAAAAGCAGAAGAAGAAAGAAATGCTTTGCTTTATCCACTCAACAAAAAATAGTAGATATTGTAGAATTTTAAAATAATTCGGCTTTAACAAAATCAATAAAGGAGACAATATGATTCATCCTAACCAAGCTCTTTTTCCAGGAGAAAAACCTTTCCCAGTAATTCCTAGTTGTGAACATTTTGCTGGAAACGAAAAAATGATTTTGAAAGCATTCAGCTTTCAAAAAGAAAAAGGTCCCGTTTTTGATATTACTATGGATTGCGAAGATGGTGCACCCAAAGGACAAGAAAAAGAACACGCTGAAATGATCGTAAGACTTTTAAATTCAAAAGAAAATGAATATAAAATGGCTGGAGTTAGAATTCATGATTATACTCATACAGAATTTTGGAAGAAAGATGCAGAGATAGTGATTAAAGGAGCTGGTGATTTAGTGGCTTATATAACAATACCAAAACCTACTTCTGCAGATCAAGTAAAAGAAATGGTAGAATATATCCAAGAACTTACTATAAAAGCTGGCTTAAAAAGGGAAATCCCGATTCACTGTTTAATAGAAACTCATGGTGCATTGAAAGATGTAGAAAAAATAGCTCAAATCCCCTGGATGCAAGTCCTGGATTTTGGTCTAATGGATTTTATATCGGGACATTTTGGTGCAATCCCCCTAAGCAATATGAAGAGCCCAGGACAATTTGAACACGAACTAATACGAAGAGCAAAAGCAAATGTAGTAGCAACAGCTTTAGCCTATGGTTTGGTACCAGCACACAATGTAACCTTAGATTTAAAAAATTATGAACAAACTAAAAAAGATGCAGAAATTGCAAGATATAAATTTGGTTTTCTTAGAATGTGGTCTATTTACCCTACTCAAATCGACGCAATAGTCGAAGCAATGAAGCCAGATTTAAGTGAAGTAGACAAAGCTGTAAAAATTTTACTCGCTGCTCAGGATGCTAACTGGGGTCCAATTCAATTCGAAGGAGAATTGCACGACAGAGCTACCTATAGAGGTTTTTGGACAATCGTACAAAGAGCGAAAGTTTCGGGCATTTCTTTACCAGAAGAAGCTACAAAAAGATGGTTTAGTTAATTTTTTAATAAAATCTAAATCAAAAACTAAATCTTGTTTAAGCTTATGATTTTTTACCGAAAAGTTTTCTTATTTACTTTATTTTAAATTTTTATTTTAATAAAATGATTGATCGAAACTCAATAGAAAAGACTATATTTTATTTGGGAATTGTCGGTATTTTCTTTTTACCATTTTCTTTGTCTTTAACCCAAGGATTTTTGTATTTAAGTTGCATTAGTTTAACAGTTTATTTAGTATTTAATAAAATATCTTTTTTTGATAAAGAAAGCCTTAAAATTCTTTTGGTTTTTTTAATTTTTTATTTCTGGATTTACATTTCTAATTTGCTGAATTCAAAGTTTTCTTTGGAATCTATAAAAGATTTTTTTCTAATTTTCTTTGGGATTTGGTCTTATTACTTTGTACAAACAAAATATAAAGAAACATTACTAAAATATCTTAAAATTGTATTTTTTTTCTTTTTAGCAATTGGAATCATTTCCTCATTTCTTCCGTTTCGCTTATCAAATCTTTTTTATCATTTATTACATGGGTTTAATTTCGATGCCAAATATAGAGCCCAGCACCTTTTATTTTCTTTTCCTTTTGGAAGTTGGAACTTTGAAAATACCATACTACCCTTTGGTATATATATGCCCGTTGGTTTTACAGGAACACATCTATCCTTCGGTTCTATGATAAGTTTAATTTCTTTATTTTTTTCTTATAGGTTTTTCAAAATCCCATCCCTAAAAAACTTTATATTTTTATTTGCTTTTTTTGTGATTCTCATTCTAAGCCATGCAAGGTCTGCAATGTTTGGATTTTTACTAACCCTTACTTTCTTATTTTTTATTTTTGGATTTAAAAAAATTTCTTTAAAAAAATTGATCCTATTTGCTATTTTCTTATTATTTTTATTATTAATGTATTCTTTTTTACCCGAAAAAATCAAAGAAATTTTACCTGCTTTGAAAAAGCATACTGATTATCAAAGAATTTTCTTATGGTACTTATCTATAGAAGTCTTTTTAAAAAATCCTTTGGTAGGAGTTGGCACATTCAATTATTCCGATAGAATTTTTGAACAAATTCTATTGACTGTTCAAAAAAAACCGGATTTATGGTATCCTTTATACCAAATCGAAACGGTGCATGCTCATAATGATCTGATTTTTTTTGCGGTTGGAAGTGGAATTCCTGGTATTCTTTTGTTTTTTAGTATCTTTTATCAGAAATTTCGTTGGATCAATTTCAATTTTCTAAAACTAAAAAAGATGGAAAACGAAAATAATTTTTTTTTGGTTTTTTTGCTTTTACCTGTTTATTTATTGTTTGCAGGAATGTTTCAATGCTTTTTTTTGGATGATTATACAATGCAGATGTATTGGCTTTTTTACGGAATCGGGATGGGGATTGCTAAAACATATTTCATAAAATAAAAAGGACTTTTTTATGTTAGAAAAAGTATTGAATATCATATTCGGAACAAAACACGAAAGAGACATCAAAAAACTGATCCCTATTGTAGAAAAGATCAATTCTTTAGAACCAGAAATAAAAAAACTAACTTCAGAAGATTTTAGAAAGAAAACAGAAATTTTTAAAGAACAGATTCGAAAAAGTTCTGAAGTATCCAAAACCCTAGATGATCTTTTGCCAGAAGCTTTTGCTCTTGTAAGGGAAGCTGCATGGAGAACCATTGGACAAAGGCACTTTGATGTTCAATTGTTAGGAGGAATTGTACTACATCAAGGAAAAATTGCAGAGATGAAGACGGGCGAAGGAAAAACTTTAACATCCACATTAGCGATTTATCTCAATGCTTTAACTGGAAAGGGAGTTCATGTGGTTACTGTAAATGATTATCTTGCCAAAAGAGATGCCAATTGGATGAAGCCCATTTACGATCTCTTAGGAGTTACAGTAGGATTTATCCAAAACCAAATGGATTTCGAAGCAAGAAAAGCTGCTTATTCGATGGATATCACTTACGGAACCAATAATGAATTCGGCTTTGATTACTTGCGAGACAATATGGCAACAGATTTGATTTTTAGAGTGCAAAGAGGACACAATTATGCAATCATAGACGAAGTAGATTCTATTTTGATAGACGAAGCAAGGACTCCTTTAATCATCTCTGGACCTACAGAAGAAAACATAGGGATCTATCAACTCGCAGATAAAGCTATTCGCCAACTAATCCATTTGGAAAAAAGTGCTCCTCCACCTCCACCAAGAAAACTAGAACCAGGACAAGTCGAAGAACCTCATATTTTACGTGGATACTATTTTGATATTGATGAAAAAGCCAAAACAGTTCTTTTAACAGAAGAAGGTGTAAAAAAAATAGAAGAAATTTTAAAGATTCCAAATCTTTTTGCTCCCGAATATATGAATACCGTTGCTGCCATTAATCAGTCTTTAAAAGCACATTTGGTATACAAAAACGAAGTGGATTATGTAGTTAAAGACGGCGAAGTTATTATCGTAGATGAACATACAGGTAGATTGATGATAGGAAGAAGGTATTCTGATGGTCTACACCAAGCAATCGAAGCCAAAGAAGGAGTCTCTATTAAGCAAGAAACCCAAACCTTAGCAACCATTACATTTCAAAATTATTTTAGAATGTATAAAAAACTTGCAGGAATGACGGGTACAGCAGATACAGAAGCAGAAGAATTTAAGAAAATATATAATTTAGATGTAGTAGTAATCCCCACAAATAAAAAGGTAATACGAGTAGACTATCCAGACAAAGTCTACAAAACAGAAAAAGAGAAATTCAATGCTATAATAAAAGAAATTATAGAAAAGCACGAAAAAGGACAACCTATACTTGTAGGTACTATTTCTATTGAAAAATCCGAAGAACTCTCCCAACTACTAAAAAAATACAAGATACCTCATTCTGTATTGAATGCAAAATACCACGAAAAAGAAGCAGAAATTATAGCAAACGCAGGTAAACCTGGTGCTGTAACCATTGCTACCAATATGGCCGGTAGAGGAACGGATATTATCTTAGGAGGGTACCCCACTTATCTAAAAGAATTAGAAAAATTCGAAGAGAAAGAAAATTCAATCCGCGAATTTAAAGAAGCTATTTTAAGGAAAGAATTTCTCGAAGCAGAGAAAAAAATTCAGTTAATGACAAAAGCAGAAGATCAGAAATTCGCCAAGGATATTCTAGACAAAGCCAAGTTTTGGCTTGAAGATCATAAAAAAGTTTTAGATGCTGGTGGTTTGCATATTATTGGTACAGAAAGACACGAAGCAAGAAGAATTGATAATCAATTAAGAGGTAGATCGGGAAGACAAGGAGATCCGGGTTCAAGTAGATTCTATTTAAGTTTAGAAGATCATCTGCTTAGATTATTTGGGGGAGAAGGTTGGCGTAAACTAATGGAAAGAATGTGGGTAGAAGAAGGCCAAGAGTTAGAGTCTCGCCTTGTTGATAAAGCAATTGCTAGGGCACAAAAAAAAGTAGAAAATCATAATTTTGATATAAGAAAGCATTTATTGGAATACGATGATGTCCTAAATAGGCAAAGGGAAATAGTCTACAAAGAAAGGGATCAAATCTTAATGAACTCTTCGATTCGAAATATGATTTTTGACTTTTTTGAACAAGTATTAGAAAAAAAAGTTTTATACTACTGCGAAGATAGACATCCAGAAAATTGGGATATTTCTTCATTAGAAGAATGGCTAAAAAACAATCTGAATATCCGAATCCATCTATCCGAAGAACTTCCCAATATTATCAATCAAAAAAAAGATCCACAAGTTGAACTCTATAAATATCTATTGGAAAAGAGTAAAGCCCTATACAATCAAAAAGCGAATGCCTTAGGAGAAGATTTTCATTATATCGAAAAAAGGATTGTTTTAGATATTTTAGATGCAAAATGGAAAGAACACTTATATCAGATGGATTTGTTAAGAGAGGGTATATGGACAAGCAGTTATTCAGAGAAAAACCCTTTAGTGGAATATAAATTAAAAGGATTTGATCTTTTTGATCAAGTATTAGAAAGTGTAAAAGAGCATACTATAGAATTCTTATTTAGAATTCAAATCGAAGGACCAATCAAAATGGAATCTTCCAAAATGCCAACTATTGGTGAAGAAAAGCATGAACAAATCAATATTTTTTCTGAACCAAACCAAAATAAGTCACAACGAAAAACAGATCCTATTGTAGTATCGAGTGGTGGAGCATCCAAAAGAAAATCCTTAAGAAGAAAAAAAAGATGAATTTATCTAACGAATTATTAAAAGTAAAAAAAGAAAAAAACGCAGCCTTATTTATGCCCTATTTAACTTTAGGAGATCCAGACTTTTTTTCTTCGATTGAATTTGCAAATTCTTTTATTCAAGCAGGAGTCTCCATTATAGAATTGGGAATTCCTTTTTCTGATCCTACTGCTGATGGACCTATCATACAAAAAGCTATGGTTCGAGCTGCTAAAAATTCTAATTTTTCTTTAGAAACAATCTTTGAAACTTCTCAAAAAATTTATTTATTAAATCCTAAAATATTTTTAATTTATCTTACTTATTTGAATCCCATTGTTAGATATAACCAAAACAAAAATTCCTTCGTAGGAGAAAATTTTTTAAAAAAATGTTCCGAAATCGGTATAAGAGGATTGGTAATCCCAGATCTTCCTTTTGATTCTTACGAATTTTTAGAAATTTCAGAGCAAATTCAAAAACACAATTTACCTTTAAATATAATTCCTATGATTGCTCCCAATACTCCAAAAAAAAGAATCCAAATGATTCTAACAAGAGGCAATGGATTTGTTTATTACATCACTTCTTTAGGAGTGACGGGTTTTAGGAATTTACCTTCTATAGAGGACTACCCGAACCGAATTGATTTTTTAAGAAAACACACAGAACTACCCATTTTTGCTGGATTTGGTATTCATAAACCAGAACAAGCAAAAGAGCTAAAAAAATATTTTGACGGAATCATTGTGGGTAGTTTGTATCATAAAACTATTGAAGATTTTATGAATTCAGGAGAAAGTGGAAATCAAGAGAAGTTAAATAAAATAACAAGAGAATTTTATGAAGTTACTAAAAATTTTGTTGACTCTTTGTCTTATTCTTAAATCTTTTCTATAGGAAAACCATTATGAAAAAATTTTCAAAAATTTTACTTTTGATTGCTTTAACTTTTTCGTTTGCTTTACCAATTCTTTTTGTTTTACTAATTCAATTCAAAAGCAATTTTATAGTTCAATATGTGGCTTTTTTTAGAGAGACTTATTTTACAATTATACTAGGTTTTTATATTTTAGGATTTATTTTTTACTTTAACGATAGATTACTAAAGTTCAAAGATAAAAAAATTACCTTTTCCATGATCTTCTGGATATTTGTGTTTTTTTTCTCTATAGTATTTTTTGTTTTTTTAATTTTTCAAAAACAAGACAGTATTTTTTTAAGAATCGATTCTATTTTACCTTTTATTGACTATTTATCTCCCGACCTATATACATTTTTATTATGGATTTGTTACTTTCTCGTAATTGCTTCTAGTTATTTTATTTTTAAAATGATTCTTCATTTTAAGTTAAATAAAGAAGTTCTTGGTAGCCTTCTTTTAAGTAATGTAATTGCTTTCACTTTTGGAATTTTACTTGTAAAAGTTCCTTTTTTTTCTTATATTGAGGAAACTTTTCATTCATTAAAATACCAATGGTTAAGGAATCCGGGTAGATCCATTCATCCAGAATCGGGACTTCCTTACTGCCAACCACCTTACGATGAATCTGGAAGAAAAATTTCTGCTTTAGCTCCCAATCCCTCTTTTGTTAGAGACGATATTGAAATCATTGGAATCACTAACCTAACAATCGAAAAACTTCAAGGAAACTGGCCCATAGATTGGAATCTTTATGCAGAATTAACATCTAAATTATCTAAAGCAGAAAATAACATCTTACTATTTGACATTAGCTTCCTAGACAATAAGGGTATTTATGGTGGAAGCAACTGCAATATATTATTTAAATGCCTTCCCTTAAATAAAAACCAAATCATCAAAAATCAAGTAGATTCTTTATCAGAAGCCATAAAAAACAATCCAAACATAGTTCTTTCGGATTATCCCATAGAAACCACAGATGAATCCCGCTCCAAAATAGCCAATTTAGAAAAAAGATTAGAAATTTTAAATAAAAAAGAAAGGTTAACCAATATAAAAAATGGCAAATTTGCAACGGTCTGGGGAAAGCTTCCTGTACCCCCCGTAGAAAAAATTTCTAATTATTTAGATGGGTTGGGCTATGCAAATATATTAAAACCAGAAACAGGGATTAATAGACAAGTTCCTCTCGTTGCAAGGATTATCAATACCAACCGATACAATCAAATTGATTATGACCCAGATAAAGATGATTTTTTTTATCCAAACATCGATTTAATTGCAGCAGTAAACTATTATAAAATTGATATAAAAAAAGATGTAGAAGTGGATTTTTTAAATGGATATGTAAAATTAAAAAATATACCAGAAAGAAAAATTCAGAAATTAGATATTTCCACATTTGAATTGAAAGAGTACGATATAATGGCTAAACCCAATCCCAATCGAGAGATTATAATTCCAATAGATTCAACAGGAAGAATGAATATCAATTTTAGAGGAGGCAGGTATTGCTTTAAATCTAAAGAGTTGTTAGAAATCACCGAATTGGATACAGAAGAAGTAAGTGCTATTTATAAAGATAAAATAACGCTTATTGCTATGTATTATGCAACAGGGGTTGGAACAGCAAAAGATATCCATTTATCCCCATATGGAGATATGTCAGGAATTGAACACCATGCTTATGCAATCAATACAATTTTAAATCAGGATTTTACTAAAACAGTTCCGCAATGGATGAACTTTTTGATTTTGTTTTTTGTTAGTATTGTAATGGGGTTTTATCATCCTTTAGTAAAAACAACTTATAATTATGTATTTTTAGTTTTGTTTAGTGTTGCTTATACAATTTTCACTCTATTTGTTACTTTTAATATTTTTAATTTGCTCCATATTTTCCCCACTGTAATTCTTTTACAATTTACTCAACTCGCTGCATTTATTGGTTTTAAAGCCTTAACAGAAGAAGAAAATGTTAAATTCATTCGTACTACATTTTCTAAATTTGTTTCTCAAGACATTGTAGAAGAACTTTTAAACAATCCCGATGCCATCACTCTTGGAGGTTCTAGAAAAGAAATCACGGTATTTTTTTCTGATGTTCGCGGTTTTACTACAATTTCCGAAAGGCTTTCTCCAGAGGATTTAGTACATCTTTTAAATGAATATCTCTCAGAAATGACAGAACTAATCATAGATTACAGAGGTACTATTGATAAATATATGGGCGATGCAATTATGGCATTTTGGGGCGCACCAGCACCCAATGATGATCATGCCTATTATGCTTGTGTTGCAGCTCTTGCACAAGCAGAAAAATTAAGAGAATTACAATTGCGATGGAATGAACGGAATATACCTGTTCTTAATATTGGAATAGGAATCAATACAGGACCTGCAGTAGTAGGGAATATGGGTTCTAGTAGAAGAATGGATTATACTTTGATGGGAGATACAGTGAATTTAGGGTCTCGATTGGAAGGAATTACCAAAACTTATGGCGTCCAAATTTGCATCTCTGAATTTACCTACGAAAGAGTAAAAGATAGAGTCTATGCAAGGGAATTGGATTTAGTAAGAGTTAAAGGTAAATTAGAACCCGTGAGAATTTATGAACTTATGGGACTTGTAAACGAAAAAGATTTCGAAGAACTAAAAATTTCTTACAGAAAAGCAAAAATTAAGTAAAACGCAATTTTATGGAAAAATACCCCCTTTTAAATAAAATTCAAACTCCAAAGGATTTTAGAAATTTTGATATTGCTAAACTTGAATTGCTTTGTAAAGAAATCCGAGAATATTTAATAGATACCGTTTCTGAAGTAGGAGGTCATTTTGCTTCGAATTTAGGAGTAGTTGAATTAACCCTAGCTCTTCATTACGTATTCAATACTCCAACGGATAGATTGATTTGGGATGTTGGACATCAAATTTATCCTCATAAAATTTTGACAGGAAGAAAAGAATTACTGCCAACGATTAGAAAATTTAAAGGAATCTCGGGATTTCCAAAACGAGAAGAATCTATATACGATTTATACAACACGGGTCATGCAGGAACATCCATTTCTCAACTATTAGGAGAAGCAATTGCTCGAGATCTTAAGGGCGAAGATTATCAATGTATCGCAGTTATTGGAGATGCTTCTATAGGATGTGGTATGGCATTTGAGGCACTCAATTATGGAGGGCATCTACAAACAGATTGTATACTGATCCTAAATGACAACGATATGTCTATTTCTAAAAATGTAGGAGCCATCAACTCTTATTTAAATAAAATTGTTACTTCTCAATTTTACAACAAATGGAGAAAGCGATGGTATCAATTTGTATATTGGCTTCCTCTAATTAGTCCTGCATTAAAACTATTTTCTTTAAAATTCGAAAAAGCAATCAAAGATTTTTTATTGCCAGGTAGTTTGTTTGAAGATTTTGGGTTTCGCTACGTTGGTCCTATTGATGGTCATAATTTATCTCAGTTGATTCAAGTATTTACTAGAGTAAAAAAAATGAAAGGCCCAATCCTTGTCCATGTATTAACACAAAAAGGGAAAGGCTACCAACCTGCGGAACAAGATCCCACACAATTCCATAGTGTTTCTCATTTTGATAAAAATAACGGTAAATCCTCAGCAAAAAAAATCTCAACAAGCATTAGTTTTAGTGAAATTGTAGGCAAAACACTTATAGAAATTTTTGAAAGAAATAAAAAAGCTGTTGCAATTACCCCAGCCATGATAGAGGGTTCGGGATTAAGAGAATTATTTCAAAAATTCCCCCAAAGAGTCTTTGATGTGGGTATAGCAGAACAACATTCCGTTTCTTTCTCTGGTGCCCTTGCCTCAGGTGGTTTAATACCCTATATGTGTATTTATTCTACTTTTTTAAATCGAGCTATAGACCAGCTAATTCAGGATGTGGCTTTAATGAATCTACCAGTAAAATTTGTTATTGATAGAGCTGGTTGTGTAGGACCAGATGGAGAGACACACCAAGGACTCTATGATTTAGGTTTCTTATATGCCATACCCAACATAAGAATTTATGCACCTGCAAACGGAGCAGAATTAAAAAGCTTTTTATATTTTATGGAAGAAGATGAGCAAGGTCCTATTGCTGTACGATTTCCTAAAGCAGAAGAAAATCTATCTGAGCTTACAAAACAAGTTAACGTAAAAGACAAAACCCCAGAATTGATTTTTCCTGATCCTTTTTTAAAACATTATTCTATAGGAATTTTTACAATTGGAATTACTCGTTCTATAGGAGTCGAAATTCAAGAAAAACTATCTAAATTAGGGATTTCTTCTATAGTCTGTGCCCTTAGATGGGTTAAACCTTTCGATCAAGATACTGTGGAAGAAGTTATAAGAAAGACTGATCTGTTTATTTTTATTGAAGATTCTTATGAATTTGCAAGTGCTTCCCAATGTATTTTAGAACAATTGTCCAAAGAATCCAAAGGAAAACATTACAAAACCTTTGCTTTCCCTTCCGTTCCAGTTGAACATGGAACTAGAAAAGAAATTTTTTCTAAGTATGGTATTTCTGCAGAACAAATTGTAGAATTTATCCTTACAACATCTAAAAATTTACAAAAGTTCTAAAAAAAACTTGTACGATTTTTATATTAAATAAAATTGTTTTCATGCAAATAGAAAAAAATGGTTTTTCTTCTCCATTTAAAAAAAAACAATATTTGTTCTATCATTTATTAGAATTGGACCTTAGCGACAACCAAATCCAAAATTGGGAAATTTTTTTTTTAAACAACCCAGATAAAGAAATTGTTAAAAAGACTTTATATTCAATGATTTTAAACAATAAAACAAATTGTTATTTAAGAATCCTATTAATAAAGATCTTTTTAAAAAATCAAGAATGGGAAAGGGCGATCAAATGGGGACAAAGAAGCTTAATTTATGCAAATTTACACCAAAAAAAGATATTGTATTGTTATCTAAGTAAAGCCTATTTTAAAAAAAATCGTATAGAAAGAGCGATCCTGTACACCAATTTATCTTTAAAAATTGATCATCATTATAAACCCGCCAAAAGACTAAAAAAAATATATTCCAAAAGTGTCTTATACTATTAATCATATTCTTAAAGAAGAAGCTCTTTGGAAAAATGATCTACCACATTATACCTTCCGAGAAAGCCAAGCCATACTTGCAGAAAAAATTTATGAACATATAATTCAAAATTCTTTGCTTGTTGCTGAGGCGGGAACAGGTATAGGAAAAACTTTATCCTATTTGGTTCCAATTTTTTTATATTTAGAAAATCATAAAAAATTCTTAGATAAAGAATTTAGAATTTTGATTAGTACAGAAACAAAAACTTTACAAAACCAAATTTATTTTAAAGACATTCCCTTGCTAAAAAAAATTTTAAATATAGATATTTCTAAAGAAATTTGTTTCGGTTCCAACAACTACGTATGCCTATTGAAATTGCAAGAATATTTAGAAAAAAATCCAAAACTAAAAAACGAAAAAAAAATCCAAAAGTTTTTAAAATGGCTGAATACAAATTCTAATGGAATTTTATCACACTATCCAGAAGAAATACCAAAAAATTTAGAACCTCATATCCAAAGAGAACCAAACGAATGTTTAGGAACCTACTGTCCAAATTTTAAAATTTCTTATTATTTTTTAGAAAAAGAAAAATGGAAACACGCAAAAATTCTTGTTACAAATCACCATTTATTAAGTACCCATCTTATTAGAGGTAATATCTTACCTAAATTTCAAATCGCAATTTTGGACGAAGCTCATTTTTTCCCAGAAATTTTTAGAGAAACTTTATCAGAAACTTTTTCGATCAAAGAGATTTTCCAAGCTTTAAGCAAAATCAAACTAAAATTTTCTTGGGAAAATCAAATTCAAGAATTCTACAATCAATTGGAATTGTTTTTACAAAAAAGAATAGATACCAGCCAAGAAACTCGTTATAAAATTTCCAAAAGTTTCGAAATCCAAGGTTTCTTTGAGTTTATCAATCTATTGGAAAAAGCAAAGATTTATTTAGAAAAAAAAATAGATTCAAAAAAAAATTTATTTGATGGTAAAGAATCCAAATCTAAAGAAGAAATTGAATACGAAGTTATTTTAGAAAAAATAGAAAAATCTATAAAAATTTTAAATCAATTTTACGATGGTTGTAAGAGCAATACTTTCCATTATATAGAAAAAGAAAATAACGATATCCGATTTTGTATTTCTTACATTGACATTGGAAATTATCTTAGAGAAAACTTCATTTACAAAATGGATTCTGTAATTTTTCTTTCTGCTACTTTAGCAATTCATCAGAACTTTGGTTACTTTCTAAAAAAAATAGGTTTAGAAAAAGAAGAAATCTATACCATTGCTCTTGCCTCACCTTATGATTATAAAAAACAATGTAAGGTTTATATTCCCTTAATGAGTGAACCCACAACAGAGAATTTTTTAGAAGAATCATGTAAAGAAATTTTAAAATTGATCCAATTAGTAAAGGGAAACACTTTAGTTTTATTTACTTCGAAAAAACAACTAATCCAAACTTACCAAATCTTATTAACCAAATACGAGGAATTTTTTAAAAAAGATTTCGAAATTATTTCTCAAGAAAAATTTGGAGTTCAAAATTCCTTAAATGAATTTTTAAAAAAAGAAAATACAGTTTTATTAGGATTAAATAGCTTTAGACAGGGAATTGATATCCCCAACAATAGACTCAAATGTGTAATTTTAGTAAAATTACCTTTTCCTGTACCAACCGATCCTTTTATTTCTAGTCTTCTGGAGCTGGAAAAGGAAAAAGATCAAAATGGTTTTTTAAACATTTTACTTCCGGAAATGCTTATCAAATTAAAACAAGGAATGGGTAGATTGATACGATCAGAAAGAGATCAAGGAATTATAAGCATATTGGATTCTCGAATTTATACAAAAAGTTATGGAAAGATTATTTTAGAACATTTAAAAGATTTTAAGATTTTTAAAAATTTTGCCGAATTAGAAAATGAATATTCAAAAACCATTCTTATATGAATCTTTCAAAATGTCTTTTATGTATTTTAATAACTTTTCCTTTATTTGCAAAGGAAGATGGTAGCTTAATCCAAAAAACAAAATATGTTACGATAGATTGGACTAAAGGAATTTTATATTCAGAATATTCTATTACTGGAAATTCTCTTAATAAAGAACAAATAGAAAAAGAAACTTACGAAAAAGCACTACATAATTTATATTTGGCATTATACGATTTATTTTTTGAATCGGGATTAAAGATAAAAGATAAAATTATAAAAGATGAAAATTTTAAAAAAATTATGTACAAGGTAGGGGATTCTATACGTATAGAAAAAAAAATTCAATACTTAAATACAACAACATATCTGTTATCTTTTCCTTTTTTGGAATTTTTTGATTATTATTTCCCTACGGTAAAAGAATACGAAAATTTAGAAGATTCCTATCCTATGCCTGTTAAAAAAGAGAAAAATTTTAAAGGCATTGTCATATATGTCAATAAAGAATCCTTTCATCCGTCCCTAAGAGTAAAAATATACAACAGTACGGGTAAGTTGATTTTAATTCTACCCATAAAAAAGAATACTATTTATACAAAAGATAACTTTATTTTTAAAGACTCGAACTTAGTGAATCCATACCTTATCTATACAAAAAAAAATTTAGATCAAAATGATATTGTGATTGATGATAAAGACATCCAATTTTTAATTGGAACCAAAAATATTTATAAATTAGATTCTATAAAAATTGTTATTTATGATGAATAACGAAAAAACAAAGCAAATCCTTCAGAAATTTAAAGATATAAAAATACTTGTAATCGGCGATTTTATGTTAGATGAATACATTTATGGAGTTGTAGAAAGAATTTCGCCAGAAGCTCCAGTCCCAATAATCGAAGAAGTTAGGAGAAATCATATACCTGGTGGGGCTGGTAATGTCTTATGCAATTTGAGGAGTTTAGGTGTACAAGTTTATGCAAGTGGAATCATAGGAAAAGATATAGAAGGAGAAATTCTGAAAAATAAAATTTTTGAGTATGACATAACACCAAAAAATTTTTTGTTAATAGAAACACAAAGACCCACCACAAGAAAGACAAGAATCATTGCCTCCCACCAACAAGTATGTAGATTGGATAGAGAAGACAAAATTCCTATTAATAAAAATGAATTCAATCAATTGTTAGAAAAAATCGAAAAAATAATACAAGAAGTCGATGGAATCATTATTTCTGATTATGATAAAGGGGTAGTTATACCTGAATTTATAGAAAGGATTTTGGAACTTACTAAACAATATAGAATCCCAATAGCAGTAGATCCTCAAGTAACTCATTTTGGATATTACCAAAATGTTTTTATTATAACACCAAACCATCATGAGGCTGGTAGATTTTTAGGAAGAAAATTAATTTCTGACAAAGAAATCGAAGAAGCAGGTAAAGAAATCTTAAATAAATTGAATTGTCAGTATGTTCTAATTACAAGAGGTGATAAAGGAATGAGTCTGATTTCTAAAAATGATGTTTTCCATATTTCAGCAACAGCAAAAGAAGTTTTTGATGTTACGGGAGCTGGGGATACCGTCATTTCTGTTTTGATGGCAGCTTATTGTTCTGGAGTAGAAATAGAATATGCAACAGAATTAAGTAATTATGCTGCAGGAATAGTGGTAGGAAGATTGGGAGCAGCTACAGTAAAACCAGAAGAATTATTGTAATGAATATAATAAAAAATATTTACAAAAAAATTTTAGATTCTGAAGCTTTGCTAACTTCAACTGTAGAAAACATAAAACAAAAAAAATTAAAAATCGTTTTTACCAATGGTTGTTTTGATATTTTACATAGAGGTCATATAGAATATTTAGCAAAGGGAAAAGAATTAGGAGATATTTTATTAGTTGCCTTAAATTCTGACGAATCTGTAAAAAAGCTTAAAGGACAAGATAGACCTATCAATCGATTGGAAGATAGGATGTTTTTACTAGCTTCTCTTAGCTTCGTGGATTATGTAACAAATTTTTCGGAAACAACTCCTACAGAAATCTTAAAAAAGATTCGACCTGACATTCATATCAAAGGAGGTGATTATTCTTTAGCTGATTTACCTGAAAGAGAAGTTATACAATCTTACGGAGGTAAAATTTATATTCTTCCCTATGTTCAAGGTTATTCTACAAGTAATATTTTAAAAAACAAAATTTGAATCCTTCGGGCAAATAGCTTTTTTTTAAGAATTCGAAAACAAATCTATCAAATTCAGTACACATAAGAAGTAGAAGACTCTTAAAGTTGGATTGGACCAATGGATTCGAAATTGCTATTTATTCTTTAAACCAAGTAACTTCTCTACTCTATAGAAATCTAAAAAAATCCTAATTGGTGGTGCTACATTTACAAAAGAATTTATAGATTTCCTAAAAAGATAAAAGTAGAAAAGAAACCTTGGATTAACCTCAAAATAGTTAAAAGTGAATTATACTAAAAAAAGATTCTAAGTCGAACTACTTACTAAAATTTCCCTCTCCTACAAAGCTTTCTATCGTAAAAATCAAATTTCAGTTTGAATCCCCAACAAAAAGTATCATTAGAAGAATCTTTCAGTAAATGGTTATGATTAAAAAAGCAAAAAATATATTAAAAAAATCTTTTTTTTAAAAAAGCATAAAAAATTTTTTATACACTAAAATTCTGAAACGCGTACAAATAACTTTTGATTTTCTCTAAAATAGATGGAGGAAGACGAATACCAAATTGGTTTAGACGAACACGGTATTTCTCAAAAGATAAATTTTGTGAATTTGTCTGTAAAAAGAAATAAAAAACATCATCGACAAAAGGTTCTACTGTTTTTATTAAATCTTTTCTATTGAGTAATTGGTTATGATATGGTTTTAGAATTTTTAAATTTACCCCTCTACATATGGATCGATAAAATGCAAATCGAAAGATTAAATTCAAATCTACATTGGTTCTTTTATTTAGTTCTTTCTCTAAGCGAATTAGATTAATGCAATCCACTACTTGAGTTTTATAAGGTTTTTTTACATATTCTTTAATCAAGGTTTCCAAAATCAAGTATTTAACATAGGTAAAGTTTCTACAATTATAGATATCACAATCGGTATCGATATGATCATCGCAGCCAATATAAAGAATAAAATCTACATCTGAATATTCTTCTGCCTGACCAAAATTCAAGGAACCTACAAAATCAAAAGCAACCTCGTAACCTACATCGTTTAAAATTTTGGCAAACTTATAAAAATCTTTGATCCTTTGTTGAGATACTTCTGTCTCATAATTTCTAAAATACCTTTTTATTTCATTAAAAGTTGTAATAAATCGATTCTTTTCAAAGATTAATTGCATACTTTTTTATATTTTAAACTTAAGTTGTATAAAATCAAGAAAAATAAATTTCAAAAGATCTGAATTTTTTGGATTGTAAAAACATAAAATAGCAATTTACCATTGCTTATATTCAATTAAAATAGATTCTACATATCCAAGGTAAGGGATTTTTGCCCTAATTTTTACAATTTGTTTCTCATGATCGGAAATCCAAATGGTTAAATCCCCCGCTAATCGAAATAAGCCACTGGTTTGATAGTATGGTTTAATCATCCAAACATCTTTCAGAAATTCTTCATTATTGATTTTTATCTTGAATTTTTCTTTTTTTAAAATATTGATTGTAAGAAAGGTAAACTGAGTATCATCAAACATGGGTATAGAAAATTGGTTTTCTTTTGGTCTATAGGGACTTTCATGTAAATAAAAAATTGCAGAAAGGATATCCTGAATTTCAGATTCTTTTTGTATTTCTACTACACCTCTTTTGTTTTTATATTGATTCTTAACTTTTTCTCTTTGATACCAATGAATTTGCTTTATATTATAATAAAAAAATGACTTCTGAAATCTATAATAACTTCCTTCTCTAAGTTCTTTCTCTGAATATATGGGTTTTCTTTTTTTTAAACTCCAATAAGTTGTTACTTTATCTTTCACAGGATACAGTTTCTGCAAAACCGGCAGGTTGAATGCTTTCGCTTGCAATAGATAGCAGTTTTCTGATTGGTAGTTTAGGATTGCATATTTTCCCAGATAAGCATACCCTACTTTAACTCCATTCCAAAGAATTTTATACTTGAATTCATAGAATTCAGAAGATCCTAAACCGGGGGGTATAATGAATAAAAAAAATTTTATGATTAAATTGAAATTTCCCATGCAATGGATTCATTTACCAATCGAGCACCTAAGAAAGTCCATATAGGAAGAAAATCCACCCCTGTAGCCATTGCACCAGTAGCCGAATCTGCTACATTTAGTCCTGTTGGCAGAAAAGCTTTGATTTTATTGATAATAGGTTCTACATATGTTTTTGTTCTATCCAAGTAATTAGGTAAGGTATCTTTTAAAGCCGTAATAGATTCATTGGCATCTTGAAAGGAACCTACTCCTAATTGAGAAAATTTATTTTGAATTTCTTGCCGATTCCCAAATAGCTTAGACAGAACATTTATACTTCCTTCTATAAGATTATCGGTAAAAGGCAAAGCAACTTCCATAAGAGAATAAAAAACAAGAATTTCTATACCCGCTGGTGTGTTTTTGAATTTAGAGATTTTCTCTTGAATACTTCCGTTGTACAATTTATGAATAGCATATCCAATGGAGAAACCTTTCACACCCGCATCCAATGCTTGTTGTGGATCTGACTCAAAAGTCCTTTTTTGACTGCCATCAAAAAAGTTCAAAATATTTTTTATACTAGCATAACCTGCAATCAGTTTATCAGAAGTATCAAGTAAAGAAAAAAGTTTTAAAACAGATTGAACATTTTCTGAATTGGCTAACTTGTATGCTTTTTCTATTTCTTCCGTTGTAATATTTGGTTTGACTCTTTTTAAACCCTCTTCGAATCGATTATAGTATTGAAAATGTACATCTACTGGAACTGTATTAAAAATCGCAGACACAATTTTAACACTATAATCCTCTTCTTTGTATTCATTAAGCAAAGCTTGAATAGTTTGCATAAGTAAACTCCTAATTTTTTTTAATTAAATAAATTTTTTGGACTTTATGTCAACTAAATTTTTTAATGCTTTAGTTTTATAGGGCACTTTATCTTAGCAAATGGGATGGTTTATGTTCAAAAGCCAAATCCCACTTTTATATAGATGTAAACTTATTGTAATTTTTTATAACAAAATCTTATTGATATTTTTCGATAAATGATTTGTGTGGTTTTTATGAAACCTCAAAAAATTTTTCTTTTACTTCTTTTGGTTTATTGTTCCTTTCCTCCTAACCAAAATTCTAAGCCAAAAAATGTCATCTTGATGATTGGAGATGGAATGGGAGTTGTACAAATTCTTTCGGCAATGTATACTTCAAAGACTCCCTTAAATTTCAGTCGATTTAAGAACATCGGTCTTATGACAAACCATTCCTTTGATAAAGTGGTAACCGATTCCTCTGCTTCTGCAACAACGATAGCCACAGGAGAAAAAACCTATAATAAAGCCGTTTCTGTTAATCCAAATAAAGAACCAATAAAAACAATTTTTGAAATTGCCAAAGAAAAAGGCTATAGCGTGGGAGTTGTGGTTACCAATTCCATAACCGATGCAACACCTGCTGCTTTTCTTGCCCACTCAGAAAGTAGAGAAAACCATTACGAAATTGCTAAGGATATCGTAGATGGGGAGCCAGATATTGTGTTGGGTGGAGGAAAAAAATTTTTTACCAATAGACCCGATTCGGAAGATTTATTAGAAACACTAAAAGAAAAAAATTACGAAATATTTTTGGATTTTTCCGAATTTAAAAAAAGCAATCTAAACAATAAAAAAATTATTGGATTATTTGACGAAATCAATTTATCACCTGTATACAAAACAAATCCAAACCCAGAATCCAAATACTATGATTATTTGTCTTCTAAAACAAATTTTAAGCAAACAAGGGATTTTGATTTTTTATCCATAGCTACCCAAAAAGCCATAGAATATTTAGAGAAAAAAGGGAAACCTTACATTTTATTAATCGAAGCTTCACAAATTGATTATGGAGGTCATAATAAAGACGCCAATTATATCATACATGAAGTTTTAGATTTTGATAGAGCCATAGGAACCGTTTTGGATTTTGCTGAAAAATTCTCTGATACTTTGGTTATAGTAACCGCGGATCACGAAACAGGTGGCTTTGCTATTACAGGTGGGGATTTGAAAAATTTCAAGTTAGAAACACAATTTGTTTCTGATAGCCATACTTCCACCTTGGTACCAGTTTTTAGTTTTGGTCCTGGTTCAGAAGAATTTTTGGGAATCTACGATAATACTGATATATTCAAAAAAATTAAAAAACTTTTGTTTTGATTTATATATAAAAGAAAGATAGCAAAAGCTATCCTTCTTTTATTAAGAAAACTTCTAATAAGAGAAATTTTCGTGGATTCTTTTTTCCAACTCTTTCAATTGATTCGACAATTCTTCGGGTAGTTTATCCCCAAACTTTTCGTAATGTTTTTTGATAAGTTCTATTTCCTTAAGCCATCCAGCATAATCTATTTTTAATAACTCTTTTAAATCCTCTTCAGAAACACTTTCTGGTTTATCTATTGCATCTATCGTGGGTAAATAGCCAATGGAGGTTTTAACAGCTTTACCAGTATTTTGAGTTCTTTCAAAAATCCATTTTAATACCCTACTATTGTCTCCATAGCCGGGCCACAGCCATCTTCCATCAGAAGATTTTCTGAACCAATTGACATTAAATATTTTGGGAAGTTTATCAGAAGAAGTCATTTTTCCAATCTTGAACCAATGTTTAAAATAATCTCCCATATGATATCCACAAAAAGGAAGCATAGCAAAAGGATCCCTTCGAACAGAACCTAAGTCGACATCAAGCGCAGCTGTGGTAGCTTCTGAACCCATAATCGATCCTATAAATACACCGTGTTCCCAGTCAAAGGACTCGTATACCAAAGGAATGACTGTAGATCTTCTGCCACCAAATAAAATCGCAGATATGGGTACTCCCTTTGGATCTTCCCATTCTGGTGCAATGGATGGGCATTGAGAAGCTGAAACAGTGAATCGAGCGTTGGGATGAGCTGCTGGTTCTTGATTGACTCCGGGAATCCATTCATTCCCTCTCCAATCGATCAATTTGGATGGAGGATCATAGCCTATACCTTCCCACCATACATCTGCGTCTTCGGTTAAAGCTACATTAGTAAAGATGGTATTTTTCGTTATTGTCTTCATCGCATTATAATTAGATTTTTCTGATGTTCCAGGTGCTACCCCAAAAAAACCTGCCTCTGGATTAATTGCATAAAGCCTTCCATCTTCTCCAAACTTCATCCAAGCAATATCATCTCCAATGGTTTCTACTTTCCAATTGGGAAGGGTGGGAACCAACATGGCTAAATTGGTTTTACCACATGCAGAAGGAAAGGCACCCGTAATGTAAATGCTTTTTCCTTCAGGATTCGTAATTTTTAAAATCAACATATGTTCTGCAAGCCAACCCTCATCTCTTGCTTGTACTGATGCGATTCTAAGAGCAAAGCATTTCTTGCCCAACAAAGCATTTCCCCCATATCCAGAGCCATAAGACCATATGGTTCGCTCTTCGGGAAAATGTGAAATATATTTTTTTTCTATGGGAGCACAAGGCCATTTGCCATTATCTTTTTCGCCTGGCTGCAAAGGTTTTCCCACCGAATGTAAACAGGGAACAAATTCACCATCTTCTCCTAATACTTCTAAGACTTGATTCCCTATTCGCGTCATCATTCTCATATTGATCACGACATAAGGAGAATCTGTAATCTGAACCCCAATTTTAGAAATGGGGGAACCAATAGGCCCCATAGAAAAAGGAATCACATACATAGTGCGCCCTTTCATAGAACCATTATATAGTTCCTTCATGGTTTTCTTTAGTTCGACGGGATCAATCCAATTATTCGTAGGACCTGCATCCTCTTGTTTTATAGAAGAAATAAAAGTTCTATTTTCCACTCTCGCAACATCTGAAGGATCAGAGCGAAATAAATAACTATTGGGACGTTTGTTTGGATTTAACGGTATGGCTAAGCCTTCCTCTACCAATAATTGAATCAACTTTTGATTTTCTTCCTCAGAACCATCGCATAAATGAATTCGATCGGGTTTACACAATTCCCTAATTTCATTGATCCATTGGTTTAATTTTTGATGCCTTGTTACATTTACCATAAAAGTCTCCTTATATTTAAAAAATATAATAAATTTTATTTAATATTTTAAGAAATGTATTTATACTTACAATTAAATCATTTCCATCCACATGTCAAGAAATAGATTACATTGGTTAAATTTCTTAAACTATAAAACTTTATACTCAACAGAACTAATTCCATTTTGGTTTTGAATTATAATTTGGTAGGGAATTTGATCCTTCATACTCTCGACATGAGAAATTAAACCAACTTGTTTTTGAGATTCCACCCCTCTCCTAATAAAAATATCTTTTAATGTAGACAATACACTACTCAATTTCTCTTGATCTAAAGAACCAAATCCTTCATCAATAAAAAGAAAATCGAATTTTATATTCGAAAAAGTAGTATGGATGATATCATATAAACCCAAAGCCAATGCTATAGATACATAGAAAGTTTCTCCTCCAGACAAACCATCAATTGATCTTTCCCCATGATACATATCAAAAATCTTAATGCCCAATCCTGCTTTCTTTTTTCGTGTATCGTCTCTTTCTTCTGTAGATTTTAAAATAAATCGAGGTTCGATTTTTTTTAACCTTTCATTTGCATTTTGGATTACCAATTCGAAATAAGCTTGTAATATATAACGATGAAAAGAAATTTTTTTGGGATTTTCGTCAGAAACTATTGTCCAAATAGTATTGATCAAATGAAACTCTTTACTGCATTCTTGATATTTTTTTAACAATTCTTCTAATTCTTGGAGAGCTTGGTTTAGATTTTTGTTTTCGTTTTCCAATTTTCCTATCGTCTGGCTATCTTGTTGGATTTGTTCTTCTATTTTACTAAGTTGATCCTGAATCTCTGTTATCTTTCGATCGATTTCTTCTTTTTTTCTAAGTAGATTGTTTAATTTTTCTTTCTCCGACACAAAAAGGAAGTCAAGATCATGGACAAGGTCTTTTTGAATTTCTTGAATTTTTGTTTCTATTTGGATTTCTTGGTAGCTAAATTCTTTGATTTCGTTCTCTAATTTGTCTCTTACTTCTTTTTTTAAGTAATATTTTTTGATTTCTTCTTCCTGAAGCTTTTCTCTTTTGAGCAACTCTTGTAGTTGTTTTTCTTTTTCTTCGAATTCTTTTTGAAGATCCCAAAGAGATTTTTCAATATTTTCTTTTGAACCCAAAAGTTTCCCTATAGTTTCACTAACTTCTTGTAATTTAAAGTTCGTTTGTTTAACTGTTGTTTCGAATTCATTGATTTCGCTTTGAAGTGCTACAATATCCTTTTTAAATATAGTTTCCAAAAGATCTATATTTCGTAAATCATATTCTTTTTTTTCCAAATAGTCTTTAAGAGATTGAATGCTTTCTTCTTCTTTCTGAATTTCTCTTTGGAATCTTTCCAATTCTTTTTCTAAATTTTTGATTGTTTTTTCAATCTGTTTTTTTTGTTCCAAAATTTTTTCTGGTTCTAAAATAGTCGAACTCAAAAAAGGTTGAGGATGTACTGTGGAGCCACAAATAGGGCAAGCTTCATTGGGTTTTAATTGCTTTGAAAAATAAGATCGATAAATCTCTTCTAATTGAGAATTCAAATTTTCTAACTTATGTCGATTCTCTTCTAACAATCGTTCTGTATGATTTTTTGATTCTTTTAAATTTACAAGTTGATTCTGTGCTTTTTTAAATATTACAAATTTAGGAAGCAGTTCTTTTTTTTCGTTGAGTTCTATTTTTTTTCTATCTATACTTTTGGTTTTTTTTTCTAATTCTTGTTGTAGGATTTTGATTTTTTCGAATTCTTTCTGTTTGTTTTCTAATAAATTTTGAATTTTTTTTTGTTCTTCTTTTGTCTCTTGAATTTTTTGTTTTAAATTGATTACCACTTCCCATAGGGGATAGAGATCTATGACTTTTTGGGATGCTTCCAATTGGATTTTTTTTTCTTCTATTTGTTGTTTCTTTTTTTTAAATTCATTTTGTTCTATTAGTAGAGATAACAATTTTTCTATAAGTTCTTTTTTATTTTCTTCTACTTTTTTAAAATTATACAAATTTTCTTTATTTTTTATTTTAAGATTTATAGATTCTTTTTTTTCTTTGATTACTTCTAAATTTTCTAAAATTTTGTTTTTAAAATAAAAAAATATATTAGGATCTTCAAGAGATTTGTGGATATCACTTTTTTTTAGAATGGCTTCGGACTGAATTTTTATTTTTTCTAATTTTTCACTAAAAGATTTTTTTTTATCATTTAAAAAATTAATGAATTTATCGTACTTTTCTGAATTGAAAATCTTTTTTAAAATCTCTTCTTTTTCTAAAGGTTTAGACCTTAAAAATTGATCGAATTGATTTTGAGGAATAATCATAGATTGAGTGAACTGTTCAACAGTTAATTTTTCTAAAAAATCAAGTCTCTCTTGGCATTCTTTGTTGTCCCTATAACAATAAAAAGAGATCTCGTATAGATCCGAAAGAGTTTTAGGAATTTGTCTAAAGTTTTTGATTTTGATAATGCGAGAAACTTGATAAATAGAAGAATAAAATTCAAATTCTAATTCTACTTCTGTAATAGTTTTTCCTTTATAGGAATCGGGATTTTTTTCCACTTCTTCTTTGATTGAATTTGTAATATAAGAAATGGATTCATTTTTAAGGCTTCCATAAAAAACAAAAGTAATTGCATCCAAGATAGAAGATTTTCCAGAACCCGTATTTCCTTGGATCAAAAATAAATCATGAATTGGCATTTTAGTAAAATCAATAGTGGTTGGATTTTTATAAGATTTAAAACCTTTTAATTTTAATCTTCTAAGCAACATATACCTTACCTTATTCTTTTAAAAATTCATCCCATAATTCTTTAAATTTTTGAACAAGGCTTTCTTCCCTAAATCCTGTTTTTTTTTTTAAGATTTCATTAAACTGATTTTTATCTTTTTCTGAATAGGTAAATTCCAAAAATCTTTTGAATAATTCTACTTCTGATAAATGTGCAATTTCGTTATAATGAATATTTAAAAAAGAACTTTTATCTATAAAATCAATCTTACTATAAGTTATCCCTATGATATTTTTATAATATTTTGATAACTCTTCTTTTACAAAAGGAATAAAATAAGAATCCCATAATTCAATATAAAAGAAATCCTGATTCAATGGCTCTGCTGTAAATCTTTTTTCTTGTTGTAAAATTTCTTGAAATGTTCCTTGCAAATAAATTACATCTTTTTTTAAATTGAGTTCTTTAAATTCAGTTTCATTTTCTTCTAAATGGTGGATCAAAACTCCTTTTTTGTGATTATGCTCTTTAACTGAATATTTATAGATTGAACCTGAATAAAAAATATTTTTATCAAATTTTTGGTATCTATGGTAATGCCCTAATAATACCAAATCAAAGTTCTGAAATAAATGATATGGAACCAGTCCTACATTTCCATAAGTATCGTCCTCAGAATCATACCTTTCTTGCTTTCCTAAGAAATCAATAGCTGTATGAGTGATTAAAATATTTTTATGATTTTTATTCAATTGAATACTTTTGAGTAGATCTTCGTAGATATCTTTAGTTTCTTTGATAAAATCTTTATTAGGGAAAATTTTTTTATACTCCAAAACTCGTAAAAAGGGAATCACAAAAAAATTATATACAGTCTGATTTTTTTGAATTTGTATAGGATGAATCCCACCATTCCATTTAGAGATGATTTTTAAATTCTCAACCATTAAATCACTACCAAAATTCAATTTTTCTGCTGGATCATGATTTCCATTCACAAGAATAAACAAAGTATTTTTTAAACGGCGAACAGTTTCTTTTAAAAATTGATTGAGCAAACTTGTAGCATCGTCAGAAACTTGGACAGTTTGGTAAATATCACCTGCCAAAACAAATACATCGATATTTTCTTCTTCTAATATTTTTTGTATTTGGTCTAATAAGTCTCTTTGAACCTCTATTAAATCGATTTGATCATTTAGTTTCTTTCCTAAATGCCAATCTGCTGTGTGTAAAATTTTCATAATTCCCCTTATGAAATAGCATACAAAAAATTAAGCTAAAAACGGCTATTTTTTGTAAAAAAATTTCGTATATATAGAAACTTAAAATTTTCTTTAATCCCTCAGGAAAGTTTTTTTGTTTAACCAGAAAAAGGGATTGACAAAAAGAATTTAGGATTATCCTTTTTTACAAATATGACAGAAAATCTTTTCTCATTGGATTTTATAAAAGAAAGTTTTATAAAAAACTTCAATAGATTATTTTATAAAGAGATTCCCCATAAGTTTTTAGAAAATCTTTACGAATACACAAATCCTGATATCTTAGGATTAGAAAATATTCCCAAAGAGGATCCTGTTCTTGTGGTTCCTAATCATAGTGGTGTTTTAGCTATTGATGCGATGGTTTTACAATACATTATTTTAAAAAAAGTTAAGCGATTCCCCTACACAATGAGTCATAATTTTTGGCATCAAAACCCTTTTTTTAAGTATTCCTCAGAAAAATTGGGCTACATCCCACAAGATTTCAAAATGGCAGTGAAACTTTTAAAAGAAAAAAAATTGATGGTTATTTTTCCCGAAGCTGAAGAAGGAAATTTTAAACCTTCTCTTTATATGTATAAATTGCAAAATTTTAATCCGGGATTTATCTCTTTAGCCATATTAACAAATGCAAAAATTATCCCTACCTGTATTATTGGGGCAGAAGAAGCCAATATCAACTTGGGTTATATTACTTTAAAAAATTCAAATACCAAAATACCTTTACCCTTAAACTTGATTCCTTTCCCAGTAAAATGGAAAATCATATTTCTAAAAGCAATGGATTTATCAAAATATACCAAATCAGATGCTAAAAATATTGAATTTTTACAAGAAGCAGCACAAATTGTAAAAATGAAAATCCAGCACAGAATTCATAATGAGCTTTTAAAGCGCGGAATTTTAAAATTTTTAGTAGATGGGTAGCTATATGATTCAAGAAACAATAGATTTAGAATATGCCAAAAAATTGATCCAAAGAAGCCAAAAATTACTGAATACAAAAGTAGAAGAGGTAATGAACAAAAATGTAATTTCTATAGATTATAACGATAGTTGCGCAAAAGCAGCAAGAATCATACTAGAAAATGGTATATTAAGTGTACTAATCCTAAAAGAAGGTAAACCCTATAACACGATCAATGTTTTTGAATTGCTACGCTTAGGTTACGAAGAAACTTTTGATAAAAATAAAGACTACCTAACTACAAAAGCAGGTGAATTGGTAAAAGACAAGAAATTCTATTCACTCCCTTTAAATACACCCTTACGAGAAGCACTAAATTTTATGATGGAAAAAAAATTAAGAACCATCCCCATAATTACTGATCAAACAATCAATGGAATTCTTTCTATAATCGATATGGTACACTGGTATAGAATGCACCATGAGGAGGTTTTATTTGGAAGAAAACCTTAACTTTTTTAATTCCTTGCCCATTTTTTATCCTAGGGGAAAGGAATGGATCAAAAAAGAAAAAGAAAAAGCAAAGAAACTCAAACAAACTTCTTGGTGGAGAAAAAAAAAGTCTTCTGGTATATGTTATTATTGCAAAAGAAAATTCAAACCCCAAGAATTAACCATGGATCATAAAATCCCTCTATCAAGGGGAGGAGAGTCCATTAAAGAAAATTTAGTTCCTTGTTGTAAGGAATGTAATTCCAAAAAGAAACATCTTCTAACTATAGAATGGAAAGAATATATTTCTCAACTTAAAAACCAAATGTAAAGGCTATTTAAATTCAACAACTAAAAAAGATTTGCCTTTAAGGAATGTTTTAAAATTTTAATCTAAATGAACAAAATTAAAGTCGGAATCATTGGTATTGGTCATATGGGGCAATACCATCTAAATGTTGCAATCAGCATCCCCAAACTTGAACTCGTTGGTGTTTATGATAATGACAAAAATAGATTGAATGAAATTTCTCAGAAATTTATGATCAAACCATACGAAAACATGGAAGATTTGATTAACGATTCAGAAGCACTCATTATTGCTGTCCCTACCAAATACCATTACGAAATTGGGAAAAAATGTCTCGAAGCGGGAAAACACATTCTCTTAGAAAAACCAATGACCGAAACCGTAGAACAAGCAAAAGATTTAGTAGAATTGGCAAACCAAAAAGGTTTAATTCTACAAGTAGGGCATGTAGAAAGATTTAATGGTGCTATTTTAGAAATAAAAAAAATTATAGACAAACCATTTTTTATAGAAACCAAAAGGTTGTCTCCTTTCAATCCAAGAATTAAAGATGTAGGTGTTGTTTTAGATTTAATGATTCATGATTTGGATATTATTTTAAATTTAATAGACTCCCCTATCCAATCCATCCATGCAAAAGGAATCAAAGCATTTTCTGATTTTGAAGATATCGCAATTGCTTTAATCCAGTTTGAATCAGGTCCTATTGCTAGCCTGATTGCAAGTAGAGCTACTCAAAATAAAATTAGAATTCTAACCATAACACAGGAAAAATCCTATGTAGTATTAGATTTTGCAACTCAAGACATTGATATACACAGAATGGCATCCAGTGCCTATCTTATGACAAAAGAAGAACTTAAATACAAACAGGAATCTTTTGTTGAAAAAATTTTCGTACATAAAGATAACCCCTTAAAATTGGAACAAATCCATTTTATCAACTGTTGTTTAGGAATCGAAGAACCACATGTTTCTAACGAAAAAGACATTTTAACACTGAGTTATGCATATAAAATCTTAGAAGAAATCCATAAAAATATTAACAATCAAGTTATCCAACTATAGGATATTTCTTATAGAAGATGCAATCCTTTCTACATTAGAAGAGGTAAGTATGGGATATATAGGCATACAAAGACTTTTTTTGTAAAGCCTCTCCGAATTAGGAAATTCGGAGCTAGCATGCCCAAGGTATTTATGCAAAGGTAAAGGAATTTTTTGGACTTCGATTTTTAACGATCTAAAATAACGAATGATCTCTTCTTGATTTTTATCAAATACAACAGGGAATCTATGATAATTATCCAAAAGAAGATGATTAAAATAAGTTTCATGATCTGTATTTTTGATTGTTTCTACATATTTTTGTCCAATTTTTTTTCTTCTACTAACCAAAGAACCTATTTTGTTCAATTGGTGTATCCCCATAGCAGATTGAAAATCTGCAAGTACATAATCATAAGCAATTTTAGTAAGATTGCGATGTTTTCCATAACAAGTTTCTTCGATTTCTTTATGCAAAGGCTTGGAATGGGTTAACAAAAGCGCTCCTTTACCTGTTGTTATAATATCATCCTCGTATAAACCACAGATTTGAATTTGGCTATATGTTCCAATAGATATAGAAGAATTTTCTTCCATGCCAATCTGGTATCCCAAAATTCCAGTAATGTCCTCAATCACATGAACTTTTTTTTCTTCTAACAATTCAAAAGGAAAAGAATAATAAGCTCCATATATATAGTCTGCAACAAAAATATCTCCTTCTTGCATTTCTTTTAAAATCAATTCGTTTAAAAAGTCTTTGGAAGGGAAAAAGGAATTTTTATCAATTTCGATTAATTGTATGGAAAGCCCTAAATATCTGGCAGCATCCAATGCATTAATAGAGGATAAATTCATTAACCATACTGTAGAATTTTTTCTCGCAAGAGTACTAAAAGCCAAATGATAAGCGCTCGTCTTGGAATTTACAGCTATTGCGTATTTAAAATTTAAAGTTTCGCTAAACAATTTTTCGAATTTTTCTGTAATTGTCTCTGTTGTAATTCTATCCTCCAATAAACAATCTAAAACAGCCTCTAATTCTTCTTTTGCTAAATAGGTTTTATTAAACTCGATTGGTTTTGTTAATTCTTTTTTAACCAAAAAGTTTTGAATAGAATTCATCTTAGTAGATATGAATTTTTTTAATAGTTTAGAATCAAGTATTTTTATTGATAGTAGCGGAATAGATCAGAGAATCTATAGATGGTTTTAATTGAATTTTTATACCTCTTTCTTTCAGATCGCCTGGAAGAAAATAAATTTCTCCTGCCTCTCCTAAATGCGCTTTTTTAATTATTGGACTTATAAATTCCATTTCTAACGAACCTTCTAAGATTAAAAGGATTTGTGGAAATTCTTTTAAAACGATTTTGTTTAAAAACTCATATTTAGGATGGTGTAAAAGAAGCACTTTAAAATCCTGAACAGGTATATCATAATAATAATAACCCTCTGTAGATAAAGTAGGTTTATAAATGGGGATATTTTCAATATCGTAATCCAGCATAGTAAGCAATACTTCTATATCTTTTGGTTTGGTGGTAAGACCTCCTCTAACTACATTATCCGAATCGGCCATACATTCTAAAACAGCACCTTTTAAATAAGCATGAATGGTATGGGGTTTTATAAAAATACCTTCGTCTGGCTGTAATTCTAAATAATTCAATAGATAGATACCGAATATACCTGGATCTTTTTTACCATTTAAATTCAACAAAACAAAAAACCAATCATCACGAAATTTTTCTATTGTATTGATTTTTAAAAAATCTATAAAACTTTCTGTTAAAGCTTCGATTTGTTCGGATTGTAGTAACATAATTTTTTGATAAATTTCTTTTACAAAGTGATTGGAATGCGAAATTTCTATAAAATTTTTTATGGGTGTATTCTTATAAATTTCTATCAATTCTTTTTGAGTTCTAAAACCTATCAATGCTTGAAAATCTTTTAGACAAATTGCCAACTCCGGTTTGTGATTTTCATCGGGATACCATTCAGGGTTTCTTTTATGCAAAATTTTAGCTAAAGATTTATCAGGATGTGCTTGGATGGACAAAGGTTTTTCTATATCCAAAATTTTAAACAAAAAAGGAAGTTTTTTATTAAAATTTTCTAATGAATCTTTACCCAAAAAATGTTCTGAATTTTTCGATATTAAAGAATTTAGTGAGTCTTTTTCTTTTGATTCTTCATAAAATACCAAAGAAGGTGATTTTTTATGGGCTCCCATCCATAATTCAGCAAAGCTTTTTTCTCCTAATAGAAATTTATATTTTTTTTTTATAAAATTTTTAATATAACCATTCTCTGTGGAATTGCCCCATGGATAACTTTGGATGGTAGGAATGATTTTGTAATATAAAGGTTTTTCGCTAGTCATAGTTAAAGGATGCTGATTTCTTTATGAAACCCCAAAAGAATGAACAAAAGCTTTATAAGAAATAAAAAAAAAGACAAATACAAGAAAAGTTTGATTAGTCTTCCTTCTACCTTCTCTAAAGTAAAAAGACTTACTATATCATCTCTAAGAAAAATTAAAATCCCACGAAGAAACCTTAAAAATTTCATTCATGTATATATTTTTCTTTATTTTTAAAAAAGCAAGAATTTATTTTGATTCATGCTACACCAAAAACTCAAGAGAATTCAATTGGATGAATTTATAACCTCTATGCAAAAGAATTTAGAGATGCTTTCTTTAAAAAATATTTTTATCCCAGACAGAAATCTGCATTATATTATTTCTATCTCTGGAGGTCCAGATTCAGTTTTTTTAGCATATCTATATAATGAATTTAAAAAAAAAGAATGGATCAAAGACATTTCCCTCTTTCATTTTAATCATCAAATTCGTAAGGAATCTGATTTAGAAGTAGATTTTATTTTTCAATTAGCTAAAAAGTGGGATCTGCCTTTGTATGTTGAATCCTTACCCGTTAAAAAAATATCGCAAAAATTAAAAAAAAATTTAGAAGAAATAGCAAGATTACTAAGATACAGAGCTTTACTTCGACTTACTCAAAAGATTCAAAATTCTGTAGTACTTACAGGCCACAATGCAGATGATTATATAGAAACCTTATTTTTAAGATTCATCCGAGGAACATATCTATCAAACATTTATTTCTGGAACCAAAGAAGAATCATTCTAAAAATTGCAAATAAAAACTATTCTTTACTTGTACTAAGTCCTTTGCTACTTTTCGAAAAAAAGGAGATTATAGATTATTTGCATCGGAATCAAATAGAATATCTGGTAGATCCATCTAATTTTGATATTCAATTCAAAAGGAATTTTATCAGGCACAAAGTTCTTCCTCCTTTAAAGCAAATTGGTTTTCGACCTTCTCTTCTTTGGCAAAGAACACATCTTAAAGAAATGTATTTTACAAAAGAAAAAGAAAAAGAAAAAGAATATATTTATTTGGATAGAGCTTTGTTTTCCCATCTAAGCAATAGAGAAATTAAAATTTTTTTGGATCAAATCACAAAAAATTTAGGGATTTATCCTTTGCAAAAAGAAATCATTAAAGAATTGATTCAGCAATCTTATGGTCAAAGAATTTTTATTGAATCAAAAGAAATTATAATTGCTAGTGCACGAAAACAAATATGGTTGATTCGAAAAAATAGCTACCTATTAAAAGAACCCAAAATCTTAGAAAAAGATGAGTTTACAATAATAGAATGGAACCACCAAAAACGAATATACAAAAAAGGAATTTACATTAATTTTTTAGAAAAAGAATCAAATCGTTCCTTAAAAAATAGGATAACAGAAATCTTTAGGGAGAAATCTTTTCCTCCGGTAATTCGGAATCATTTACCTTATATCGTAGATCAAAATACTATAAAAATTCTTCTTTCGTTTTTAGAAGAGTTTTGGGATTATCATATAACTTTATAGTTTTTCTAAAATAATAGCAAAATGGGCTGAAAATTTTTTTAGAGAAGGTATTTCCTCCAATTTTTTCTCCAAAGGTTCTAATCGTTTGAATAACCCATAAGGTAAAAAATCAGGTAAAAAAGTAAAAAATTCGATCTGGATCACTTGAAAACCTATTTCCAAGAAAACAGATTCATAAAAAGGAAACCAAACTTCTGTACCTTCATCGATTGTGTTGATTAAAGGGAAAATATAACTCATATAAAATTTATAGATTGGATTCCATACATTGATTTCGTGAATGAGTAATCGACCTTTTCTTCTTAAGATTCTATACATTTCTTTCAATGCCAAAATCTGTTCTTCTCTATTTTTTAGATGATGTAGTACATTGATTGTATAGATAAAATCAAATTTGTTATTTGGAAATTTGGTAGATAAAATCGAATTTTGTTTTATATTTTTATTATTTGTATTTTGTATGGCATAACGCACTTGTTCCTTGGAGGCATCCACTCCATACATCGTATAACCCATGGACATCATCTCTTTTAAATACCAACCTTGCCCACAACCCGCATCTAAACCAATTCGAAATCTCTTTTTGGGCAAATATTTCAAGTTGATTTTTATTTTTTTTTCCAAAACTTTTTTTTGAATATGCTCGGGAATTTGTTTTTTATATTCTTCTACGATAAAATCAAAATGCTCTTGGCGTTTTAAAAAAACACTTCTATAATAAATAAAAAATAAAAGGGAGATACCTACTGCCGTCCAATTAGTAAACAATCGCAACACAACGAAAGAAGCGATAGAAATTTCTTCTGGAAAACCCAAAGCTATCAATTCTTCTAAAACTTTTTTTCCAGAAAAATAAATCCCACTTGGAACAAAAGAAAAAACATTTGAGAGATTCATCAAATTAAAAATCTTTATGGAGGCATCTAAATTTATGTCAGTAGAGAAAGAAATAAGACTTAAATATAAACTAAACGAGGTAAAATACCAAATAAAAATACTAAATGATAATGAAAAAAAATATAAAGAAAAATTATAAAGAAAATTGATTTTTTTTAAACTACGAAAGAAATAGTGAATTATAAAAAAGACTACTAAAGAAATCAAATTAAAAACAAATACTTTAGCATGCGAATGATAAAAATAAAATAATAACATTACAGAAAGAAAATCCAAAGAAAGGTCTAATAAAAAAATCAAAATAGACTTTATTTTATTGTGTTTAAAAAATGGTATAAGCCGTAAAAAATACAAAAAGTACAGAGGAGTAATGTTTCCAAGATAAGACATAAAATAATAAACCAATAACTTTCTTGACGGAACAAAAATAGAAAAACTTCTTAACAAGAAATTCCATCTTAAAAAGCGAAAACCTAAATTAAAAGTAGTCAATAAAGGTATTAGGATAAAATAAAATGAATCTACATGATCTATGATTTTTCCAAAAGAAAACTTATAGCTTTGAAAAATATCTAATGTAGCATAACTACCTCCAAGAATTGCAAGTAATAAGAAAATAAAGATCAATTTAAAAGAACTGAGATTCATAAAATTGTAAAGTCTCCAATTTTTTTATAATAGTATCGGATTCCAAGTAATACTGTGGTAATTGTAAGCAAGAAGAAAAAGCCATAATCATTGTAGTCTTCTAATTTGCGAAGGACTATCAAAAAGATAATCCATAAAAACGCAAAAGCAAAAATCCGAAAAATATTATCAAAAGCAAGCCAATATTCGTAATCTACAATTACAACACTCAGAATGACTAAGGCAATGGGGGCATAAAAAAATAATTCAAAGAATTTTAAAGTAATCAGTTCTTTAAAGTTATTATAAATTCTTAAAAAGTTTATTAATTGAAAACCCAAACTAATCAAAATAAAAAGCAATAAAATATAAGGAAAGGTTTTAGAAAAATTTCTATTGGTTATAAAATTTTCTATTAAAGAAAAATAAAAGAAAACCAAATCTTTAAAAGGTACACGAATTCTCTCTAAATGGGAAAGAGAACTTATTTCTTCGACTTTGATATAGCTTTTTATCATAAAAAACCAAATAAAAAAAAACCATATAGGTATAGAAAACAATAAGGTATTTTTCATATCTTTTTTTATAAAAAAATAAAAAAATAAAGGTAAAAAATAGAACAAAGCCGTCTCTTTAAGAAATACCAAAAAAATAGAAAAAAATAAAGAACCAAAATAATAAAGCATTTGTTTTTTTTTATGATTTTCTCGACCTAAACTTTTTGAGAAAAAATATGCAAAGATTACAAAAAAAGAAATAAAAAAATTGTCACCAATCAAAAGCATATTCGAAACAAAAGAGAAGGGGTTAAAAAGATAGAAAAAACTTACGTATTTAGAATCTTGATCCAACAATTTATAAAGCATTATAAAAGAAACAATAAAAATCAAAATATTTAGAAGAATTCCTAAAATTGCATAATTGCTCCAACCTAAATAATATGGTAAAAAACCATATAAAACAGAAACACCTATTCTTAACATTCGAAAAGTGGAAGAATCTAAAGTTACGGTTTTTATATTTTTATCATAGATATAACGACTTAAAAAATAAAAAAATTGTCCATCATAGCCTTCTTGCTCTAAAACAACTAAAGAAGAAAATTTTGTTTCTGGATTGAGCTCTATATACTTTTGATTTATATGAATAAGTAAATTGAAATTATAATTTGTTTGTTTGGTATAAGAAAAAACCAAATAAAAATGGAAAATAAGATAAAATAAAATCCAATAGATAGGAGGAGTTTGATTAACCAAACTTTTTATTGAAAAAAATTTAGACCTTAACACAAAATTAAAGCTAATTTAAAAATGGAATGGATGTCAAATGGTTTATAGTATAAAATAGTATTAAACCATGAAGATCTATGAAAAAAATCAATTGTTGTTATTTTTAATCTTTATAAATTTTTTTGTAGGGCTATCTCCCAATCAATATACATGTTTTCTAGAATAATAGGATTTCTTAAAGTAAGAGACAAAACCATAAAATTATTAAGAAGTTCAATTTCTTAGATTTTTAGTTTCTCTTAGTCCCTTCGAAATTTTCTCTCTATTTTGCATCTTTTTTCTAAAAGTTTTTTGGTAATAAGAAGAGTCTAAAAATTCCTTTTTAGAAGCAGGACATTTACAATGAAAAGTAAGAGAAATAGCATTTTCCAAAGATTTACTTATTTTTTGCATTCTCTTCACCAAACTTATCTTCAAAACTTGGTAAAATTCATAAGGAAATATCAGAGGGATAAAAACTTTAAGACTAAAAAAATTATCAAGATATAAAACTTAAACTTATAAAATTGAATTTAAAAAATTTTAGAATTTTATTTTTTTTTGAATCCAATGAATTTTATAAATTTTATTGAATGTTATAAGGGAAAGAAAAATTAAATTTTACTTTTACAATAGAATCAATTTTCAAAAATAACAATTTGGGTGGTTCAATATCATATTCCAAAAGATTTACTAGGAATTCTCCAGAAATTTGTAATTCTTTATTGGAATTAAAATTTCCTTCGATTCGATACAGTTTCTTTTTTCCATGTAAATCCAATTCAAAATCTATTTTACAATTTTGATATGCACAAATAGTAGAAGTTACATTAGCAGTAATTTTTGAAAAGTATGGATATCCTAAAGCATCATACATATTGGAATCTCGATTCGGATCCCCTGTTTTCATAGATAAAATCTTGCATACCACTTGAAAATTCTGTGCTTTATAGCGATTCTCTTCTTTTTCTATTTTAAAACCAATAAATTCAAATTCTGAACATCTTCCTATTATAGTTTTTAATGGATAAGTTACAATAAATTGAATTTCATTTGAAACAATTTGGAAAAAAGGAAAAACAAAAAACCCTAAAAAAAAAATTTTATAAGTCATTTCTACCCCCTTCAATTAAAAAGTGATTCTAAAAAAAGCTATACTCAAAGCTGTAAATCCAACCCAACCTACCTTTTGCATTCGAAACGCATAATCGGGTCCTTTTTCTTCGATTTTACGAGAAATGCTGTAAAGCCCCAACATACTTAAAAAATGTAAAGGTATCATGGACTTATGAACCAAAATGGGAGTAACTCCTAAATATTGATTTTGATCTTCTGTTAAAGAACTTGGAGAAAAAAAAGCAAGAAGGGCAGTTGTTGAATATAAAACAAATGTAGTATAGGCTAAATTTTTATGGGTTGATGGGTATCTCTTAGCTTCCCATTCATCTTGAAATCGTAATGACCAATAAAAAAGATTGTTGGGTTCTTGTATAATTAAAGAATACCAATAAATACTTTTTTTATCAACTTCTCGAAGCATCTGTACATAAAGAAGGTCATTCTCTTGAAATTGCTTAGAAAGAAGGACAAATCGTGAAATCTCGTCACTTCTTCTATACATCGTCCGTATGGACTGTTCTCCATACAAATTTGTAGCAAACCAACTTGTCCAAGTTAAAATTCCAAAAAGTTGATGATAAGTAAGCATTTCTTTTCTTAATCGATTTTCTGCATTTAAAATTTGAATAGAACCAATAGAATAAATAATTAAGAAATACAATAAAATTTTAAAAGAAAATTTGATCACTTTTTTTAAAAGCATACTTACAGAATCCTAAATCATTTGATTTTATCAATTCAATAACTTGGGTATCTATTTCTTATAAAAAAATTTTTGAATTTTTTACTCCTAAGGTAAGGAACTAAAAAGGTTGTATCTTGATGGATGATCCAATTTTTGTTAATAATGATAATTTAATCTATGCTTTAAATCTTCCAAGACATTCATAAAATACACATATGCATTATGAGGAGTATCGTACGGACTAAAATATTTATGTACATCGCCATCATGCCAAAATTTTGTACTCATATAATAAAAATGATCAGAAGTAAGTAATTTCCTCCATTGTTCTAAGAGTAAAGGATCTCCATTGGATTTGATTGTATCTTCTATTTCGTATATGGAATGTAAAGCTTCCTTTTGCATACTATTGCCCATCCAAGCCGATAGATCTCTTTCCATATCTGCCCAAGATATGGGTTGATGGGTATCAATTTCGCCCACTGCTGGATAAAGATTAGCAACCTCAGAAACTGTTAAAAATCTAAAATTTTTGTTCTTTTTAATCGCTTCGGGCAAATGTTCCATAAATTCAAAAATACCTGTATCTTTCCATTGATGTTCTCCAAAGGTTTCGTAATCCATAAAAAGATTGACCGTCTGTCCATTCCATGCAATATTATGCACCCAATGGGCAAATTTATCTGCTGTTAAAGGGTATTCTTCCCAATATTTGTTGGAGAAACGAAAAGCAATGTCATCACTCAATCTGTAGTTCTTTAATAAAACTTTGATCTGCGGTGAATATTTTGGTCTGTATAAGTAATTGGGACTTCTCCAACCTAAAATTTTTTCTGTTCCTTCAGTAAGAATCGAAGTAAATCCCATATTTGCAACCAACCAACCAATATGATTACTAAAAACCAACTCAGTATTTCTAAAAGAAGTAGGAGTGTATCCAAACTCCTTTTGCATAAGTTTGATATGCTTCTGGACCTGTTCCTTAAATTCTTGATCCGAAAAAATTCCTGCTAAAGAATGATAATAAGTTTCTGATAATAACTCCACATATCCTGTATCTACCAATGCTCTAAACAAATCCAATACTTTAGGATTCCATTTCTTTAATTGTTCCACCACAGTCCCAGTTAAAGAAAAAGTAAATTTAAAATCTCCTTTGTATTTATTAACGAGCTTAAGCAAAAGTAGGTTCATAGGTTCGTAGCATTTTTCAGAAACCTTAAGCAAAATTTGTCTATTTTTTTCTTCATCGAAATAAGAAAAGCTTCCTATATCAAAAAAAGTATACTTTCGCAATCGATAGGGTTGGTGTACTTGAAAATAAAAGCATACAGCGTTCATAGACTTCCTTTTAGAAATTGGATTTGATTTAAAACAATATGATAAATCTCTTCTATTTTTTGTGCGCTATCATACCAGCTGATTTTATGGATTTCTTCTTCGACCAATTTTTGTTTTAATTGATTTTTATATTCTTCGTCTTCCAAAAGTTTGATGATATGATTGGCTATATCATCCACATCCCAAAAATCTACTTTGATTGCATTTTGTACAATTTCAGAAACACCTGACTGCTTAGAAACGATTACGGGTATTCCAGACTTTAAGGCTTCCAATACAGTTAAACCAAAGGGCTCGGAAACAGAAGGTAAAACATATACATCGGACATTTTAAAAATTTGCTCAATTTTATTTCTTTCTAAAAAACCCGTATAGTGAAAATACTTGCCAATTCCTAGATCGGCTGCCATTTCGATCATTCTAGAATACATATCTCCCGTACCCACCATTAAAAATTTAACATTCTGAATTTTCTCTACTACTTTTTTAGCAGCACGAACAAAATAATCAGGCCCTTTCTGGAAAGTGATTCTACCCAAGAATAAAACAATTCTTTGGCGAATTGGTTTTTTAACATCTTTTGCTTCCGAGTACTGAAAGTCAATGGCATTGTATACAGGATAAATTTTATTAGGATCGATCTGATACTTATCAATAATGATTTGCCGTGTATAATTACTTACTGTTATAATAGCATCTGCTTTTTCGAAGGCATATTTCTCTAAATTAAATACATAGGAATTCGGATGATCTCCTGAACGATCAAACTCCGTAGCATGCACATGTAGGATGATTGGCTTACCAGTTACATGCTTCGCATACAAAGCAGAAGGAAAAGTCATCCAATCATGGGCATGGATCAAATCAATGGTAGGAAGCTTAGAAGCAATTTTTGCAACAAATTCTGCAAAAGCTTGAATTTCAAAATACAAATTTTTTCCATACCCACCTTCCAAATGAATTTCTTTGGTTTCTATTGAAAATTCTTCTTGTAAAAGGGATTGTTTTTCTTCGAATTCTTCCCAAAACTTTTCGGGAGATATAAATACATTGCTTTGGTATAAATTCATAGTTTGTAAATGCATGGTTTCTAATAAAAATCTTTTCAGTTCTTCCTGTGGTATAGGTAGATATTTTGAGTTTACACCAATAATAATTACATTTTTATCTTTGGGTTCTTTCCTTGTGATTCTTGGGATTAAAAAAATCACTTTGTTTCCCAACTCCCCTAAAGCCTTTGCAATTCCATGAGTTGCTATTCCTAAACCTCCTGTAATTTCTGGTGGATATTCCCATCCTATCATTAATATTTTTAGTTTTTTCATAAAAAAAACTTCCTTTTTTTGGAATATTCAATTTTTATGCTAATCAACTTACAATATTTTAAAATTATGATTATTTTATTTTATCTTTTTCTTAATCTATTTCTATTACTGAATAATAATTTTTTGATTCCTCGTCAAATAAAAAATAAAGTGTTTAAATTTTGCTTTGGAATTTTTTATGAACAAATATATAAAAATCAAAGAAGGTAAGCCTTATCCTTTGGGAGCCCATTGGGATGGCTTAGGAGTGAATTTTGCATTGTATTCAAAAGAAGCAACTTCTGTATTCCTTTGCCTTTTTGATTCTGAATTCAGTTATCAAGAAAGTCTATGCATTCCCATTAAAAACAGGACACACTTTATATGGCACTGTTATATAGAAGGAATTCGGCCTGGTCAACTTTATGGTTATAGAATTTATGGTCCCTATGAACCAAAAAAAGGTCACAGATTCAATCCTTCAAAAGTACTATTGGATCCTTATGCTCTAACAATAGGTAGAGACTTAATCTGGGGAGAAGAACATTTTGGATATAAATATCCCTATTCCTTCTTAGAAAAAGATACTAGAGATAATGCCAAAACTGCCATTTTAGGAGCTGTAATTGACCCAGCTTTTAGTTGGGGTAACGACAAACAATTAAAAATACCTTGGGAAGATACGATTATCTACGAGGTTCACATAAAGGGAATGACAAAATTACATAAATGGATTCCTAAGAAATTAAGAGGAACTTATTTAGGATTTTGTTCCGAACCCGTTATAAACTATTTAAAAGATTTAGGGGTTACTTCTATAGAATTTTTACCCATTCAACATTCTATAACAGAATTTCACTTATACAAAAACAAAAAAACAAATTATTGGGGTTACAATCCCATAGCTTTTTTTGCTCCTAATAAAAATTATGCATACGGTAAAGGCTATCAGGATGCAGTAAATGAATTTAAAAGTATGGTTAAAATCTTACATCAGGCAGGTTTTGAAGTCCTATTGGATGTAGTATATAACCATACAGCAGAGGGGGATCATACTGGACCAACTCTTTCTTTCCGTGGAATTGACAATTTATCCTATTACAGAGTCTACGAAGAGAATCCAGAACTCTATTTAGATTTTACAGGTTGCGGCAATACGTTAAATCATCAAAACCACCAAGTTTTACAATTGATTATGGATTCTTTAAGATATTGGATCCAAGAGATGCATGTAGATGGATTCCGCTTTGATTTAGCTTCCGCCTTGGCGAGAGAGCTTTATGATGTAGATCGATTGACTTCTTTTTTCGCAATCGTCCAACAAGATCCTATTATTTCGAATGTTAAGTTAATTGCAGAACCTTGGGATTTAGGCAAGGATGGATACCAAGTTGGGAATTTTCCTCCCGGTTGGTCCGAATGGAATGGAAAATATAGAGATACCATTCGAAGAATCGTAAACGAATACGAAAATAATTTAGCCGAATTTGCAACAAGAATTTCTGGTTCCAGTGATCTGTACAAAAAAGACGATAGAAAAACATATTCCAGTATAAATTTTATTACATGCCACGATGGTTTTACACTTAGAGATTTAGTAAGTTATAAGCACAAACATAACGAAGAAAATGGATGGAATAATTTAGATGGATCTGATATAAATTTTAGCAATAATTATGGTGTGGAAGGAGATACAAACGATCCGAAAATGAAATCCCTCAGAATAAAAAAACAAAAAAATTTTTTAACGATTTTAATGATCTCCCAAGGTGTTCCCATGCTTCTGGCAGGTGATGAAATGAATCGTACCCAAAAAGGGAATAACAATTCATATTGTTTGGATAACAAAACCAACTATTTAAACTGGAAATGGGATGAAGACTCTTATGAGCTTTTTATTTTTACAAAATATGTAATCCAACTAAGAAAGAGAAATGAAGTTTTTAAAAGAAAAAATTTCTTCGAGGGAGAAGAAAAAAAAATCATGGAAATAAAAGATATTTATTGGCTTACTCCCAATGGTAAAGAAATGACCGAGGAGGATTGGAAACACCAAATATGTTTACAAATGCTACTACCCTCTGAATTCGGTAGAAGATTCGATTTTTATACCACATTGGAAGGAGACACTTTCTTGATTTTATTTAATTTCGCAAAAGAAGAAAGAAAATTTATTATCCCAGAAGTTATAGAAACAAAATGGAAGATGATTTTAAACACTCAAAAAAATATTTATTTAACTAGTGATTTTATAGATTATCCCATTGTTGAGAATTCTTATTTTATAGAAAAAAGAAATACAAATTTTTTTGAGGAAATGGAAAAGTATTTTTCAGAAAATTCTTTTTATTTTCCAAACCAAAGTATTAGGATTCCAGAATCCACTATAATCATCCTAAAAGCCGAAAAAGGCTGGAGACATTCTTATGTAAAAAAGAATTATAGATTAAATCTACTCAACGATTTTTGTAGAGAATTAGGTATCCAAACATCTTACTCAGATTTATTAGGGAATACATATAAAATACCATACCAAAAGCTTTTACTGATTCTAAGAGCAATGCATATACCAGTGCAAAATTTATCTCATATAGAAGAAATTTACGAAAATTACACCAATGATAAATGGATTCAAGAAATTATACCTACCCAAATGTTTTTAGAGAAAGAAAAAATCTTATTAGACATTCGTATTCCAGAAACTCTCCAAGATTTTAAAATTCAAATCGCAGACAACAGAGGGGATATTTTTTACGAAGAAGTAATTCGAAACTATCAAATTATAGAAACTCGTACTATTTTATTTTTTAAATTTAGAAAACTTAAAATTTTTTTTATAAGAATTCCAATCGAAAAAAGTTTCCCTATAGGTTATTATTCTGTATTTCTTATTTCGAAAGGAGAAATTTATTATAAAGGGAAAATGATGGTTGTACCCAATCAAGCTTATAGTGAAGACAAGCTCTACAATGGTGTATCTGTACAACTTTATGCCCTTAAGAGCGAAACAAATTTAGGAATTGGTAATTTCTACGACTTAAAAAAATTAGGATTTTTAATAAAAAAATATGGTTTTAATTTAATTGGAATTTCTCCTATCCATTTACTTTCTCTTAATGATCCAGAAAACATAAGTCCTTATTACCCTTCCAGTAGATTGTTGATTCATCCCATCTATATTGATATTTTTTCTTTAAAAGAATTTCATGCTTCTGAAAAAGCGAAACAAAAATGGAAAGAATGGAATTCAGAAATAGAAAAAGAAAAAAAGAACTCCCAGATTAATTATAGATTAATTTATTTAATTTTTAAAGAAATTATGACCGAGGTCTATAGAGAATTTACAACCAATTCCATGTTTGAAAGAGATAGAAGTCAGTTCGAAGAATATGTAAAAGATAATGAACGATTATTTTACCATTCTTTATTCGAGGTAGTAAAAGAAGTTTTTGGCAATCTAAAACCTCCTGAAGAAATTTGGAAAAAAGATTCTGATATTCAAAAGGAATTTTGTAATAGGAATTTTGATAAAATCAATTTTTACAACTACTTATTTTATACAGCAGAAAAACAATTTAAAGAAGTTCAGGAAGAACTTCTAAAAAACAATATTTATATATATTTAGATTTAGCGTTAGGATGCCGCCCGGATCAGTCCGAAGCAATATTTTTGAATACTTTTTATCCCTATATTTTTTCTAACGAAGCACGTGCTGGTGCTCCACCAGATGCATTTTCGCCAAATGGGCAAGATTGGGGCTTGCTGGTAATGAATCCCTTGATGTTAAGAAAATACCAATTTGAACCATTTAAAATTCTTTTAGAAAGAAATTTGTATTTTCGCTCTTTTTTAAGAATTGATCACATTATGTGGCTTTATAGATTATTTTGGATCATAAAAGATACAAAAGAATCGGCTAGCACGTATGTCCACTATCCCTACAAAGAATTATTTGGCATTTTATGCCTCGAAAGTCAAAAAAAGCAAAATCAATTAATTGGTGAAGATTTAGGAACTGTTCCTTTGGAAGTACGCAAACTATTAGAAGAAAAATCTATCCTTACTTGGAAAGTTTTTTACTTCGAAAAAACTAACCAATCCTTTATAGATCCAAAAGATTATCCTATCAATTCTATTGCTACATTGAATACACACGATCTACCTACCTTAGCTGGATTTTGGATGAATCAAGACATAGAAGAAAGAAAAAAATTAGGAATCCTTTCAGAAGAGCAAGAAAAAGAATTCCTAAAACAAAGAAACGAAGAAAGAATCCAGATTATAAATTTACTAAAAGAAAAAGGACTACTCAAAGATTTTCCTATTACTGTTTCGGAAGAATCTCTTTACGACACAACCATTGCCCACTTAATTCATAAATTGTTTTCCGAAGCAAAATCAAAATTACTACTTGCATCCTTACATGATTTGCTTGGAGAAGTAGACCAACCCAATATTCCGGGAACTGTAAGAGAATACCCCAACTGGAGTTTACGGTACAGCTTTTCTATCGAAGAAATCGAAGGGAATCCTTATTTTATCTCGATTGTGGAAGCCTTAAAAAATCGATTAAGGATTTCGCAATAAGAGCATATCCTTTTTCGTTGGGATGCCCATCGAATTCAAAATAGAGAATCTCTTTAGAATCTAAAAAAGATTTGCGAACATCTAAAACTTGAATTTGATTTTTTCTAAAAAATTGATACACCATTTCTGTAGTTTTGGAGTGGATATCAGGTTTTTTTGTTTGTAAATTCATACCGGGATATACAATAACCAAAAAATTTAAAATGCGTGGATTGCTTCTGACAAAATCAATTAGAATTTGAATATTTTTAAACGTAATCTGTTCTTCAGAAACTACACTTTCTTGAATTTCGGGAACCTCCAAATCTTGTTTGAAAAAAAAATTTTTCCTGAGCCACCACAAAGCATTATACAAATTTGAATTTCTACCCAATAGGTAATGAATTTTATAAAATATTTTTAAAACATGATTTTTGGATATACTCAATTGTTTTTCGTCATCCAAAAAATCAGAAGTATTGTAAATCCAAATTAAGTTTTGAATTTTTGTTTTGGAATGTTCCTGCAAAGCTACTTCCAATCTCTTCTGTATGCCTCTCGTACCTAAGGAATCTACACCAAGATTTCTTACAGGCAAATTTTGGATTTTTTCTAATAAATACGGAACCGTAAATTCATCGTCTACCCAATAACCAAAACTAATGGAATCCCCAATAAACCAAACTTCCAATGGATATTCTTTATTTCCTTGAGTTTTGAGGGTAATTCTTTCTCCAAAAGAATTAGTAGAAACCTTCCAAAAATGATTGTCTCCCCTTTTAAAGCGATGGGATCGATCTGGACATAAAAAAAGATAATCTTCTCGTAAACAATGAAATTTTTTATATTGGGTTAACAAATCTACAGCTTCATTAAATTTCAGAAAAAAATCCAATAACAAAATCAAGACCATTAATAAAAAAAAAATTTTATTAAAATTCGTACCCTCAAAACCATTTCCTAAATCCTATAGAGAAATCCATAAAAATTTAATTTTTGTTTTAAAAAATCATCTTTTTTTTGTATCTACAGATTTGCAATGTTTTTTACTATGAGTTCTTTTAAAAAAAAAGCTATATTGCCTCGCTTTTATTTGATTTGTACATAAAAATTCTAAATTCTCCCATCCAAAAAACTTTATTATATAGAAAGGAAAACTTGCAACTCTAACTCCTTATCGATACCTCACAACGGCAAAGTCATAAATAGAACTAACTGAGTTATAACTATATCCCGCAACAAGAATTTTCCCATCGGACTGCAATGCTATGGCATAAGCTTGGTCATTATCACTACTACCAAAATCTGTTGTTACTTTGCCACCACTACCAAAAGAACCATCCAAGCTCCCGTATGAGTTATACCGCACAACGGCAAAGTCATTACTACCTGAGACATTAGAAACTCCCGCAACAAGGATTTTTCCATCAGGCTGTATTGCTATGGCACGAGCTAGGTCACTATAACTACTACCAATATCTGCTATATTTGCCACCACTACCAAAAGAACCATCCAAGCTCCCGTATGAGTTATACCGCACAACGGCAAAGTCATTATTAGAACCTCCCGCAACAAGGATTTTCCCATCGGACTGTAATGCTATGGCATAAGCAAAATCATTAGAACCAACACCAAAATCTGTTGTTACTTTTCCATTCCCATTAAAAGTAGGATCCAATTCTCCTACCGCAGGTATAAATCCAGAACCACTATTTCTTAATAAATAAAAATAATAACGCATTAAAATCCCACTTGGCGTCATCGGATCCCATGGAGACTCTTTAAATTGTATACAACTTACTAAAAAAATCAATAAAAACATCTTTTTCATAAAAAATACTCCCAAAAAAATATTTCTATAAAAAATAAAAAAACCCAAATTTAAGTCAATTCTTTTCTAAACCCCTATAAAAATTGACTTGCTTTACAAATAAAAAAAATCTTTCTTTGTTATCATTTGCAATTTGGTGCGAGGCTTTACGAAGCATTCAAAGATGAACCAGAAAAAGCCAAAGTTCTGTTAGAATTTGCAGAAGCTGTAGAAAAATCTTTCGAAATTTTCCCTAAATTGGCAACCAAAGAAGACTTAGAAAAAACCAAATTAGAACTAGAGTACCAAATCAAAAAAATACAGTTTCGAATCAAAGTCTTAGAGGGTAAGTTTGAGGCAAGGTTTAAAGAAATTGAAGGGAAAATCGAAACAACCAAGAAGGAATTAGAAGGAAAAATCGAAGTAGTTCGTTCGGAGTTAGAGTTAAAAATAGAGAAGACGAGGAGTTCTTTGCTTAAGTGGTCATTTTTATTTTGGTTGACTCAGATGGCAACTCTTTTTGGTATATTTTTTACCATTCTAAGAAGCTTGAACTCTAATCAATTCTTGTATTTAAAATGGTGCATTGTATTTTTATTTTCCAAAATTTAGAAGTTATCCTTATATAGGAATACATACCTCTTGAGCTAAAGAAATTCTTGGAATTCTTAAACCCTAACCAATTGGAAAATTAATAACAAAAATAGAGAATTTAAGAATATCAAAAGTTTAAATTCTTTTAGTTTTTATTCAAAAAAACTATTCTTTCGTTTAAAACTTTTTTTCTATTGACAAAAAAACAACAAAAAATATAAGGAAAAAAATTTTTAAAAAAAGGAGCAAATATGAAAAAATTCAAAAATACAATTGTTATTAGTGGGATTCTGTTGATCTTTATGACTTTAGGAAATATTAGCCTATACGCAGATGGATGTTATCTTTGCGGTTCTGGTTCGTCTTCGAATTGTAAAGACTATTGTAGATATACAGGTTCTGATACTTTCGAAAATAGAAAAAAATGCGAAAAAGCTGGTTGTAAAATTACTGGAACAGCATCTTGCCCAACAGCTGCAAATTATAAAATTTGTAATGCCTTTACAGAGCAAAGGCTAATCAAAAGGTTGGTGAATTTTTATAAAACCCCGATAAAAAACGTGGATTTATGAAAAGAACGAGCTTACTGATTTTATCTCTTTTTTTTAGCTGCCAAATGTTTAAAAAAAAAAATGACGATTTTTCTATACTTTTAGGGCTTTCCCTTTTTTTAAATCAGCCTCCCACATGCAGTCCAGTGATAGAAGATCCTTTATTTTTGAATCAATGGCATATCCAAAATACTGGGCAATTGGGAGGCATTACGGGAGAAGATGGTAAGGTAGTGGGAATTTGGCAAGAAGGGAATTGGGGTTATGGAACAAAGATTGCTATAGTTGACGATGGAATGGATACCCATCACCAAGATTTGAAAGAAAATGTATGGTTCCCTCTTAACTATAACTATGTAACGTCTACAACGGATTTATCGACTCACTATTTTTATGCACAACACGGTACTTCTGTTGCAGGCGTTGCCTCTGGTAGATGCAATGACATTGGTATTCGTGGAATAGCACCTTTAGCAAATTTAATTGGTTATAATGTTTTGCTTGCAAATTCTAATAGTTTAAATGCAGACGCGATGATTCGTAATAAAAATGAT
>JBKBRY010000049.1:0-6499 GCA_046291925.1 Leptonema sp. (in: bacteria) | reverse complement strand
TTAGAGTAGAGGTATTTAAGGAAGGAGTCGAGGTTGTTATTAGAGAGGTTACGAAGGATAAGGAAGTAATGGGGGAGCATACATAAGCCTATGGAATGGGAATTGAGGAGTTGATGATGAGAGGAGTCACTAGAGGTTCTGTATGTAGGTAAGTGGTTCATAGAATAGATATAAGGTGGGAGGGGGAAATTTTTTTAAAAAAAGTGTAGGGAGGGTAAAATTTTTGATAAGTAGATAAAAGGGATTGCTTGTGAGGGTTTAGGAAAAGAAATGGAAGGGATGCAGGTTCCATTTATTGATTTAAAAAGATTCGAAAATAATTTTATAGACGAATTTACAAAAAAAATTAAAATCATGATTGAAAATACTCAATTTATTGGTGGTAAAGAAGTTGATATTTTAGAAAATAATTTAAAAGAAGATAACCAAACTCAATATTCGATTACTTGTGCAAATGGAACTGATGCTTTGCAGTTGGCTTTGCGTGCCGTTGGTGTTGGTTCTCAAGATAAAGTAATTTTACCAGATTTAACTTTTTGGGCAACTTTCGAAGCTGTTGTGAATGTAGGAGCAGAACCCATTACAATCGATATTTCCTTAGATGATCTTCAAATGGATTTTGAACTTTTTCAAGAAGCTATAGAAAAATTCAAACCTAAAGCTGCTATCCTTGTACATTTATATGGTTGGGCATCTCATAATATTCAAAAATTTCGAGATTATGCTAAAGAAAAAAATTTAATTTTAATAGAAGATGGTGCACAATCTTATGGTGTCAAAGTTAATGGTGAATCTGTCTATAAAAATGCTCAGATATCGACTATTAGTTTTTATCCTGCAAAAGTATTTGGTGCTGCTGGAGATGGGGGAGCAGTGCTTACGAATATTCAAGAAATAGCTGAAATTGTAAGAAGTCTCAGCAATCATGGAAGAAGAAGTCATTATTCTTATGATTATGTAGGTTGGAATTCTCGATTGGATGCTTTACAGGCTGCTTTCTTGAATCTAAGCTTTCCTTACTTAAAGAAAAGAATTGAATCTCGCAAAAGAATCCAGCAACAATATAAAAAAGATTTACAGCAGTTAGGTATTCATGTATTTATTCCCAAAGGGTTAGTTTCTGAATATAATCCCAAAGAACAATTTGTGCAAATCGAAGAAAATGGTTATTTGAATGTCATTTTTATCGAAAAGCATAAAAGAGAAAAATTTATCGAACATCTAAAAAAAAATCAGATAGGATTTGGAATTGTATATCCCGAAACTATTTCGGAACAAAAAGGTTCAATTCCATATTTAAAATCGAAATTAACCAAAAATCATGCAAAGCAAGTTACAGAGACTATAGTCAATCTACCTTTATTCCCTTATATGACAGAACAAGAGTACGAAACCATAATAAAAGTTATAAAAAATTTTTGATTAGAGATTTTAAATGCAATTTTATTATCAGAAGAAGATTTATTAAAAAAATTTACTTTAAGTTTTAGTGGTTGACTAATTTTTATGCTATTTAAAAATAGTCATACGAAAACGAAAATCAAATTTTCCTTTTTAGTCATAGGAGGAATTTTTTTTGGGTTTCTATCTTTAAATGTTTTAGAGGCAAAAGCTCAATGTAAAGAAGATAGGGAGAAGTTTTGTAAAGATATCAAGCCAGGAGAAGGAAGAATTTTTGAATGTTTAGTAAATCATTTTGATCAACTTTCCACGGATTGTAAAACAAAGATAGAAAAGAAAAAAAAAGAATGGGATGCTTTTAAAAATTCTTGTAGTTCCGATATAGAAAAATTTTGTCCTAATACCCCCATTGGTAAAGGAAAAATTCGTGCCTGCTTAGCAAAAAATAAAGATCAGATTTCAGAGCAATGTAAAAATTATCTTATAGATAAGAAAGATCAGAAGAAAAAAAAGAAAGATGAATTTAAAAAAATAAGTGAATTAGAGGAATTTTTAAAAAAAGAAGAATAATTGTTAAATGAGAAAATTTTATTTTTTATTTTTTATACTTTTTCTTATTTCTTTTGTTTATTTTTTACCAGTAACTAAAAAAGATTTTTTAGATATATATAAAAAAAAAGATCGTATTTCTGAACAATTCCTTTCTATCAAAAAGGAATCCATAAACAAGGTTATCATAAATCATGTGGAGTGGAATTATATTATTAAAAAAAATAAGAAACCTTCTACTTCTACTATTCTTTTTCTACATGGCATGACAGGTAGCTTTGATATTTGGTGTCAACAGTACTATTTTTTCCAAGAAGAATTTAATGTCATTTCTTATACACTTCCCGAAGCAGTTCGAACACTAAAGGATACCGCGAGAGGTATTTTAAAAATTCTTGAAAAAGAAAATATCAATAAAGTAATCCTCGTTGGCTCTTCTATGGGGGGATATATCGCTCAATACTTTCTAAAAAAGTATCCCGAAAAAGTCGAAAAAGTAGTTTTTTCAAATACCTTTCCTCCCAACACCTACTTTAAGGATCAAAATGAATTTAAAGCAAAATTGCTTTTTTTTCTTCCTGAAGTCTTGTTTGATATTATAGGGAAAAAACAATTTAAAGATGTGGTATTGCCTACCTCTTTGAATTCCAAACCAAAACCTTGGAAGCCTATTTATTTTCTTTCCGAAATTCAAAACATCAATTCTTGAACCGATATAAGATAGTAACTGATTTTTTTAATATAGAACCGAGAACTAAAGAAGAAATTTCAATTCCTAAACTGATAATCATTTCGGAAAATGATCCTCTGATTCCAAAATTTTTAAGAGAAGAATTCACAAAAGCTTATCCCGAAGCTCAGGTGTTTTCTTTTCCAAAGGAGGGTCACTTCCCTTATGTTGTTTCCCCACAAAAATATAATCAAATTGTATCAGAATTTATAAAGAAAAATTAAGTTTTTTGTTTATTAATTGGACTTATTCATAGAATTCATTTTATTGATTTTTATGAGGAAACAGTTTCATATTCCAGAATTTTATCGATCGAACATTATATCCACAATAAAAAAAATAAGATATTTGCGGGATAAATATCGAAAAGATCTAACCCCTACCATTATAGATTTAAAAAAAGTTATTATAAAAATTGCAAGGCATTTTGGATTTTGCTATGGTGTAGAAAATGCAATAGAAATAGCCTATCGATCTATAGAAGAAAATCCAAATAAAAAAATATATTTAATTAGCGAAATGATTCACAATCCACATGTAAATAATGATTTAAACAATAAGGGAATCCAATTTTTGATGAAGACAGATGGAACTCCTCTAATCTCTTTTGATTCAATAACGAAAGAAGATATAGTTATTATTCCAGCTTTTGGAACCACTAGGGAAGTTTTTAACGAAATACAAAATAAAAAAATCAATAAGATTTACAATACAACTTGTCCCTTTGTAGAAAAAGTTTGGAATCGTTCTGAGCAATTAGGGAAAAAAGGATATACAATTATAATTCATGGTAGATACAATCACGAAGAGACAAAAGCAACTTTCTCGTATGCTAAATTACATTCTTCTTCGATGGTAATTCAGGATAAAGAAGAGGCACAGTTTTTAGCAAATTTTATTTTAGAAAGAAAAACAGAGGAAGAATTTTATGACAAATTTAGCAATCGAATTTCAAAAAATTTTAATCCAAAAGAAGATTTTAAAAAAATTGGTGTGGTAAATCAAACTACTATGCTTGCAACAGAAACAATAGAAATCAGTGAGATATTAAAAAATGCAATCATCCAAAAATATGGTAAAAGAAATTTGGAAAAGCATTTCGCAGATACTAAAGATACTTTATGTTATGCTACATGGGAAAATCAAAGTGCCTTAATAGAACTTTTAAAATCAGAAGGTGATATTGCTATCGTTGTTGGTGGTTACAACTCTTCGAATACCTCTCATTTGGTTGAATTATGTGAAGAAAAATTGCCAACATTTTATATAAAAGACGAAGAAGAAATTCTATCAAAAGAAGAAATTAGACATCTAGATTTAAAAAATAATCAAATTATAAAATCTAACAATTGGCTGCCACATAAAGAACCTGTTACAATTTTACTTTCAGCTGGTGCAAGTTGTCCAGATGCTTTAGTGGATAGGGTGATTCAAAAAATTTCTGAAATATATGGGGTGGAAGAAGAATTACAACAAATAATATTAAATTTACAAAACTTTAAAATAAATGAAAATTTATAATATTTTTTTATTTGTTTTCCTTTTTTCTTGCAGTATGCCATATAGTTTTTTGCTTAAAAAATTTGAATTGAATTTGGATACAAATCAAAATTTTCAAAGAGTTTATTCAGACAATTTTTTGTATATAGAAGGTTTGAATCATTGCTTTGAATATCAATTTATCTTTGCAACTCCTTTAGAGTCACCATTTTTATATGGGGAAAATAGTAAAGAAAATTTATTATTCGAAAAGCAATTTTTTTGGATACGAGTTTATCTTAAAAATATTACAGAAACAAAAATCAATATAAAATCTGTTTATTTAGAAAAAGAAGAAAAAATATTTCCTTATAATGTAGAATTATCTGATTTTATAGAAACATTTTCGATTTATCTAAATCATAAGCCAATATTCTGGTATCTTTTACCCAAAGATCCTTCTCTTTATTTTTTAGATAATAACAGTTTTAGTGATTGGTGGAATGATTTTTATACATCTATTTTTTATCCCAAATACAATACCGTAAAAATTCAATTTTACAAAAAATTTTTTGATAATCCAGATTTTTTCGAAATCAAACAGGAAGAAGAAGTACTCTATTTTTTAATTTTTCCTAACTTTAAGGAAGATTTTTACAATGATTACAGATTCATTGCCGATTGGAATCATTGTAAAATTGAGATTCCTTTTCGATATAAATTGGAATTGGTTAATGAATATAAACCTAAAAAAGAATCTGAAGAGATACTCAATCAATTAAGAAATCAAAATATAAAATGGGAGAATAAACTAAAAAATCAACTTGAACAACATGATTTTTGAATTTCTTTTCGAATCATTCTTTGAGAAATCGAATTTTAAAAAAATTTTTTAAAATTAATTATTTAATGAAAACTCTAATATTTTTAGAATCCGAGGATTCTTATTCTAAATTTTCCCTTTTCTTCTTCGTATCCTGTCCCAAGAATTAAGAATTTAAAACTGTCATTTTTTGAGTTTTTTTCGTACCAGAAAAATAATCTCCATAAGAACCATATTTCTTTAGAATCATCTTTTTTGTTTTCAAATATGGAAAGAATTGACATTAAAAAAAAATTATTATTATTATGAACATTTTCTTTTCCTAAATATAATAAACACAATAGCTGACAGTGAAAAATATCTTCCCATTCTTTTTCTCTCCAACCTAATGTAGGGAATACCAATAAAAATTGGTAATTTTCTTTTTCATTATTCGATTTCTGTTCTTTGTAATACAAATATAGGGGAAAAAATAGACTAATAGTTTCTTTACTTTTTTTACAATTCCAGAATAAAATGGTAATATTGTAGCAATAGTTATTGGAATCTATATAGTTTCTATGTCCTAATATATAGAAAAACAACACAAAATCATTATTATGATTGTATTCTGATAAAATTGGGTATAAAGTCAATCCATTCCATTGATTTTCTTTATAGTACAAAGTAAATAGAGGGAAAATAGTAAAATAATCATCTTTTTTGTACCAGATTATGGGAAATATCCTAAAATAATTTTCAATTTTGCAATAGTGAATCAAATGGAAAGAAAAGGATTCACAACTCTGGTTATCGAATCTAAAAATAGGAAAAAATAAAAAATGATCTAATTCTATCTCTTTTGTTTTTATATTAAAATGGTTGTTCCACCCAAAAAGTAAGAAGTGAACACTTTTGGTATAAGTATAAAATGTAATTCTTTTGTTATCCATACTAATTTCGCTTGCAAAACTTCTTTTTACGAACAAAAACGGAAAAAAATGCCAATAACTAAGGAAGTAAAGAGACTCTTTATTGTTTTCTTTTGATATTTTTGTATGGTTTATAAATGGTTGTTTTGAAACATCATGAATTTTATTTCTTTGTAAATAAAATAAAATAAACCAGTTATTCCAATTTTCATCTTCTGTTTGCGAAGATATATATAAAGAAAAGAAAATCAATGTAAAGGTAGTATGATTATAAACGCTTTGGTAATACAATGGTATCCAGTTTATTGTGGCTTCTTCTAATTGATCATTTTTAGAAATTTTTTTAGAACCAAAAATATAAAAAAATTTCCACTCAGAAGATTCGAATTCATTAGTAGTGCTTTTATTCATATAAAAAAACGGAAATATTGTCCAAAAAGATTCTTTTTTTTCTAAAAATTTACTTTTTTCTAAAACAAAAGAATAGTAAAAGAATAGATGTCGGTGTCGGTGAGATAGTCGAGATCGGCCCGCGACAGCCGCCGCTCGAGTTCCCAGTACGGCACCTCGACCGCCAGCACCAGGGCCGGCGGCAACGGTTCCAGC
>JBKBRY010000048.1:0-9760 GCA_046291925.1 Leptonema sp. (in: bacteria) | reverse complement strand
GAGTGTATTTGAACGGTCAGAACCTGCTAGTATTGCAGTAAGCAGTTCTCTTGATACTGCATGTGCCAAGTTTTTCATTCCATGCCTATTTTTTATGTGAGCGTATTCATGTCCAAGAAGTGCGGCTAATTCAGGATACGATTTCACTTCTCTGAGAACTTGATCAAAAACAAAAATTGAATTATCAGGTAAAGCAAAAGCATTAAACTCTCTCCCTTTCACTACATAAACTTTTGTTTTGTTGTCATAACCTAATGCTGAATAAAATTCTGTGAGTATTTTTGTTTTTTCTTCATCAATAGGTAAAGAGTCCAAAATTTCTCGTCTTGCTTCTCTTCCAACCTCTTTGTCAACTGATATAGGAATTTGTTCTACAACGTAGTTAGCAACAACGGAAATACCATTGATATAAAAGTATATTGAGCCCCATATCAGCAAAAATGTAAGGAAGAAAAAAGTTAGAAAAAAAATTAAGCATCCCCTTAAAAAATTTTTAATTTGCCTTTCTTTCTCTTGTCTGTTTTTTCTAACCACATAAGTCCTTACAACTTTATCGTAAAGGTTTTGTCTGTCATCGTCCCAAAGTAACCAAACTACAGGAATAAAAAACAAACTAAAAACAGATTTAAGAACTTCTCTAATTGCGCCTATCTTTGCATTGTTTTGAATTTGTCCGTCTTTTGCGGAAATAACTACTAATCCCATGATTTTGTGACCAAGATTACCCCCCCAGATTTTGTAAAAAAACGCACCAAGAATTAGTGATAAAATCACATCTATTACAATATAATCCGCACTGTATGAGTCAATGTCGTTTATACTATCACCTAAAAGCATTGTGATTGGAACCCAAACAACTATGTTTTCAATAATGGTTGCCAGTAGTCTTTCTCGCCTGAGAGCCAATTCGTAACCAAAGTATTTATCATTAGAGACGGGCGGAGGTGTTGTCGGCGGAACTTTCGCGGAAGTTGTATCCGCTTCTGTATTTGGAATTGGTGGCGGTGTTGCTCGCAACACATCTTTTAGAAAAGGTATATACTTAGCTTTTGTCCAGTTTTCCAGACCTTCAGTCCAAACAAGAGTATCAGGTTGAATGCCTTTTGATTTCAGTTCTTCAATCGTAAATGGTCCTGCCTGTTGTCCATTTACAACAATGTAGTACCGTTCGTTCATTATCGTTCTAAGTTTAAGTCAAGTTCAGGTGTTTAGTATTTTTCATTGAATTTACTGTGACGACTTGTGGTTTGTTAAAGGTGACAAAGTAAAGGGGCAAGATCTTTACATTTTTCATTAGGATGTGCTTCCCATGTGTGATTGATTATTAAAATATGTGTAAAAACCCAAAGAAGAACTGCGTACTTTCTTTGCTGAATTCTAAGTCGGCTCTCAAATATAGTGGATTGGTTCCAGGCAATTCTGGTTCCAGCAAAGTGCTGGTTCAACAAATCTTTTGGGGCAATTCTTCTAATTTTATAAACCAGTATTGCTTGTAATTGTCTAGAACACTTTCTATTTGGTTAGTTTTTAATAGCAGCTTTATAGTTATAGTAAGTTCCTCATTACTTATAGCAACCTCGTATGGAAAATTTCTGCTTTGTTTTCTGCCATTTTTTTCTTCTTCAAATATCCTTGAATATCCGTCAATCTTTCTGTAGCCGTCCGCATGTTCTGTTCCCTTCGGGTCAACAAACAAAATTGTATATTCATTACCTTTTTTGAGCCAAAAGATAAAATCAGGTTTAAACTTTTCTATTTTATTTGTTTTTGGCTGATAATATGGTATATAAACCTCATCAAGGGTTTCATCTATTTTTGAAAAATACCACCAGTCAAATTGTGTAAACCAGTTATCGTTTATTTTTAAATACTCTTCCAATTGATTGATAAATTCTACCTCGCTTCGTGTTTTGATGATGTGTTTAATGTAATTAATTCTTTCATCCGTAGATAAAACTACAGGAATATAATAATGTTTATCAAGATATTTTATACGAAGTTCATCTTTCAAAATTTCTTTTTTATATTGATTATCAATTTCTCTCAATTGTTCTTTATACTGCTCACGAGTTATTTCTCCATCGTCGTGCTTTTTATCTAATTCATTTTCTTTATCCTTTTTATCAGGGAATTTTTTCACTGTTTCAATTATTGTTCTAATTTCTTTCACTGTATCTTTCGTTATTCTTATCTGTTTAAAGTGTATAATCTCATTTTCAAGTTTCTTGAATTCCTTGAATTCTTTTGTTCTAATAGAAAAATGTCTAATCAGATTTTTTACTATGATTTCTGGTTTTTGAATAATTGCAATGTTTGAATCTGTTTTGTAAAAATCATTTTCTCGCAAAAAACTTTCTTTTATCTTTTGAAGGATTTTAGGTTGCATATCATATTTGACAACTGCTACTTTATCTCCAATATAATCAATGTAATTTTTGGTTAAATTTAAATCACTTTGACTAATTTCAAACTTTAAACATGAACTTTCATCAGCCAAGATTTTATCACTATCTGCATATACCGGAATTAAAAGAAGTTTATCTTTTGTATCTGGGTTAATTTCAAACAAGTCTCCAATAAGCTCTTCTTGCTGTTCTTGATTTAATGTTTCAATAACTTCCTTTAAGTTTTCCGCTTTTGTCCCATAAACAAATAAAGTTTCTAATGGTTTTATAGAATCTTTTAATGTCTCAAAAACATTTTCATCTATCTCGTTATTGTTATACAAGAATTGTATTCTTTTTCGTTTGTGCGGCAATGGCTCAATTCTTACACCTCTTCCAAGGGATTGTAATACAAATTTTTTCGCATCAGCTCCTTTACCGATATTGATGTATAAAATAATGTTTGGTCTATTGCTATCCCATCCTTCATAAAATGCACGAGACCCCATTAAAATGGTTATATCAGAATCATCTTGATTGATATTTCTAAAAATACTTTCGTTTTCAAATTTTTCTATAATCTGATAATTTGGAAGCTTGTTTTTTATCCACTCTGAAATATCGCCTATCTTAATAAGCCCAAAAGGTTTTTCACTGGTTGCCAGTTTAAATACAATTTCCTGTTTATTCCCAGGAATCTTTAATACTTCAATATTTCCTTTCGTTTCTGCATTGAAGACATATCTTAAAATATCTTTTTCTTCAATATTATCAATTTCTTTAATTTCAATTTTTTCATCGTCAAATTCACATTGGTGATTTAAATCATTTTTCAATTCTTTTTTAGCTTCTTGTAAAAGATTATTACTTACTCCTTCTCTTGCTACCTTTTCTATTTCTCTAAAAAATAATTCAAGGTCTGAATCTTCTGTATTTACAGAATTGACAAGGGTTAATAACAAAGGCTTATGATAGTAGTTTTCTGGTTTTAATTTTGTAATAAGTGTGTGAAGTAAAAGTATTTTAACAATGATAACTTGTTTGTGTTCTTCTGTAAATTCGTTAGCATTAGTTAGCGTTGCTACATTAGATTGAGATAAAAGAATATGCTTTCCATAACCTTGTGTAATAAACTTCTGGAGATTGAAGTTGAAAACACAGGTCGCAAAATCCACAGGATCAGTAAAGGTAGCAGAAAAGTTAAATAGAAAACCGTTTCTGGAAAGAATAGCATAATAATGCTGTCGTTTGCTTTCTTCTTTATCTCCTTTGTGAGCTTCGTCTAGAATAATATACCAATTACCATTGTTATCATAATTTCTAAAATCCACGATTTTCTCTTTATGTTCATCAGACATAAGATCGCTTCTGTAATAATAAACATCTATTTCGTTGTCAAATTTTAATCGGTTTTCTTTTTTTACTTCTTCATAATCTTTAAGATTTTTTAGATTGATATGAATATCATTGTTGGAATGATTAAATTCCTTAACATGATTTCTGAACTGTTCAATTAAATCCTCTCTGTATGTTAGAAAAAGAATATCATTATTTGGAATTTGCTGGTTTTGAATAAGATACCCTAAAAGTTCAAGTAGTTTAACAATAACAAGTGTTTTGCCACTACCTGTTGCCATCCAGAAACTCATTCGGTTGATAAAGTGATGGAAGGCGATTTCATTATTTTTAATCGTATAATCTTTCTCGTAATCTTTAAAAATCTTGAATTTTCTGCTACCGTTTAATTTGTAGTCGCGATTTTCAGTAAAGCCATTGTTTTTATAAAGGTTAAAAAACCTGTCTTTATCAGCCTTAGAGTCAACATAATATTTGTATAGTGCTTTTAAGGCGTTTTTTAATGCCTGTTGCTGGTAATCGTAGAGGTTCTTGTTTGCTGAAAACTTGACAAAGTTAACTTGTTGCCATTCTGCGGGCAAAGTTTCCAATTGAATGGAATCTACGATGTTTTGTAAATATAAGTTCATAATCTAAAATTTAACCCCTTTAACATTTCAAATGTATCGATGTATTTTATATTAAACTCTCTACAAACATTAGGAATTAATACTTTCTTTTTTGAATTTGGATTGTATGACTCGTGTGTTACTACTGTTAAATTTTTGTATTTGGCAAATGCGATTACCCAAGCATCAGCATTTTTTTCTTCCATAAATTCCATCTTGGCATTATCAGTATAATTCACATTAGCGTCTACCTTATTCACTATTTCTTTATAATGCCTTAAAACCTCATTGTTCTCTGTTGATAAAAAATATCGTGCAAATTGATTTTCTGCCCACTGCCTCAACGGATCATTTACATTACCTTCCTTTATTTCCTTTAACACCTTATCTACAGAACATAATATGTTATTTTCTGCCATTTGCACTAAAAAGTCCCAAAACTTTGTTCCAAAGTTAAAAGCATAATACCTGCGAGATGCTTCAATAAAAACATTACTATCCATAACATATCGCAAACTCATGCAGTATTTCTTAATAGAATCTCATCAGCTGTTTTACCCTTTAATGATAGTATATAATAAAAATCTCTGTATAGTATTTGTTTATTATTAACCGCATACCGCAGTAATTCTAAAAACTTTCTACTATATCTGTAATTTATCGTATTATAAAAATTACCACCTTTTGTTTTCCGCATATCTCTTTTCTCAAATCTCAGATATTTTTTGTAAAAATCATAAAAATCATCCTTTGTTATTTTCCCCGTATCCAACAATCTCCGAGCTATAACAATTTGACTAACTTTAAACCTTTTTGCCAACGCTTCATAATCTATGTTTTTTAGGTAGAGAATTTCTTTTTCTGGCACTAAAAATTCTGCAGCACATCTATCACAGAATTTTTCTGTTTCATCGTTTGCACTTAACAGATTTCTAAGATCAAAAGATGCGCTTTTCCCAATTAGTATATGCACCAATTCGTGAATCAGCGTGAAAATTTTTGCAGACAAAAAATCATTATTGTTTACAAACACAAAAGGAGCAATTTCATCATACAAAACAAAACCTCTAAACTCTTCTATTTCTAATTTTCTATGCGTATTGTTGCCGACAATCCCGTTTACAACTACAAATATACCTGCTTCTTCAAACTTATCAATCAAAAAGTTAAATGCTTCTTTCCAGTTTGTTTTTTCTTCTGCCCAATTGTTTTTTATACCTAAAATTTTCTTTATTTCATCAACAATAAGCGTTTTATCACTATTTATGTCAAATTTCCCCGCAAATGGCAACTCAGTATGTCCCCATTCTATAAGAATGTCTTTTATCCATTCTTGTTGTTTTTTTACTTGATTTATGGTGTCGTAAAGTTCTTCAGATATTTCGTATGTTTCACCACCAAGTGTTCTAAAATTTGGTATTGATGTTTTTCTTTCAGGTAGTTTATCTAAAAACAGATAACCAAATGGAATATTGAACATTTTTGCAACTCTTACTAATTGATTGTAAGTAGGATAATTCTCTTTCGTTAACCACTTATCTTTTCTTGCATAATTTAGTTTTTCCCATTTAGTGGGATAGTTCTCTTTAAGATTTTTCAGGATATCTTCATTATATATGTCTATTTTGTCTTTCGTTTTTCTCATCCCCACCATATCAAAGGTCTTATCAATTTATAATCTAATTCCTGTATTTTAATTTTTGTCCCATCCTCAAACTCTACTTCATCTTTCCTTATTTTTTTAATCCACTTGCCTGTTAAATTTGACAATGTCTCTGCTATATCAATATTTGAATAAAGCTTTGACAAATCTACTTTGACTTTGTTATTCCCATAATCAATCTCTAAGGCTTTGAGCATCTTCTCGTCTTTCATAAAAACATACTGTTCATAAGGATTTTTGTTTTGAGCAACAAACATATCGTGATTTTCATATACAGTATTTGCCAATGCTTCCTCGTATTGCTCAAGTTCGTAATATTTGAAAAATCCACCACCTTGATAAACTACCCCGTCTGCCCTTGGCTGACACCCCTTCACAGAAGGGGAGTTCCCCTTTTCCAAAGAGGTGTCAGACGAAGTCTGACGGGGTTTTAGTTCTTTTGAGATTCCTGATTTATCATAAGCCAAAACTTTTTTCATTCTTGGCAAAACCACACTGTAAAAATGCTCTCCCATCTCTACCCCAATCCATTTCCTGCCAAGTTTATGAGCAACAGCGGTGGTAGTGCCTGAACCAACGAAGAAGTCCATAACTAAATCGCCTTCGTTTGATGTGGATTCAACAACACGCTTTAATAGAATTTCGGAGTTTTCAGTAGAGAAACTCCAACCAAATGAATAACTACCAATATCTGTCCAGTTAGAATCGACAGGAGTTAACTCCGACTCTAAATATTGAGGCAAGCCCTTTTGTTTATTCCCAAAAACATCTACGTACTCATATTCTTCATAAATCCTAACTCTTTCTTCCTTATTAAGTTGGTCAAATTTGGTTTGAGAAAATCTCCAATGATGATCCTTCGGTGCAATAAATTTTCTTCCATCTAACTCAATTATGTTGGCATCCTTATTTTCCTTTGGAGAAATAGCATTTACCCACCTTGTTTCCCTTCCTCTGTCTTTGAAAATTATATTGAATGTGATTTTTGTATTTCTTCCATAAAAGTAAAGTAAATCACAAGCAGGATTAAATCGTCCTGGGACATTTGTTCCTTGATAATTGACTTTTCTTAAAGAAATCTCATTCCTAAAATTCTCACTTCCAAAAATCTCATCCATCAAACATCTCACAATCCAATTCCCATTGTAATCGCATCTTACAAAAATACTTCCTTTTTCATTTAGCCAGTCTTTGGCAATTCTCAATCTATTTTCCAGCAGTGTTGCCCAGTTGGCGTCTTTGTAGTTGGTGCGGTAGAGAAACTGGTCGGAGGAATCTAAATTAAACGGCGGGTCAATATAAATTGTCTGAACTTTTTCTTTGAATTTCGGCAAAATTGTGTTTAATGCTTGGTAGTTTTCGCTTTTTATCAGGCAACCGTCCAAAGAGTTATCCAAATCGTCAAACAAACTTAAAATCTCAAGTTCTAAATCCTTGAAATACTTGGTATCAATCGGCAGATGCTCGTATTCTTTCTTCAATTTCTTCCCTTCTAAAGTATCATCAAATATCTCAACTTCAAGTTCTAACTTTTGACCTTTGACATTTAAGTTTTGACTTTTGATTGAATTTTCACTTATTATTCCTAATTCTTCCCACTCTTTGATTTGCAAATGTATATTAGGATGCTTCAAAATCCTCTCCACCAAATTCCCTTCTTGTAGAGGGGTGTCAAACGAAGTTTGACGGGGTGTATCCTTCCCCTCTTTTAGAGGGGCTAGGGGTGTATCCTTCCCTTCTCTTAGAGGGGTCAGGGGTGTTAACACTTCCTTCAAATACTCCATTACACCATCAAGATTCTTCTTAACATCCTCATCAAGTATATGAATAACTTTTAATCCAACACTTTTTAGATACTCATCCCTTTGTTTATCATACTCAACTTTATCATTATGACTACTTCCATCTATTTCAATTACAACACCTATATCTTTTACAAAAAAATCAACGATATAATTTCCAACAATTTTTTGTCTATCAAAATCCAATCCAAGAAATTGCTTTCCTTTTACTCTTTTCCAAAACAATACTTCCGATAAATTTCCAGCTTTTCTTAATTCACGTGCTCTTTCTTTTAATTCCGGATTGTAAGGCAATTCGTACCATTTAACTACCCCGTCAGGAGACACCCCTTTATCCCCTCTCAAAGAGGGGAATTTTTGACACCCCTTCATAGAAGAGGAATTTTTTACAATTCTATCCAGCGTAATCACATAATTTGAGTTTTTTACAAACTTTGGTTTATTCCAGATTTTCACTAATTCATCTTCAAACTGAGAAATAAAATCAATAATCTTAAACGCTATATCTTTTAGAATTTGTAATTGATTAACTCTATCCGCAGTCCATTCTTTTGCACCATCCCAGAAATACTGATAGCTCCAAAGTTTAAATTGTTCCTGTAAAAAAGCTTTGGCGTTTTTGTTAATAAAAAAATCTACTTCGCTTTGTTTTTCAAAAATTCTAAAAACTTTTTCAAGTTGTTCTTCGGTAATTTTGATATGCTGTTTTTTTAGTTCTTTTAAAATATCTTCTGTCTTAGTTATTTTACCTCGTTCAGAATAGTAAACATTGAATTCAACATACTCATCGCTTTTTACTTTTGAGTTCTGGCTTTTGAGCTCATAAATCAAGTTTCTTTTTTCGTTGGCTTTTTTGTGTTCAAGATTAGAAACATCAAAGAAAAATTTAAAGCCATCAGATTCCATCTCTAAACTCCTGAAAATCCTGTCAGTTTTGACGTAATAAAGCATCTGCGTTTTCCAAAAGAGAATAACATCTTTCTCATTGGTATAAACTTTTTCGTAGACATTGTTATGAAATGGCGTTGAATTGAAATAAATTGAGCCGCTCTCGGTAAAATAGCGGTTAAAAAAAGAATAAAGTTTGTCAAACAGTTCATCTCTGAAGTCGGGGTATTTTTCTAATGCTTTTTTTATATCTGCTTTAAGCAATTCTTCAATCTTGCGATAGTAATTTGATTTTATCTTCATCAAATTAACAAAACCGCCTTGCCCTTCAATCTTGGCTCCGATGAATACATTCTGTAAAGTTTCGTAAAATTTTTTTTCTTTGGTCATTTGTTCTTTGGTCATATTATTGCCTGATTATTTTATATTTGCTATTGACAACCAGAACTTTAACTTCAAAAGTAACATCATTAGGAAGTTCAAGATTTTCTATCATTCTAGGCAATTGAAGCCCAACAAAAGAAAACATAACGCCTCTGTAATACAAATACTACCAAAATGTTATCTTAATGCCAGAATTTAGAGAAAATTTCAGTTTCAACAAACCTTCAAGCCTGTAAGAGGTCTCTTTCTTCCACATCTATGCGCCGCTCGTCCTGCAAAAACGACCGCTCATCTGAAAGTTCGTCCGCTCGCGCCATTTCGCCGTGAAATCGCGCTATGCTTCTTCATTTTTGCATCGTGATTTAAGTTTGTTCAACCTTATCCGTGATGCAATTATGAAACCGCTCTTTTTATTAACCTGCCTCGTGTGTTTCAACACGACAGTCTTCGGACAAGAAATGGGAAGCCTTGAAGGTCGATTGATTGACCGCGACACGAAACAAGAAATTATCGGCGCGAAAATCGAAGTGCTTGGCACAACGCTTGGCACCGTCAGCGACTATAACGGACAGTTTCGTTTAGAAGGATTGCCTATCGGCACATATCGCTTGAAAGTTACTGCGCCTGAATATAAAATGGTGATTCGCTCCGATGTGCGCGTTGGCTCTTCGCAAA
>JBKBRY010000047.1:0-9846 GCA_046291925.1 Leptonema sp. (in: bacteria) | reverse complement strand
TTTATCCCATATTCCAATCCTAATAACTACGTCCCAGCTTGTTCTGATGGACATTGTAGGGCATTAAGTATCAATCTTTCCACAACAGATAGCGACTTACGCTATACAATTGATATATTTGAAGATAATCTAAATAATCCTTTGGGATTGGATCCAAGAGGTATTTATGATGTTTTTAATCCTCTAATAAAAAGTTTTGTTACTCCCCTAGTAGGGAATGTTTTAAAAGAAATTCCTTTTGATGCGGATATGTCTGCATGTGGTATAAAAATCAACGAAGTAAAAGTAGAAAAAACACCAACAATTTATAACGATCCCTTTGCGATTTTAAATATTGAATTAGACGAACAGACATTCTCTGGAGACTGTGATTTTTAGATCAAAATCTTAACTAAGGGGGAATCATTATGAAGCTTTTTATTTTTAAAGCAAACGCCTTAATTAAAATAATAACACTGATGCCATTTTTATTGATTGTAGGATGTAAAGGACAAAAGGATTTTTTAAATCCCTTTCAAGAAAAAATCGAAAAAAAGAAAGGATTATTTAATCTTTTGGATGATTACCCTGCTCTAAAAAGCTTTTTCTCTAATGCAGAACCAAATCAATTTAATATTAAATTAGGAGAATCATTATCATTTTATCCAGAAGCAGGTTTGGGAGGAATGCGGTCTTTAGAAGTTTTAACATTAAATCCTAATGCGAAATTGCGAGAACTGTTGTTAGATATCTCCTCTTTAATGCAGAGAATTCGCACTTATGATTCCTCCTCTTATAACCAAGTAACGAATTTAGTTGAGCGAATTCGACAATATCCCGAACCTTTTTTAGAAAATATTATTCCTTTGACTCACAATGGTTTAAAGAAATTGTACTTAGAAAATACCAATTTTGATTTAGAACAGGATATTTTAGAAATAGCAAACTCCTTACAAAAACAAGATACGATTGATCTTTTTAAAGAACTAGAAAATTTTTTGTATAAAACAATTATTTTAAATGCAAATGCAAGAACAGCAGTGGAGAAATTAACGCAATCATTATTAATTTTTTCTGGCAATACAGAAAACATAAGAAAAAGATTACCCGAACTTTTATATAATTTTGGAAATGTTTTAGGATCAAGAGTAGGATACTCTCAGAAATCCTCTGATAAAGTAATCAAAGAATTAATAGTAAATTTAGAAAACTATACTACTTCCAAAACAGGTTCTGAAACTAACAATATCTATGATGATATTGCTGTCTACTCAGATACAACTTATAAAAATTATCCATCTCGGGTTGATTTTATTTTAATAGAATTATTTAAATCTATAAGAAAATTAATTTTGCCAGCAAATAACGAAGTAAAAGATTCAAATAAAGACATATTGGAAGAGTTTATCAAAACAGTTTCAAATTTAGGTTTTTCTATTCAGAATTCTGACGAATCTTTATTGAATTTACTTAAAAATGATTTTCAGGGTAAAAGTAGAACTAATGATCCTTCTACGCAATATTCAGGAAGATTTTCTGGATTAGAAGCATTAGCTTATATGGTTGCCTTGGGAAGGCACTTTGGTTATTATTATCAAGATCTAAACTGCCCTTCAAGTACTACCCCCATTCGTATTATTTCTGAGAGTAATGGTTTTTTGACGGTTGGTGATGCGATTACTGCATTGAGAAGTAAAAATGATTGCACAGATCTAGGATCTGCAAAAATATTCAAAGAATTTAACGTATCTGGTGAAATTTTCCGTAACGGAAATGTTTTTAAATATAATTTAAATACTCCTGCTTTATGCTTGTTGGAAGGAAATTCAAAAGGCGATATAAATTGTATAGACTTTAATGGAGATAATGTTATCGATGCTGATCCTATCTATGCTCAAACATTACCGTGGGTTTTCGGCTGGATTGTAAAAGTCTTATTTGAAGGCGAAGGACCATTTTATGCAAACACTTTAACTTCCTTTTCTGATACTTGGACAACAAGCTCTTATAAGATAAAAGTTAGAAATGGTGATTTCGCTGGTTTGGGAGGTATAAAAAATCCTTCTGGCAGTGGTAGTTTTTATACGATTCGAGAAATTCCTATTCCTAACAGGCAAGCAAACTCAGAAGAAGAAGCTTTCTATAAAAATTTATTATGGTTATTGTATTACAAAAGATTTGTTATTGTAATGCCCATTCAAGCCATAATAGGATCAGGAGTGCTAGGCAGTAGTTCAGTAAAAGATGCCATCTATGTGACTATAATAGCAAATGGATTAAAAGGTCTAATGAATGTAAAACCCTACTGTAGTAGTGGAAGTTCTTTATGCGATAAAATAGATAATGGGAAATGGTTGCTTTCTGGGAAAAGAATCAAAACTTACAATCAGATAGGAGATTTAGATCTATCAGATACAGCTTGGTCAGATGTACCAGGTGATGCAGTTATGCTTGTTGAAGTTTGGGGTTGTGATGTTTTATCTACATGTTCTTATGGTTTTTCTGGGGATAATCCAGAAAATGGTGAAATTTTGTATGGGACGGTATACAATTCAGTACTATTTCCTAAAAATGGTGGTGATTTTTACGGAGCTATTCCACCTGCACTTTCCACTTTATTTCCCATAATGGAAAGGTTGGCTTTTATAACAGATCAGCAAGTAACATTTGAAAATATAAATACCTATTGGGAAAAAAGAAATACCTTAACACCAGTAGTCGCTAGTTTAATTAAAGTATTAAAGGATCAAACCCAAAGTATAAATGATGGAAATTCTTCAAATGACATTAATGCGTATAACCTTATGATTGATTTATTAATTCCACTCATTAAAAATTATATATTTGTAGGAAATGATCCTTACCAAAAATCATTAACAAATGACGATGTCATGATTACTTTATTTAGAACCTTAGGATATAGAGCCGATAATACAACAAGTATAAGGAACCCAGAATTAAGTTCTGTATATTATTATCCAGATGCAGAATATGTTTTTGGAAGCACAAGAGTTGGTTATCGTTCTCTTTTATCCTTACTAATAGAGAACCAGCCTCGGTATTATGATGGATTATTATCTATGATTGCATCCTCTCATTTATTAGACGAAACATTCAATTTGTTACAAGAATTGGGTAAATCTGAATTTGATAACAATAGACAACTTTTTACATCGGGTATAAAACAATTTTTAGCAGAAGTAAAATTAAATTCAGAAACACCTTTACCAAGTCAATATAATATTGAACAAAGTATAAACGATTTATACCAAAAATTAGCTGAATATCCAGATACAAGAAATTCCAATCTAAGTTCAGAAGACTGGAAAGACATAACAGAAATAGTAGATTTGGGATGGAAAGTCTTTTCGAAAAGTTCAGAATACAATATTTCTTCCAAAGTTGGATTTTTATTAAAAATAATCCAAGACATTCAAATTCAATCCATTGAAATCAGTGCTTTCTATAATGTGATTGCTGGAATTCTTATAGATGATTCTAATAATCAATCATACCAACTCACAAATTTAATTACAAATAATCTACCTTATATTTTAACAAATACAGCAAAATATACGAGAAGTTTAATTGGGATTATGGCAGGTATCTCTAAACCCAACGCATTTGGCAATTATTTTATGACCAATTTAAAGAGCAGTTATCATACAAAAGAAATCTTATATGATCTTGAACGCTTCTTGGCATCTAACGAAGTCCAATCTTATGGACCTTCAGAAGAAGCCATTTTGTATCAATTAGGTAGTTTGATTAAACATTTAGCTGATATAAAAGAGCAAGGAAGAAAAACAGGTATTATGGGATATAGTTTCGAAGATAAATGGAATCAAATAGAAGTTCCTGACACTTATTTTGATACAATATCCAATATACTAACCAATTGACTTATAGGAGGTTCTCATGAGAATTAATAAATTTTTCTTGATCTACTTTATTTCTAAAAACATTCTTTTTGCAGGAAACTATTTTGATGTATATGGAGCTCATCCAAGATCCAACGGAATGGCTAATGCTGTTGTTAGTTTTATCAATGACGTTTCTTCTATTTTTTATAATCCTGCAGGTCTTGGCATGCCTTCTCGTTTAGAAGGGTACTATTCTTTTTTAGAAAAAAATGACAATAATGTCGTTAAAATATTAGAAGACTACCATAAGTCAAAAGACTCTCTTCCAGAAGGATTTCAGAACACAATCTTATATACATTACAATCCTTTACAAATCCATTAAAAGAGTACCCCAAATTAAGATCATCAACTCCCATACATGAATTGACCCTGGGATACAATAATGCTAAACCTGTAAACAAAATACAATTTGAATTATATAACCCCAATAGTCCAGATCTAAAAAAAATTCGTGATAACTATCTCTATTTAGGTTTATCATTAAATCTAAATTCAATTTTTGATTTTAATAGAATTGTTCGTTTTGGTTTATATGCAGGATTACCTGGTTCTGGAAATTTAGCATTGATTAATGATATAAACCCTACTTCGCATAGATACTTACAAAATGGTGTATCAAACGAAAGACCAATAATCCACATGGGTATTGGAGTAGAGATTTGGAAAAACCATCTATCTATAGGTGTTGGATTACAAGCAATGTTAAAAGGTAAAGGTGCTATTTTAATGAAGGATGTAAATATCACACCAGATCCTACAATTCCCAATTCCCAAGCCATACTAGAACTAAAACCTCTACTTATGCCTCAATATGGTTTCATGTTTCATTATGGAAAGTTTATGGTTGGAATCAACTATCGTAGAGAAACATATGCTCATGTAGATCCTTTAGGAGCTCAAGCACAAACTACGCTACTTGCCATACAATTTGACTTTGACATGGCATTGCTAGATTTGTATTCACCTCGTACTCTAACAACTGGTTTTGGATTTCAATTATTGCATAATTTAAAATTATCTTTAGATTATTCAACAGAATATTGGAGTAAATTTAGACATTCAAGAACGAAAGAATATGTTTTCTCTCCTCTTAAGGATCAAGATGAACTCTTAAGAAAAAATCTTAGAATCCCCATTTTTAATTTTATTGATATAAAAGTAATTCGCATAGGATTTGAATGGGACTGGGAAAATCCATGGAATATTCCTCTTAGTTTTCGCGCAGGAGTAGGGAAAAAACCTTCACCAGTCCCATCTTTTTGGAATGAATATAACTGGATGGATAATGACAGAAATATTTATACTTTTGGTATTGGCTACGCTTTTATACCTGAAGCCTCGAATTTTATAACAAAAAGGATGCGATCACCAATGCTTATTGATTTTTCTATAGAAAACCAGCAGTTCAAAAGTAGAAAAATAACTAAGATCAATCCTACTGAAAAAAATCCAAACTATTCTTATGGAGGTTATGCTTGGGCAGGGTCTTTAAGCATTACTTTAAAGTTTTAAGAAAAAATATTTTTTATCATATAAGATTTTTGGAATTCATTAGGAACTTAAGAATCGATCTTTTAGTTGCAATTTAGAAATTTTAAGGATGTTTTTTCTTCTATATAGTTTTTTTGAATCTCTAAACAATCCATTTGATTTTGTTTTTTTAATTGTTTTTTTGTATTATAAGCTTTTTTAAGGTTCTGCTTTTGATCTTCTTGCTTATAAACTTCATTAAAGTTCGTATTATTTGAATATTTATTTAAGAGCTCTTGATCTGTAAATTGATTCCATAAGTTTTCGTAACTTATGCAATTATGATTAAATAATAAAACAAAATATAAAATTATTTTTTTATATCTCATAATCTATTAATAAAATCATTTTATTATATGTGACAATTTTTTTAGACTTAAAGATTCAGAATGATTCAATCAAAATCAAAACATATTTTTTTTGTTTCTATGTATATAAATTTTATTTTTATGTTTATAAATATGAACATCCAAAATATATGCATTATAGGGGCAGGTGCTGTTGGTGGATTTTATGGTGCGAAATTGCAAAAAGAAGGATATAAAGTTCAATTTTATTCAAATTATCTGAAGAGTGGTAAATTAAAAATTAAAAGTATATGGGGAGATTTTGAAATCCAAGCCAATGTATTCAACGATACAAAACAAATGGAACCATCGGAATTAATCATTATTTCTACAAAAACACTACCTGAAATTCCCATTTTATCTTTAGTCCAATCTATCTTAAAAAAAAATTCTATTGTCTTATTTCTACAAAATGGAATCAATCAGGAAGAAAATTTTAAAAAAGAGATCCAAAAAAACAAAGAACTAAAAAAATTGGAAATCATTATTTTAGGTGGACTCGCTTTTACTTGCATCCATCGGATATCCTCCAATGAAATTCACCACATTGATTATGGTAATATAAAAATTGGTAGTTTGGAAAAAAATCACCATTCTTACGCAAAAGAAATTACTAAAATTTTTCTTAATGCAGGTATTCAATGTGAATTTGTAACAAATTTAAGAAAAGCCAGATGGGAAAAACTTTTATGGAATGTTGCATTCAATACATTATCTGTAATAGGACTAAATGTAACCACAGATTTACTGGTTGCTTCGAAAGATACAAGAATATTATCAGAAAATTTAATGAAAGAAATTTTAGCTATTTCAGAGAAAGAAAAAAATTCTTGTGGTAGAAACAAAATCAAAGAAATGATACATAAAACTATTAAAATGAAACCTTATAAAACATCTATGCTTATTGATTATGAAAATCATAAGCCCTTAGAAATAGAAGGCATTCTTGGTGAACCAATAAAACTAGCAGAGAAATATAAAATTCCCACTCCTTATCTAAAATTTTGTTATCATATATTAAAATTTCTTGATGAACAAAATCGAAAAATTATCGTCAGAGATTAATATGAAAAAACTAAATTTCATTTTAATAATAAATATGGTAATATTTCTTTATCCTGTTTGGAGTCAGGATAAAGAGTGGATTGGTACAGTAAAAATCGAAGAAATCAATAAAGTAGAAACTGTTGTATTTATAACTGATAATTCAAAATATGAAATTTCTGGTAAATTAATTTCTATGCTTAAATCTTTTTATTTAAACCAAAAAATTAAAGTTATCGGAAATATAACAGAATTTTCTCAAGAAGAAGTTAAACAAAAAAAATTGAATGGAAAAATAGAAATTAAAGAAATCATCATAACCCTTAATTAGTAAATAGATATCAATACTTTATTATATGAAGATCCTTGTTTCTTTATTTATTTTACTTTTAGTAAATTATTTTTTAATAGCAGAAAATTTTAGAAACGAAGATTATTTAATTCTTTTTGGTATATACAAATCACAAGAAATTTCGAAGTTTGTGAATTTAAAAAATTATCAGATACCTACAAAAGGAAGAAATTTATTTTTGCAAAAGGAAGTTGCAGAATCCTTAGAAAGGATGTATCTTGATTTAAAAAAAGAACATCCCAATATTGAATTTTGGATTGCAAGTGCAGCGAGAACCTACTGGGATCAAAAGCATATATGGGAACTAAAATGGAAACAATTCAGTTTTTTAACTCCCGATAGCAGAGTAAAAAAAATTTTGGAATATTCTTCTATGCCAGGCACTTCTCGACATCATTGGGGAACAGATTTTGATATCAATGTATTAGAAAATTCTTACTACGAAAAAGAAAACGGCAAAATATTATGGGATTGGTTATCTAAAAATGCTGTAAAGTATGGCTTTTGCATGCCATATAACGAAAATCGTAGTTCTGGCTATCTTTTGGAAAAATGGCATTGGAGTTATAAGAAAATTGCTTTGGTTTATCAAAAGAAATGGAATGAATATTTTGCACAAAAAAAAATAAACTTCCTCGATTTTTCTGGTAAGGAGTTTTTTACTGAATTTGCTCCTATATATGTGAATTCCATTAATCCTGAATGTTTATAAGAAACTTCTTTTTTATATTTACTTGTTGAATACGTTTTATTAAATCCTTCTGTTCTATTCTTAATATTACTTTACATTGGTTTTTTGTAATTTCCTGATAAACTATATTTGAATCTGATAGAATACTTTCAAAAAACATAGAATAATATACCAATTCTTCGGTAGAAAAGTTAATGGGATATTGAAAATTAAAATCCAATTCTGTACTGTAAATTAGTGATTTCGATCTAATGGATTGGTTCGTATGAATTAATATAGAAATCAATTTTTTTTTGGCAGAAATTTCTGCACGAGAGAGACATTTCATTTGTATTTCTGGTAAATCCAATCCATCATTTCGTATTTCAGAAATTCCAATAGTTTGCAAAATATAATGATTTAAAAAACCATCATTTTCAACGTTCATTTTTGCAAATTTTAAATAATGAATTTCTGAAGTTTTACAAAATGAAAATAAAACTAAGAAAAAAAAAATCAAAATTTTAGGATTTATACTTACCACTTTATAAATTTTTATAAGCGAAAATCAAATTAGAAATACCACTTTGTCTTGCTGTTCCATAACCAAAATGGAATGGTAATGGTTTTGCATCTTTAGAAAAATCTATATTTAAGTCTTTTTGGAAAGGAGAAATTTGCCCTGTTAATTTAGGTGTATCAATGTATCTACCATAAAATTGAACTTTAAAACCGTATTGTTTTATAAATCTGTATGGTATGCCTGAATCCTCTTGAATGATATACTGGAAATTTTTTAAAAGATATTCTGCAAATTTTGAATAGCCTTGATAGTGTAACAAATAAATGGAGGCTTTTAAAAAAAGCCCTTTATTGGTATATCTATTCAATAAAGAATCCAAAGACGAATTAGGATTGGCATCTTGAGGCACTAATTTTTTTGAATAATAATATACTGTTTTTATTTTATTATTTTCTTCTATGTATTGGATAGAATAACCAGGTGTCAAGCATAACCTATTTGAAAATTCAAAGCATTCTTTCTTTACATCTACAATTTGTCCATTAAAATACCCTATAAAAAAAATTATAATTGGTAATGTACCATGAATGGAATACAATTTGTCTTGGTTTAAAAACTGATTCATTGTCTTAGAAAATAAATACGTATTATAACTTAGATTGTGAATTACCTTTTCTATTGCAAACAAATTTTCCCTAAGTTGATTTTCTTCTATTTTATCAATTTCTGGAAATTCGCCATCTTTTTCCATTGCAAACATAAAATAATTTTCTGCTTCGGGATAAAACAAGCGAAAATAAAAAAAATCACCTCCGCTTAATAAATAAAATGCATGTTTTACTTGATAAACTTCTTTTAAGTTTTCTTTATGCCATTGTATAATTTGTTCTTTTCTTTTGTCAAAATTTTTAATAGAATCATTTATTTTTAAAGTATATTGCTTATACCAGCTTTTCTGTGATATTTCTATAATCCTGCCGTTTTCTGTTGTATCAGCCTTACCTATTAAAAAGTTTTTTAAATAGTTCCATTTTTTTGATACAACGATTTCTTGCTTTACCTCATTTGCACTTTGAGATTTAAGCTCATTTACACTTTCAAAAGTATTTGAGTAATATTTACAAAAGTTTAGAAATATAAACACAAAAGACATCAATTGAAATTTCCTAAGAGAATGATACATAAATCCACATAAAATAAAAACTATTTTACGTAAATTAAATTAGAAGAGAAAAAGATAAAAATTACTAAAATATCTATTTATTTTATTAAAAAAAAAGAAAAAGAATTTGTAAAAAAAATAAAATTTTATATGTCTAAAATCAAATAAGGTTATACTTTCTAAGTTATTGTTAAATACAGTATATAATATATTAATTGAGAAATCAATAAAACTTATGGAAAATCCCAGAAGATAGAGAAAATTTCATTGCTTCTTCCGTCCCACCACTCATGATGTATATAGTTATTAATCGGA
>JBKBRY010000046.1:0-12146 GCA_046291925.1 Leptonema sp. (in: bacteria) | reverse complement strand
AAACATCAATGAGGTAAAGGATAAAATAAGCCCTCTCTTTTTACCTTATGAAGTCGAAGAGGCTATACAACTTATAGAGGAAATCCGAGATTTAAAGAAAAAGAAAAACGCAGATATCTTAGGGCATAATTATATGACACCAGATGTTTTTTATGGGGTTTCGGATTATGTAGGGGATTCTTTAGGTTTATCTAAAAAAGCAGCTGAGGTGCAAGCAGATATCATTCTGTTTAATGGGGTACATTTTATGGCAGAAACTGCTAGTATACTAAATCCAGATAAAAAAGTACTGATTGCAGATTTAAATGCAGGTTGTTCTTTAGCAGAAAGTATAACAGCAGAAGATGTAAAGAGGTTAAAAGAAAAATACAAAGGCGTTCCTGTAGTTACCTATATTAATTGTTCTGCAGAAGTAAAAGCAGAGACAGATGTATGTTGTACCAGTGCGAATGCTTTAAAAATTGTGGAGAAAATACCTACGGACACTGTTATTTTTCTTCCGGATTTGTATTTAGCAAACAATATCCAACAAAAAACCAGTAAAAAAATCATACCGTGGGAAAAAGGTAAGTGTATGGTTCACGAGCAGTACACAGCTGAAGATATTCAATATTTTCGTAAGCAATTTCCAGATTTATTAGTGATTGCCCATCCTGAATGCAATACAGAAGTAACGAAAGCAAGTGATTTTTCGGGAAGCACATCCCAAATGTCTGATTTCATAAAAAGTAGTACAAAAAAAAATATTTTACTTGTTACCGAATGCAGTATGGCGGACAATTTAAGAAGTGAATTTCCAGACAGGCATTTTATTGGAACTTGCCATACCTGTCCTCATATGAAAAAAATTACTTTAAAGAAAATACGAGATGCCCTTTTGTATGAACAATACGAAGTCAAAGTTCCCGAAGAAATTGCAAATAAAGCAAGAAAAGCAATACTTCGAATGTTTGAACTTAGTTAAAAACCTTATTCAAAATCTCTTAAAGATTCAAGTTGGATTAAAAATTTTTTTGTCTCTTCCTCGTTTAGTCTTTTTAAACTCTTTTCTTTTTTAAACCATTTGATTTGTGCTTTGGCATATTTTTTATGGGTATTATAAAGGATTTCTTGTATCTTGTCTTTTACCTCATTTTTTTGATTCTCTGAGATTTGCAGAGTTTTCCATTTCTCAAAAATCAATTTTATGATTTCTCTATAGCCCGGTGTTTTCATAGCATTACAATCCCCATAAGTAAGATAAAGATTCATAGCTTCGTTTATAATTCCCTGTTCTACCATCTCTTTAGATCTTAGAAACAATTTTTTTTGGAGTGTTTCGAAAGGGAGATCTAAGTAAATTCCTATAATTTTGTATTCCAATTGGAATTCATGCATAGTTTCTTCATAATGCATGCGCAATGTTTTTTTTGTTAAAAAATACAATTCTAAACTTCTCTGAATCCTATACTCGTCATTAGGATGGAACCTTCCCCTTCCCATGATTTCGTTTTTTTTTGTTAAGGATAGAGGATCGATCTTTAATAGCATTTCTCTTTTTTGCTCTATGCTCAAATGGGATAGATAATTTCTGACTTCTTCTTTTTGTTCATCACGAATTTCTCCTATGTCTAACATTTTTGTAGAAAATGCTTTAAAATAAAATCCACTGCCTCCACAAAATATTGGAATATGGTTTCTGCTATAAATTTCTTTGATTAATTGATTTGCTTTTCTTTTGAATTCACCTGCACTAAAAACTTTATTTGGTTCAAGAAAATTAATTAGATGATGAGGTATTTTTTTGATAACTTCTTCCGATGGTATAGCCGTTCCTATTGGAATTGTTTTGTAAACCTGACGAGAGTCTACATTGATCACTTCGAATTTTTGTTCTTTTTGGTTTAGAAATTGAAATAATAAATTTGTTTTTCCTGATCCAGTAGGACCTAAGATTGCGTAAAGTTTCTTCAATGGTTTATAAAGTTTTCTTTTTTTAGAATATTTATGATTTCTTCGATGCAAATTTTTAGATCATCGTTGATAACAATATAATCATATTCTTTCGAAGCTTCTAACTCTTTTTTTCCTTCTTGAATTCTTATTTTTATGGCATCTTCAGAATCTGTATTCCGTTTTCTTAGTCTTTCTAACCATATCTCTTCATTAGGTGGTTTTAAGAAAATTGAGATGATCCTTTCCTCTATCTTTTTTTTGATGGTTCTGAATCCCTGAAAATCGATATTTAATATTAAATGTTTATTCAATTCCTTAGATTTCTCTACTTCCCAAACAGGCACTCCATAATAATTATTATGAACTATTGCAAATTCTAAAAACTTCTCTTCTTGAATCATTTTATTAAAATCTTCTTTAGAAAAAAAATAATAATCTTTATTGGGAATTTCTCCATTTCGCATATTTCTTGTAGTTGCTGTAATTGCTAAATAAAAATTTTCTGGATATATTTTTAGAATTTCTTTGATTACTGTGTTTTTTCCACCTCCAGAAACGGAAGAAATAACTAAAATTTTAAAATCTTTCATAATTCTTTTTTATAAATAAAGCCGTATTCCGTATGAAGTGTTTTAAAATTTGTATTCAATATTTGTAGGTTTTCTGCGTGTCCTACAATCAAATAGCCGTTGGGCAAAAGGGTTTGGTAAAAGATCTTTGCTAAAAATTCCTGTTCTTTTTTTTGAAAATAAATTAAAACATTTCTACAAAAGATCACATGTACATTTTTTATAGAAGTGGTAAATAAATTTTCTACTTTAAAATCAATCTTAGATTTGATATCATCTCGTATACAGAAAATCTTGGGATCTTCTTTGCTCTGCCGAAAATATCTTTTTAATATGTTTTCTGGAATCCTTTCGATTTTTCTTCCTGTATAGCATCCTTGTTTTGCTATTTCTATAACTCTATTAGAAATATCTGTTGCGAAAATGTGGAATGGAAAGAAACCTAGATCTTTCATAGATTCAATGGTCTCTATGGCTATATTATAGGGTTCTTCTCCTGTAGAGCAACCTGCAGACCAAATTCGAATTTCTTTGTTTCTATAATTTTTTAAGATATCTGGCAAAATAATTTTTTTATATGCTTCGAAATTTTGTGTAGTTCGCCAGAAATACGATTCATTGGTTGTAACCACTTCTAAGAAATGAATTAATTCTGTATTTGAGTGTTCACTTTTTGTTAGAAAATCATAATATTGATCATAGTCATAAATTTTTAGTTCTCTTAATCTTCTTCGAATTCTATTTGAAAGTAAAGTAATTTTATAATCTTTTAGATAAATCCCAGCCTCTTTATAGATGAATTCGGAAAATTTTTTAAATTGTTCTTGCGTCATATCGGGAATATCTGTATAGAAAACTTCGTTCATAAATTTAACCCTTTTTTTTCAATTTTACGATCAAAGAAAGCTCTGCGTTGGATAAATTCGTAATTTGATGGATTTCTTCTTCCGAAAAGCCTATTTCTAATAATTTTTTAATTAAAACAATTTTTTCTTCTTTTTGCTTGATCTCAGAAAAAATTTTTTTGGCTTCTTCGATAAGAATTTGCTTTGGGTTCCCTTGATTTTCAAGAGTATAGTTGGAGTTTTTTTCTTTTGTTAATTTTTGGTTTTCTTGGTTAAGTCGCTCTTGGTATTCTTGGAGAGGTATAATTTTCGGATTGGTTTCTGTTATCTGATTTTCAAAGTTAAAATCTTTTTGTATAGAATAATTGGCTGGTTGGATTTCTGGAATCTTCAAGAACTTTCGAAAAGTAGCGCCAAATTTTTCAAGTAGATTCAATTCTTGCTTTTCATTTTCTTTATGAGAAGAGTTGGCTGAATGTTCTTTTTTGGATACCCCTAAATCTCCTAAAAAAGAAAAAGATACGGTATCGGAGTTGGTTTCTTTAAGTAACTTTTCCCACATTTGCTCTTGTTGGAGAAAGGGATCTTTTTCTATAGTTTCTTGTCTTACCTCTTGCAATTGATCTTTGTTTGGATTGGGCTTTGGCTTCTCTTTTTTTTTAGTTTTAGATTCCCATGTTTCTATTTCTTTTTTTATTTCCATAATTTTTAAGTATAAATTCCCTATACTTTCTTGTTTTTCTTTGATAGTTTCTAAAGAAATATTAATGTATTGAAAAGTATCTTTTAAGTTTTCAAATAATTCTTTGGGAACATAAATTTTTGTCTTTTGCTTTTTTATATTCCTAATCCGTAATTCTGTATAGATTACATACAAAAATAAAAAAACTAAAACAATGATAAAATCCATATTTTAAATCAATACATCAATCTGAGTGCCTTTATTATATGTGTTTTTAATTCTTTTACTTGTAAAGAAAAATTCTTTGGGTTGATAAATGGTTGTTTCTTTTTCTTCTATTGTTGTTTTAGACTTATAAAGAAGTTTTTCTTGGATTTTATAATTATTTTGGATATTGTTTTCTATACCAACGGGTTGAATATTTACAACACTGGTATCTCTTTCTACATGGATTCTTTTAGCATTGGTGAAATTTTGAATTTCTCTATAATTTTGCAGTGCTTGTTGTGCATAAATCTCTAAACGGTGAATGGGTGTTGCATTCAAAGAAACCAAATGATCTATCAATTTCATTTTTTATTTTCTTTTAATTTTTTTATCAAATTTTTGTTCAATTATTTTTCCCTCTTTGTAGACGTATTCTACAGAAAATCTATCATCCATGACTGTATAAGTGGCGTCTTTAATTCGAATAATCACTCCCGGAAATACTTGCTTTTCTACAATTACTCTTCCTTCGCTTGCTAATTGATCCATTTCTTGTTGGATTTCGTTTTTTTCTGATTCAAATTGCTTAATCTCTTCTTCTAGTTTGGAAATTTCTTCTGTGATTTGTTCTAATTTTTTTCTTTGTTCGGCTAAAAAGGAGTCGGGATCAGATTTTTTTCTGACTTCTAAGGTTTGTTTTTCTTTTTTAAGCTTATTCAAATGTTCTGTTTTTGATTTTAAAATTTGATTTAGTTCTTCGAATTTCTTTAAAAGTACGGGATCATAGCCCACATCAATTTCTGTTTTAGGATGGGCATTGGAACCAATAATTCTTGCTATGACTTCTTTTTTTGCTCGGATTTTACCACCTACAATTTGTGCTCTTCTGCCCTCACATATTACTCTTTCTCCAGCCTCTACTGTACTATGCATAATGGCTTCTTCTACTTTGACATCTACTAAAGAAAAAACACTTGCGTTTTGAATATATCGAGCAATTACAGAACCACTTGTAGAAATCACTTTTGCACCATCTTGTCCGAAAATACCTCCTTTTATAATTATATTTCCTCCGGCTTCGATTAAGGATTTTTGAACACTATTATTAATTTCTATATTTCCCCCAGCTTTAACTGTATGGTTATCCAAAACAGAACCTGTGATTTGGACAGAACCAAGAACTTCAATATTTCCTGTTTTAGGCCCCACATCCCCAAGAACTCGATGAACTTCTTCTACAGAAATCTTATTGTTTATGAATACTACCTGACCATTAATTTCTGCTTTTAGAAATCGCCCATCTTCCGAAAGTACTGTGTTCTTCCCTGGTTTGATTTCTTTGTCTTTACCATCTCTTGCTGGTATGATTTTATTCGTCAATGTCCTACCTGGGATTCCTTTTTCGGGTGGAATTTTCTCTGCTAATATTTGGCCAGCTACTACATTTTCTACTAAATGCAAATTTTTATAATCTACGTTTCCTTTCTCGTCTTCTTCTAATTCTAATTGCTTGTTTATTTTTACTTTATAAACGATATATGCATCTTTTCCATGTTTTGGAGGGATTCCTTCAGCTCCTACAATATCTTCCATATAAAGTTCATCATCCAGTGCTTTTTGGATATTTTCTTCTTTAAAACCAATTACTACACCTTTGGATTTTAAAAGATTGACGATATCCTCTAATTTTAGATCACATCCTCCTTTTTTAGGAGGAGTAATTTTTACAAGTGCTTTCATTTCGTCTGGGGTAATTTCGATTTTACAAGTTGAATTGTTTTCTGTGATTGGGATAAAGTCTGCAATTTTTACTGGTTCACATTTGGCTTGTTTTACTGCTTTTTCTACTTTGTTTATATCATAATTGGCAACTCCTCTTTGCTCTATTCTGCGAATGCATTCTTCCATTTGGACAGCTTTACCATTTCCTTTTGGAGGACAAACTATAAGAAATGCTCCTTCTTTATAAATTCTAACTTTAAAGTATCCGTCTATATTTTTTGGTTGTATATATTTATCTAGCTCTTCACTTAAAAGTTTATCTCCCACACCTAACTTCATAGAAAATTCTTCTAATTCTTTATAGGGATTGGATATCTCCATTACATAAACCAATAATTTATAAGGTTTTTTTGTAAAAAATCCTCTCTTGCCTTTTTCTAATATTTCGTAATCTAGGTGGGTTATGTCTTTGTTAAAATATTCAGAAGCTTTTTTTAAACAATCACGAATGGAATTACCTATTACGACGACTTTGTCTTCGATTTCGGATTTATGTTTTTCTTCTACTTCTAATAACATGGCTTTTAATGGATCCACAATTTATATATTAATGAAAAAGCAAAAAAATGCAAGTACTTTTAGCATAGAGAAAATTTTTTGAGAATTTATATTTCAGCATACATAGTTGTTTTAATTTCTAAAATTTTTATAATGTGTAAGTATTTTTTTTATGAATCAATTTTGCCATAAGTGTTTGTATTTCAATTAATTTTTAAAGCTACAGGATCTGATAATTCTTTGTATTCAAAAAAGATCATACTTTTCCTATGAACTTTTGGGTAGCCAATTTAAGAAAAAAATTATAAAGCAATTTTTAAAAATCACCGAAGTTACAATTAAACTACATGGAGGAGTAAAATGATTATTAATCATAATATCAGTTCTATATTTGCCCATAGAACATTAAAGTTTCATGATTATGCTTTGGGTAAGGATACAGAAAAACTGTCATCAGGTCTAAGAATCAATAGAGCAGGAGATGATGCTGCTGGCTTAGCTGTATCAGAAAAGATGAGAACCCAAATTATGGGATTAAGACAGGCAGAAAGAAATGCAGAAGATGGAATTTCTTTTATTCAAACCACGGAAGGGTATTTGCAAGAAACTCAAGAAATCATTCAGAGAATTCGTGTATTAGCGGTACAAGCCTCGAATGGAATTTATACTCCAGAAGACAGACAACAAATTCAAGTAGAGATCTCCCAATTAATAGACGAAATCGATAGAATCGCATCCCAAGCTGAATTCAATAAAATGAAAATGTTAACAGGAGCGTTTTCGAGATTGAATCCTACAGCTTCTATGTGGTTTCATATTGGACCCAATATGCATCAAAGAGAAAGAGTATTTATAAATACTATGACAACTACAGGCTTGGGATTAAGGAGCCCTACAGTTTTAACTTTTATTTCTATTAGTACTCCTGATAAGGCGAACTATGTAATAGGAAGATCAGACGAAGCTTTAAGAAGAATTTCTAAACAAAGAGCCGATTTGGGTGCTTACCAAAATAGGTTGGAACATGCTACGAAAGGTCTAATGAATGCTTACGAAAATATTCAGGCTGCTGAATCTCGTATACGAGATACAGATATGGCAGAGCAGATGATTTCTTATACAAGATACCAAATCTTGACACAAGCTGCAAATGCAATGTTAGCACAGGCAAACCAAAAACCCCAATTGGTATTACAGCTCCTCCGTTAGAAACGCAATGAATTAAGATAGGCATTAATTAGGTGCTTATCTTAAAAAATTATAGGGATATCGAAAGATCCCTTTTTCTGTAATGATAGCGGTAATCAGATTAGCAGGTGTGACGTCAAAAGCTGGGTTATAAACGTTCACATTCTCAACAGTGCTTATACAATCTAAGAATTGCTTTACTTCTATGTCTTTTCGTTGTTCTATAAGGATTTCGTCTCCACTTTTAAGAGAAACATCTATAGTGCTCGAAGGTGCAAGAACAAAAAAAGGAATATTAAAATATTTTGCAATTATAGCAATGGAAAAAGTGCCGATTTTGTTGGCAGTATCTCCATTGACTGCGATCCTATCTGCTCCTACCATAACACAATCAATTTGATGGTTTTGAAATAAACTTGCCACCATACTATCTGTGATCAGGGTGTTTGGAATTTTTGCTTCTGATAGTTCAAAAGAAGTAATTCGGGAACCTTGTAGAAGAGGTCTTGTTTCTGTATTATAAACATATATTTTTTTCCCTTGTTCCCATGCTGTATAAATGGCTCCGAGAGCTGTACCTTTTCCAGAGGTGGCTAAGGAACCTGTATTGCAATGGGTTAAGATTTTTGAACCGTCAAAAATTAGGCTTTGAGCATTTTGGCTGATTTCTTCGCATAATTTTTTATCTTCTTCCCATAGATTGAGGGCTACTTGTTTTAACTGTTGGAGGGCAACTTGAGGATCTTTGTATTCTAAATCAAGAAATGCGTTTTTGATTTTCTTTATCGTATAAAAAAGATTGTATGCAGTAGGGCGGGTATTACCTATTTTTTCTAAAGAAATTTCTAAATTTTTTAAAAAATCCGAAACATCTTTAATGAAATTTTCTTTTAAGAGTCTTTTCATTTCTATATAAATGGTTAAGGCTGCCATAACTCCTATGGCAGGTGCTCCTCGAATTCTTAAGTTCACTATGGCTTCGCAACCATCTTGTAGGTTATGAATGGTTATATATTTTTTTTTTAGTGGTAATAAGGTTTGATCAAGGATTTTTAATTCTTCGTTTTCAAAAAGAATAGATGGGGTATAGATCATGACACTTCCATTTCTGAAGGGAACCTTAAAACATCAATAAAAATTTCCGGGTAAGAAGAAGAGCACTCGGGGAAAGATCGAAAAAAGCTTTCTAAGGGAGCAATTTTAAAATAAAAGCCAAATTCCTTAAAAAATTCTTCTGTAAAGTTTAAGAAAGGAGTCATATGGAAGGGGACTTTCTCTTCGAAAATATGGAAATCTTGTAAAGTAATTTGTTTCGTTAAATCATATTGAATTTTCATAAGATTCCAATTGTTTTTAAAAGTCATTCTATCAAGTTTTGCAATTTCTTGTGTTTCTATTGTAAATTGTAAGATTTTTTTTATTGGATATCCTGCTTCGTAATATAAATCTAAATTGATTTTTACAAACTTTTTAGATAAACCCAAAGGTTCCCATATTTTTTTTATTTTTGGTGGATTGATTCGGGCTAATCGAATTTCTTCTTTTAAGGAAATTAAGTCGTTCTTAGGTAGTTCTGAATATCCAAACTCTCCAAGCCATAACCAAGTATAAATATCTTGCACGCTAAAAAAATCGTAGTTTTCATAAAACCAATTGGCAAATTTGATCTTTTCGTCTAATTTAAAAATGTTTAATTTCTCGAAATAATTAATCGGAAACATCTTTTTCTTTTAATTTGATTCGGATAGGAATTCCCCGTAAATTAAATTCTTCTCGAATTTTATTTTCTAAAAATTGATTTAAATTTTTGGATACTAACTTTTTATTGTTACAAAAAATTATAAAGAAAGGAGGTTTCGTATCTACTTGTGTGGTGTAGTATATTTTAAATTTTTGATTGTGGGGGAAACCATGGAACCAATTTTTTATGTATTGATTTAGGGAAGAAGTTTGGATTCTAAAATTTAATTTTTTGTATAAATCTAATACACTTTTCAAAGGTTCCATTGCCCTTTTCTTAGTTAAAGCAGAACCAAAATATATGGGAATGTTTCTTAAAAGTGGAAATTCTTTATACAAATTTTCTAAATATTCTTTTTGTAGTTGGGAATGTTTCTCAGAGATAGCATCCCATTTGTTCACAAAAAGGATCATAGGCTTATTCAATTTTTGAATTAAAGCTGTGATTTTTTTATCTTGTTCTGTAATTCCTTCTGTGGCAGAGAGGACTTGTATTACAATATCGGAATCTTGAATTGCCCGTTGGGTTCTTCTGGAGGCATAGAATTCTATAGGATCTTTAATCGCAGTTTTTTTTCGCAATCCAGCAGTATCTAAAATTCTTATAGTATGTCCAAAATACTGAAACACCGTATCTAAAGTATCTCGAGTTGTTCCCGGCACATCAGTGACTAATGACATTTCTTTTCCTATCCAAAAGTTAAATAGTGTAGATTTTCCTACATTTGGTTTACCCACAATAGAAATTCGTATATCATCATTCGTAAAATCAGATACAACAGTAGAATCTTTATATTGTTTTTTTTCGCTTTTTCCCTCTATTGCTTTTTTATTTGCTTCTTCTTTGATTTTTATTTCGGGAAGTATTTCTTTTAAAATATTTATAAATTTTTTAAAATTGTACTTGCTTTTTGTAGAAATAGGAATTACTTGGAAACCTTCTTCGTAAAAATAAGAAAGGAATTCTAATTCTTTTTCTTGACTATCCACTTTGTTTAAAATAAATAAAATGGGTTTAGAAATATTTTTATGTAAAAACTCTTTCAATTCCCAATCAAATTTGGAGGGAGCTGGAGGTTCCATCAAAAAAAGGATTAAATCAATTTCTTTTTTTAAATATTCAATTGCTTTTTCTTTTGCTTGTCTTTCTAAAGTTGATGTTTCGTCTATATCTAAGCCGGGAAAATCGCAGAATAAAGCATGAACTCCGTAGTTTTTGATTTCTACTTCCAAAATATCCCTTGTTAAACCAGGGTAATCCTCTACGATTGATCGATTTTTGTGTGCTAATAAATTCAATAAACTAGACTTCCCTACATTTTTTCTACCAAGGATAGCAATTTTTTTTAATTTCTTTTTATTCATATTGCTTGTATTTTAAGGCTTTCTCGATTTTTCTTTGATCTTCTTTTTTCTTCTCTTCGAATCTTTTATCGTAAAGCTTTTTCCCTTTACATAAGGCAATTTCAATTTTTATAATTCCATTTTGGTTTGAGTACAACTTTAAAGGTATTATTGTCAATCTTTTTTCTTTAAATTTAGAAGTCCATTTCTCTATTTCTTTTTTATGAAGTAAGAGTTTTCTAGTTCGAGTTTCTTGGTGTCCAAAATACTTCGCATTTTGGTAAGGAGTGATTTTTAGATTCACCAAAAACATCTCGCCGTTTTTAGGTAGGACAAACGAATCGTCCATATTCACTTTTCCTTGGCGAATACTTTTTACTTCTGAACCTAATAAGACAATTCCTGCTTCTAAAGTTTCTAGGATCTCGTAGTCTCTTTTTGCTTTTTTGTTATGAATTACTAAGTTGTTTTGTTTTTCTTTCGCCATTTGTGACATTTTTTTATAAATAATCAAAAAGTAAATTGTATTGTATTTATAAAATCTAAAAAGCTTTCCCAATAAGAATGTTTTATTTATTTTTTAATTCTTTTTCTAAATTTTTTCTCCTGAGGTATCCTTGGTTCACCACTGGAAAATGTTTTAAAGCATCAGAAGGATCAATCTCATTTTTTTTTAAGCGGGTATTTAATACAATTAACTTTGTTAAATTTTCTCTTTTAGAAATAATCTCTTGTACATTGAAATCATCAATTCTCATTTTGGTTAGCTTTGCTAGTTCTTTTAATTCGGAATAGATTAAATCCATTTGCAGCCATACTACGCGATCTACTAAGTTTCCGATTTCTTCAGAGTAGTAATCCATGTCATCTAATTTATATTGTTCTCGTAAAAACTGAAAAAGATTCACACCTAAATAATTGCTTAAAGTGATCAAATGACCAAGTTTCATATTATCAAAATCCCCTTTTTCGATTTTGTATAATATTTTACGATCCAAGTTGGTATCTTTGGCTATTTTAAGTAAAGACAAACCTTTTTTGATCCTCGCTTCGGCAAAAAGGTTTTTTGGATTTGATGGTGGATTCGTATTCTTTTTTGCGATTTCTTTTTGCTTTTCTTTGCTATTTTGAGTTTTTTTTGTAGTAGCATGTTTCATAAATTTTTTTTAAAATGTTGCCCTTTTTGGGACAATTTTTGATCAAAACTGTCCTACAAGGTACAAAATGCAACTTTTTTTATATTTCTTTAATTTTTTTGTTTGTAAGTGAATGGATTTTTTTTATAATGATCATAAACTTAATTTTTTGGAGGAAAATATGACTAAAAAATTAAAATTCTATAATGCCCTAATCCTA
>JBKBRY010000045.1:0-12349 GCA_046291925.1 Leptonema sp. (in: bacteria) | reverse complement strand
AGATACAAATTGCTGGGCCTGGCTGCCCAAGATGTCATGCAACCGAGAAAAATGTAAGGGAAGCTTGTGCTCAATTGGATCTTGCTGCGGACATCTCTCAAATTTATGATGTAAAAGAGTATGCAAAGTTCGGTGTCAGATTAACACCAGCAGTGATTGTAAATGGAAAGGTTGTGTTATCAGGAAAAGTCCCAACAGTAGATGAGCTAAAAAAATTATTATTAGATATAAAATAAAAAAATTGCACAGCGGAGAACGCTCTCACTGCTTCCGCTGGTGTATTTCAGCAAAAAAAAGACATCCCTTAGATTGCCTCCGGCATCTTTTTTTATCCGCAAGAAGTTAAACGACATTGCAATTTTTGTACGTCTTTAAAAGCAAAATTCCATTGAAATTTTGAAATTTGTTATGAATGTGGTTGGATTTAAAAAAGGCTTTTAGTTGTGAATATATGATAAGGTAAACGGGGTTGTATAACACAGCATGAGAGGTTTGTGTCTTGTGTTTACCCAAACCCATACCTTTTTATGTTCGTGAGGGTTGGGTATATCAAGAGGACATATAATGGCTTTATTTCTTTTTTTTAAGAAATCGATGAGAATAATCTGGACTTCTTTTTCGATGGGAATGTTTTACCCAATTTCACATTTAAGAAAACGGAGGAATAAAGAATGTCCAGCCGCTTGATAGAAATACTTGAAGATAAAAAATTAGTGAAAAAGATAAAAAGACGCTTACCTTAGTTATTCCAACTTGCAGAATTGGAAAGTTCCAGAGCGGGTAAAACCGGAATGGAAGTCGGCTCATTTAGAGAAAAGATAATTATAGCTTTGCTTATTCATAAATTTGGCGAAACAAATGTTGAAATAGAAATTCCTATAACTGAACCAGAGGTAGATGTGAAGCTATTTGGGGAACCAGTGTCAATTAAAACAATTACCGGGGAAAAGTTTTGGAGGTGTTAAACTGACATGGACAGTTGACGCTTTTGCAAGGACTTCAAGATACAATAGAAAAGGCAAGGTAGGTCTCTTTATCGAGAAATTAACTTACATAAAAGACTGTTATAGAAAAACTAATGAACACTACTTTTGGTATGTCTATCTGGGAGCAAGTTGCGGTTATTTTGGCTAAAGATGCAGGTTATCATGCAGAAAGGCAATATAGATTGCTTGGTGAAATAGACGAAGATACCGAAAAAGTTATAAATGAAATTCATTACCAATTAAGAAAGGGGGAAGTATCTACGAATAAGAAAGATGAGATAGAAAAAAATCAAGAGAAAGATAAAGAAAGGACAACTAAAAGAGGACCCAGACTCTGTAGTAGACTTATATGTAAAGATTAAAGATGAAGAAAACTATTTTGATATTACTAGCGCCAAGCCCAATATGAAAGAGTTTGTAGCATTAAAACTTAAACTTCTCAGATGGACTGCTTTAAGGTTGAGTCAAGATAAAAAAGCTAATGTTTTTACAAGATTGGCAATTCCATATAATCCCTATCATCCCGAACCTTATGAGAGATGGACATTAAAGGGATTATACGATTTGAAAAATCGTGAGATTCTGGTTGGAGAAGAATTTTGGAATTTTGTTGCAAGTGATAATATATACGAGGAACTTCTAGATGTGTTTCAAAATGTTGGCGAGAAGTTAAGGAAGGAAATTGATAAAAAGTTTGCTGAGTTTAGAAAGAAGAGATGATCTTGTTATTAATCAAAAATGACCAACAATCTATAACAAAGCATAAAAGGTTCGCCATAGGCGACACTCACCCAAACCCAGCCCTCTATGCCTATGGAATATGTCTATTTTGAAAATTGATTGGGAAAAAATGTCATAATTGAATCATTCTTGACGGGTTGAATTAAAAAAGAGATTTGGATTAAAATGGCTTTAAAGGATGCTTCTTTTAGGATAAAAACTCAATCCTCTACTCCCTGAAAAAAAGAGGTATACAAGATGAATACTTCTACCCACCTTCGCCTTATTGATAAATTGTTCCCAGTCATCATTCTCAGTTGTATGGCTATAGGGCTGATCTTAGGAAACAGTGCACCCAATCTAGCCCAGACCTTAGAACCATTCATCCCTATAGGTTTGTTTTTGATGATCTACCCTACCGTAGCTAAAGTACCTTTCGATAAGCTTCGCAAATCAGCACTCGAAAAGCGTCCTGCACTGTTATCTATCGCTCTTAACTATTTTTTCAATCCATTACTTTTATGGCTGTTTGGCTGGATATTTCTTCGTAACGATCCAGATCTATGGACTGGTTTGATCTTATTGGGCATTGCTCCTTGTATTGGAATGGTGCTTGTATGGGCTGATCTGGGCAAAGCAGACAATGCACTTTCAGTTAGCCTTATGGCATGGAATAGCCTGATTCAAATTGTTAGCGTCCCAATATGGATTTTCTTACTCGTGGGAACCAGAGTGCCTTTGCCAACTACTCTTATTTTCGAAAGCACATTTTTGTATCTTCTTTTGCCCCTAATCGCTGCTTATATCACGAGATGGACTTTCCTTACAACAAAAGGTGAGCAATGGTTTAAGCAACGACTCAATCCCATTTTAGGAAACATACAACTGTTCGCATTGCTGGCAACTCTTATATTAATGTTTGCTCTAAAGAGCGAGGCGATACTTAAGTCGTCCGAGTTGATCGCGTATATGATTCTACCCCTTACATTTTCCTTTGTAACCCTTTTTGCTCTAGGCACTTGGTCTTCTTGTTTCTTAGCGAAATTACCAATAGACAAATCTGTGACAGTAGGTTTCCATGTTACAGGTCGCAATTTTGAGCTTTCCATTGCACTGGCTCTTACAGCCTTTGCAGATTCACCAATGGTTGTTGTTTCCACGGTCATCGGTCCTCTGATAGAAGTACCTGTGATGCTTCTCTTAGTCTGGATAGCAAGGCATATCGTAGAAAGATATACAGAACGCTGTATCTCTAAAGAACAAAAAACCTTATAATAATTGTGGAAACGGTGTATTATAATCAAATCACCGGTACTTTTTGAACTATAAGTTTCCCAAAAAAAGGATTGTTAGTTAAAATTAACATATCCAAACATTAGAAAAAGTTTTTTTTAGAAATTTGATTTTTATAAAAAAATGTAAAAAAATTTTTCAATAATGAAGATCATTTAAAGCATTATAAATCAAATTATGATTTGTCTTTAAATTGAGAAATAGCTTGCTCTAAGGTATTCCAACTCAATGTAGCACACTTTACTCGGATAGGAAATTTTTTAACGCCTTTCAAAGATTCCAAATCCTGGTACTTTTCTGGTAAAGAAATATCATCTGAATTTAAAATCATATCTTTAAACCGAGAGATTAAATCCACCACTTCTTTAATTTCTTGATTTTCCACAAAAGTAGACATCATTTCAGTAGAAGCCATGCATATACTACACCCTTGTCCTGTATATTTGATTTTTTCTATTCGATCATCTAAGATCTGCAAATACAATTGAATCTCGTCTCCACAACTTCTATTTACTCCTTCTTCTTTTATTGTAGGATTTTCTAATTCTCCATAATGCTGTGGATTTTGTGAATACTCGATGATAATATCTTTATATAGATCTTCGCTTAAAGACATATTATTTAAAAACACTTATTAATTTTTTATTTTTAAAAATTTCAATCACCTTTTCGATCCCTTTAACTAATGCATCTATATCTTCATACCCATTATATAAATAAAAACTTGCTCTGGCTGTTCCGGGGATTCGCAATTTTTTCATCAAAGGTTCACAACAATGATGTCCAGCGCGAATTGCAATACCTTCTGAATCTAAAATCGTTCCAATATCGTGCGGATGAACCCCTTTTATTAAGAAACTAATGATACCACCTCTTTTTTTTAAATCATCTGTACCAAATAATTGAATGTAGGGAAGATTTTTTAATTTATCCAAACCATAACGCAAAAGTTCTACTTCGTGTTGATGTATATTTTCCAAACCAATAGATTGCAGATAATCGATAGCTACAGCGAAGGCAACCACACCTGCAATATTTGGCGTCCCAGCTTCGAATTTATTAGGAAGAGCTGCAGGTTTAAAACTATCTTTAGATACAGTTAAAATCATATCACCACCGCCTAAAAAGGGATCCATTTTTTCTAATAATTCTTTTTTTCCATACAGAACACCAACTCCTGTTGGTCCTAACATTTTATGAGCAGATAATGCATAAAAATCACAGTCTATTTCTTGAACATCCACTTTTAGATGGGAAGCTCCTTGGGCACCGTCTACTATAAAAATAGAACCTGCTTGTTTTGCATATCCAGAAATTTTTTTTATATCATGAATCGTTCCAATTGCGTTGGACATATGAGCAACAGAAATAATTTTTGTTCTTTCTGTAAGAAGGTTGGGTATTTTCTCATAATCAAATTGCAAATCTTCTGTTAAAGGTATATGCTTGATTCGAATTCCTTTTTTTTCAGAGAGGATCATCCAAGGTACTTGATTTGAGTGGTGTTCCAATTCCGAAACCAACACTTCGTCACCTTCTTTAAGAAACTTCATTCCATAAGAATAGGCAATCAAATTTATACTTTCTGTCGTATTTCGAGTAAAAATAATTTCTTCGGAATGTTTCGCATTTAGAAATTCCTTGACTTTATTTCTTGTCAATTCATAAAGGTCAGTTGCTTCGTAACTTAACCGATAGGCACCTCTATGAATATTGGCATTTCTACATCGATAAAAATCAGAAAAGCTATCAATAACTTTGTAAGGCTTTTGAGAACTTGCTGCTGAATCCAAAAAAACCAAAGGCTTACCATTCATCGTAGTTTGTAATATGGGGAAATCTTGTTTTATTTTTTTGTAGTCTAACATATAGTTTCCTTTTTAATCTATTTCTATAAAAATTTCATCATTTTCGATCTTAACTTTATAGATTTCGATGGGTTCAAAAGCTGGAGGCCTAGTAACCTTCCCAGTTTTTAAATCAAATCGTGCACCATGTCTTGGACAGATAATTTCGAAACTACTCAATTCAATCTTTGCATCATCAAAAGGAGCTCCATCATGAGTGCATTCATCTTGAAAGGCAATAATTTGCTCTTGGATTTTGGTTAAACCAATCATTCCATAAGGTGTAAACTTACTAATTACTTTATTTTCTTTAACTTCTCTTACATTTGCTATTTTAAAATAAGGCATAGGAATTTCTCTATAGATTTTTTAAAAATTGATCTAAATAATGTTCTCTTTCAATTTCTGTTAAAGATGATTCCAACAAAATGTCGTAAATAAATCCCGAAATCAGTAGCCTTTTGGCATCTGATTCTGTTAAACCTCTTGTTTTTAAGTAAAAGATTGCATCCTCATCCAATTCCCCCACTGTAGCCCCATGTTCGCATTGAACATCTTCAGATCGTACAATCAACCATGGCCTAGATTCTGCTTTTGCTTTTTTGTTTAAAATCAAATTGTGATTGATTTGATGGCTTACTACTCCTTTAACCCCAGGTTTTGTTTCTAATTTGCCCAAAAATACAGAATGGGATCTATCCTTAACAATTGCTTTATATAATATAGAACTTTTTTCGTAATTATTGGAATGTTCAACAGATACCTCTGCATTATGATAGCTACCCAATTCACCAAAAAAAAGGCCTACACAACGAAATTCTGAATTCTCTTCTAAAAGTTTTGTTTCTATAAAAGATTTACCTAAAATTCCACCTTTATGAAAAACACTTATATGAACATTTGAATTTCGTTTTTGTAAAATTCGAATTCTTGGGAAAAAAAAATCTGAGTGATTTAAATTTCTAATATTTGTATAGCGAATGTTTGAATTTTCTTCTGCAATAATAAACGTAGTCGTACTCCATAAATTTAGATTATCATTACTTTCTATTTCTTCAGTTATGATGAATTCAGAAAAGGGCTCTAATTTGATTATAGTAAAAGGGAAAAAAGCATTCCCATTTTTTATTTTGTGGTAAATTTTTATATTTTCTTTTTTTTGGCCTTTTGGTATAGAAATCACATTCAAACTCTGCAAAAAAGATAAATTCAAAACACTAAAAAAATCTATATGAAATTTATAATTTTTATTTAATTCTTCGTTATAATTTAAGCCCAGTAACTCCCTTATTAGAGAAGTATTTTGAACACTATCCAAATCTTTGTTAATTTGACTTTCTAATTCTGAATTCCATTGAAATTGGTTCCATGGAATACCATTTAAATTAATATTTCGCCAAGATTCTTCTTTAAGGTTTGGTAATTCCATTTTTTTTAGTGTTTCAAAAGCTTCTAATTTTTGTTCACTATAAAAGGAACCATTCTCTTGAATGGAATATAAATATTCATTTAAAAAAATCATCTTATCCTCGATGCAATCACAGTTTCGTAACCTTTTTCTTCTAATTCTAATGCAAGCTGTTTATCTCCGCTTAGTTGAATTTTTCCTTTGTCAAAAATATGAATCTGATCCACTTCTATATAATTCAACAATCTTTGGTAGTGAGTTATGAGTAACATAGATCGATTTGGAGCTTTCATTTTTTGTATATTCTCCGCAATGATTTTTAAAGCATCTATATCCAAACCAGAATCTATTTCGTCTAAGACAGCAAATTTAGGTTGGATCAACTGCATTTGCAAAATTTCATTTTTCTTTTTTTCTCCACCAGAAAATCCATCATTTACATACCTTGAAAGAAAATCTTTATTCATTTTTAGATTAGAAAAAGAAGCTTCGATTTTTTCTTTTAACTCTCGTATAGGGACATTTCCATAAAAACTTTTGACAACATTTCTTAGAAAATTCATAGTGGTTACTCCGGGGATTTGTACCGGATATTGTAACGATAAAAAAATTCCTTTTCTTGCCCTTTCGTCGGTAGAAAGGTGTAAAATACTTTCTCCTTCGAATCGAATATCTCCACTGAGAACTTTATATTTAGGATGCCCAAGTAAAGTATAAGCCAAAGTGCTTTTTCCAGAACCATTAGGTCCCATAATCGCATGGATTTCGCCATTCGGAATTTTAAGATTCACACCATTTAGAATTTGCTTCCCTTCTACTTCTACACATAGTTCTATGATTTCTAAGATAGAATTCATAAAATTCTCCTTGAATAAATCAAATTTCTTTTTTTAAAGTGGGTGTAATTCGCTTAATAGCTTTTCCATCTTCCAAAATAACTCGAATCAATCTACTGATTTCAACAGAATATTCTACATTTAGATCTCGGACTACTGCATCACAAAATCCAGTAACAATTAATAGCTTTGCTTCATCTTCCGATAAACCTCTTGTTTGAAGATAAAACAAAATATCTTCGTCTATTTTAGAAACTGTAGCTTCGTAGTTGAGTTTTGCCGAATCGCATTGGACTTCGTTATAAGGATATGCATGACTTTCGGAAATATTATCCAACATTAGACCGTCACACTTTACATGGCTTACAGAATTCTCTGCAGTTTTTTCGAATTTTACCAACCCTCGATAACTATTGATTCCCCCATCCAAAGAAACACCCTTTGCCAAAATTTTTGAACGAGTATTTTTTCCTATATGAATGATTCTTGCACCTGTATCTTGAATCTGATTTCTTCCTGCAAAGGCAAGGGACAGAACATCACCCGTTGAATTATCACCATAAAGAATTATTCCAGGATACTTTATAGTCTGTGCTCCTACATTTACATCATTCCAAGTTATATGAGCATTTTCGTAACATATACCTCTCTTGACTGTCCAATTAAACATATTTTTCTTCCAATTTTGAATTGTAGTATAGTGGATTCTTGAATTTTTTAAAGCAATCAATTCTACAACTGCAGTATGAAAATTCGTAGAAAAATCTTGTAGAGATGTACAACCTTCGCTATAGACCAACTCGCTACCCTCATCTGCGATCAACAAGGTCCGCTCATACTGACCTGAAGATGCAGCAGTAACTTTAAAATAAGCCTGTAAAGGCATTGGGGTTTTTACACCTTTGGGAACGTAGGCAAAAGAACCACCGCTAAACACAGCACTATTTAAAGCTGCAAATTTATTATCTTCTGGTAAAACAACTGTTCCTAAATATTTTTTTACCAATTCTGGATATTCCTTGATAGCTGTATCAATATCACAAAAAATAATACCCAATTCTTCTAATTCTCTTTTTACATTTGCATAAACGGTTTCTGAATCATTCATAGCCTCTAAACCTGCAAGATATTTTCTTTCGTGTTCTGGTATACCTAAGCGTTCAAAGCTTTCCAATACTTCGGGATCTACTTCTTCCCAAGATTTTTTCTTTTTTTTGCCAGATCCTACATAGTGGACATAAGAATCTAAATCCACATTAAAATAAGGTATAAACCCCCAATTGGGCATTGGTTTGGACATAAAAATTTCAAGAGCTTTTAACCGGAATTCTGTAACCCATCCTGGTTCGTTTTTTATATGAGAAATGGACTCCACTACTTTACGAGATAGCCCCTTAGGAAATTGATCAGGTTCATAATATTTTTTTTCTGATGTATAAATTGTAAATACCATATTGAATCCTCGTAAATTCATTATTAAAATTATATTTAATTTAGAATGATTCTAAATTAAATTCTATATTTTATAGTTTAATTGATTTTTTTATTTTGACAATAAAAAAATTGAACCAAACAAGAGAATTTTAAAAAAATGTAAATTCAATTGTATAAAATCGGAATTTTACTTGATTTTTTATTGTTTTTGATATAAACTAAACAACTATGAAAACAAAAATTATCCTTTTAGTCTCTGTATTGAGCTTTGGTTTTTGTAAGGAAAAGGGATCTTCATCCAAAGAATTGGGTGGAGGTATGGCATCTGTTCAAGATCAGACCCCAGTAAAAAATATTGTTCAAATTGCAGTCGGTTCAAAAGATCATACTACTCTTGTAGAAGCTTTAAAAGCTGCTGGTTTAGTGGATGCTTTAGCGAATCCAGGACCATTTACAGTATTTGCTCCTACCAATGCGGCTTTCGACCAAGTTCCAAAAGACAGCTTACAAAATTTATTAAAACCAGAAAATAAAAAAGATTTGGAAACTGTTTTGTACCACCATGTTTTTGTTGGAGTTTTAAGAAAAGAAGATCTAGAACAGAATTATAACGGCAAAGATCTCGTTATGTTTGATGGAACACAAGAAAAAGTCGAAATTAAAAACAAAGAAATCTATCTTGGTGGAGCAAAAGTAATAGGTGATGCTACAGCTTCTAATGGTATGGTCTATATTGTAGATAAAGTTCTTTTGCCTAAAAAATAGAATCAAAACTTTTTATAGACAATAGTAGAGGATCTCTAATCTCTATTAACCAATTCTTCCTTGTAGAAACTAACAAAAGAGCAGCCCACTCGGGCTGTTCCCTTAATAAGGGTAGAACGATTCTTTTGTTACCCTTTATGAATCTTTCCATATCCCACAAGCGAATGGATTCATTTTCGGAACAGATAAACTGAACTAAAAAAGGGTAATTAGGATATATTTTATATACTTTTGGTAAAACTATAGAATCCCTATTTAATAGAAACTCTATATTACAAAATTCCATACTTTCCTGAGTAGTAGTATGGGTTTGTACAAGTTTCTTATCATTGAATTCATTCAAATAAATTAAACTGAATTGAGTTTGAGAGATATTAATGTTTTGCAATAATTCAAAAAAAGAAAGATTCACTTCTGGGTTTAATACAATTTCGAGATTCTTTTCAGATGAATATCTCTTAAAAAATTCCCCATATGGATTCAATGAATTAGAATCCAATTTTTGTAAAAAAACCCCTTTTTTAGAAAAAATAATAACAAAATTGTGATTACTCGTTTTTATAAAAAAAACAAAATCTTTTGAATTTTTATTTATAAAATGGGTAAATTTTGAATAATTATAAACTTTACTTGAAAAGGAAATATTTATAGATTCATTTTGAAATCTTTTTCTCCATAGAGTAGAAGTATAGATCCCAATCGTGCCTCCTGGATTTTTTGAATTTTCAAAGAAATAATTTTTAGTATATTCTTTAATAATAAAATCAAACAGTTCTTTATGGTTTTTTGTTGAAAATAAAAAATTAATATAAATTTCTTTCCAAACATCATAACTTATATCTTCCGGCAACCATTCCAAAAAATAAAAATAGTCCTTGTTAGGAAAGTATTCCGTATAGATTATATGCAATTGCTTGACTATATTTATATCCGTAATCCCAAATTTTCTTTTTGTCAAGAAAAGTCCTAATAAAACAGAATATTTTGATATTTTAGGAAAATGTTTATGTACAATATAAAATGCTTTCGTAAATTCTATATTTGCTGGATAGGGTTTGTCTTGCTTATAGAAACACCATCCGTTCCAGATAGTAGCATAATATTCCAATAAAAATAGGTTTTTTTCCTGTGCTTTGAACTGAACATCCTCTGCAATTTTTTGAGCTAGTTCAATATTTGTTTTATATAAAATTTTAGATTGAATTAGTCTTAAATATAGCTTTTCTAATTCAGATAAATTTTCGGTTTTTTGTAGGTTTTCTAATTGGGATAGTACTTCTCGCGAATTTTGGTTTTTCCAATGAAGGATTTCAAAAAATCTTATTTTTATTAAATTTTTAGAGATCGGGAAATAAGTCCATATGTCTACTTGATTTGTAAATGTTTTATCGGTAAAATCCCCTAAAAGATGTTTTATGATTAAATCATAGTTTTGAGTCATTATCAAAATGTTAAATGAATTGATATAATTTTCTTCCAAATCAAAATGATTTTCTTTATAAACCTTATAAGCATATTCTGGATTTCCGCTAAGCAAAAGAGACTTAACAAGTTCTTTAATTAGTAATTTTTGATTTTCTTTAGATTCCCTTTGCATCATTTTGCTAAGCAAAATCGAAGCTTCTACAGATAATCCAATCTGATTCAAATAAAAAGGCAACCAATCCGCAGTCCGATACATAAAAGGGATATATTGGTTTTGAAGTAAATAAGGTCTTAACCGATAAAGAATTGCTTCTATATCTTCCATTCGCAGTTTTCTCTGATTTTGATAGTATTGATTATATAAAAACTCTATATCATTGAGCCATTGGCAAAAGTATTCACCAAAGAAATTACAGTTTTTTTTAAAATTATTATAAGAAATTGGTTTTTCAATATTTAAAAATTCTTTCCAAATATTTAAAGCTGGATTATTAAAATTGGTTTGTCCTTCCCATAATTGCATTGCAACCCAGTAGAAAGAAGGTTCATGAATTTTTAAAAATTCCAATAATTCTTTCTTATTTCCATCTTTAAAGAAATAAAACGCTATTAGATTTCTATAATAAGTTTTAGAAGAAATAGAATTTTTCCGATAATCATTAAGATTGTATAAATTTTGATTTTCTTTATAAAAACTATCAGAGAATAAGTAACTAACAAAAGAAAAAGGAATCAATATGAGAATAACTATTACAATTTTATTAACCATAATTCCATTGTATAAGGCTTATCCACAAACTCAACCTAAAACCCAAGAAGAAAAAGAAAAACCCTTTTTACAAACCAATCCTTTCATTGCTTTAGAAACATCAGACTATTTGGAAAGGCATATAGCAAGCAAAAAAATTTCCAAACTAAAGGAACAAGTAGAAAAAAATCTTAGAAATTTAGGGAAAATTATAAAAAACTATGAAAGTCAACTTCAAGATTCAAAAAAAAATTATGAAGAAGCATTCAATCAGTATAAGACAGGTATGGAATCATACTATTCAGGTGATATTTTAAAAGCCTACAACCATTTACTAAAAAGTAAGAGCATGACGAATCAATTATTGTTAGAATACAGCAAAATATACAAGAACAAAGCTGTAGAGATTACAACTAAAATAGCTACAAAAATTTCAGATTTAGAAAGTAATTCTTTAAATGCACCGTATTTTTTGATACATAGTACAGACCATAGATTGACAGTCATCAAAAATAAAATTGGTAATGGAGACGAATTGACTCGTTTTAATCAATATCTCGAAGCAATTGAACTTTATAGAAATGCAATCATTTTAGGAATCATTTCATTGTATAATATAGAGCAGGACAAAACAAAAAAAGAAGAAATATTGAAGGAATTTAAAACAGATTTAGAAGATGCCAATTACAATACAGAAAGCATTAGGCTTGAAAGTTTTTAATTAGAAATAATAGAAAGTCTACCAAGCAAATCATAAGGTGTGTTTATTGCACTTAATTGGATGTGGGATTTGTATTGTTACAAGGATTCTACGCATCATCCCAGTAATAAAGAAATAAACTCCTATCCTGACCGTTCAACTCACGCCTCACTATATAACGATGCCC
>JBKBRY010000044.1:0-13098 GCA_046291925.1 Leptonema sp. (in: bacteria) | reverse complement strand
TCAAAAGGGCAAGAATGGCGAACTTGTTGCCATATACAAAAAGATGATCTAATATAAATTTTTGAGAATGGATTATCTTTATGGATGTAACACAAATTGTTTCGGTTTTGCAAGGAGATCAAAAAGAATACTTAGAACAATTGTACGAGAAATTTTTAAAAAGTCCTGAAAGCTTACCAGAAGATTGGAAAGCATTTTTTGCCTCTATAGAAAAAGTAGCAATCCCCGATAAAGAATCTGAAAGAAAGATACAAGAGTTAAAAGAAGAACATAACTATTTAGATTCTGATGATCTTATCAGTAAAGTATATAGATTGATAAACGACTATAGAAGACACGGACATTCCATCGCGAATTTAGATCCCTTAAATATTAAAACAAAAGACATCAGTTCTTTTTTTGATCTAAACAAGTATGGCATTTCCTTAGATGATTTAGAAAAAAGAGTTTCTATCTCTTTTGGAAATCGAGAATTGAATGACTATTTAAAAAACATTATAAGAAAGTTTGAAGATATATATTGTTCCTATATTGGAATTGAGTTTTTTTATATAAGGGATAATGAGAAAAGAAATTGGATTATAGAAAAAGTAGAGTCGGATGAATTTTTAAAATTACCGTCTAAAGAGATCATACAAACTTTGTATGAAGATTTATTTAAAGCTGAGTATTTCGAAAGGTTTTTGACCATTAAATTCCCAGGGAAAAAAAGATTTTCTTTGGAGGGTGGAGAATCCCTGATTCCTGCTTTGCATTTCATTATAGAATCAGCAAGTAAATATCAAGTTAGACAAGTTGTTCTTGGTATGGCTCATCGAGGAAGGCTGAATGTCCTTGCTAATATAATGGGTAAAGATGCTTCTCATATCTTTGCTGAATTTTTAGAGAATATTAACGAAGAAATTCCTTTAGGAGATGTAAAATATCATTTAGGATATTCTAATGATTTGATTACGAAAAATAATAAAAAGATACATATAAGCTTGGCTTTTAATCCTTCTCATTTGGAAGTTGTCAATCCTGTGGTAATGGGTTCTGTTAGAGCAAGGCAAACAAAATTAAAAGATTTTGAAAGAAAACAAGTGTTAGGTGTACTAATCCATGGAGATGCGGCAATAGCTGGTCAGGGCGTTAATTACGAAATGATTAATATGTCGAATTTAAAAGGTTATACGGTAGGAGGGATAGTTCATATAGTTGTTAATAACCAAATAGGTTTTACAACAATACCAGAAGATGCACGTTCAACTCCTTATGCGACGGATATTGCGAAACTGTTGCAAACTCCTATTTTTCATGTTAATGGGGATGATCCAATCTCCGTTTATAAAGCTGTAAAATTAGCAGTTGATTTTAGAGAAAGATTTAATACAGATGTATTTATAGATTTAATTTGTTTTAGAAAATGGGGGCATAATGAAACAGATGAACCGACGTTCACTCAACCTCTTATGTATAAGAGAATTAAAGAACATCCCGGTAGTTTTACTTTATTTGATCGATGGCTAAGCAAAGAAATTCTATCAGAAAGCGAAAGGGAACATATAAAAGATAAGTATATAAAATATTTAGAGTCTAGTTATCAAAAATTGTTGCAAGAAAACATCAAAATATATATTCAAACGCTAACTGATCAATGGAAGGGGCTTAAAAAAATAGATTTTGAAAATGAACCAGAAACTAAAGTTCAAAGAAGTATTTTAGAAGAAATAGCCAATAAAATAACAAAAGTGCCACAAAATTTTCATCTACATTCTAAATTGCAAAGATTATTTCAAGAGCGTAGAGAAATGATTTTTTCTCCAGAAAAAAGAAAAATCGATTGGGGTATGGCGGAACTTCTTTCCTATGGTTCCCTTCTATTAGAAGGTGTATCCATAAGGCTATCAGGTCAAGATTGTAAAAGAGGAACATTTAGTCATAGACATGCTGCAGTATATGATATAGAAACAGGTGAAGAATACCTTCCTCTTATGCATTTAAGTGAAAATCAAGCAAAGATAGAAGTAGTAAATAGTTTATTATCAGAAGAAGCAGTATTAGGGTTTGAATTTGGATATTCTATTGCCGATCCTCAGACTTTAGTGATTTGGGAAGCCCAATTTGGGGATTTTGCGAACGGTGCCCAAGTCATAATCGACCAATTTATCAGTAGTTCAGAAGCAAAATGGCAAAGGATGTCGGGTTTGACTATGTTTTTGCCTCATGGTTATGAAGGTCAAGGACCTGAACATTCAAGTGCAAGATTAGAACGATATCTCCAATTATGCAGCCAACACAATATACAAGTGGTATATCCCACTCTTCCTTCTCAGATTTTTCATTTATTGCGAAGACAAATAAAACGAAACTATCGTAAACCATTAATCGTTATGACACCTAAGTCTCTTTTAAGACATCCTTTAGTGGTAAGTGATTTAATAGATTTTACAGAGGGAAAATTTTTCGAAGTATTAAAAGAAAAAAGCGAAACAATAAAGCCAAACTCTGTTAAAAAGTTAATCTTTTGTACAGGTAAAATATATTATGAATTATTTGAAGCTCGAGAAAAAAAAGGAATCGATACTATAGCAATCATTCGAATTGAGCAGCTATATCCTTTCCCTGCAGAACAAATTCAAAAAATCATCAAATCCTATCCGTATGTAGATACATATCTCTGGGTTCAAGAAGAGCCAAGAAATCAAGGGGCATGGATATTTATGGAAAATCATTTAGGACAATTATGCCCTAAAAAACTAAATTATTGTGGAAGAAATCCATCCCCCAGTCCAGCAACAGGATATTATAAAGTCCATTTAAAAGAACAACAAGCAATCATTCAAGAAGCTTTACTATAAAAAAAGGGATGACTATGTCAATCGAAATCAAGGTTCCCCCATTGGGAGAGTCTATAACAGAAGCAACCATTGCTTCTTGGCATAAAAAAGAAGGTGATTTTGCCAAACAAGGCGAAATCCTATTGGAATTAGAAAGTGATAAAGTTACTATGGAAGTTCCTTCCCCTGTCAATGGAAAGATTTCTAAGATTTTAAAAAATACTGGTGATAATGTAAAAATAGAAGAAGTTTTAGCGATTTTAGAAGAATCTGACACAAAAGAACCACCACAAATGCAATCCTTATTGAAAGAAGATTTACCTAAAGAAAAAAAGAATGAAACTTTGCCTCCTTCTGTGCGAAGATTGATATCGGAAAACAATTTGGATGCGAATCAAATTCCTGGTACTGGAAAAAACCAACAAATTACAAAAGGGGATGTATTGAATTTTCTAGAACAAAAGAAAAAACAAGAAAATGAACAATCCCAATTGATCAAGCAGACTGATGGAGTTGTAGCCAAAGCACTCTTAAGTAATGAATTGAAACGAGAAGAAAAGATAGTCCCAATGAGTAAATTGAGGCAAAGAATTGCGCAACGACTAGTAGAAGCTCAGCACACTGCTGCTATTCTTACAACTTTCAACGAAGCTGACATGTCAAAAATAATGGAAATTAGGCAAAAGTATAATGAAAAATTTCAACAAAAATATGGAGTAAAATTAGGGTTCATGTCTTTTTTTGTTAAAGCTTGTATCATTGCTTTAAAAGAATTTCCTGCTGTAAATGCAGAAATTCGAGACCAAAATATAGTTTATAAGTATTATTATGATATTGGTGTTGCTGTAGGTGGTCCAAGAGGGTTGGTGGTTCCGGTTATTAAAAATGCTGATCTTTTGAGTTTTGCAGAAATTGAATTAGAGATTTCAAGATTAGCTAATAAAGTTAGAGAAGGAACCATTACTATCGAAGAGTTGACGGGAGGAACTTTTACGATTTCAAATGGTGGTATCTATGGATCTATGATGTCTACACCTATTTTAAATCCACCTCAGGTAGGGATTTTAGGAATGCATAATATAGTAAAAAGGCCAGTAGTTGTTGAAGATCAAATTGTTATTCGACCCATGATGTATTTGGCATTGTCTTATGATCATAGAATTATTGATGGAAAAGAAGCGGTAAGTTTTTTAGTTCGTGTAAAGGAATGTGTAGAAAATCCAGATAGAATGTTATTTGAAATTTAAGGGAAAAAATGGAAAATCAATTTGATGTAGTTATTATTGGTAGTGGTCCTGGTGGATATGTCTGTGCGATTCGATGTGCCCAAAATCAACTTAAAACTGCAATTGTAGAAAAAAATCCTACTTTAGGCGGTACTTGTTTAAATGTTGGTTGCATTCCTTCAAAAGCTCTCTTGGATAGCACAGAAAAGTATTACCAAATAAATCATTCTTTTTATGAACATGGTATTCTTGTAAAAGATGTGAAAATCGATCTGGATCAAATGATGAAGAGAAAAGACCAAGTAGTAAAAGAGCTAACAGATGGAGTTCGTTATTTGATGAACAAAAATAAAATCAAAGTATTTAATGGCATAGGGAGCTTTTATTCTTATGAGCAAGGCAAAATCCTAATTCAAGTTCAAAACCAAGAAAACACTACTATCATAGAAACAAAAAATTGTGTTATAGCAACTGGTTCTACTGTGATAACTCCGAAAGATGTAGGATTGGATGTAAGTATCGATGGTGATAAGGTTCTTATATCTGATCATGCTTTGTCTTTGAATCATATACCCAAAAGCATGCTAATCGTTGGTGGTGGAGTCATTGGTTTGGAATTGGGTTCTGTTTGGAGTAGATTGGGTTCTAATATAACAATTGTTGAGGTGCTTCCTGATATATTATTGGGCTTGGATAGTAAAATGAGGCAAATGGCAAAAAGAAACTTAGAAAAGCAAGGTTTGAAGTTTCTCTTAGAGCATAAACTTGTAGATGTAAAAATTTTGGAAAATTCTGTAGTTTCTGTTATTGAAAATAATAAAAAAGAACAAATAACATTAGAAACGGAAAAAATACTTTTTGCTGTAGGCCGAAAACCATATACAGAGGGATTGAATTTAGAGGGGGTTGGTGTTAAAGTCAATCAAAGAAAAAGGATAGAAGTCAACCCAAAAACATTAGAAACTAACATAAAAAACATATATGCAATTGGAGATGTAATCGAGGGGCCCATGTTAGCTCATAAAGCAGAAGAAGAAGGAGTGATGGTTGCGAATTTAATCGCAGGAATGTATGGTCATGTGAACTACGAATTATGCCCTTATGTAATTTATACTTGGCCCGAAATTGCTTGGGTGGGGAAAAACGAAGACCAACTAAAACAATTAGGGATTGAATACAACGTAGGGACTTTCTTGTTTAAAGCAAATGGCAGAGCTAAAGGAATGAACGAAACAGAAGGAATGGTTAAGATTCTATCCGATAAAAAAACCGATCAGATCTTGGGTGCTTCGATCATTGGTCCCTATGCATCTGAATTATTAGGAGAATGTATTGTTGCTATGGAATTTGGAGGTTCTTGCGAGGATTTGGGAAGATCCTTTCACTCCCATCCAAATCTCATAGAAGTAGTTAAAGAAGCTGCATTGGATGCAATAGGAGAAGCTATCCATAAATAATTTATAACTTTTCTTTTATAGCATCTATGATGGTTTTAAATACTTTGATCCTTCCAAACCATTTGTAGTTGAATTCTATTATATGCCAAGGGCAGTATTTTGTATCTGTTTTTCTGAACATCTCTTCTATTGCGTTTTCGTATAAGTCCCATTTATCTCGATTCCTCCAATCTTCTTCTGTAATTTTCCATTGTTTATGAGGAGTGTTTTGTCTTTCTATAAATCTTTTATATTGAGTTTCTTTGTCAATATGCAACCAAAATTTTAATAGAATGGATTCCTTAGTTAAAATTCTTTCCAATTCGTTAATCTCATGATATGCTCTATTCCATTGGATTTCGTTACAGAATTTTTCTACTCGTTCTACCAAAACTCTTCCATACCACGTTCTGTCAAAAATCAAAATGTGACCTTTTTCTGGCAATTGGACCCAAAATCTCCATAAATAATGATAAGATTTTTCTCTTTCATTGGGGGCAGAGATGGAAACCAATTCATAATACCTTGGATCGAAGCTTTTTACCAATCGTCTTATAAGACCTCCCTTTCCCGATGCATCCCATCCTTCGAAAAGTAAAATCATTGGAATTTTTCTATTGATAAGTTGTTTTTGTAGTTTAGCAAGTTTCTCTGTATAATATTTGAGTTGTTTTTTATATTGTTCTTCTGTCAATTTTTGATTTAAACTGATTTTCTTTAGATACTCCTTTTGGTTCGTTTCTGTTTGGTTTTTTAATCTTGTCTCTGGAATAAGATCTTCTTTTTTACTTTCTAAAAATACAGAAAAATAATTTAATAAAACTTTATAAATTTCCTTTAAAAATGAATTTTTTTGATAAGGGATCAAATTCCATTTCGCAAAAGGATAATTTGTTTGATGTATAATTTTTAAAAATTTGTTTTGAATTTTTTTAGGATTATGGATCAATATTTTTATAAATTGATAGTTTTCGTCATATAGAAGCTTTTCGAAGTATTCAATATCTTTAATCGATGTTTGTTTAATAGATTTAAAGAAAAATTTGTAATAACTTCCTTCAAATATAGTTATTTTTCCGTATGAGGGGATTCGCTTCCAAAAAGGGAAAAATCGTAAATATTTTTTTTTATATATTTCTTTAAAAGAATAGAGTTTATAATCTCTAGGATCAAAGTTTAAAACAACTTTATGAATTTCTTTTCTTAAACTTCTCTTGTTTTTTAAATTGGTTTCCATTAGAATCAAAATGGGTATTTTTTTATCATAGATTTTTTTTTGTAATTCTATGACTTTTTTTTCTAATTCCTCTATTTCTTCATTTGGCATAAATAAAAAATATTTTATAAAATTTTTTTGTCAATTTCTTTTTAAATTGTATATTGATCTATATGTTTGGTTATCCTTTAAGTGTTAGGATTTATCTATTGGGTCTGGTTATAGAATTTCTCTTAAATTCAATTTTTTTTCGTAAAAGGCTTTACCAATGATAACTCCAATTAAGTTTGGGTGATTAAGCTTTTTGAGTTCTAATACATCTTCTTTAGAAGAGACACCTCCTGAGGAAATGATTTTTAAATTCACATTCTCTAAGACTTTTTTTAGTAAAGGTATATTGGGTCCCTCTAAGGTTCCGTCTTTTTGTATATCTGTTAAAATAATTTGTTCTATCCCCCATTCTTGTATCTTAGTTAAAAAATCAAATAAAAATAAATTGGAATTTTCTTCCCAACCCGAAATATAGATGGATTCATTTTTTGTATCTACTCCTATTATAAATTTTTCTTTTGGGAATTCTTGTAAGATTTCTTCGATAAAATCCATTCGCTTTACTGCAATGGTACCTAAAATTAAATAATTAAATACATTGATATATTGTTGGATTATTTCTTTTGTTCGAATACCTCCGCCAATTTCTAAAATTGTATTTTGCCTTGCTTTAATAATTTTTTCAATGCTTTTTTGATTAATTTTAGTATCCCCGTTTCTTGCAGCGTTTAGGTCTACGATATGTATTCTTTGGATCCCTATGTCAATGAGGTATTTTAAGATCTCTTCGGGTTTTTCTGAATAGATTTTGTAGTTATTATAATTTCCTTTGTATAGTCGAACTACTTTATTTTCGTATAAATCTATAGCAGGTATGATTTGCATTTTTATAGAATTATGATATCGTAATATTTTTTCATTTTATCAATTTCTTTATCCAATGAAAGAATCATAGTTACAGAATCAACAAAAAGTTTCCTTTTTTTCTTTAAATAATTTTTCTTACTTAGATACATCTCGATATAGTAGTATCCAAATAGATCTAAGTCCCAGTAATAGTATAATTTTTTGGGTACTGTTTTCATGTTTGCCCTACTAATTCCAAAAAAACTTTTTTCCAGTTTTTTTTGACTCTAAATTTTCTTAAATTCCCAAAATGTCCAATTAAATTTCTATGGATAAATAAAATGTCTTTAGGGAAGTCTAGTTCTCTAGCGTAAGTCCAATTGTTTCTTGCAATATCAAGAAGTTTTTTATACAATTGAGCGTCTTCTCCAAAAAAGGTTTCTTTGTCTGGGAAAATTTCTTGTATAATTTCTAAATGGGGTTGTAAAAATTCTTTTTTTAAAGGTTCTCCCATTTTCGTTTGGATTCCAGCTTCTTTTAAATAAAGACCTGCCTTATCCCATTCATTGTTTAGAATGGCAATTGAGGTGTTTTTATAAGCGGTGGAAATACTTTCCGGTATTTTTTTTATACAACCAAAATCATACAAAACCACTGTTCCATCTTTTCTAAATCCAAAATTTGCAATATTGGGATCTACATGTAAAATTTTATATTTATAAAATCCGAAGATGATTAATTTTAATAATAACAACAACCAATTTTCGTGTAGATTTTTAAGGGAGAATGTTTTATCGATAGGCATAGATTCTTCGTAACTTAACACCAATATTTCTTCAGTGGTATATTCTTCGTAGAATTTTGGAAGTATCAAATTTTCGATTTTGAATGTATTATGAAAAAGTTTTAAATTTTCCAATTCATGTCTATAGTTTGTTTCTTCTAAGAGTCTATCTTGTATTTCTTCCCATACCGTATCAAAAGGCAAACTAAGTGCTTTAAAAAGTGGATTTAAAATCAGTTGAAGTGTTTTTAAATCTGTAATAATGGATTTTCTTATGCCTGGATATTGAACCTTTAATATAACCTCTTCATTGTTTTTTAATTTTGCTCTATGGACTTGACCAATGGATGCAGAAGCAAAAGGTTTTTCTTCTATAAAAGCAAAATCATTATATTTAGATTTTAATTCTTTTTGCAAAATTTCTTTGACGATTGGAAACTTCATACTACTAGAATCTTTTTGGAGGATTTTAAAAATTTCTATGATTTCGGGAGGAAGCAAATCTTCGTGAAGACTAAGCATCTGACCTACCTTCATTGGAGCACCTTTTAATCGAGATAGATTTTCAACTACTTTAGTGATTTGTTTTATATCGATTTGGTTTTCATTTTGTAAATTTTTTAAAATTGTAATTCCTATTCTTCCGGCCGTCTCTCCCAATCGAAAAAGTCTTGCCATTGTATTAGATATTAAATTATTTTTATCCATAAAGGAAGTAATAATTAAAATAATAAAAATAAAAAAATCGTATATGTCAAATCTAATTAATCACGAGTTTCCTTACAATAAGAATGCTTTAGAAGATATGATTCGAACCCAAATTGTATCTAGAGGAATTACGAATCAAAAAGTGTTGGATGCTATGCGAAAATTTCCTAGAGAATACTTTGTTAGAGAAAAAGATAAACCCTACGCTTATACGGATGGTCCTTTGAATATAGGTAAAAATCAAACGATTTCTCAGCCATATATTGTGGCTTTGATGACTGATTTGTTGGAATTGTGTGGAAACGAAAAAATCTTAGAAATTGGTACAGGAAGTGGTTATCAAACTGCTATTTTATCTTTCTTAGCAAAGGAAGTCTATACTATAGAGATTCATTCTGAACTTTTGGAATTTGCTAAAAAAAATCTTAAGAGATTTAACATAAAAAATGTTCATTTTTTTTCTCAGAATGGAGTAGAAGGATTACAAGAATATGCACCTTTTGATAGAATTCTTTCTGCAGCAGCTCCTGTAAAAATACCAGAGAATTGGAAGAAACAATTAAAAATAGGAGGAATTCTGGTACTTCCTGTAGGGGTGGTATTGCAAGATTTATTAAAAGTTAAAAGAATAACCCAAGAAAAATTTCTCGAAGAGAAAATCATTCCTGTTCGATTTGTACCTTTAATACAAGAAAGCTAATGCAAAATCAAAATTTAAAAAATACTATAAAAATATTTTATAATAAAACATTACCATATAAAAAATACCAAACACTTGCAAAGTATTTTCGAAAAAAAAGAATAGAGAATTTGATTTTTTGTGATCATTATCCTGTGATTACAGCAGGAATTCAATACAAAGAAGAAAGCTTTAAATTTCCTAAGGAATGGTTAGAAAGAAAAGGCATAGAAATTCACTATACCCAAAGAGGTGGAGATTTAACTGCCCACGAAAAAAATCAAATCATTATTTATTTACATATAGATTTAAAAAAAAGACAAATCAGAATTTCTGATTTTATCAATGCTATAGTAGTGATAACTAAAGATTTGATTGGTGCAATTTTTTCCATAAGCTTGTACTACAACTTAGAAATGCCTGGTTTATATACGAATTTAGGAGAAAAAATTGTTTCTTTTGGATTAGAAATCAAAAAAGGTTTTACTTCTTCTGGACTTGCGATCAACTTTACAAATGATCTGAGGACTTTTGAATATATCCATCCTTGTGGTTATAAGGATTTAAAAATCAATTCTATTAAAAATTTGTTGTTGAATTCAAATAAGGACTATAAAATAGATGACTTAGTCTTAGAAAAGAAAAAAAATGATTTTTGTAAAGCATGGTCAGAAAGATTTTTGTTATTTTTGGATTCCTATTTTCTCTAAATTGCCTTAGTAAAAACGTTTATTTTATAGATACTAAAAATTTAGACAGTTTTAAAATTCCAAATGAGTTTAAAGAAACGGGTTTGATTTCTAGCTCTACTTATCAGATATATATAAAAATAAAAGCCGATTCTTATGAAGAAGCTCTAAATGTGGCAAAAAAAGAAATTTTAGAGATTTCTTATTACTATATTAGTTTGGAACCTTTTATGTATCGTAATATAAGCCCCTATGGTAAACAAAAGATAATGGATTTTATAAAAACTAAAGGTAGATTTGTTTATATTAAAAAAAATCGGGAAGAAGATGTATACGAGGTTGTATTTCATATTTTTGAGATTGATTTAAAAAATAAAATTAAAGAGATTCGTTAAAGAGGTTAAAAATGGAAATAAGAACAAGATTTGCTCCTTCGCCTACGGGATATTTACACATAGGAGGTGCAAGGACAGCATTATTCAATTATTTGTATGCAAAAGCAAAAGGAGGCTCTTTTGTCCTTCGTATCGAGGATACAGATCAAGAAAGATCCACAAAGGAATCGGAAGAAATGATTTTAGACGCTTTGGAGTGGCTACAAATTAAAGCAGACGAAGGACCTAAGGAGGGGGGCAAATATGGTCCTTATAGACAATCAGAACGTCTTAGTATTTATAAGAAATATACAGAGTATCTTTTAGAAAAGGGATTGGCTTATAGATGCTTTTGTACTAGTGAGGAGTTGGAAGCAAAACAAGAAAGATCCAAAAAATTAGGTATTCCTCATGTATATGATGGTAAATGTAGAAATTTATCCGAAAAAGAAATCCAAGAAAAAATTAATAAAAACATTCCTTATGCAATACGGTTTAAGGTTGAACCACAGGAAGTTGTAGTCAATGATATTGTGCAGGGAAAAGTCAAATTCGATTCCCGCCTTATAGGCGATTTTATTATTGTAAAATCTGATGGATTTCCTTCGTATAATTATGCTGTTGTAATTGATGATTACGAAATGAAAATTTCTCATGTAATACGTGGTGTAGGGCATTTATCCAATACTCCAAGACAAATATTAATCCATAAAGCGTTTGGGTTGCCTTTACCTGAATATGCTCATATATCCGAAATTGTAGGAACTGACAAAAAAAAATTATCTAAGCGAAGAGGAGCAACATCGATTCTCTTTTTTAAAGATTTAGGTTATCTTCCTGAGGCATTGGTAAATTATATGTCTTTGTTAGGTTGGTATCCCGAAGATGGTGTAGAATTTATGCCTAATGGTGAATTATTCAGAAAATTTGATGTGTACCGCTGTTCCAAAAGTCCTGCTATGTTTGATTTCTTTTTAGTGGATAAAAAAGAATCAAAAGAAGAAGAAGTTTTAAATACAGAAGAAGAATCCAATCCAATACCAATTTCTAAAGAAGAATTAAAAAAAATGATCAATCCTAAAACCAAACTAAATTGGATGAATCAAAAATACATAAGATATTTACCAGAAGAAAAAGTCTATTTTTTAGCAAAAGAATTTTTGATGCAAGACAGTAAGACAAGAAATCTGATAGAAAAAGACGAAAAAAAAATTCAACAAATCTTTTCTTCTGTAAAAGAGTATTTGGTTACTTTAGAGGATGCAGTAGACTATGTCTTAGAATTGAGTACAGAAAAAATCCAGATTTCCGAAGAAGCGAGGGAAGAACTAAAAAAATTAGAAAAGGAATTCCCTAATATAAAAAAATTAATTCAAGAATTTATAAACTTATTAGAAGAAATGAAAGAAGAAAGTATAGAAGAGTATTCGAATATAATCAAAGAAAGTGGGGTACGTGCCCAATGTAAAGGAAGGCATCTATATATGCCAATTCGGATTTTTACAACTGGAAAAGTCCATGGTTTAGAGCTCCCTGTACTATTTTTTTTGTTAGGAAAAGAAAAAATAAAAACACGGATCCAAGAGATACAAAAGATATTTTTTTAGGCTGAATATCAAGCCATATAATTTAAAATAATCAAATAAGAGATAAAATCCTAATAATAAAAAAATTAAAAAAAATTTTAAAGAATTACAAAAATTACGTCAAATGAAATAAAATGAGGCTGACTATGGATTCCAAAGGGAAACAGCTTTTTCTTTTGGTTTTGATTTTTATATTAGGATTAGGATGTAGTAAATCAAAGAAAAATTTTCCATGGTGGCTATTTTTGCTTGGTGGAGATTCTGGTTCTTCGAATTTAGTAACAGATACAGGTTCAGGAGGAGATACGGGATCAGGTGGTGGTACAGGTTCAGGTGGAGGAGTGGTATTCCAACCCGCTAATGGAGAAAAGGATCCGAATTTTGGAATCAATGGAGAAAATGGAACCAACAATGATGCAGGGGAAGCCAATGGATATATGAGTGGGTATGTTTTTGGTGCTGCCATTGATAAGATGGATATGGCAGTAGACTCTTTAGGACGAATCCTTTTGGTTGGCACTGCTTGTATCGATAAAAACACTGATTCGAGTTGTGATGCTTCTAATGAATTAGACTTTATCGTTGCTCGCTTTGACACCAATGGAGTTATTGATACAAGTTTTGGTACTAATGGCATTAAAATTATTGATGTAAGCAAAATGGAATTTGGTGACTCTAATTCAA
>JBKBRY010000043.1:0-14215 GCA_046291925.1 Leptonema sp. (in: bacteria) | reverse complement strand
GATGTATCAGAAACAAAAGAAATCCATCTTGTTCTTTCAGCTACCATGAGGTACGATGTCATAAAGAAATTTGTTGATTTTTTTAGTGAAATTAATTTCGATAAAATTATTTTAACAGGTTTGGATGAAGTAAAAATTTCTGGTTTTTTTGTTGAATTAGCCGATAAAATAAAAAAGCCGTATTCATTTCTTATGAATGGACAAAATGTACCGGAAGATATAATGGAAATAACTGTTGAAAAATTAGTGGAACAAATGATACTGTAAAATAAAAAAAGAGGTAAATCTATGATATTTACTGATCAAGCAGCAAAATTAAGAATGATACAAGGTTATAATAAAATGGAAAAAGAGCCTTTTATTTCGAATCCTAACTCCGAAGAAATGGCTAAACAAGAAAAAATTAATCCAACTACCCCTTTAACCAAGGTGATAGCTGTTACTTCTGGAAAGGGTGGTGTTGGAAAAACCACTTTTTCTGTAAATCTGGCCATTATCCTTTCTAAGTTAGGGAAAAAAGTCCTTTTAATGGATGCAGATTTAGGATTAGCGAATATAAATGTTTTATTGGGTATTATACCAGAACACAATATTTACGAGGTTTTTAAAGGGAAAAAGAAAATAAAAGAAGTAGTGATCTCTACCCATTTTGGAATCGATTTTATTGCAGGGGCTAATGGAATTTCTCAGTTAGCAAATCTTAATGAGTCTCAAAGAGAAGGTTTCCTTAAAGATTTGGAAAGCCTAAATCACTATGATTATATGATAATAGATACGGGTGCTGGAATTGGACAAAATGTTTTAGGTTTTTTGAAACCAGCCGACGAGATTATAGTGATCACGGCGCCTGAGCCTACAGCAATTGCAGATGCATATGGAATGATCAAAAGTATTGCTATTAATAAACGAGATAAGAGAATCAAATTGATTGTTAACGAAGTAGAGAATGCAATGCAAGCAAAAAAAATTTCTGATAGAATTATACATTTGTCAAACCAGTTTTTGAATATGGAAGTAGAAAGTTTGGGTTTTATTTATAAAGAAGATTTGGTTCAAAGAAGCATTATGACTCAAAGACCCTTAGTTGTAGCATATCCCAATGCAAAAAGTTCCTCTTGCATTTTACATATTGCAAAGAGAATTTTAAATATAAAAGAAGAGGAAGTTAGTGGTGGCGTAAGTGGTTTTTTTGATAAATTTTTGCAAATCTTTCAAAATTCACAATAAAATTCTTGAAAAAATTCTAAAACATTCTTTTTTAGAACTAATTCAATTAAAAAAATAATTTAAAATGGAAAAGTTAAAAATTAATTTTATTGTTGTGTTTGCAATATTATGTTTGTTGATTTCTTTATTGTTTTCTATTTTTTCTGGTAATTCTTTGATTTCTATTTTGTTGAATCTTGCATTTTCCAGTATTGTTGGTGCAGGAATTGGTTTTGTAGTTTATGAGATTTTAAGTAAAAGAGTTCCAGAACTTTTAGAAATTTTTAATGTCAACTCTTCGGTATCCAAAAGAAGCTTTGAAGTTTTAGAGGAATCTGAATTTGATGTGAATAGAGAGTCTATAGAAGAGGAAACCAACGAAGACATCAAAGAAGAAGTGGTAGAGCCAGAAGCAACTTCAATTCCTTCTTCTGAAAATGATATAAAATCAGAAACCAAACACTTTGGGGATCATATTATAGTAAATAAAGTTTCCATAAAAAATGAACCTAAATTAATGGCACAGGCAATAAGAACCATGTTATCCAAGGATGATTCATAAGGAAAATTTCTATGTCTATCCACAAGAAAAAAATATTAGAAAAATACAAAAATAAAGACGAAAAAGAACTTTGGATAGAATACAAAAAAACAAAAAATATGGAGATTCGTGAATATTTTGTTATCAAATATGCCCCTTTGGTAAAGTATGTAGCAGGGAAAATTGCAATTGGTATGCCTCAGCAAGTAGAATTTGATGATTTAGTAAGTTATGGTTCTTTTGGATTATTGGATGCAATAGAAAAATATGATCCCGAAAGAGATATAAAATTTAAAACTTATGCAATGACAAGAATTCGAGGTTCCATCTTTGATGAATTGAGAAATATGGATTGGGTACCTCGAACTCTCAGACAAAAAGCTAAGCAGTTAGAAGCCACAATACAAACCTTAGAAAATAAATTAGGACATTCAGTAGATGACGAAGAAATTGCAAAAGAAATGGGAATCTCCAACCAAGAATTACAAGAACTTTTTTCTAGAATTTCTGGGGCAAGTGTCATTTCTTTAAATGATGTATGGTTTTCTGGAGAAGAAAATGACCAGCTTTCTTTTTTAGATACTATTGAATCTTCCGAATCTTTAAATCCCGAAAATATCATAGAAAAAGAAGAAATCCGAAATGTGATAGTGGAAGCCATTAAACAACTACCCGACAAAGAAAAAAAAGTAATTGTACTATATTATTACGAAGATTTAACTTTAAAAGAAATTGGAGAAGTGCTCGAAGTTACAGAAAGTAGGGTATCCCAATTGCATACAAAGGCAATTTTACGGCTTAGAGGTAAACTCATTCGAATGAAAAATGCATTAAAAAAATAAAAAAAGATTTTGTACACTCAACGTTTGTATTGTTTTTTATTTTCTTTCCTTAAGTTAAGTTTCCCGTTTTTATTACGATAATAGGAGTAATGGAGGTAGAACATGGAGGTTTATAAATTAGTAAGGTATAAGGATATACCTATTGAAGTTTATAAAAAAGAAATAGTTTCAAATGAAGAGAATCATAGAAAACAATTGGAAAAAATCCACCATTGGATTACCAATCATAACTCCCTTTTTGAAGAAAATATTAAATTTTCTTACTTAGTAGATGAAGAAACAGGAAAAATTAAAGTTAGAGTATATAATTTTCGAACTGGGGAGGTTATCCAAGAAGTTCCCTCCGATCAATTTTTAAAATTTATTCAAGAATTAAAAGAAGGAATCAATACAAAAGAATTAAAAGATATGAATTTATTACCATCCAGCTTATTTCTTGATGATAAATCGTAAAATTAGAAAAATTTTACAAAACACTTTTTTTTATAGCTTTTTCTATAAACAATAAGGATATCCCCAAGGATAGGGGACATCAATTACTTACTGTAAAACTCAACGATTTTTTGAATATTAATCCTAGGATCGATAGGTATGTCGCTTATGTTTTCAATACCTAAAAATCTACCTGAATATCCATCCTCAAGAATTTCTAAATAAGGAACGGGTTTTATTTTATCCTCAAGTCTTTTTAAGGATTCTTGGATTCTTTCTAACTTTCTTGAGCTTTCTTTTACACCAATTACATCACCCACCTTTAAGGAATAGCTAGGTATGGTAACTCTTTTTTCATTTACCATAATGTGACCATGACGTATTAATTGTCTTGCATCAAAAATAGATTTGGCAAAACATAACCTGTAAACTGCAGTCATTAATCTACTTTCTAAGAGTTTTAAAAAGTTATCGGCTGTATTGCCATGCATTCTTGCTGCTTTTTCGAAAGTTCTATAAAATTGCTTTTCCATTAACCCGTAATAAAATCTTAATTTTTGTTTTTCTAAGAGTTGTTCACCGTAAGGGGATTTCTTTTTGCGTAAACTCTTAGGTCTATGTCCGGGCGGGAAAGGTCTTTTTATCGAAGGGCATTTGGGATCTCCAAATAAACAAAATCCTGCATATCTACATATTTTATGCCTAGGTTTTCTTAATGTTGCCAATGCATTCTCCTTATGATTGGTTTATAATTCAAATCAGTAAAACCAAAAAAAATCTTAAAAAGAATAAGTAAAGTACAAAAATACATAGAAATCCATTAAAAATTAAAGCAATTTTTTTAATATGAAAAAATCACGTTGGTATTCGAAATTTTCAATTAAAAATATCTTAAAATCATAAATTTTTAGAAAAAGCTAAAATAAAGAATTTTTTCTAAGATTCAAATATATCTGAAGTTGTTATAAAGAAAGGCCAATTTTTGGGTGGAGCTATTTGAAAAGTCATTTCTTTTTTTAAGGTTGGATGAATGAATGAAATTTCGTATGCCCATAATGCAGGGTAGGGTGTTGTTTTATCGTTTCCGTATTTTCTGTCTCCCAATAGAGGTGCATTGTGTATAGAAAATTGAACTCGAATTTGATGAAACCTCCCTGTTTCTGGAGATACTAAAAACTTATAGTAGGTTTGATCTAAATATACAATCTTTTCTATCATTTCGTATTTTAATTTTGAAAACTTTGCTTTTGGGTTTTCTTTCGTACTTAGTTTTGCCATCCTTTTGGATTCTATTTTGATTAAATAATTTTGCATAATTCCTTTTTCTCCAAGGTTTGGGATATTTTTTGTAAGTGCCAAATATTTTTTTTTTACTTGGTTATTTTTAAATTGATTTGATAACCTATAAGCTGCTTTCGATGTTTTTGCGAAAAGCATAATGCCACCAGTATTTCTATCCAATCTATGAATTAAGGCAACGTAGGGGTTCTCTTTGTTTTTTGTTTTTTTAAGGTGGTTTTTTAGTTCCTCTAAAAGGTTCTGAGAATTTTTTCTATCTGGTTGTGTGGAAATTCCAATGGGTTTTTTGACTACAAGGATATGGTTATCTTCGTAATGTATATCCAATACCATTCAATATAAATCTATGGGGAAAGTATATTCTAATCTATAAAATCGATTATGTCCACGAATTAAATTAAAATTTTGTACCCCAGAAATAGTTCTAATCAATAGCATTGTGCCAAGAATATTTCCGGAGTACTTCGCAGGATCCCATTTATTTTTAAACCAGTTTCTCCCACCAGCCCAAATTAGAAATGAATCTATTACAAAATACCATATACTTCTAGACCACATTTGGTTTTCTGTTAAAGAGGGAGAATCATAACCAGCATAGAGAATTCCTAAAGCAGGGTGGATTAAGTTCAGTGTTCCCCCAAAAAGATGATATTTACTTGAAATAGAAACAAATTTGAAATCCTTTAGTTCTTCTTTGCTGAGCTTTTCATGATAAAAAATTGTTCTTAAAGAAAGGGCATCACCACCATTGCCTTCTATTCGTATAATAGTAATCTTTTTTTGTTTTTCTAATGTAGTTAAATAAATTTTATAACTAAAAGGAGAATACCAGCGAGAAATCCAACTATAATGAAATCCTAAAGTTTCGTCTATCATAGTAAAGTTATCTTGATCGATTTTGGTTAAGATCTCTTCGATTCTTTTTTTAGAAGTTTCTAAATTTTCTGTAGATTCAAAACTATAAAAATCATTTGCTAATAGAATATGGCAAACAAAAAAAAAAGGAACCAAATAAAGAAGACTTTTCATTATTGCCAAAAGATTTTTTCTATTTAGTCTTTCAATTCTTTATTTAGTAGAGTTTAAAAACCTTCCGATGTTGTTATTATGTGGTTTATGATAATTGCATATTTTTTTATTGTATTATCTTTAAAGTCAAATCAATTAGAAACTTATGAGATTGAGCTTTCTCATATGCCAACAATAAACAATTTCTCTGATTCTGAGGTTGTTTCTCTTTTTATAAAAGAAGTTAAAGAAAACATAAAAGAAGATGTAAACAAGAGAAAAATAACAAATCTTAAAATCTATAGATATAAAGTTAAAGAAAAAGAGGATTTTTATTATATTTTAGCAAAATCTCATTTGGATCATACCACTTTAATTTCTTTAAATCGGATTATTTTGAACTATTCCGTTGAGGATTTTAAAAAAGATAATGAAATTTTACTTTCTAATCACAGAGGTTTTTTTAGCTCTCGAATCGAAGACTCCCCTTCTAATTTTATGAAAATAAATCTTAAAATAAAAGATTCAACGAAAATTCTTTATTTTTATCCGGGGGAAAAAAAACTTAGTCTTTATCATAGTTCCTTTTCTAAAGGGAAGGATTCTTCGCAAATTTCTTCGAAAGAAACTTTAGAGTATATCTATCCCATTAACGAGGGGAAAATCACTTCTTTTTTTGGTTGGAGGCAAAACCCTATTACAAAAAAAAATGAATTTCATTATGGAATAGATATCCAAACGAAAATCCATACACCAATCTATAGCCCTATTGAGGGAACCATTATTTTTGTAGGTTATAAAAAAGGTTATGGTAATACCATTGTTTTACATAATAAAGAAACCAAAGAAATATTTTTGTTTGCACATTTATCAAAATTCAATGTTCAAAAAAAGCAGTACGTAGCCAAAAATACGATAATAGGATACACAGGGAATACTGGATTTTCAACGGGTCCTCATTTACATTTGGAATATAAAAAAAATTATAAATTTAAAAATCCTTTAGAATTATTTCCTAAGTATTTATAAATTTTTTGATAATTTTGATTAGTTCTTCTGGTTTAAAAGGCTTAATAATGATATCGTTGATTTCATCCTTTTGAATTTTAGCATTGTACTCCTCTATTGTGGTGGCTGTGACCGCAATGATGGGGATTTCTTTATTGAATTCTCTTATTTTTTGAGCTGTTGTATATCCATCCATACCTGGCATATGCAAATCTAATAAAATCATTGAATAAGAATTCCCTTTTACTTTATGGATTGCCTCTTCGCCACTTGTACAGGTATCGCATTGGATGTTCCATAGTTCTAAGAACTTTTTTGTTATCAAAAGATTGGGTTCATAATCATCTACAATAAGTAATTTTGCAAAAGATAAGTTTTCTCTTACAGTTTTTTTCTCTTCTACTGCAATTGCGTCGTCTGACATTTTAAAGGGAAGGATTATATTAATTTTTGTTCCCTTATGAATTTCGCTTTCTATGAAAATTTCTCCTTGAAGTAATTCAACAATCTTTTTTGTAATTGCCAATCCTAAACCAGTACCATAGGATTTTCTCGAAGGATCGGAATCCAATTGTGTAAAAGGTTCAAAAATCTTGTTAAGCATTGTATTTGGAATTCCAATTCCTTCATCTTTTATACAAAAATCAATTATGGCTTTGTCGAATTTTACTTCTTTTTTGGTAACTATCAATTGAATTTTTTTACCTTGTTCTGTAAATTTAAACGAATTGGATAAAAGATTCAATAAGATTTGATTAAGACGGATTTTGTCTCCATAAATGGATTTTGGCAAATTGGGATCAATTGAACTTTCAAAAATGATATTTTTTTGCTTTGCTTGTAATTTGCAAATATTGACAAGTTTTTCTAAGAATAATTCTAAGGAAAATAGTTGATTTTGTATTTCTAACTTGTTGTATTCTATTTTACTGTAATCTAAGATATTATTCACGATATTTAATAAATGTTCAGATGAGGTTTTTAGAAGGTTTAAATCTTCTTCAATAGCTTTGTCGGTATTATTTTTAGAAAGATATTCAATAATTCCAACAATCACATTTAAAGGAGTTCGAATTTCATGACTCATAATTGCAAGAAATTGGGATTTTGCTTTTGCGTTTTGTTCTGCAATAGATTTGGCTTCGATTAATTTTTGTTCATATTCCATTTCTCTTGTAATGTCACGAAAAGTCAAATAAAAACCTGATATAAGATTCTGAGTATTTTTTAATTCTTTAAATAGAACTAAAAAAAATGCTTTTTTATTATTGGAATCAACCAATTGAAACTCTTCTTTAAAAGGTTCTTTAAGAAATATTTTTTTAAATATTCTTTCGTAGGTCGTATCGGATAAAATGCTTCTTAGAATTAAAGAAATTTCTACATTTGTTTTGATTTTATCTTTGATTATTGGGAAAAATTCTAAAATCTTTTGATTGTACCATAAAATTTTCAATTCAGGATCCATTAAAATTAAACCATCGTAACTATCTCTTGTAATTTCTGATAGCCAAAAGTTTTCTTTTTCGATTTTTTCTCGTTCTAACAATAAGGCACACAAGAAAGAAAGTTGAAACAAATATTCTACAGAAAATTGTTTTAAATTTTCATCAAATCCGTAGTAATTGATTAGAATCCCAATGATATTTCCTTCGCTACTTAAAAGGGGCATACACCAATAATGATGAATTTTATTTTGCATAAAAGCTTCTCTAAATTCTAAATCGCTGATTTCTTGAATAAAATTTTTTATAAATATGGGTTTTTTCGAGATGATACAATTGTATAATGGTGAATTTTTAGTGTAAAGTAAATCTTTTATATAAGTTTCGTGAATATCTTTTTCTAAAGTAGATTCTATATAAATAGTACGTTTTTCATGTTCACCAACTTCTTCCATATTTTCGATATTTAAAAAATCAGAAAACCAAATACATACCAAGTTTCCTTGTATAATATTTTGAAATGTTTTTAATAAATCTTTTATACTGATACGAATATTTTTTTCTTTAAGAATTTTTTCAAAAAAAGATACCAAACTTTCCGAAAAATTTTTTTTATGTACATTTTCTGTAATATCTTTAAAAATAACTAAAACAGAAGGAGTATGGTTCCATAGAATTTTTTTAGCTTGAACTTCTACATGAATTTTTTTTTTATCTTTTGTAATAAACACTTCGTGTAAAGGAAGGGCTTTTAAATCTTTTGCATAAATATTTCCGATTCTTTTTTTTACTGTATCTTTATAGTTGTCTTCAATAAACTCAAAAATATCTTTTTTATAAACTTCTTTTTCTGTCTCGTAGTTTAATAATTTTAAACCATAGGGGTTCATATACACTACTTTTTGATCTTGGTGTACAGCGATACCGATAGGTGTTTGGTTTGCTAAAATTTCGTATAAGGATGTTTTATAGTTTTCCAATAGGTAGAAAAAGCATATTATATGGGAGTTTTTACTATCGTAAGTTAAATGAAGAAAAGTATTCAATTCTTTTGTTTGATCTTTGTCTTGGATTTTTAAAGTAAAATATGTCTTGATTTCTTTTTCTTTTTTTATTCTTTCGAAATAAAAAATTAAAGAATTGTGTTCTTTTAAAAAATTCTGTTCAAGATTATAATTTAGAGGAAAGATCCGCTCTAATGCAAAATTATACTCTATAACCGTATAGGGATAAGCCGAAACTACCAAAACGGGAATATCAATTAACTCGAGCAAATCCCTATCTTTATTTTTTGGTTTTTTTGTAAAAAACATTTTTATCTAGACATTACCATTACACAAGCATCCATCATGTATTCAAATTCGTTTTCTTCTAATAGGTTTCTCGTAACTTCATCTCCCGCTCCTGGTTGTATCCACACTTTTTTTAAATTTAGCTTTTTCAAAGAAGGCAAAATTTCATTTGTTATTTTCGGAGGTACTACAAAAACCACCAATCCTATGTCTACTTCTTTTGAGAGTTCTTCTATATTTTTGTAACAAGGAACACCATCGATTGTTTTTGCCCTAGGGTTAACAGGATAGACTTGATAGCCTTTATTTATAAGATCATGCAAGATAATGTTTCCATATTTAGTTTTATCATTCGTGGCTCCTACAAGAGCTATCTTAGGATTTGTTTTTAAATATTTTACTAAATCTAAGGAACTCATAATCTATAATTATACCAAATCTTTTTTCTCCTGTCAATTTCTTTTAGAATTTTAAAAAATGATTTATATTTCCTTATCAATGTTTTTGGAATTTTTAAAAGCACCGAATAGAGATCCTATAAAAATTAATAAGCTTCCTAATAGTTCGCCAAAAGTGTATTTTAAATTTATCAATAAGGAACTAAAAAAAAATGCAAATACAGGTTCTAAAGAATATAGAATGCTTGCTTTAATTGGATTCAGTTTTGGTTGGTACAGGAACATAATAAGACTGGCAAACAAAGTACCTAAAATAGAGAGAATTAAAATAAGAAAAAATTCAAACATATAATGATTCAAATCCAAAATAGGAGTAAAGAAAAAAGATATGCTAAAAATAAAGAAAAAATGAACTAACAAAACATTCAAAAAATCTTCTTTGATATAATTAATTACAATCAAATATAATGCGAAACAAAGGGCAGAAGCAATCGTGAACAAATCTCCTTTAAGGGTAAGGGTTTCTGTAAAAAACAAATGCCATGGCAAGTAAAACTCAAAAAGCATAAAGTAAGCACCCAAAAGAATTAAAACCAAACTTGTCCATTGGTTTTTATCAATTCTTTTTTTCAATATAAACAATTCTATAAAATATACATAAACTATAAAGGTTTGAGTAAAAAAAGCAGAGCGAGAAGGAGTTGTAAACATCAATCCATAAGTTTGTAAATAATATCCAAGAAAACCTAAAATTCCTAATAAAAAACCGTAAGAAATGATTACGAAATTTAATTTCAATTTTTTTTTTATACTTAAAAACAAAAAAAGAAGAAAAAATGCTATATAAAATCTGTAAAATAAAATACCTAAGGGAGAAAATGCATTCAATACTATTTTGGTAATTGTAAATGTACTTCCCCAAAGGATTGTAGCTAAAAGTAAAAAAAACTCGGCTTTATATTTGGAATAAAAAACTGTCTTCCTTATGTTAAAGTTCAACATATTGGATTATGGGATTCTTTTATTTTATTTTTTTGTTGTAGTTGCAATAGGTTTTTTCCAAAGAACGAAGGCAAGTAAAAATTTATTTAGTTTTTTTTCGGCTAATCGAGACTATAGTTGGATCTGGGTTGGTACTTCTCTTGTTGCTACTACTTTTTCCGCAGATACACCTCTTGCTGTAGCTGGGATTACAGCCAATAAAGGAATTTCTGGGAATTGGTTTTGGTGGAGTTGGGTTCTTACTTATGTTACAATTGCTATTTTTTATTCTAAGATGTGGTGGAGAAGCCAAATCATTACAGATGTGGAATTTACAGAAATTCGATATTCAGGAAAAGAAGCTTCTATTTTAAGATTTATAAAAGCATTTTATTTTTCTATAGTGTTGAATGGAATCATATTAGGATGGGTCTTTTTATCAATAAAAAAAATTTTGATTCCATTTATCGATACAGAACATTCTTTGGAATGGTTTCGTTCTCTATACCCTGATTCCTTACTGATTGGGGATTATAGCCAAACTTTGGTTTTATTAGTTCTGGTTCTAATTGTGATTCTTTATGCTTCTTTTTCTGGTGTAAGAGGAGGGATTTTGAATGATATGCTTCAGTTTGTAGTAGCTATGGGTGGTTCTATTTTTTTTGCCTTTTATGCAGTAAACAATATAGGAGGCATACAAACTTTAAAAGCCAAAATTTTAGAGATTTATCCTACAGATTCTGAAAAAATTTTATCTTTCTTACCTGATTTTAGAGAAATGGGTTTCGTACTGTTCGTTTATTTTTCTTTTCAGTGGTGGGCTCAGTACTACTCAGATGGTACTGGTTATATTTTACAAAGAATGAATACAGCTAAAAGCGAGAAAGATGCTCAATTGGGAGCTCTTTGGTTTTCTTTTGCAAATTTTGTAATTCGGACATGGCCTTGGGTTTTTATAGGACTTGTAGGGTTGGTACTTTTCCCTAAAGAAGAAAATCAGTGTACAATTGAATGGTGCAAGTTGGTTTTGCAAGATAGAGAATTGGTATTTCCAGTTTTGATAGAAGTATTTTTTTCTGGTAGTATTTGGAAAGGAATCTTGGTAATGGGGCTATTTGCTGCATTTATGAGTACAGCAGAAACCCATTTAAATTGGGGAGCTTCTTATATAGCTAACGATTTTTATAAAAGATTTCTAAAACCTAAAGCTTCAGATAAAGAATTGATCCGAATGAGCAAACTGGGAATTCTTTTGATGGCTATCATTGGTTTATGGGTTGCAAGCAAAATGAATACCATTTCTGATGCTTGGAAATTTTTGATTTCTATTTCGGCTGGGATTGGAATTCCCCAAATGATTCGATGGTTTTGGTGGAGGGTAAACCCTTATACAGAACTTTCGGGTATGATTTCTTCTTTTATTCTTTCCCTATTTTTTTATGGTTTTTTTCCTCATTGGAATTCAGAAACCATTTTATTTTTGATTGCAATGGTAAGCACTTGCATAAGTTTGGCAGTAACTATGTTGACAAAGCCATCGGATCGAGATACATTAGAATATTTTTTTAAAAAAGTGCAACCTTATGGATGGTGGAAGCCTATTTCTGGGAAAACTTCTCTAAAACCTTTTTTAAAGGATTTGTTTTTATGGATATTAGGAAATATTGGAATTCTATCCTTTATGCTATCAATAGGATATTTTATATTTTCTGAATATTTATATTTTTTGATTAGTTTTATTATTTCCTTAATTACGGGTACTCCTGTTTTAGTAATTTTGTCAAGAAGAAGTTGATATGATACCAGAACGAACTTATATCAATCATCGTGTAGAAGCCTATGTTTTTGGTAAATCTTTATTGAATTTTATAAAAACAAAAGAAAATTTAAGAATCCAAGAAAAAGAATTTTTGTCTGATTATTTTCAGATACCAAAAGAAAGAATTTTTTTTTTGATCAGGTACATGGTTTTGATTGTATAAAAATTACAGAATACGATATTTCTAAGAATACGACTGTTCTATATTCAAAAGTTGATGGTGCCTTTACTCAATTAGAAAACACCCTTTTGTGCATTCGTACAGCGGATTGTTTACCTTTGTTTTTTCATTCCCACCCTCAAAAAAAAGAGGTCTTGGTAGGAATTTTGCATTGTGGTTGGCGTGGTCTTGCAAGAGGAATCCTTCAGAATGCATTCCATATGGCTGCTCATACTTTAGAGCAAAGGATCTTTGAACATAAAATACAAAAAAAAGATTACGAAGAAGTGATTGGTTATCCAATTACAATTTTCCCAGGTATTTACATTCCTGGAAAAATCTACGAAGTAGGTAAAGAAGTTGCTGATTTATTTCCTTATTCAGAAAGATTAGAACTAGATGGGAAATATTTGCTTGATTTATGGAAAAATAGTGAATTTATATTGCATTCTCTGAAAATTTCTTCTAAGTTCAACATTATAGACCCCTTTAATTATTTGGATTATGAAGATCAACCTAAAATCTTTGAAAATTTTTTTTCTCATAGACGAGGGGATGTGTACCGAAATTTAAATGTAATTTATATCAAAAGAAAGTAAACTATGAAAAATTTTTCAGAAGAAGATATAAAATACAACAAAAAATTAAAGAAATCAGTATTCGAAATACTTCTTGAAAACTCAGAAACTTTTTATATCCATTGTTGGAATCACCCCAATTTGGTTATAGGGAGTCGAGGTCTTACAGACTTAGAGAAGCAAGAAGGAATGATTCTTGTTTTGGGTCCATATAGTTACAGGAATCTCAATTGGGACGAAGATACCATCAGTTGCGAAATGAATTTTGCTAAATGGGAAAGCGTAGAAATTCCTTATGAATCTATTTTTAGATTTTTTGATAAACGAGGACAAATTTTGGTTCAATTCCTAGTATTAGAAACAGAAGAAAAAATCAAACAAAAAAAAATCACCCAAGAACAGGAAAATGTAATAAAAATAGATTTTACAAAAAAAAATAAAGAAAACAAATAAAAAAATTTTATTTTTTATAACAATAAAGAATGAAAAATGTTTTAGAATGCTCTATCTTTCGATGAAATCATTAGCTTTCCTATCTATTTTGTAGATTTTTAAGATGGGAAAACCTCGGATAGTTATCCCAGCTAATAATCCAAAATAGCCAAAGCAAACAAGTTTAAAGGGTATCCAAAGGCTTGCACCCAAAAGCAAACCTCTCCCTTTTTTGTGATAGTTATCACACTGAAAATTTTTTGAGAATCAAAACCCATAAATGCGACATAAACTTCTATATAGCTATACCTATCGATTCAAACTCCTCAATATAGTAAAAAATATACCAAAAAGAGTTGCCATCTGAGTCAACCAAAATAAAAATGACCACTTAAGCAGAGAACTCTTCGTCTTCTCTATCTTTAACTCTAACTCAGAACGAACTACTTCGATTTTTCCTTCTAATTCCTTCTTGGTTGTCTCAATTTTCCCTTCGATTTCTTTAAACCTTGCCTCAAACTTACCCTCTAAAACCTTGATCCGAAACTGTATTTTTTTGATTTGGTACTCTAGTTCTAATTTGGTTTTCTCTACGTCATCTTTTGTTGCCAATTTAGGAAAAATCTCAAAAGACCTTTCTACTGCCTCCGCAAACTCTAACAAAACCTTTGCCTTCTCCGGCTCATCCTTAAACGCCTCATAAAGCCTTGTTGCAAACTGCATACATTATCAAAAATACTTTTTTTTCATTTATAAAGCAAATCAATTTTTATA
>JBKBRY010000042.1:0-14246 GCA_046291925.1 Leptonema sp. (in: bacteria) | reverse complement strand
ATTTTAAAAGTAAATGAAATTTTAAAACCAGTATTGGTAACTCGTCTTCCGAATGCCGAAAATTTTGTTTTGGGGGTTATTAACTTAAGGGGTAATATCGTCCCTGTAATTGATATAAAAAAAATTTTAAAAAATTGTTATACAGAATTGACAAATTTTAGTCGCATTGTAGTTTGCAATGTCAACCAAAAGTTAATAGGACTTCTTGTAGATAAAGTATTAGAAGTAAAAACCCTTAAAGCTTCAGAAATAGAGGGAAGAGAAGTAAGAAATTTTTCTGACAATTATGTAGAGGGAATTGGAAAAATCAATAATAAATTTTTTCTCGTTTTTAATCTCCCTTTATTATTGAATCAATACCAGCCCCTTACACAAGATCAAGGTATTTTAGAAAAAATTGAAGAAGTAGAAAATTAATAAGTATGATTGATGAAAAATATTTAGAATTATTTTTAGACGAAGTTAATGAGCATATAGAAGATTTGAATAAAAGTTTATTAGAGTTAGAACAAAATTATCGGAATAGGGAAATCATTAACGAAATATTTCGAGTTGCTCATACTCTAAAATCTTCTGCCGCTTTTGTTGGTTTAGAAAATCTTTCACGTTTGTCTCATAAAATGGAAGATTTGTTTCAGTTAATACGGGATGATAAAGTACTTGTAAATAGGGATTTGATCAATCTATTATTTGCTTGTTTAGATGCTATTAAAAAAGCGGTTGTAGATGTACAAGAAAAAAAAGACGAAGATGTTCCTTTATTAAACGAATTGAGTAGCAAAATTGAACATTATATTTCTGTAACCCCTTTGGTAGAATATAAAACTGAGGAACAAGAATTTGTTCCTCAACAATCAGAAAAATCATCCAAAGAATCCAAAGAAAAAGAAGCCACTTACCATTTTATCTCACTCTCTAAGGAAGAATTTTTGCAATTAAAAAATTTATTATCAGAAAATGAAAAAGCCTACCAAGGTTATGTAATTTTAGACGAAGAAGCCCCGATGAAAAATCTAAGATACCTTCTTATTTATAACAAATTATCTAAGTATTTAAAATTTTTTAAAGTAGAACCACCAATTGAGGTTTTAGAAAAAGAAAGCGAAATCCAAGTCTTTAAATTTGTTATTTATGGAAGTATAGATTATAAAGACATAGTACGATTTTGCCAAGTGGACTTAGTAGAAGAAATCCAGATTCAAGAAATCACTTACGAAAGCGAAAAAAAAGAATTAGAGATTTTCCCCAAAGACAAAGAAGTTCAAATTAAAAGCAAAATAGAAAAAGAAATTGTAGATACAATCATTAAAACTAGAAATATTAAAGTTGCATCAGAAAAAATTGATTACATTTTAAATAATGTTGGTGAGTTGGTAATTACCAATTCGGGATTACAAAAAATTTATGATGATCTTTTAGAAGAATTTGGAGAAAATCCTTTATTAGCAGATTTAAAAAGCAAAATTGAACAGGCAATTCGAATTGCAAGAGAGCTCCAATCTGGTATCATGAAAATGCGAATGATGCCTGTAGGGATTGTATTCCAAAGGTTCTTTAGACCTGTTCGAGATTTATCTATAAGCTTAAACAAAAAGGTGGAATTGATCATAGAAGGGGAAGAAACAGAGTTAGATAAAAATATCATAGATGCTTTAAGTGATCCTTTAATGCATTTAATTCGAAATGCTATAGATCATGGAATAGAAACACCAGAGGAAAGAATTAAAAAAGGAAAACCTGAAGTAGGCAAATTAATTTTAAAATCTTATCAAAGTGGCAATCATATATTCATAGAAGTACAGGACGATGGAAGGGGCTTGGACAAGGATAAAATTCTAAAAAAAGCAGTTTCCCTAGGTTTGGTTTCTGAAAATCAGACCTTAAGAGAACAAGAAATTTATCAATTTATCTTTCAAAGCGGATTTTCTACAACAGATAAAGTTAGTAATGTAAGTGGTAGAGGAGTAGGGATGGATGTAGTACGCAGTATAGCACAAGAATTCAAAGGAGGCGTACAAATTCAGACCAATCCCGATAAAGGTACAAGTTTCCAGTTGATGTTTCCTTTGACTCTTGCCATAATATCTACAATTCATGTTAGAATTCATAAGGAAGAATATGCATTTCCTTTATCGGATGTAGTAGAAACGATAAAAATACCAATATCTCAAATTACAACTTTACAAGGGAAAAGTATCATAAATCTTAGAAAAGAAATCGTACCTATTTATAATTTATCTGTTTTAATGGGGCTTCCTTCTAATTTATCTAATGAACAATCAGTACAAGATTCTTCTCACGAGCAGGAAGAAGATAAAGAGTACATGGAAAAAGAATTATCCATTGTAATTACAATTGTAGGAAACAAAAAGATAGGTTACATTGTAGACGAAATGATAGGTAAAAAAGAAATTGTAATCAAATCTTTAGAACAAAATTATAAACAAATTCCTGGAATCATGGGGGCTTGTTTATTAGGGGATGGAAGTATAGTTTTGATTTTGGATGTTGCCAGTCTTTTGGATTTGGCTTTAAAATACCAAGCAAATAACGAAGAACAAAATAATCAACATATAGAAATCTTTGATGCAGTTCAGAATTATAATAAAAGAGTTTTTGAGTTAACTTTTACTTCTAAAAAACTGAAAAAGAAAAAAATCATTAAAAAAGAAGTATCTCAGGAAAACAAATCCAATACAGTTTTAGAAGAAGAAATTTCAGTAGTACAAGAAATTCACCAACCAAAAGTCGAAGAGTCTAAAACTAAAGATACAAAAGATACAAAAGATACAAAAGATGCGAATTTAAAAATTGCTTTAGAAGCTTTTCAGGAAGATAAAAGTAGGAGAAAAGAAATAGGCTTGAAAATATTCGAAGATACAGAAGAAAATCCAGATGTCTCTATACCTACTTTTGCCAAGGAAGATGTTCACTTAGAAAAAGTTTTAGGAGAAGAAGATTATAAAAAACTTTATTCTGTAATCAATTCTGGTATGGTAAATGCAGGTTTGGTTTTATCTCAGATTTTGGGGGTTACGATAGATGTTTCTGTTCCCGAATTTGTAACTATTGAATATCAAGATCTTTTGAATTATTTAGGTGAAATCAATTATTTTGCCATTTTTTTAGAAACTTCGGGGGAATTCAATTCTCTTTTAACTTTAGTATTTGATGAAAATACTGGAATTTTTACAGCAGGAGAACTGATGGGAATACCTACCGAAAAGCGTTCAAAGGAATTTATTTCTATGGAAGATGTCCAATCCGTATTAAATGAGCTTACCAATATTGTAGGTTCCAGTTTATTGAATGAAATTGCAAATAGAACAGCTTTAACCATTCAGCCTTCAGTTCCAGAATTCTACTTTTTAACAAAAAAAGAGCTTGTAGATTTGATTCACAAAAAAAAGCATCCAAGTGTTACAGAAAAAATCATTTATATAAGTACGGATTTTCTAAGAGACGAAACTGAGCTATTGGGAAAATTATTTTTACTTCCTTCCAAACCAAATTTGATAGAATTACTCAATAGAATCCAACTTTAAATCCAAAAGCAAACTGTATGAAGATTTTATTAATAGATGATTCTCCACTAGTTAGAGCTATTTTCTCTGATACTTTAAAAGAGATTCCTTATGTAAAGGAAGTAGATACTGCAGCAAATGGTAAATTGGGTTTAGAACTAATCTCAAAAAAGTCGTATGATTTGATTTTTTTAGATATAGAAATGCCCACTTTAAATGGTTTTGAATTCTTACAAAAGAAGAAAGCTATGGGCAATTCAGTACCTGTGATTATGTTATCTTCTTATACTCAGGAAGGAGCAGAGTTTACTTTTAAAGCATTGGAATTGGGTGCCATAGATTTTATTCCTAAACCGCTTGGGAAACAAAATCCCTTAGGAACGATAAAAGAAGAAATACAAAAAAAAGTAATTAATTTTTACGAAGAAATTTTAAAAAAATACAATAAAACTTTAATCCAAGAAATCCCATACAAACAAAAACCCAGAAAAAAATTGTTAGATTTCGAAGTGGTACTGATTGGTAGTTCTACAGGAGGTCCTAAGATTTTATCACAAATCATTAAAAAAATTCCAAAAGATTTTCCATTACCAATAGTTATAATACAACATATGCCCGAGTACTTTACAGAAGTCTTCGCTCATCGATTGGCAAAGGAATCTTTTTTAGAAGTTTTAGAGGCTAAAGATGGATTGGAATTAAAAAGAGGAAGGATCATCATTGCAAAAGGGGGAAAGCATTTAATTTTTAGAAAAGAAAATCAAAAAATCCTTTGCGAACTTTCTTTAGAAGAAAAATTAAATGGAGTTAGACCGTCTATTGATAAATCTTTATTTAGTTTGATCGAAATTTTTTCAGAAAAAATTATTGGAATTATACTGACAGGAATGGGAAAGGATGGTATAGAGGCTTTAAAAGTTTTGCATAACATGGGTGGTCTTATCATTGCGCAAGACGAAGATACCAGTGTTATTTTTGGAATGAATAAAAGAGCTATCGAAGAAAATATTGTTGATGAAATTTTACCAGATAAAAGAATTGTCGATTATTTATTGGAGTTGAGTGAAATTTAGTTGCAAAAGAGGACGGATTTATTTAATTATATTTTATTCAGTGGGAGAAGGTATGGCTAGGATTTTAGTAGTAGATGATGCTAAATTTATGAGAACATTGGTTAAAGATGCCCTTTCCTCAAAAGGCCATGTAATTGTTGGAGAAGCAGAAAATGGGAATCAGGCAGTAGAAATGTACGAAAAATTAAAACCAGATTTAGTAACTATGGATATTACAATGAGAGAAAAAGATGGATTAGAAGCTGCAGCAGAAATTTTAAAAAAAGATCCGAATGCAAGAATTATAATGGTAACCGCGTTGGGGCAAGAAGATTTATTAGCAAGAGCTATAAAAATGGGTGTAAAAGATTTTGTAGTAAAACCATTTCCACCAGAACGATTGGTACAAGCAACAGAAAAAGCTTTATCCTAAGATTGTTGTGACTATAGTGTTGTATGATCATTCTTTTAGTGAAGATTTTCTTGTTCAATGGATTGGTCCAGAAGGGGAGGAAAAAGGGCCTTTATATGTTCTCTGGCAGTTAATTGAATCCTATCAAGTAGATATTTTTGAAGTTTCTTTAACAAAAATTACCGAAGATTTTTTGAATTACATACAAAATTCAAACATTTTTAAGTTAGAAGTTGCTTCTAGTTTTATCGAAATTGCTTCTAGATTACTATATTATAAAAGTAAAGCATTGCTTCCTGATCCTGGTTTCGAAGAAGAAGAACAAGATACTTTACCTAAGGAAATCATCCAACAGCTTTTGGAATATAGAAAATTTCAAAAAGCAGCAGAAGCTTTGGAACAGATAGAAGAAGTTTCTCTTGGAATTTTTGGGAGAGAAACTTTTGATTTGGTAATCTCAGAATTCGAAGAAAGATATAATTTGAATTCCTTAATTCAAGCTTATTTAAGATTGTTAAAGCGTAAATTGATTCAGGAATACAAAACAAAAGACTTTTTGGAGATAGAAATAGAAACCATTACTTTAGAAGATAAAATCCAATATATTCGAGGTTTAATTCATAAAAAGCAAGCAATTGAATTTTTTGAAATTTTAGAAAAGAAAGATTTTTTATTTTTATTAGAAGTGGTTGTTAGCTTTCTTGCAATTTTAGAGTTGGCAAGACAAAAGGTAATTGTAATTGAGCAAAAACAAAGTTTTGGTCCTATTTTTATTTTTAAAAAAATGGTAACTGTTCAATAATTTTAAATGATATAAACAGTTCTACCATATAGTACCGAGCTGAGATGTGTAGAAATCCCCAAAGAAGAATGGTGATTTCAATTTAAAGATAATATGTCCCATAGAATCTACAATGAATTCCAAAAAGCTAAAGATTGAGTTTAATTCTTATAGAAAGATACACTTTTTTTGAGAAAGAAATAAGCATTAATATTGCCAAAGTTGTGAGAAAACCCTAAATTCCATTCGGTACCTTTAACTTTAGGCTTGCTTTAGATTTTTTAATGTGTAGTATAGATTTTATGATTTTTATTATAAAAGATCTAAAATCAAAGTAAATAAATTTTACGAATTCTATGATGGTTATAAGATTGACAGATTGGTTTCTAAGTACAATATGGCATCGTTTTGTTGGTATTCTTGAGTTTGTGGACTGAATTCAGAAATCGTTTTAGAAAACCAAACTTATGAGTAGTAAAGAAATGGAAAAAGCAAATTCTTCTCACATAGAAATTATAGAAACAGAACTTGAACAATTCGATTTACCAGAATACAAAACTTTAACTCCAGAAGAAATGGAATATTACCGAGGATTGTTAGAGGCTATATTATTTTTATCCAATGAACCATTATCTGTATCTTTATTGGCAAGAAAAATTCAATTGGATAAGACAAATACAAGAATTTTATTAGACTCCTTGGTGGATGAATATTTAGAAAGAAGTGGAGGAATCTTATTAAAAGAGATAGCAGGTGGATATCGATTCCTTACTTCTGAAAAATATTCGGAAGAACTAAAAAAAATATTTAAACCCAAAAGTACAGAAAAGCTTTCTCGGTCTTTATTAGAAACTCTAGCCATAATTTGTTATAAGCAGCCTATAACCCTATCTGAGATCGAAGAGATTCGTGGTGTAAATAGTAGGAATCAAATTTCTATACTTTTACAAAAAAACCTTATTAAACCCCAAGGTTATAAACCAGTTCCTGGCAGACCTACTCTGTATGTTACAACTAGAGAATTTTTGATAAAATTCAATTTGAACACATTAGCAGATTTGCCTCCTTTGAAAGATTTAAAAGAATTGCCTTTTGATGAAATTACATTATCTGATGAAGAGGAGTCAAAAATTTAAATCTTTTTGAGATTGAAAACTATTTTTAAATGAAGCTTTTTTTAATCCTTAAAGGATTTTAAGGCAAGAATTATAATTAAAATTTTTTTATAAAATATTTGTCTGACTTTGTTATTTTTAAAACTTGGCTTTTAGGTATGAGGAGTTTATCAGTAAATTTAGATCATATAGCTACTTTAAGAGAAGTAAGAAAATTGAATTATCCCTCAGTTTTTACAGCAGCAAGTATTTGCGAAATATCTGGTGCAGATGGAATTACTGTCCATTTGCGTGGAGATAGACGCCACATACAGGATAAAGATTTATACATACTTCGAGAAATCTCATTATTGCCTTTAACATTGGAAATGGCACCTACGGAAGAGATGCTCAAAATAGCATTAAAGGTAAGACCTCATAAGGTTACTTTGGTTCCCGAAAGAAGAATGGAAATTACAACAGAAGGAGGATTGGATCTAAGAGAGAATCAAAAGAACTTAAAAGAAATCATAGAGCAATTAAAAAAAGAAGAAATACAAATATGTTTATTCTTAGAACCTGATTTGGAATCCATTCAAATGGCTAAAGAATTTCATGCAGATGCTGTAGAGATCCATACAGGTAGATTCGCAATCTTGTTTAATCAAAATAAACAAAAAGGCTACTTAGAAGAATTAGACAGAATAAAAGAATCCATCTTGCTAGGGCATTCTTTAAAGTTAAATATGAATGTAGGGCATGGTTTGCATTATCAGAATGTTTCCTTATTAGCGAAGATTCCAGAAATCCAAGAGTTTTCCATTGGACATTCTATTGTAAGTCGTGCAATTTTTGTAGGTTTAGAAAAGGCAATTCGCGAAATGTTAGATTTAATAAAGATTTGATTTCCATGGAACTGATTCATATTATAATTGATAAAGTTAAAGATGTATATATATTCAATTGTATTGAAACTGATGTTCCTTCAAGATTTCTACATTATAAAGTTCAGCTTTCCGATAATTTTATAGAAGAATTTATAAAAGAAATCAATAATTTGAATTATTTAATATTATCCCTAAACAGTATAGAAAAAGAAGCTTCCCATAAAATTATTAGTAAATTAAAAATTTTATCAGAAACTTTCTTTGTGGAATTTTTTCCTACAGACATTGTAGAAAAGATAAGGCAGACTCAAGAGGGTTTTTTGTTTTTTCATATAGATTCTAGTCTTTCTCATATTCCTTGGGAACTTTTGTACGATGGCAATTCTTTTTTGGGAGATAAATTTCGAATAGGCAGAAATATAGAAGGAAGCTATCTAAAAAAATATAAAACAGATAAATCAAAACTAAAAATTTTGATCATTACAAACCCTACAGAAGACTTACAAGAAGCAGAAGAGGAAGGAACTATCATCTTCGAAACTTTGAATTCAGAAATAACAAGTGATGTATTAGAAATTCAGATGTATTCAGGGAAAAGGATCACCAAATTAAAAATCCTCTCTGAAATTCAAAATTTTGATATATTGCATTATGCAGGTCATGTTGTATATGATGAAAACAATCCGAATGGAGGCTTTCTTCTTTTTAATAATGATATTTTATCAAGTAGCGAAATTCAAAAATTAAAAAAAGTTCCTTCTTTGGTTTTTTTGAATGCTTGTAGAAGTGCAATTCCTCAATCCAATATTGGACTAGCTTATTCTTTTTTAAAATCTGGTACCATTAGTTATATAGGTACAAATTGGAATATACCAGATTCTAAGAAAACAATTGAATTTGCAGTAAACTTTTATAGATATCTATTTGACGAAAAAACAGTAGGGGAAGCTTTATTTGAATCAAGAAAATATGCTCGAGAAAATAATGAAATTCATGACCTTATATGGGCATCATATAGTTTATATGGAAACCCTGCAGTTAAATTTTTTAAAAGTCCCGAGAAAAAAACATTCGAAGCAATTCGGACAGATTGGAATTTAAAAAAAGTTTTAAATGAATTCCCTACCTTTCTTTCTATTCCTTATCAGGAATTTGTCCAAAATAAAGAAAGCTATCTAAATTTATTTATTTGCTTTAAAAGATTGGTATGTGTTCTTACTGGTCTTATCATTGAATCTTATAAAAAATTAGATCTTAAGTTGGTTGATATTTTTGAGGATCAAAATTCTTCAAAGGAAACATCAGAAAAATATAAAAGTTTAAATAATTTAATCGAAAAAAGTTTATTGTATGCCAAAAGAATGAATCTGATTAATTTTCAAATACCTATTTTATCTTTAATTAAAGCTTTTATTTTGCATTACGAAGATATAAAAAAAATGCTGAGTATTGCTGATGAACTTCTTTTTGAAGAAAAGGATCAAAAATCCCAAGAAGAATTGGATTCTCTAATTGTAAGTTTTCAATATCTTTTAGAAAATTTGTTTATTGATTTTTCTTTGTTAAGTCATATCCATTTTTTTTACAATAATGGCGTTCTATATCCCTCTTTGTTATTTAAAGGTATTGAAGAAAGGTCTTACCATGTATTGCCTATTTTTAGAGAAGATGATTCATTAAAAAAATTTTTAGAAATCCATATAGGCGAAATTTGTATAATTATAGAAAATTTTTATCTTAGTTTGAAAGAATATGTAGAATACGAGCCGATTTCTAAAACTTTCATTTTTAAAATATTATGAATCAGAATCATTGTCAGAATGTTTATTCTTGCTTTAGTTGTTGTGGATTATTGAATTTTCAGCTTGCTTTCTCTGAGTTGATTCAAATCTTGCAAGAGAGAACAAACGAATTAAAAAATATACGAAGTTTTTCCAGGGAAAATTTATTACAGTATCGTTTTTATAGAGAAAATAAAGAAAAGAATTTTCGAAGGTTTAGCGATGAGATTTATATATGTCCTTTCCTAGGTTTTTTGGATAGTACAAAAATTGGTTGTATGATACATCCATCGATTACTACGAATCCATTTTTGCAGGATGTATCCTTTTATAAGAGTACAATTTGTCAAAGCTACAATTGTAGAGTAAAAGAGGAGGATGAAAAAATTTATTTAAAGTTAATCCATAAAGTATTGCAAATCAATTTTTCTATTAAAAATTTATTGAGATTTGTTAATGAAAAAAATCCAAGTACTGATCTTACGCACATTAAAACTTTTCTTTATTCTAGATTGGTTTCAGATGTTGTCTTTTATAATTTTGTAAAACATTATTTTGATTTTGAACAAATCCTAACCAAGAGAAGAAATTTTTTGTTTTTTTTGAGCATCGTTGGTTTCAGATTGCGAAGTTACTTTAATGTTACCTCTTTTGAAATAAATTTTTTGAATTTTTACCAACAAAGTTTTGAAGAAAATTTAATAAAATTATTGCCAGAAATTGAAAAGAAAAAAAAATTTATAAATAAATATAAAAATTTATTAAAGAAAGCGTACAATCCATTATGATTATTCAAATACATCCAGAAAATCCAGAAAAGCGGATTGTAAAACAAATTGCAGAAAACCTTAAAATAGGTAAGATCTATATATTACCTACAGATACAGTATATGCATTTGTATGCGGTTTTGATCAACCTAAAGCAATCCAACAATTGTATAAAATTAAAAACATGCCAGAAAAACAATACTTAAGTTTGATATGTAAGGATATATCAATGGCTGGTAAATATGCTCGTTTTATATCTGATAAAGTTTTTAAGTTTATGAAATCTCATACGCCCGGACCCTATACTTTTATTTTACCAGCCAGTAAAGAAATGGATCGAAGAGGATTAGGAAAAAGAAAAGAAGTTGGAATTCGTTTTATCAATCATCCTTTATATTTTATGCTATTTGATTATGCAGGTATTGACAAACCATTGCTTTCTACTTCTGTTCGAGAAGTAGAAAAGTTTGTAACATATCCGAAATCATTGGATAAAGCTTTTGGACATTTGGTAGAAGCCATCATTGATGACGGACCTAAAAAAAATTTGTATAGTACAATATTGGATTGTACAGAAGGAATGCAAATCATACGAAAAGGGAAAGGAGAAGTTCCAGAATTGGATTACTTTCCTTATGAATTTGAAAAAAATTAAGATTTTTGAATAGGATTTAGAAGTGGTAGTTGCTTCTGTTCAATATAGAATACCTTATGGAGATGTAGATAAAATGGGTTATGTATATTATGCAAATTACTTTAGATATTTTGAAATTTTAAGAAATGAATTGATTCGAAAAAGTTCAGTTAGTTATAAGGAAATGGAAGAAAATTATCAATTGATGTTGCCTGTTTTAGATGCCTACTGTGAGTATCTTTTTCCAGCAAAATATGATGATTTGATTACGATTCAGGGTTGGGTTTCTACAATAGAAGCCAATAGAATCAAAATAGAATATTTGATTGTCAATCAAGAATCAAAAAAAATAGCAACTGGCTATACTACTCATATTTGTTTGAACTCGGAAGGTAAACCAAGAAAACTACCTAATTTTATACAAAATTTGGCATCTTAAATTTCTTTACGTATATCACCAGAAAGTTTTTGTTTTTTCTTTAAAAAAGGATAAAAATCCAGTAAACCATTAATTACATAATTATAAGGAAAATCAGGAAAACTTCCTCTATCTCGTATGTATTCCATAAATTTTTTGTTAGAGAAATTATAGGGTTGGAAGATACTATCCTTTTTTCCATCAAATTTTAAGGGTTCTACATTAAATTTGCTGCATAATTCTTTATCAAAAGCTGGTGTAACTTTAATCCATTTCCCCAAATATGGGCTATTTTCTTTAGAAATAAAAACTTCGCAGTAGCCATGGAAAGCAAAAACATCACTATTTAAATATTCTAAAAATCGTTGGCTTGATAAATGATTTTTTACATCCGAAAAGCCGATCTTAGAAGGAATGCCCAATCTTCTTGCTACAGTAGAAAATAAAATTGCTTTGGGAATACAAAAACTTTTTTTTTGTTTTAAAATGTAAGAAGCCTTGTAGTATTTTTTTTGAATTTTAAAACTATAGGGATTATAAAGGATCCCATCCCGAATTTGATAATAAAAAATTTTTAAATTCTCAATGGAATTTAGCTTAGGTTCATAAAATTGTTGGAAATAGTCTTCAAAAGTAGGGGTATTGTAATCAAAAAAATAAGTTGGTTTTAAAAGATTTTGGTAGTCTTCTTGATTTAAAGAGACTTCATTTTGTTTTGTAATTTGCATAATACAAAAAACAATAAATTGACTTGTTTGTCAATTAAGATATCTATTTTCTAAAAAAATTATAAAAAAAATATAAAATGCCGATATTCAATTTGTGGATTTGAATGAAAGATGGGAAAGATTGCAAAAATTCAAAGAAAAGTTAGATATTGTTATTAAGGACTCTTACGATGTATTAAAAAAAAGTAAGGAAAAAAAGCAAATGATCCAGAAGCAAAAAGAAAAAACAGTTGATTTATCAAATTGAAAAAAAATAAAAGAATAGAAAAGCATATGGAAGATTTTGTTCTTTATAATTTAGAAAACGTTTTGATTAAAGAATTCAAAGAATATTGGTTAATAGAACCAAAAACAAGATTGGATTTATCTTTTTCAGATAATTTTTTTAATGATACACTGAATATCATTACCTCAAACCCCAAAAGTGTAATTATAAATTTGGTAGAAGTTCCCTACATTTCTTCTTCGGGTATAAAATCAATTCTCAAGCTTAAACAATTTTTAGATATCCGAGGCTATAAGGTTGCTTTATACAATTTACTTCCTGAAGTTAAGAAAGTAATTCATATTTCTGAACTACATCATTTACTCCCTATTTTTGAAAATTTAGAAGATTCTATTCTCTTTATAAAACAATAAATGTATATTATTTTTATTGTTTTGTTGTATATCCTTCTGCATTTCTATTATGGCGAATATTACCCTAAAATTTGGCCAGATGAAGTTTTATTTTCTTCTGCTGCCAAAAACTTTGCATTTTCTAATCAATTAAAAACGGATGTATTGGAAGGGATTGTGTATGGAATGGATAAAGCTACTTTATGGATGACACCACTTTACTTAGTATTCTTATCATTTGTTTATCGTATTTTTGAAGAATCCTTAATCGTAGGTAGAAGTTTTAGCTTAATAATAGGCATTCTATCCTTATTACTTTATTATAAAGTGTTTCTTCGAATTACAAAGGATAGACAAATCTCTTTATTTTTTATGTTTTTACTGTCTATTGAACATTCTTTCATCAGAAGTGGCAATATAATAAGAATGGAAATTTTGAATTTATTTTTTGTATTTTCAACTATTTATTTTTTAGAAAAGAGAAAAGAAAATTTAATTGGAATATCTTTAGGACTTGCAGGATTAACTCATCCCATCAGTCTATTTCTTGTGTTGATTTTCTTTTTGTATATTACGGACTATAAAAAAATTGTTAAAATAGCAATGATAGCTTTATTGGTGATGTCTCCATGGTTTTATTATCTTTTTCAGCATCTTGAGATTTTTAAGTTTCAATTTTTATCTCAACTGTCTAGAAAAACTTCCCATTATGACTTAAAAAGTTTGATTTATTTTATCAAAGTAATTGGTGGGCAATTTCAATCTAATGTGAATTTTATCTTGGTATACCTATTTTATATATATACATTTATAATTGGGATTTTAAATGTGAATAGTTATCCCAAAAAATATTTGATTATGACTTTAGTGGTATTTGCTTTTGTCTTTTTCAGTAGCGAATCTTGGTATGTAGTTTATATTTTTCCCTTTATGTTTTTGTTGTTAGGAATTACTCTTGTTTATTCAAAAAATTTAAAAAAGCAAGTATTAACCTTTAGTTTTTTGATAATTTTTACGATTCAAATCAATCTTATTTATAAATTACAAAGCCAAAAAGGATTATATAATTATGAATATGAACTTTTTATAAACTTTTTAAATAAAAACCTTGAAGATTGTAAAACTGTATTTTTGCAATCCATACCTGATCCTTATTTTCATTTAGAAAGAAACAAAATCTATAAGGAGTTTCCTCCTTATGGTTTGTTTTTTAATCGTTCTACTTCCCTTTATAGTCTTCAAAGATTGGAAACCTATAAACAAATAGATTGTTTTGTAATATCTGACCAAATCAAATCAGATAAGGAATTGGAAGAGCTATTCCATAGGTTTAAGGGAGAAAAAATTTTATTTCCTGATTTTTCCCTATTACCTACTGGGTTTGTTTATAAGGTTAACAAAGTGGAGTAAAAAAAACTTAATCTTTTTTGAATAGATTTAAAAAAATTTAGGAAAAAAAAAGCAAATTTGTATATAAATCATTATATGGAACATTCAGACCAAAAGGAATTCAAAAAAAAGCATGTTTTTTGTATCAACATAAAATCAG
>JBKBRY010000041.1:0-15022 GCA_046291925.1 Leptonema sp. (in: bacteria) | reverse complement strand
GTATATCTTGGGATACATACAATTCTTTCATATAGGTTATATATACTAAAACAGAACTTTTTTTCTGAAAAAATCATCATAATTACAAAAAAAACATAGATAAAGAAAGTTTAGTTTGATTAAGGTTTTGTCTCTAATGCATCAAAAGTTAATCTAAGTTTTTAATATTTTTTAATAATTGTAAAATTGAACAAGTGTATTCAATTACAGAGTAGGAATCCACTTATCACCATTATTATCTTTAGTAGAATTTTATAAAAAATTCAAATTCCTGAATCATATCATAAAAATTTCTTGAATTATTATGGAATTATAAAAAAATGTAACTATGGCTACAAAAAAAACAACAAAGAAAACAGCAGCAAAAAAAACTGCAGCAAAAAAAACAACAAAAAAACCTGTTCAAAAAAAGGAAGAAAATCAGGAATCATTAATTAGTAAAGAAGTTGAGGAGAGATTAGAAGAGCAACAAAAGGAATTTCTTTCTGGTTCGGAAATAAAAGAAAGTGAAAAATCAACCTCAGAAGTTCAGCAAGATACAGATAAAAAAAATATTGGTCTTATTATCCTACTTGTAGTGATTCTTGTTTTAATTGGATATTTTGCAATATTTAAAAAAGAAGACAAGAGAGATTCAGAACCTTCTAAAATTCAATCAACTGAAACGCAAAAGCAAATGGAGCAACAAACCAAAACACAAGAGAAAGAAAAAGAAGAAAAGGCATACCAAGAATATACGATCCAAAGAGGGGATCTATTAGCAACCATTATGAAAAAATTTAATAAAACGCAAAAGGAACTACAAGAGGCAAATCCTGAGATTACAGATTGGTCTAAAATAAAGGCTGGACAAGTTATCAAAATTCCAAAATAACTAAGCAAGAGATTGTCTCTTGCTTAGTTATACATCCTAAGATAAAATGTATTTAAAGTACTTTGTGTTGTTTCAATTTTTTTTTTGTTTTTTAATGATTCCATCTTTTCTAGACTTCCTAATCGAACAATAACAGAAGGTCCCATTTATTATTTTGAATTTTTATTTTTGTATGAAAGTTCAAAAACGCCAGAACAGAAAGAATATTGGATACATCCCTTTTTTTCTTATTATGAGAATATAGAGAAAGCTTATTATTTTCGTACAATTCTTTATCCACTAAGTTATGTCCATGGAACCAATTATTGGAAGAGTTGGACATTTATGTATTTTTTTAATGGTGAAGAAAAGTACAATCAAAAAGAAAATTCAGAAGGTGAAATTTTGTTAACCCCTTTATTGTATTGGGGTTATGGTTCTACCGATAAAGAAAAATTTTTTAGTTTTTTCCCCTTTTTCGGGACAATAAAAGATAAGATTTCTTGGTCAGAAATTCATTTTTTTTTATTTCCCTTATATGTTTCTTGGCAATATAAAAGCTATAAAGCATATTCTATTCTTTGGCCTTTCATTATGTGGGGTGGGGATAATTTTAAGCGAAAAGATTTTAGATTTTTACCTTTTTACTCTAGTAAAGTCCATGAGGGAAAGTATGTTCATAAAACATTGTTATGGCCAATTTTTCAGTGGGGTTCAGAAGATCTGGATAAACGAGATCCAAGGCATTTTTTTATGTTTTTCCCTCTCTATGCTCATAAATTTTCTGAATCAGGTTCGATGTTTTCTTATAGCATTCTTTATCCTTTTTCATTAATTGCTTGGGGTAAAGATGTAAAAAGAAAATCTTTAGATTTTAGATTATTTTGGTTTATTATCCAATATTCTAAATCCGAAGATCCTTGGATTCGAAAATATATTTTTTTTCCATTTTATATTAATTATCAATTTGGAAGTCCAAAATTATCCTATTACCAAAGTACAAATTTTTATTTAATTTTATTGGGAAACTTAAGGACTGATTCTGCTCTTCTGGAATCAAATTATCTTTTTTTTATTCCCTTTTGGTACCACCACTATAGATATTATAAACAAGAGCAAATAAAAACAATAAGTTGGAAGCTTTGGCCCATCATCCATTATTGGCAAGAAGAAAATTCTGCTTTTGGTTGGAGAATTTTAGCTATCTGGCCATTCCCTGATGATTTAGTCGAAAAAAATTGGGGTACATTTTATTCACTTTTAGAATATAATAAACACGAAAATGAAGATAAATACTTTTCTGTTTTATTAAGGTTATTTTCCCTTCGATGGAATTCCATTTATCAGGATTTTAATTTATTCTTTCTGGGATTTCAATATAAAGCGAATCCAAACCTCTTTGAATTTTCTTTTTTAGGAGGTTTGATTGGTTTTTCCAAAATTACCTACGAAAAAAATAAAAATATTCCTTTGTACTTTTATCCAAAATATTCTCAATTGCTTTCACAAGAAGAAAAAGAAAGCAAGTATTATTTTCATTTACTTTGGTTTAAACTATAGAATTTTTTTTCCAGAATCATACAGATGCCGTCAATGGCATTTTGATAATATTTCTTTCGAACCAAATAATTTTTAAACCCAAACTTCAAATAAAGTTCTATTGCATTTTTATTCTCTTTCGAAACCTCTAAAAATATTTTAGAAAAATTTTTTTCAAAAAAATAAAAGTGTATTATACGTTCCAATAGAATAGTTCCCAAACCATGATTTCGATATTCTTTTTTAATTGCTATTCTTAATATCTCTAAGGAAAAATCAGCTAAACATAATACTATAGAATATCCCAAAAGATATTTTTGTTTATGTATGTCTAAGTAAGATGGAAATACGCCAAGAATATTTTCTTTATTCAATTTTATAATTTGAATTTTTAGATTGGTAACTAAATAAAGTCGAAGTTTTTTATTAAAATAATATAATAAAAAAATATTATAATCATTAGATCTAAAACACTTTTGTAGTGTATCTAAAGAATACGAAGGTTCAAAGTATTCTTGTTCTAAAGCATAAAGAGAATTTATACAATTCATATTAGCAAATTTTTTACTAAAAAAAGAAAACTTGCTTACAATCAATTCAATGTTTTTAAAAAGACATCATGAATTTTGATTGAATTTTGGGTAGTTTTAAATTAAATAACAAAAAAAATAAGGAGAATACTATGTCAGAAATGGCTAAGCTCATTGTAAGAGATAAAGAATACAATTTACCAGTAATAGAAGGTTCAGAACAAGAAATGGCAATTGATATAACTAAATTAAGAGCTCAGTCTGGTTTAATTACCTTAGATGATGGATATATGAACACAGGTTCCTGTAAAAGCTCAATTACTTTTATCGATGGTGAAAGAGGTATTTTAAGATATCGTGGATACAATATTGAAGAATTAGCGGAAAAATCTACTTTCTTAGAAGTTGCTTATTTATTAATATATGGAGAACTTCCTACGAAACAGGAATTTGAAAATTTTCGAGAGAAAGTTATTCGACATACTATGATTCACGAAGATCTAAAGCGACTTTATGACGGATTTCCAAAAGATTCTCATCCAATGGCTATTTTAAGTTCTATGATATTAACTTTATCAGGGTATTATAATGATCAAATGGATCCTTTAAATCCTTCTCACAGAGAAATATCAATGATTCGATTACTTGCAAAAACTCCGACGATATCTGCATATTCATACAAAAAATCTATAGGGCAACCTTTCGTTTATCCCAAAAACAGTCTGAGTTATGTCGGGAACTTTTTAAATATGATGTTTTCAGTCCCAGCTGAAGATTATTATGTTGATCCAATTATAGAAAGAGCATTGGATATTCTTCTTATTTTGCATGCAGATCATGAACAAAATTGTTCTGCTTCCACAGTAAGATTGGTTGGTTCTAGTAGGGCAAATATTTTTGCTTCGATTGCGAGTGGTGTCTGTGCCTTATGGGGTCCTCTTCATGGTGGAGCGAATCAAGCCGTAATAGAAATGTTAGAATTGATACATCAAGATGGTGGCAATGTAGACAAATATATAAATTTAGCAAAAGATAAAAATAATCCTTTTCGGCTAATGGGTTTTGGTCATAGAGTTTATAAAAATTTTGATCCTCGTGCAAAAATCATAAAAAGAACAGCAGATGAAGTACTCAATAAACTAGGTATCCAAGATCCCTTACTTGATATAGCGAAACAATTGGAAGAGAGAGCTCTAAAAGATGACTACTTTATAGAAAAAAAATTATATCCTAATGTTGACTTTTATTCTGGCATTATTTACAAAGCAATAGGTATACCTACAGAAATGTTTACAGTGATGTTTGCAATGGGAAGAATGCCTGGTTGGATTGCTCAATGGAAAGAAATGATAGAAGATCCAAATACAAAAATAGGAAGGCCAAGACAAATTTATATAGGTTCAAAGGAAAGGACTTATATATCTATTGATAAAAGATAATTCTATTTAAACAAGATTTTAGTTTACGCTAGTAGACTGAAATCTTGTTCTCTGTTTTTTTTAAAGTCAAAGTTGGGATTTATTTTTTTAAAATTTTTATTTATTTTTATGATAAATTCTAGGTTCAGTGAATCCATCCTATTGGATAAGATTTTTTTGGTTATAAAAATCTAATTTTATTTGAATCAATTATATAATTATTGTAGTTTCAACAAGCTTTAATCATAAAAGCAGTAATCAAAATAATTTAGATAGCTATAAGAAAGACAAAATCATTCTATAAATTTATATAAGCATTTTTTTAATAGTATTGATACCATTTGATTGTTAAATTAAAAATAATTTATAAATTTATGAAACTTTCAATGATTTTATTTTTGGTAAGAATTTTTTTTTCTCCTTACAATATATATGTATGTTAAACATCACTCGTTACGAATTGAAATCTAAATATAAAGTATGTGTCAATATTCTGCCAAATTTCCACAAAGAACTCCTTAGACTCTCTCGAGGAAATTTAAATCATTTTTTAGAATACTTATACAACACCTACAAAAGAAAACTTCTACAAATGAAAATTGCACCAATCAAAGGAACTGCCACTACAGAATACCAACCTGATCATGAAGAATATAAACAGATTGTTTTATACGGTATCAGTCCGAATTTATGGAGGCGTTACAAGGATTTAAGGGAGATGACGGGGTATTCTGTAAGTTTTATTTTGCGTGTATTTATAGAATGGGAATTGATGAGAGAGGGAGTTCCTCTAACTCCCCTACTACCACGAGATGAAGATTCTGCGGAGGGAGTGGCTGGGTATTCTGAGCAGAATTGTCCTCTTGCACATAACTATGTAATAAGGAGTCAATGGAACAGGCAGAAAAATCAGATCAAGATTCTATTTTGGGATGATTGTTAGGTAATTTTAACACTTGAAAGCCAAATATATAAAAAAATTTATAAATTCAAATTATTAAAAACACCTATATATTTCTCATATAGATTTTGGATATCGAAATAAAAAATTGGTAAAGTTCTATCTAAAAAAATATTTTGATATTTTTCTATTTTTATTCTTTTTTTTAATTTTTGGTACAAATCTTTTTTATGTTTTAGAGTGTTTAAATGCAGTTTGTGATTTATTTTCAAAATTTCTTTATGTATGATTTCTGGATAATGTTCTATATTTTTTTCAATTTGGAACAACAACTCCTTGTAGATTGTGTTTAGTTGTTTATTTTTCAGAATTGAATCCTCAAATTGCTTATTTGTTTTTTTTATCATATTATCATAGTAATTTTTTAAGTTGTACAAATATATTTTTTGCTTTTTTAGAATGCAACCTTCAGAGATAAAAATTTCTGGATTAAACTTCCAACATCGAATTTCGTTTAATATTTCTTGTTTATTTTGGAAATTCAGAAGTATACTTGCTTTCATAGGAAATGTGACGCTACAAGTAGTTTTTATAAATGGTGATATTTTAAATCCTAAAAATTCTTCAAGTATTCGCTCGACAACTAAATCATAAAACCCTCCGCCTAATCCATGAACCATCAAGTCAGATAAAAATCCTCTAATGATCAAACTAATAACAATAGCTTTCGGCATAACCAAAGGATACAAATCTTTTTCCTTAAAATTAAAAGTTTTTCTGTTATAACTATCACTTAGCCAAAAAGGTAACTCATCTTCTTTTAAATTGGGAAATGGTATAGAAAGATTTTTGATATTGTTCTCTTTTCTAAAATCATTTAATATAGTATTATAAATTTTGTTAAATTTTTTGTGATTCGATTTTATGAATTCGAAAACTAATTTATAAGTGTTGGTATTGATTATATCTGATAAAAATATGGGTTTGATTTGTAAACTTAATTGTTCTAAAAAAATTGAATTCAAAAATACAGAAAAATTTGATATTTGAATTTTCTTAGATTTATATAAGAACTCTTTGATTAGATTAATTATAAATTGGACTTTAGGTACAAAGCTAGGTTCAAATATATGATATAATTCTAACTGCCACCTTTCGAGAGAGTTTAAGAGAATTTCTTTTTTTTCGCCTTCCAAATATTGCTTTAACAAGATCCTTTTTGGATCATTTAATAATTTATCTTCTCTATAATAATCATTCTGAAAAAAAATAAATTTCCAATCAATATTGACTTTATCAGTATCTAATACCAAATAGTATGCATTTCCTTGGATTTTTTTGGCAATTTCGCTTGCTAAAATTAGTTTAACAAAAATACCAGGGTAGTATAGTATGGGTTGATGACCCGTTACGATTATTTTTTTATTTAATGGAATGCTGAGTTCTTTTTTTAGTTCTCCAGAGATTTTTAAAAAATTATTTTGAATTTCTCTTTCTTTTAGAAGTTGATCCACATCTGATGCAAGGTGAGAAATGTATATTGAATTCATGCTTTTTTTATTTATAACCTTCTGGCCAATGGGTATACGTAGGTATTTCTTTTTGGTAAAAAGGTTCGCCAGCCTTTGTATTGGCTTGTAATCCCCAATATAGATTTTCCATAATCAAAGATTCTAAGATGAATTCCTTTTTCGGTAAAATAAATTGCGATTCATAACAATAAATTGCTTTTTTTTTAATTTCTAAATAATCAGAAATGTCCACAATAAAACTTGGTTGAATGCGTAATTTGATATGAATTGGAAAATAGTATACTACTCTTTTGGGATAGAAAGGTTCTCCTTTTATATCTGATTTTGTTAACTTTGCATAAAATCTTGCTGCATCTACCAATTTAGAAGCAGCGATATGATCAGGATGTCCATCATCGAAATAAGGTGCGAAAATAAATTCTGGTTGAAAACTGCGTATAACTTCAGCGATTTTTTTTCGATTTTCGATTGTATCTTCTAAAAACCGATTGGGAAGATCCAGAGTGATCCTTTTAGTTCCTAAAATCCTTGCTGCGTTCTCTGATTCTTTTTTTCTTATTTCTGGACTTCCATGAGGGGTAGGTTCTCCATTTGTTAAATCAAGTAATAAAACTTCGTGTCCTCGACTCACAATAGATGCAACCGTGCCTCCCATTCCCATCTCTATATCATCTGGATGAGCTCCCACACACATAATTTTCATATATGGCGATACAATAAAAATGCATGATAAAGAAAACTATTTTTTATATTAATTCTATAAACTAATTGTAATTTATTTTTTAGATAAAAAATAAAATTTGAAATTACAAAATTTCATATTAAGATAAGATCAATTTGATCTTATCTTATTTGTTCTTTAATTTTTCTTGAAGGCTTTTCATTGTATAATAAGTAAGTCTGTATTGGAAAGGATTGGCTATAGTTTTAGAGAGGTTTTCCGCTGGATCTAAGTTATAAATATAAGTGACAGCTGTTGTACTTTCGCTCAATTCTAACAATGTAATTTGTATATATCCTTTAGTAATTGGTACGTTGCCTTTTTGTATAGAAAATGAGGAATCTACAACATTCATTTGTATATTTATGAATTTTTTATTATTGAAACTCTCTTCTTTAAATCTCGTATCAAAAAACACTTCTCTATCAGAAACAGGAAATGGTACATCAATTCTATAATGGATTATAAAGTGATTGGGTGCAAATTCTTGAAGTTTGCTAGAAGATAAGCAGTTGTATACCCACATACAGTGTCCAGATATATCCAGTAAAAAATCAGAAACTCTTTTGATATTTTCAGAAAGAACTAATTCAGCCTTATATGATTTATAACCACCCACCCCTTCCTTTGAATAAACTTTTAGATATCCATTATCCTTTTCCAAACTCCAAGATATGGACAAAAGAATCATGATGGATAAAATAATTCTTTTTAGTTTCATAAAATCCCCCGTTTTTTGAATAATAACTCAATAATAAAAATAATAACATTATTGTCAATTTTTTTATCACAAATGTATTTTATGGATTCAAAAAAAATACATATGCTTAAATCATATTGGGTTAGCATAAAGTTCATTTTATAAAGAATTCATGACAAAAAGAAAAAGTTTTTTTTTATGTACATTCTATGATTGATTTTATCATTAAGAGTAGTGGCAGAATTGCACATACCTTATATGTTTTTTCTAAAAAAGGAATCAATTTGATTTCAAACAGAGAACTTCTATCCCCAAAACTTTTACGAGAAGCTTTTGAAGAATTGGGTACTACCTATATAAAATTAGGGCAGTTTATTGCAAGTGCGCCGTCTTTATTTCCAGAGGATTATATAATAGAATTTCAGAAATGTTTGGATCAAACAGAACCGATTCCCTTTAAAATAGTAGAAGAAGTAGTAAAACAAGAGTTTCAAAGACCTATTTCGTCTATTTTTAAGGAAATCAATCCTTTACCTTTAGCAAGCGCTTCTATCGCACAAGTTCACGAAGCACAATTAAAAAATGGTGATGTTGTTGTTATTAAAGTTCAAAAACCTCATGTTCGTGATATTGTACAAACAGATATGAATTTTGTATATGTTTCATCTTTAATATTGGAGCATTTAATTCCAGAATTCAAAAGATTATCTCTTTCCGAAATTATAGAAGATTTGAAAGAAAGTATGTTAAAAGAATGTGATTTTATTTTAGAAGCAAAGCATACAAAAGACTTTTTGAATTTTTTAAAAAAAATGAAGATACAAGACATAGTTGTTCCTAAGATTTATGATGATTTTACCACTTCAAGAATCATAACTATGGAAAGACTCAATGGAATCCCTTTAAGGGATCCAGAACAAATACGTAAAATCAAAAATCCTCAAGAAGTAATTGCAAAAGCTTTACAAATTTGGTTTTTAAGTTTAATTGCCTTTGATTTTTTTCATGCAGATGTCCATTCTGGCAATTTGATGCTTTTAGATGATGGTAGAATTGCATTTATTGATTTTGGTATTGTAGGAAGAATACAAAAAAAAACTTGGGAAGGACTGGAAAAAATCATTTTGGGAATGGAATCAAATCCTATTGATTTTGTTTTAATGGCAGAAGGGTTAGTGCAATCTGGCATAGCCTCAGAAAAAAAAATCAACATACTTAAATTTTCTAAGGATTTAGAAGAAGCTTTTAAAATCGTAGAAACTATAGAAGATTCTTACTTTTTAAATGAAGAATTCAGTGAAGAAGAAATTAATAAAAAATTACTGACAATTATTAAAGTAGCAAAGGAAAATGGTATACGATTTCCAAGAGAGTTTGGTTTACTTTTAAAGCAATTTTTATATTTTGATAAATACATAAAAACCTTAGCTCCCAATATTAAAATGATTGATGAATTTAAAAAATAAATTTCTTTGAATTTTAAATAATTTTTTTTATTAAGAGCAAAGATGAAAATTACAAGCAAAGGTAGATACGGCATTAAAATTATGTTAGAACTGGCTAAGAATTATAATAAAGATTTATATATTAAATCTAAAGAAATTTCAGAAAAGCAAAATATACCCATTAAATACTTAGAACAAATTATCAATAATCTTAAAAAATGTGGATTGGTAGATAGTATCCGAGGAGCAGAAGGTGGATACAAAATCGCAAGAAATCCCGAATCAATAACGATTTATGAAATTTTACAATGCTTAGAGGGAAATTTAAGTATTTTAGATCCCCATAGCGATTTAATAAAGGGAGATTCGGGTCAATTTTGGAAAGAAATTGATAAACAAATACAATCAATGCTTTCTATAAATTTAAACGACTTTATAACTCGAATAGAAAATAATAATGACTTTATTATGTATTATATATGAATTCTTTAAAAGTTGCTATTATTCACGATTGGTTAACAGGAATGAGGGGGGGTGAGGTTGTTTTAGAAGCTTTATTGGATTTATTCCCTGAAGCCGATTTATATACTTTATTGCACATAAAGGGTTCTTGTTCAAAGAAAATAGAAAATAGAAAGATCTATACAAGTTTTATCCAGCATTTACCGTTTAAGAAGAAGCTATATAGACATTATTTACCACTTTTTCCTACAGCTATCGAACAGTTTACTTTTTGGAATTACGATTTAGTGATATCTAGTTCCCATTGTGTTGCAAAAGGAGTCATTGTTCCACCTGATGTACCTCATATTTCTTACATACATAGCCCGATGAGATATGTATGGGATATGTATAAAACTTACTTCCCTGGAGATACTTTTGTCCAAAAATTCATAATTCCTTATTTTGCAAATTATCTAAGAGTGTGGGATGTAACATCTTCTGTAAGGGTAGATCAGTATATTTCGAATAGTAAATTTGTTGCAAAAAGAATCCAGAAGTATTATGGAAGAGAAGCTATTGTAGTACATCCTCCGTGCATAAAAGAAATACCTAAGATGAATTTTACATATAGAGATAACTTTTATTTAGTTGTAAGTGCTCTTGTCCCTTATAAAAGAGTTGATCTTGCAATTCACACATTTAATCAGTCTAAGAATAGGCTTATTGTTGCTGGAAATGGCCCTGAGCTAAATTCTTTAAAAAAAATAGCAAATAAAAACATCGAATTTATAGAATCTCCATCAAAAGAATTAATCAACGAACTTTACCAAAGGGCAAAAGCTTTGATTTTCCCTGGTGTCGAAGATTTTGGAATAGTTCCAGTAGAAGCCCAATCTTATGGATGTCCAGTAATTGCTTATAAAAAAGGGGGAGCTTTGGAAACAGTGTTGAATGGTAAAACTGGTATTTTTTTTGAAGAACAGAATCCTCTAAGTATTCTTAATGCAATTAGAAATTTTAATAAAATGACTTTTGAGGAAAAACATTTTATATCTCATGTAAAAAAATTTACTTATCAGAATTTTTACGATAAAATGAAAAAAATAATTTCAGATTCCATATAAATGATAAAAATTGTATTTTTAACAGACATTCATGATTCTTTAGAAGAACTTAAAATTTTATTACAAATTACTAAGGCAGATTTATATCTTATTTGTGGTGATATTTTGTATTATGCATTTAATGATTTAGAAAGAGTGCTAAGGTTTGTTACTTTGCAAGAAGAATTTTATTATTTAATAAAAGAAAATAAGGAAAATATAGATCCTTATGATTTAGCTACTAAAATTTTAAGAGATCATAAATCCAAAAATACTGAGCTTTATTTTAAAGCAGCTGAATATAGATTATTGTTCCACAGTGCTACAAAAACGATGAAAGAAAAATACACATATATAGAAGATATCATTCAAAGGTATTCGAATGCATCGTGTTTTGTTCTACCCGGAAATTATGATATTGATTTTAATTATACTTCTCTTGCTAACAGGAATTTGCATAAAAAAATAATGTATTACGAAAATCTAATTTTTGCAGGTTATGGTGGTGCTCCCATCCCTACTTCGGGAATTCCTGAAAAGTTAGCTTTACCTTACTTAGAGGGTGGCAAAGGAAGTGACTTTTATTCTGAACCTTATGAATTTTTCGAAACAGCGCAACCTGATATTATGGTTCTACACAATCCAGCTTATGGATATTTTGATAAGGTTCCTCATTATGGAAATATTGGATCCCTCGGAATTCGCAACTATTTGGATAAGCATAACCCCTCTATAGTACTTTCTGGTCATATCCACGAGGATTATGGTTTTTTTTTAAATTCAAAAGGGACTATATTTTTAAATACTTCTAATTTTGGCAAAGTAGATTCAATAAATGGAATTATGGAAGGTGGTAGCTTTGCAGAAATTTTTATTGATAAGATAACAAAAAAAGTAAATCAAATTGTAATTAAAAGATTAAAAAATTACACTATCTACAATTTTTTTAAGATTCACATTAATTATCATGATAAACCTAGTTTTGAAATTAATAAACTAGAGCATTTCAATTCCTTTCATTTAGATTTTGATCAATTTATAAAAAATAAAGATTTATTTTATTAATTTTTTTAAAAGAAAAATTGTATCCAATTTTTTGATTGAATTTTATCCAAAAAGTTTAAGTCAAATTTGGTAAATATCAATAAAAGAACAATTTCTTTTCTAAAATTCAAATATTTATATAAAGCTAATTTATAAATCGAATTAACTTATTAATTTTATTGAATTCCCCCCAAATTGAAAAGTATTTCATCTTCCAGCAAAAGTTTTTCTGCATCTCTTTTAAGAAATAAGTCTATATTTAATTTGGCTTTACTAGGTAAAATTTTATTTTGTATTGCATATTCAACAGCCTTATAATAATATTCAAGACTTAGTTGTTGTAGTTCGTCTATTTTATATTTTGGTAATTTGTTTTTATTTTCTCTTGCTAAAGATTCATAAGTAGTTCCCAAGTTATTTAATACAAAATACATCATTTTTTTTTCTAAATCATTTCTTTTTTCTTTGGACTCAAGTAAATATCTTGCTTGATTATAAAAATTTAGTGCTTGTTTTTTTTGATCACTATAGTAAGAAGCATTTCCTAAAGATAAAAAATAATTTGGACTTTTTAAAATTTCACTATTTTCTATTTTTAACCAAATGTTTAAGGCATTTCTAAAATTACCATTAACATATTCGATAACTCCTTTCCTAAAAATAGATTCAACAATTTTATTTTCTTCATTCAATTCTTGAATCGCAAGTTCATTATATTCTTCTGAACTTATAATTTCTCTTAGTAGAATTTTATAATTTTCATTAGGTTCGTTCAAAGACACAATAGGAGGTATCCAATTATCTTTTTGTTTTTCAAATACAGTACTAACCAGCTCATAGTAGATTAAACCTCTATTGAAAGATAGCATAGTTTCGTCTTCGGGGCGAATTCCATAATGATCTTTATATTGGTTATACACTTCCAATGCCTTTAGAAAATATTCTTTAGCTTTCTCGTAGTCTTTTAAATGCTTTAAATAATATAAACCAATATAATATAGAGATGGGAAATGTTTAAAATCATAATAGTAAGCATTCTGGAATTGTTTTATACTATTTTGGTATTCTTTTTTCTTAAAAAGAAATCTACCTCTTTGGTAAAATCCTTCGCCATATTGGTTACCAAGTAGGATTTCTTCGCCTCTTTTTTCTTTCTTGTTGTAAATTAAGTTTAATAGATTTTGTATATTCCCATCTATAGATAATTGAGTCAAAGTATCTATGGGATCAATATTGTATTTAATTCTTAATTCTTCGGGATGTATCTCAGTATAAAATCCTACTAACTTAGCAAGAGTATATATAGGAAGATCCTCTTCCAAACCTAATTTTTGCAAATATCTATGTTTAGCGATTACATATCTAGGATCTTTATTTTCTTTCCATATTTCTATGTATGTATTTAAGATTCCATCATGACCTTGAATATTGTTTGGATATATATCTATAATTTTTTGGTATTCCTCCGAAGCCATGGAAAATTTTTTTTGGTTGTAATAAATTTTTCCAATTCCACTCAAAGCATCGGGATCGTTTGGTTTATTTAATAATGTCAATATGATTTTATAGTAGTCAATTGCGAGGGAATCATTTTTATATTTTTTCCCTTCTTCTGAGTTTAGGAAATGAGGAACATTTAAAGAGTGAAATTTTGCAAGATAAATCAAATTGTCTTTATCGTATTTGTCGTATTTTAATTTTAATAATGTAAACGCACCAGGTATTAGCAATTTTCTTTTTACTTGATCTTTTGAAAAAAATTCAGTATAATATCCTTTTTGAATTTCATCCAAGTTTTTCCATCTGGTTGATTTTTGAATTAAAGGTACTCTCAAGGAAGGAGAATTCCAAGCGTATTCAGGATCGATTTTCCCAAAGAGTTTTTCAAATGCTCTTTCGTATTTACCCAAGCGAATGTATAAATCTGCATATTTATATAGATAGGTGGTATTATAATCGCCTTCATTTTTTAAAGCTTTCTGAAAATACTCTTCTGCTTTTTGAATATATGTTTCTTTATCTTTTGAATCTGCTTTTTCTGATTTTTTTAATTCTTCTAAGCCTAATTCATAGAGATTCGTAGTCCTATAGTAGTTATAAAATTTTAGTCCTAAAAATAAAAAAAATATAGAAATTGAAAAAACAGAGGATAAAATTAGGAACAGTTTTGCTCGCTTCCTTTTTCTCTCTAATGCTTCTGGAGATACTTCATCGACATAAATAATAGGAATGCCTTCTTTAGTTTTATCAATGGTAACTTTTGGTCTAAATCCAAGTTTTTCTTCGATAAAATCTAACAATGTAGATTCATCTACTCCATCTATAAGCATATTGGTAAGGGCCCTTTGATCTGTTCGAGAAATCTTTTCATTTACAACTGAATCTATAATTACTTTTCTTAAGGGTTCTGAATAAGATAATAAAGATTCTCTTATTTTAGCTAAATCTTCTTCCGAGAATTCTGAACCAATTCCCTCTTCTAATAAAGATTTCTCATGCATGTCTTTTAATTCTTCTTCATTAAGAGGTATATCTACTTGTTCTATATCTTCTTGTGGAAATTGTAGCATTTGATCTTGAGAAGTTTTTATTTCAGTATCCATTGCACCTGAGGGTATTTCTAAGTCTACTTGGTCTGTTACACCTGAGGGTATCTCTAAATCTACTTGGTCTGTTACACCTGAGGGTATTTCTAAATCTACTTGGTCTGTTACACCTGAGGGTATTTCTAAGTCTACTTGGTCTGTTACACCTGAGGGTATCTCTAAGTCTACTTGGTCTGTTACACCTGA
>JBKBRY010000040.1:5623-16339 GCA_046291925.1 Leptonema sp. (in: bacteria) | reverse complement strand
TCATAAAGCCTTGTTGCAAACTGCATACATTATCAAAAATACTTTTTTTTCATTTATAAAGCAAATCAATTTTTATAGGGGTTTAAAAAAGAATTGACTTAAATTTGGGTTTTTTTATTTTTTATAGAAATTTTTTTTTGGGAGTATTTTTTATGAAAAAGGTGTTTTTATTGATTTTTTTAGTAAGTTGTATACAATTTAAAGAGTCTCCAGGGGATCCGATGACGGCAAGGGGGATTTTAATGCGTTATTATTTTTATTTATTAAGAAATAATGTATTAAGAAATAATGGCTCTGGATTTGTACCCGCAGTAGGAGAATTGGATCCTACTTTTGATACAGATGGCAAAGTAACAACAAACTTTAGTGGTAGTGGTTTTCAGGATTATGCTTATGCCATAGCAATACAGCCCGATGGAAAAATCCTTCTTGCTGGATATTCTAATGCCTATGGTACTAATGACTTTGCTCTTGTGCGGTATCGATAAGGAGTTAGAGTTGCAAGTTTTCCTATCTATATAATAAAGTTTTTTGGCTGGGAGAATTTTGGATAGTTATCCCAGCCAATCAACTTAAAAACACTCAAGGCAACCAATTTTAAAGGGTATCTAAAGGCTTGCCACCCAAACGCAAGCCTCTTCTACCTCTCCCTATCATCCCCTTCTATGTGTGATAGTTATCACACTGAAAAAATCATTTTTTGAGAATCACAACCACAAATGCGACATAACAATAAACCTTACATAAAAACAAATATTTTGATAGGATAGTTATCCCAACCTTCTTAAGCAATGAGTTTTTCAATATTTTGGAATTCAACTTCAAATAAAAGCAAAATGTTTAGTTAAGGCAGTTTGTATTCACTTTTGGCAAAATTTAAGAGTTCTTTTGTGATTTCTTTGTTATCTTGTTCCCATTTTGTTTTTCTTTTTCTTTGTTCTTCTAAATGCTTTTGTATGGTAGTTTTGTTTAGAGGTACTCCAAAATCAGAAATTTGTGATGAAATGGACAAAATTTTCCCTAAAATTAGCTCTCCTATTTCTCGTTTCAAATGAGAGCTATCATAGAAATACTTTGAACTTTTAATATTTTGATCTATGGGCTCTGTAGTTATAGAATTGTATCCACTAAAATCCCATAAGGGATAAGGAGTTTGGTTCCATTGTTCGGCTTTTTTTGATATGATTTCAACTAAGTATTTTTTCCATTCTTCAAATTGATTATAACCAATTTTATAATCCAATAATTGTAATAATCTTACATGGAATGGATTTATAAAAAAATATACCTCAAGATTATGGGAATAACTTATATCTAAGATTTTTTCAAAATAGTTCAGAGTAGATAACTTATTATTTGTAAAATCAAAATGATTATAAAAAATATCATAAAAACCATTTTCTGTTAATAAAAAAATTAGAAATAAACTTGTATTTTTTGGAAATTTTTCTTTGTAATTTTCTTCTATTTTCCAAGAACCATTTGCTTTATAGAAGGAATCTTCTTTAGCGTGAATTGTTTTTAAACTATCTTTTAAGACACTATAAGAAATTAAGTTTGCATATCGAATAAACATAGGTTTTCTAAAAAAGTCTAATTCCTTAGAAATGGTAATGGCTTTTGCATTAAATTGTAAGAAGTCCAGTCCTATAAAGATTTTAGGTTTCTTTTGGTATTTTTGTATTAATTCCATCAAATAATAAACTTCAAGTATGTTAGCAAAACTTAAACCTGCATTATAATAATTTTTGCAATGCTCAAAAAATATGCTATTGCTATCAAAATCAAAGGAGGCTTCTACTCTACTTGTTCCTAAAAAAATGCAATCAAAAGAATGGGTGTACAATTTCTGTGTTTTATGAAGCCTTGTTCTACCATTAATCAATGGCTTTTTATCATTAATACCTTTTAGAATGATAAAATTATAGATAGCATAGGGATCTATTATATAATTCAAAATGGAAATTGTGCATAAAAAGGTAAAAATACTTCCTAAAACAAATAGAATATATTTTTTATAAAAATTCATAATGATTAAAAATTAAAATATAAAAATTTTGTTACACTTAGTAAATTCATAACAGAATAGGTAAAAAATAAAAAAGTAAGAAAACCATAAAAAAAATTGGGTTTAAAGTTTTCGGACATTTCTTTAGTGTTTTTACCTATAAAGGCGAAAGTCATTCCTATAAGTAAATATGCAAAAATATCGGTATGCAATTTTGGAAAAAACTCACTTCCATATTCTTTATATGGAAAATCTAAATTCAAAAATTGTAAGAATTTTGGTAGAATCAATCCATTAATGCCAAACATTCCTTTTAAGATTTCTATAGAATCATCTATTGAATTCGCACGAAAAAAGACACTACCTAAAACAAAGTAGATAAAGTTTATTGGTATTGCTATGGGATCGGGTAAATGAAATTTTTTACTCCAAAGTTTATGGATTAGGATACCAATTCCTGTCAAAAACCCCCATATAAAAAAAGTCCATGCAGCACCATGCCAAATTCCTCCTACGGTAAATGTAATCATTAAATTTATATAATTTCTTCCCTCGGAGACTTTGCTTCCTCCTAAGGGGATATAAACATAATCCTTCAAAAAACGAGATAAAGAAATATGCCACTTTCTCCACAAGTCTTGAATATTGCTTGTTTTAAAAGGAGAATCAAAATTCCAAAGAATGTCTATGTTGAAAATTTTCCCTAATCCTACTGCCATTTCGCTATATCCTGAAAAATCATAATAAATCTGGAATACAAAAGCAAAACTTACAAGCCACGCATCTATAAACTGAATATTTTTGGGGTTGCTATACCCCGCATCTGCTAACGTTCCGATTGTATCTGCTAAAATCACTTTTTTGAATAATCCTATACTAAAAATAAACAATCCTAAAGAAATATTTTTATAATTAATTCGTAAATTTTCTTTAGAATTAAATTGAGGTATAATCTCTTTATGATGTACTATCGGTCCTGCTATCAATTGAGGGAAAAAGCTTACAAACAATGCATAATCGAAAAAATTATATTCTTTAGTTTCTCTTTTATAACTATCTACCAAATAAGCGATTTGTTGAAAAGTAAAAAAACTTATCCCTAAAGGTAGAACTAAATTCAATAAGGGAAGTTCTAAAGAAAATATAAAGTTTATATTTTTTATAAAAAAATCATAATATTTATAATACCCCAAGAGAAATAAATTGAATAAGATACCTAAAATAAGAATTTTTAATTTTAACTTTTGGTTGTAATTTTTGGATAGGTGAATTCCAATAAAATAATTAAACAAAATACTTCCAATTAATAAATATAAATATTCCCATTTCCAATAAGCATAAAAAAAAATACTTGCAATTACAAGCCAAATTCTCGAAATTTGTTTTAAATAAGATTTCGCAAGTAGAAAATAAACAAGAAAAGTTATTGGAAAAAACAAAAAGATAAATTCATAAGAATTAAATAACATTAAAGATATTTTTTTCCCCCAGAAATGGCTTACAACAAAAACTTTGGAGTTGCATTATTGCTTGATAAATTTTTTTATCTTTTCTTCTAATTTTTTAGCAACTTTATCAAGTGTTTCTACTGTATCATTTAACTTTTTGGATGTTTCTGTAAATTGTATTGATACTCTACTTGCTTCGTCAATGGATTGATTGATTTCTCGAATAATATCTTTTATAAACTTAATGGAATTAAAAGTATCTCTTGCGATTGAATACATTTTATTAGCATTTTCGAAAATTTTATTCGAACCTTCCAATTGGATCTTTATAATATTTTTTGAATTTTGTATTTCATCATTTAATGAATTTACCATTGTAAAACTTTTGTTCATCATTTCATTAGATTTATCAATATATTGAATTGCTTGAGCCATTTGGTTTGTGGTATTTTCAATTAACTCTTCGATATCTTGAACACTTTTTTCTGTGGTATCTGCCAAGTTGGAAATCGATTGAGCCACAACAGCAAAACCTCTTCCCGATTCCCCAGCTCTTGCAGCTTCGATAGATGCATTTAAAGAAAGTAGATTCGTTCTATCTGAAATTTCTTTAATAATATTTAAAATTTCTGTAATTCTTTCTGAACTTTCTTGCATTTCATAAATCATATTTTTTAAAGATTCTGATTGGTTTTTGCTTTCTTTAGTAAGATTTGCTGTTTGATTCGAGATTTCGGCTAAATTTTCCAAATTCTTACCTAATTCATTAAACTTTTGTAAATTGACTTGGATCAACTCTTGGATTTCTTTTGCGCTTTCTTGGTTTTTATTTCCTAAAGATTCAATGTCTCCCATATTCGAATTGATCTCTTCTAAAGAAGCGCTATTTTCTTCCAAGATAGAGGATAAATCTACAGAGGATTTCTCTGTCACTTGGGATAAATTTTTTACAAAAACAGTAAGTTTGTTCATGGTTTCCGAGGTATTACGAATATTTTCTATTAAACCATTTATCCTTTCTAATAATATATTAAACTTTTGAATCAGTAAATCCGTTTCTTTGATTCCTGTTTGCTTTTCTAGTTTTAATACCAATCCCTTTTCTAATTCCATCCCTTCTATGCCGGACACAATTTCATTTATTGGACGGGCAATCCTTTTGGAAATTTTATATATTATATAAATTATGATTATCATCAATAAGAAAAATACTACGGTAGTCCTTAAAATTTGGATTTTAAATAAATAAAAGATTTTTTTTGTTGGTAATTCTGTTATGATTTTATAATCATTTTCTTGATCATGGTAAATGCAAGCATATACATCTTCGTTTCTGTAGTTTTTAGAAAATTCACAAATATTTTCTTTATAATTTAGGATAAGATGAGTAAAATCTTTAATGACTTGGTGTTGGCCATTAAAAAGCAAATAAGCTTCATTTGTTCTGTCAATTATATAAGTCTGGATAAACTGATTGGTATCATTGGAAAAATTTTCCACAAACGAATTTGGGTTAAGCTCTATAGAAAGCCATAAATCCTTCTTTTTAATAGGAACAATTAGTATAGGATGATAGTGATCTGCTTCTTTAAAAAAATGAAATGAAGTTATATAGGGCTCTTTTATTTTTTGGAAATCTAAATCTAACTTTTCATTTATATGAGTAATCCCTTTATATTCAGGGCTTATGATTACTTTACCTGTTTTATCTACTATAAAAAAATGGTGAAACCAAGTATCCCAATAAATTTGTTGGACTTTAGCTAAAGTGGTTTCTATTTCTTCTTGATTCTTGTCTTGGAGTAGCTCTGCAAGAGTTAAAGCAATATTTTTTGCTGTTGGGAAGAAGTTTTTCAAATAATTGTAAATATTTTTTTCGTGGATTAATAATTCTTCCTTTGCAATTTTTTTTGAATTATGATAAATTAAATAAAAATCAAAGATATAATTGAGAATTGCTGGTATGAAACTTGTAAGAAAAACAGTTAAAATTAGGATCCCTATTAAAGATTTAAGCTTTTGTTTTATAAATTGGAACATATTAGCAGTTTTTTAAGATAAGGTTTCTTTTTCAATTTCTTTTTTTTATTTATTATCTTTCTTCTGATTAGAACTTATTTTTTTTATGCAAAAACTTCATCATAGTTCTTAATTTTTTCCCTGTTTCTTCGATTAAATGCTTTTTACCTTCTTCTCGCAATTTGTTAAAATTTGGATAACCGTTTTTAGCTTCTTCTAACCATTCTTTTGCAAATTTTGCACCTTTTTCTTTTTGTATTTCAGAAAGAATTTGCTTCATATTTTGCTTTACATGGTCATCAATTACTCTTGGACCTCGCGTTAAATCTCCATACTCTGCAGTATCAGAAATGGAAAATCTCATATTGGCAATACCACCTTCGTAAATCAAATCTGTAATTAATTTGACTTCGTGTAGGCATTCAAAATAAGCAATATCGGGATCATAGCCTGCTTCGACTAAAGTTTCGAAGCCTTTCATAATTAAAGAGGTTAGACCACCACATAAGACGACTTGTTCTCCAAATAAATCTGTTTCTGTTTCGTCTCTAAATGTTGTTTCTAAAATTCCTGCCCTGCCAGCTCCAATCGCTGCGGCGTGGGCTAATGCTTTTTCTTTTGCTTTTCCTGTAAAATCTTGATGGATTGCAATTAAAGAAGGAACTCCACCTCCTTCTACATAAACTCTTCTTACTAAGTGTCCGGGACCTTTCGGAGCAACCATGTATACATCTACATTTTTTGGAGGAACAATCACCTCGAAATGTATATTAAAACCATGAGAAAATACTAAGGATTTTCCTTCGCTTAGATTGGGTAGGATACTTTCTTGGTATAGCTGCAATTGTGTTTGATCAGGTGTTAAAACCTGAATGATATTGGCTTTTTGGCATGCTTCGTAAGGTGTAAAAACTTCAAAACCATCTTCTTTTGCTTTTTGTATGGATTTGGAATTCGGATGCAAACCTATAATTACTTGCAATCCCGAATCTCGCATATTTTGTGCTTGAGCATGACCTTGACTTCCGTAACCTAATACTGCGATTAAGGAATTTCTTAATATTTGGATGTTTGTGGAATCTTCGTAGTAAATCTTTGCCATAAAGTTACATTTTTTTAACAAGGTTTTATTATCAAGAACTTAATGATTTTTAAAGAAATATTTTAAAATTGATTTAAAATGAATTTTTTCTTGACAATTTTTTGGAAATTTTAAAATTGCTATATGCTTAAATTCTTTAGAAAAATATTAATAATCATTTTGGGTTTATTCTTGGCTTTACAAGTCAATTGCGGTTACAACGAAATCCAAAGAAAAGACGAAGGTGTAAAAAGTGCATGGGCAGAAGTTTTGAATCAGTATAAACGAAGAAGCGATTTAATCCCTCAATTGGTTAAGGTTGTAGAAGCTTTTGCTATTCAAGAAAAGGAAGTTTTGATTAAAGTTACAGAAGCAAGATCTAAAGTAGGGACGATTCAAGCTACTCCAGAGTTGCTTAATGATCCACAAGCCTTTCAGAAATTTCAACAAGCACAAGGGGAATTGGGTTCTGCTTTGCAAAGATTAATGGTAGTTGTAGAACAATACCCTCAATTAAAATCTGATGCAAATTTTAGAGATTTGCAAGCTCAGATAGAAGGTACAGAAAATAGAATTGCAGTTGCAAGAAGAAGGTATATAGAAGCCGTTCAGGACTACAACGTCACCATCCGCGTTTTTCCTAATGTAATTACAGCCAAGATTTTCGGGTATATCGAGAAACCTCAGTTCCAAGTAGAAAATCAAGAGCAATTAGAAAAACCTCCTGAAATTCAAATCAATACAGATAAAAGCAAATAAACAAACATTTATAGAAATATGCATCGAATTTGTATTCTTCTTTTTGTTTTCCTATTGATTCGAGAGGTGTATCCTCAGACGAAAGAGAAAAATTTTAGCCAAGAAGGAATTGGTGGCAGTTCAAACATAACAAAAACACAAAAAAAAGAATTTGTTTCTATACCCGAACTAACCGGACGGGTTGTGGACTTAACGCATACACTTACCTCCAATCAGATACAAAGATTGGAAGATAAATTAAGAAAATTAGAAGAAGAAAAAGGATCTCAAGTCGTTGTATTACTGATTCCTACAACAGGTATAGAAACCATCGAAGAGTATTCTATGAAAGTAGCCGAAAAATGGAAAATTGGAAGGGAAGGAATTGATGATGGAGTAATTTTAACTATTGCTAAAGAAGATAGGCAACTAAGAATTGAGGTTGGCTATGGTTTGGAGGGTGTGATCCCTGATGCGATTGCCAAAAGGGTTATAGAGGAAATCATCATTCCAGAGTTTAAAAAAAATAATTTTTACGAAGGCATAGATAAAGGAGTTGATGCGATCATCAGGTTGATCCAAGGCGAGCCCCTACCAAAACCAAAGCGGAGTTCAGACGAAGAAGAAGGGTTGGATCTTTTTATAGAATATGTAGGTCCCTTTTTCTTTGCATTTGTTTTGCATCTTTTTTTTCTTTTTTTATTCGACAAAGGAATGTTATTAAATTATATGATTCCTATTCTTGTTTCTTTTATAATCTTTAGTTTAGTCTCTTTATTTGTTTATGGCTTTACGATTTTGGTTTTAATACGAATCTTTATAGCTTCTATTTTAGGGTGTACATGGTATTGGTTTTTGGCGTTAGGTGCTTTAAGTGGAGGAGGAGGTGGTGGTGGTAGCTATAGTAGTAGTAGGGGGGGAGGTTTTTCTGGTGGAGGAGGTTCATTTGGTGGTGGAGGAGCCAGCGGTCGCTGGTAGTTTTGGATCCTTTCCAATTTTTTTGCCTACTAAAAAAATTTTGGCTATATTCTTTTAACCATGTTATAAGGTTTTTCAAAGAAGGCTTTTTGCAATTCTGTGCTTAGAAATAAAATAATTATAAGAAAAATGGAATTTCCTTACCGATTGATCCAACTGTATCCTTTCGAAGCATAGGTTTTCTTAGACCTTTTAACAAGAAGTGGACAAACAGGAATTATAGCAATAAAAACAAAACGACCCTATATAGGATAAGATATAAGAAAAAATATGTAAAATTGAAAAAAAAGAATTGACTATTTTTCGTAGAAGTTAAACATTAGTAAATAGATTGAATCTTAAGAGAAAAAGATCGCTACAATCAGAATGGGAAGAAATGGTATTCTACAATATAAAATGTTTTTTCCATTGCTACTATGGATTTTGATTCTCTTTGCATGTGATAGAAAAAAAAGTTTTAGTGATATTCCTCTGGGAATTTTAGAATGCCAGTTAAAAAGCAATTGCAATACTCCCTCTACTTATGGTATGATTGGAGATAGTTGGACAGATTTTGTCTTAGGATATCCCATTGTAGAAGATCTTTACGATCAACTCACGAGTAAAGGTTATAAAATTACTGCTTCCAATATAGGTGGATTAACTTTAAAGTTTGAACTTGAACAAAGAAGAGGTTTTTTAAAGGTAATTCATGATGCTGGTCCAGAGTTAGAATTTTTTTTATTAAGCATAGGAGGGAATGATTTAATTTTTCCTGTTAATACATTTTCCATTAAAGGGATTGATTCAACCATTCAAGAAAGGGTTTTAGCAATAAAAAAACAATTGAAAGAATTGGTTTTCTATGGAAATCAATACAAGACAAACCTATACGGTGGCAAACCTATAAAATGGATTATCCATGGATACGATTATCCCAATCCAGAATTTGATGATTCTTGTATTATTGATGCGATTACTTACGGTATGAGTCCAGAACAGGCAAAAACAATTTATGAAAAAGCTGTAAATCAGTTAAATATCGCTTATTGGGAACTTACTTTAGAGATTCCAAATTTTTATTACATTGACTTAAGAAGAAGCTTAGGAGGTCCTCCCTATTCCAACTCAAATTTTATGTATGATTGCATTCATCCAAATACACTTGGATTTAGCTTGCTTGTAGAATCCTACATCAATCAATTAAAAATTTTAGAAAAACTATGAAAGAATTTTATAAAAAAATTTTATTAATTATTTTGCTCATAAAAACAAAGATGATCTTTCCGAATAATCTTTTATATTCTAATATTTTTTTGATAGAAAATCATTTACAAACTCGCGTTGGCAGTACCTACTTTTATAAAGAAAACTTTTCCTCTAGCATTTCGAGAAAAGAACAAACATTGCTTATTTTTGGAGAATATACTTTTCGAAATATTTACAGCATTTATTTAGGAATCCCTTATACTTTTAAATGGACAGAAAACTCAGACACAAGAAAGTATTTGGATTTTATAAGAATTATAAATAAATTTCAGTTTTATTGGAGTCCCTTCTATTTTTATACAGGCCTTCTTTTGGATTTACCAAGGAAACATAATCAAGCAGGTGATGTTCCTAAAGATTTCGGATATATAGAACCTTATATGGGAATCAGTTATAAAAAAAATTCTTTTTCGATTAAATTTTCAGCCCATTGGAATACACAGACCAATACAAAGTTTAAAGAAGAAAAAAATCAAGAATTCGTAAGAAGATGGTTTTTAAATTTATCTATGGGGTATTTTTTCCGAAATTGGCTTTTTTGGATAGAAAGTCAATACCAACAAATTTATGATCCAAAAGCTTTAAAAAACAACTATTTTTTATATGGTCCTGCTTTTGGGTATAAAACCAATCATTTTGAGATTTCTTTAGTTTATTTGATTTATCCTAAAGATTTTCTATACGATAAAGAAATTGGATTCCAACTACAAAAATTTATTGATTTCTAAATAATTTTTTTTTGTATGTAAAAGAAAATGGAACTACGAAAAAAGGAGAAATTTTATGCCAATCAATTTACAAAAGACAATTATTGGTCCTAAAGTAAAAATAGAAGGAAATATTACATTGGACGAAGAGTTAATCATAGAAGGGAAAGTGATAGCCAACCGCATCGATGCTGGAAATCATCCTATTATTGTGGGACTACAAGCCGAAGTGCAAGGGGATTTGTATGCTAGAGAAATCATTATTTACGGTAAACTAAAAGGGAATAGCTATGCCAAAAAAAGTATATATTTGGGAGATAAAGCAATTGTAGAAGGAGATTGCAATGCCCCCCTAATTGATATTGAACCTACCTCTATCATTAGAGGAAGGTTATATAAAAAATAAATACATTTTGGCTATTCATTCATAAAATAAACCATTATAGGCAATCTGAAGAAGTAGTTCTTTTGGCATTTTTTTTGCTTTTA
>JBKBRY010000040.1:0-5524 GCA_046291925.1 Leptonema sp. (in: bacteria) | reverse complement strand
CCTCCTAAGGAGGCAGTAAGAAACATATGGTTAAATATAATGATCAAAATATAAATGAAATCAATTCGTCTGAGATTTCAAAAAGTGTTCCAATAATCCCTTTAAGGAATGCTGTTGTTTTACCTGGAGTAGTTTTACCAATCTTTGTAGGGAGAACGGAATCTATTAAAATCATCGAAGAATATGGTAAGCCTGGTTCTTTGATTGGAGTTTTTACTCAAAAAGATCCGAATATAGAAGAAATCAAAACCATTGATGATATTTTTCCCATTGGTTCTTTAGTAGAAATTCATAAAGTAATTCCTATGGGAGAGGGAGGATTCCAAGTTATCCTTCAAGGAATCCAGAAAATTCAAGTTCTAGAACTCATACAACAAGAACCATATTTAGAAGGAAGAATTGAGCCCTTATACGAAGTAAAAAATGTTACTGAAGAAAATCTATTAGAAATTCAGACTTATGTAATCCGCTATATAGAAAATAATCCTGCAATTCCAAACGAAGTTACGAATTTTATACGAAAAATTACAAACCCTTCTTCTTTAGTAAATCAAGTTATCTTTTTTTCGGATAAAACCAACGAAGAAAAAATTGAATTTTTAAAAATCAATAACGTAAAAGAAAAAATCGAATATACTAAAAAATATTTATTGGAAGCAACTCAGCGATTAATCATGGAAAAAGAAATAAGGGAAAAAATTGAAGAGGATGCCTCCAAATTACAAAAAGAATTTTATCTAAGAAAGCAGTTGGAAGCTATAAAAAAAGAATTAGGGGAATCTGATGTAACAGATACTGATGAATTAGAAAAAAGAATTCTCGAAAAAAAACTTCCAGAAAATGTAAAAAAAACCTTGGATAAAGAATTTAAAAGATATAAAAAATTGGTAGAAGGACCTCAAGGTGGAAATTTAGAATCTTCTCAAATTAGAAATTGGATTGAATTAGTTTTGGATTTACCTTGGAACGTAGAAAATTCCGAAGAAGAGGAAAAACATATCAATAATTTAAAAAAAATAGATTTAAATAAAGCACAAGAAATTTTAGATGAAGATCATGAAAGTTTAGAAGATGTAAAAAAAAGAATTTTGGAACATTTAGCAGTAGAAAAAAGAACTTTAAATTTTAAAGGACCAATTTTATGTTTGGTAGGTCCGCCCGGAGTGGGAAAAACCTCTTTAGCCCAATCCATTGCAAGATGTTTAAATAGACCTTTTGTACGAGCTTCTTTAGGTGGAGTAAGAGACGAGGCAGAAATTCGTGGACACAGAAGAACTTATGTAGGTGCAATGCCAGGAAAAATTATAACAGCTATGAAAAAGGCAGAATCTACTTCTCCTGTATTTTTATTAGACGAAATTGACAAATTGGGAATTTCTTATCAGGGTGATCCCGCTTCTGCTTTATTAGAAGTTCTTGATCCTGAACAAAATCATACTTTTGAAGATCATTATTTAGGAGTTCCATATGATCTCTCGAAAGTAATTTTTATAGCAACTGCCAACACAACAGAAACCATTCCTTTGCCTTTGTTAGATAGAATGGAAATTGTAATGCTTTCGGGATATACTCTGGAAGAAAAAATTAAAATAGCAAAAAAACACTTGATTCCAAAAATTATGCAGCAATATGGCTTAAAAGAAAATGAGTTCAAAATCTCTGATGAAATATTGCGAAAAATTATAGAGAACTATACGAGAGAAGCTGGCGTTCGAAATTTAAAAAGGGTTCTTGAATCTATTGCTAGAAAAATACTTCTCAAAATAGAAAAAAATGATACTCCTTTTGAATCTTTCGAAGTTCATTCCGAAAATCTAAAAGAATTTTTAGGTAAAGAAAAATTCCATAAAGATATTAAAGAAAACATAGGAATACCTGGAGTTGCTATCGGTTTGGCTTGGACACCTGTTGGTGGAGATATCCTTTACATAGAAACAACTAAATATCCTGGTAAGGGCAATTTAAAACTTTCTGGTAGATTGGGCGAAGTTATGAAGGAGTCTGCCCAATTGGCATTTACTTATTTACGTGCCCATGCAAAAGATTTGGATATTCCAGATAAATTGTTTGTAGAATATGATTACCATATTCATGTTCCTTCTGGTGCTGTTCCTAAAGATGGACCTTCTGCTGGCATTACAATTCTTACTGCTCTTACAAGTCTCTTAACCAATATTCCTATAACAGAAAATTTTGCAATGACAGGAGAAATTTCTCTCAGAGGTTCCCTTTTGCCCGTAGGTGGTATAAAAGAGAAAGTGTTAGCTGCAAGGTCAGCAGGAATCGATCTCGTACTACTACCAAAAAAGAATCAACCCGATTTTGAAGTAATACCAGAGGATATACGAGGTAACCTAAAAGTAGAATATTTTTCTGATATCATGAGTTTATTAAAAAAAGTATTTCCCAATCTCTTTAAAAGAAATAACACTTATTCGTATTTAGATAGGGAAGGATGGTAATCCTTTAGTTTAAAATTTTTTTTACTTGTTCCCAAAATTCATAAGAGTTCATTTTTGCTTTAAGGAAATCCGAAATTAATACTCGTATTTGGTGAGGGAAAGCATTCCAATATTTTTCGTACCAATTGGGAGAACTCTGTTTTAATTCTTCTATTGTTTTTTTATCCATTTTACCTAAGGAGTAATCTATAAAGTGTTGGATCATCACAAAAATGATTTCCTTAGGAAGAGATTTTTTTTTTTCGTTTGGTACATAATACTCTAAAAGCTTTTCCAAATGCTCTTCGCTTATGTTAGGTTCTTTCTCTAAGATTAATTGGGTTACGATTCTTTTTGCCATAGCTTTCACATCAATGGAAAAAGAACCAGAAATCTTAGAAGACATTTCCTTTGCCATTTTTTCAAAATTGATATCTTTTAAAGAAAAAGGAGTGTTTTTTTTTCTTTTCTCCAATGCCATCTCTATACCAGAAAGTTCTTCGGGACTTGCTTTGTTTAAAATATAATCAATAATAAACTCAAAATGGGAAGAGAACTTCATAAAATACAAGATTCTTGTTGATGTACATTTTAAAAGTTTTTTTTTAAACCTTATGTATATATTGATCCAAAATCAAATAGAAGAATCCATTGAAACAAAAAAAGAAATGATTGATTTTTGTTTGGAGGATATACATCTCGCTTGTCAACTATTGGAAAACACTGTTAAGAATAATAAAAAAATTTTATTGTGTGGAAATGGTGGATCTGCTGCAGATGCTCAGCACATAGCAGCAGAATTGATCGTACGGTATAAGAATTCCAACTCTAGGCCTTCCATACCAGCAATTTCCTTAGTAACCGATACGAGTGTTTTAACAGCATGTGCAAATGATTTTGGTTACGAAGAGTTATTTTCTCGACAAATTGAAGGATTGGGTATAGAAGGGGATGCTCTAATTGCTATCACTACTTCAGGAAACTCCAAAAATATTATAAAAGCTGTCGAAACTGCAAAATCAAAGAATATGAAAGTTATTTTATTGACAGGAAAAAGTGGTGGGCTTTTAAAAAAGAAGTTAAGTCATCTCTTGGATGTATCCATACATGTTCCTTCCGAAATTACAGCAAGAATTCAGGAATGCCATATCCTAATTGGTCATATTTTTTGTGAATATTTAGATCAGACTCTTTTTCAATTTTCTTAAAATTAACAAGAAGGGTTTTTCCATGTTATATTAATCAATTGCTTCTTTTTTTTAGTTCTAATACAAATGACTTCTATTCAATCTGAACAAAAATTTTTTCATCTCTTATATTCCCTTTCCTTGCTCCTACTCTAATATGATAAATAGACTAAACACAATCTTTGTATACTCCTATTTGTAAGCTGGTTTTTTGACTTTCTTAATACTTATCTATAAAATTCATCTTAGATTTTTTTATCCAGCACCCAAAGCAGTTGCAACTGTCATTATGATTACTCCTATCTTTATAAACGCAGCTTTTAGTTTTTATCATTTTTAGGATGATTCCAGAGGTTAGTTAAATAAACTTTACAAATTCAAATCTTCTTAAAATATACCCAAGGGGGAAAGTTTTATGCAAAATTTTAGAGAAAAAAGTTTTTGGCTTTCTTTGGGAGAGTATAGTGTGAGTGAACCTCTAAGAGGAGAAGCCAAAGCAGATGTAGCTATTATTGGTGGTGGTTTTACTGGGTTATCCACTGCATATTTTTTAAAAAAATATGAGCCCTCGTTAAATGTTACTCTTTTGGAGGGAGAAGTGGTAGGATTTGGTGCAAGTGGTCGAAATGCAGGATTTTCTATGACTTTGTTTGGATTTACCTTAGGCATAACAGCCCTACGTTTTGGTCGACAGAAAGCTTTAGAAGCCCATAAATACATGGAAAAAGCTGTAGATTTGCTTCAATCTCTGATTCGAGAACATAACATAGATTGTGATTATGAGCATAATGGTTTTTTTCGGGTGGCAACTAGCAAAAGTTTTGAAAAAAGAATAAAAAAAGAAATCGAATTGGCTTATTCTTTAGGAATTACAGGAATAGAATGGATTGACGAAAAAACTTTAAAAGAGCAAGTTAATTCTCCTATATATCGTGGTGCTTGGTGGGAGCCTAGATGTGGATTGTTGAATCCAGTCAAACTTGCAAGAGGTTTTAAAAAAATTATAGAGTCTATGGGAGTAAATATTTATGAAAATAGCCCAGTAATTGAAATCATAAGGGATAACAAATTTTTGTTGCGAACTCCCTTAGGAATTGTACAAGCAAAAAAAATTGTATTGGCTACAAATGCTTATTCTCTTCTAATTCCTCAACTTAAAAGCAAGCAGATTCCTGTATTCACCCATATAGTACTTACAGAACCATTAAAAGAAAAGGATTTTAAAGGAATTGGATGGAGAAATCGACAAGGGATAGAAGATGCAAGAAACTTAGTGCATTATTATAGATTAACAAAAGACAATCGATTGCTAATGGGAGGTAGGGATATAACACTCACTTATGGAAAAAACATGGAAAAAGATAGAAACGAAAAAATATTTAAAAAACTGGAAGAAGATATCCAAAAAACATTTCCAGCACTTAAAGGAATAAAAATCACACATCAGTGGGGAGGACCTGTATCTGCAACTTTGGATTTTGCACCTGCTATTGGTTTTTTAGGAGATGCACGAGCTATTTATAGCTTAGGTTGTTTGGGACATGGTGTATCTCTGACTCATATGAATGGATGGACAATTGCAGAACTTCTCTTAGAAAAAAAAACAGAAAGAACAGAAATTTTTTTTGTAAATCGAAAGATTTTACCTTTTCCTCCAGAACCTTTACGGTTTCTTATCAGCAAAACTATAAAAGGTTTTCTATCATTAGAAGACAGACGATTTGATCCCATCTACCGTTAAAACTTGGAATTCTAAAAACCAAAACTTATATTTTTTTTGAGCTTGAAAAAGATAAAATTTTTGCGATTTTAAAGTTTTTATAAAAATTGATTTGCTTTATAAATGAAAAAAAAGTATTTTTGATAATGTATGCAGTTTGCAACAAGGCTTTATGA
>JBKBRY010000003.1:0-142198 GCA_046291925.1 Leptonema sp. (in: bacteria) | reverse complement strand
TCTTTCTATTGAATTTGCCTAAAAAAAATGGCTATTTTAAATTATTTTGATTTAATAAATCGATAAATAACCAAAATCAAGAGAGCTCCACCTACTGCCAATAAAAAACTTCTTAAATTCCAACCGGTAAAGCTACCAAATCCCAATTGAGTGCCAATAAAACCACCCAAGAAAGCACCCCCTATGCCCAATAGAATTGTTATGATAAGCCCACCCGGATCTTTACCAGGCATTAAAAACTTTGCTATGATTCCTACAATCAGTCCAAAAAGAATCCAACTTAAAACTCCCATAGGTAATCATAAGGTTTTTTACATTTTTTTTGTCAATCTATTTTGGTAATTTTTACAAGAAAGATTTTTTCTATGTATTTTTCTCTATGATTGGGATTCAAGTATTTTATTTTTGGTTTGGATACCTTTAAAGATGGGAAACTTCCTAAAATTTCAATCTGTATATCTTTCCTTTCTTTGAGTTCCTTTTGTAAAGTTTCTAAAAAAAACTGATGTGAGACTACAAACATTATTTTTTCTTTTTTAAGATCTGTCCAGAAGTCTTCTTTTTTTAAGAAATAGTCTTTGGTAATTTTTTTTGTATAAAATGGCAGCGATTTATAAGAAAGAGGTATACCTAAGGTATATAAGTATTGTTGTTTGAATTCTTTTGTTTCTAAGATTTTGGTTGCAATTTTGCTAGAGGGTTGAAAGGAAATTAAAAATGGATACAGTACTGATACAACGTAACTGTAGATAACAAAAAAAGAAGCATAAGAAAAATTTAAAAAATTGGGATACATAATAGATAAAATAAAAGCAATTATGGCAATGAGAAAAACAAAAAAGGAAAGTTCAAAATTTCCGTAGAAGTGGATTCCTAAAAGGGAAAATAAGGCAAAAAGAAGTACAAAAAAGTGCAAGTATCTTATTTTGGAATTTTGGATTTGTGTAAAGTAACTTTCTATTAGATGTCCAGCTAATATACAATTTGCAGGGATTACCCAAAAAACATATTGTGGAAGTTGAAAGCGAGAAAAACTTAAAAGAAATAAAACCAAAAATCCCCATAAATATAATGATATATCTTTTTTATAAATAGAATCATATAAAAATTTTATTTTATTTTTTAAAGAATTCTGAGGTAGGATCTTCTTTTCGAATAAGCTATCTTTTTTTAGTTTTAAAGCAAAAAGAAAAGGAATGCCAAAAGGAAGCACATAAAAAAAATAAGTAAAATAAAAGTAAAAAGGGTTTAGACTGACATCATAGATTTTGTTAAAAAATCTTCCAAAAGATTGTAGGTATAAAAAAAAGTAAGGACCATAGATCCCAAAGTCTTTATAAAGCAGATAAGACCAAAAAAAAACCGGTATTAAGATAATCATAATACCAGAAAATATTTTGATTTTCTTTAAAATACTCCAATTGCGGGTAAGTACAAGATTTCCTCCGATAGAAAATAAAGGAATTACAAGAGATATAGGACCTTTCGTGATAAATCCCAATACTATAAAAAAATACATGAAATAGAAATAATTTGGGTTTTTCAAAATACCTAAGTAATAAAAATAAAATGTATAGATCAAAAAAAAGATCAGATATATATCGATTAAAGGATTCAGCACCATACTAAATAAACCGGGTGAAATTAAAAAAAGCAAAGCCGAAAGAATTGATTTTCTCTGGTTTTCGAATATCAAAAAAGAGATTTGATAAATGCCAATGGTAGAAAGAATAGCAAAAGTTAATGCAGAAATTCGAAAGGAAAAGTTATGAATTCCAAAAACTTTGTAAAAGATCGATATGATCCAAAAAGTCAGTATAGGCTTGTCTAAGTATTTTTTCCCATTGTCTCTAATAAAAAAATATTCACTATTTTCTACCATTTCTCGAGTAATTTCTGCATACTGGCTTGAATCAATATCCATCACATCGAAAGGTAGTGTATATAAGTATATCAATAAAATTGTAGAAAATAAAATAAAATAAATAAATTTTTCTTTTCTGGTTAACTTGGTTAACATAAGTTAACGATTCATTAAAATAGGAGCAATGCAATTCATTAATTTTTCACAGGAATTATCTTTTTTTACATCATAACATTCCGACATTTCTTGAAAATAAGTGAAACAAGCATTTACACAATACGGATAGATTTTGTTATAAAAACTTTCCTCTTGAATTTGAATAGTTTTTTTTGTACATTCATTAACAAAAATACATAAATCATCGCATTTTTTAAAAAAAGGATCTTTACATAACCATAAGAAAAATAAAAGTAAAAGAGATGCATGAATCATATTCACAAATCCTTTTTTTTTAACCTTATGGTTGAGTAAATGTTTTTTTATAACAAATTTCAAAAATATCCGATAATTAAAAAAATGAAAGCTTACGTTCTTGTTTTTTTTGTAGTTTTTAGTTTTTATTGTAAAACTTTTCAGCAATCTACTCAATCTATTATCGAAGAAAAAGATAAAGAATATCAAGAAACCCAAGACACTAAAAAACAAGATCAAATTCTAAAAGATATGTATGCCAAAAAAGATCAAGTTCCAGAAAATCAGAAAGATTCTTTTGTAGATTTTTTTATGAACAAAGATTCTAAAACCTCAGAAGAAATTTTACAAAATCTTTATGAAGATCCTAATTTTTCTGATCAGAGAAAAAAAATTTTTGATTATAATATAAAAAATTTAAATAGCTCTAACGTAGATTTTGTAAAAAGGGAAATACGTGAGCATCCTGAGTATTATACAATTTCTCTTAAGCAGGAATTACTAAAATTAGAATCTAAAGAAGCAGCAGAAGTTTTATTGGATCAAATTTATTTAGAAAGACAAGAACTTGATGGAGAAATTTTATATTTATTCAAAAAGACACACTATGTCGAGGCACTTCCTGTAGTAGTAGATTCTATAGAAAAACAAAAATATGTCGAAGAATCTTTTTCTACTCTTTCTGAATTTCGAGTAGAAGAAGCAGACTTATATCTGATCAATACAGCTTCAGATTGGAGTCATCCTTATAGAGAATTCGCTCTTTCCTATCTCTATAAAATTGACAATAAACCCTTAGCCATTTCTATCTATATAGACGTAATAAGAAACCATAAGGAAAAACCAAATTTAGTTTTAAAAACCCTGCAAGGTATAGAGGAATTGTTTGAATATTTAACCGAAGAAAATAAAAAAGAAATACAAAATCTTCTTCCAGAAATCGAAAAAAAATATCCTGATTTTCCTTTGGTTAAGCTGAATCAATTAAAAAAAGCCAAAAAAATTCTCGAACAAGAAAATAAAGAAAAAACAGAGATTTCAGAATCCAAACGAATAGAAATACCGCCAAACAAAAAACAAGAAAATATACAATCTAAAGAGGAAGTACAACAAAAGAAAAAACAAATCAAACAACCTCAGAAAACTAAGGAAGTTGAGACCAAATCCTATAAACTTCCTGCCAAAGATCTAAAATATATGCAAAAATTAGGACAAAAATTTTTTGGTTTATTTGGTGAAGAAGGAAGTCAAATATTAAAAAAAATACACAATTCTTTACTTACTTATTCCGATTCCAATACAGAAAGAGCAAAATTGATACAAAAAGCTTACGAATCATGCTTTCGTATCTTCGAAAAAGAAAAGATTCGTGAATATTTAAAGCAAGGTTTATATGTTAACAAATCATGGGAATGTGTTTTAAACTTTATTGATAAACAGTATATTCGAGATGATTTAAAAATATTTGCTTTGCAAGAGCTTTTTTTAATAAAACGAAAAGAAGCAAGCGAGATAATCAGAAATAAGAAGAGGTTTTGAATCACTATGATTGTTACGAGTTCCAGAAATAAGATTCTATTGTTAAAAATTGCTTTGATTCTTTCTTTTTCTTGCATAGGTTCCCAGAAATATACAGGAATGTTTGGATGGAGAACTACAGTTCAGAAAGATTGGAATTTGATAGAGGAGATGATCCTTCAGCCAGAAGAATACTATTATGGTAGAGAAAACCTTTATTTTGGAGAAAATGAAACCATACGATGGATTTATAAATTTGATCAAAAACTTTATTTTAAACCCAAGTTTATCGTAGTTTTATATTCAGAAATCAATTCTCCTCAACCTGTAGAAATTGATTTAAGAGTAGTAACCCCTGAGTTCCAAGAAGGCTATTATTTTCTTAGGCAGTCCTATCCTCCCTTAGGAATAGGTAAATATATACTAAAAATCGCCAAAGAAGAGGAACAGATTCCCTTTGATTCAGTAGAATTTTTCGTTTTAGAACAAAAAGAAATAGAACAAATTTCTGGTCCTATTCTATTTTAAATCAAAATTCCATTGAAAATTTATCTCTTTCAAGAAAAAATGCCCATATTATGAAGCTTTTTATTTTATTCTTTATCTTTGATTTCTTTACTTTTTTTAAGAGTAAAGAAAATTTGGAAACCATTACAAAATCTGTTGTTCAGATAGAAGTCTTTAGTTTTCGCTATTCCTATGAATCCCCTTGGTTATCTCCCTCTATACAAAGTTCTTCTGGCACAGGATTTATTGTTGAATTTAAAAATCAAAAAAAAATTTTAACCAATGCCCATGTAGTAAGTAATGCATTTCAAATTCGGGTAAAGGGTGCAGGGCAGAGTAAATACTATTTTGCAAAGATAGATTTTATTGCTCATGATTGTGATTTAGCCTTATTGGATATTCAAGATACAGATGATTTTTTTAAGGATTCTGTTCCTTTAGAATTTGGGGATCTTCCTAAACTCAATACACCCGTTATGGTAATTGGGTTTCCAATTGGAGGCGATAAAATATCTATTACAAAAGGAATTGTATCTCGTATCGATATGGATACTTATAGTCATAGTGGCATCGATAGCCATTTAGTGATACAAGTAGATGCAGCCATCAATCCTGGGAACTCAGGTGGGCCTGCAATATACAATAATAAGGTAATTGGAGTGGCTTTTCAGATTTTACGTTCTGGAGAAAATTTAGGGTATTTGATTCCTCCTCCAGTAATTCGTAAATTTTTTAAAGATATCCAAGACGGAACCTATGATGGTTATATTGAATTGGGAGTACTTTACCAAACCTTAGAAAATCCAATGTTTAAAAAAGCACTAAACCTTTCGGAAAAATTAAAGTCCATAGGTGTTTATGTATATGATGTTATGCCAGATACTACTGCCGAAGGTTATATCCAAAAGGGTGATATTTTACTAGAAATCCAAGGTTTTCCTATAACAGATACAGGAGAAGTGTTTATTGATGGAGAATATAGAAATTTTGTTGAGATCATTGATAACTTAGAAGTAGGAGAGACAATAAAAATCAAAATTCTGAGAAACCGAAAAATTCTGAATCTCGAATTAAAAGCAAAACCAACCAAATTCCTTGATTTTCAGCGAAAGAGCTATGATGGACCTCCTGAATTTTTTGTATTTTATGGAATGGTATTCCAGCCTTTATCCAATGATTTGGTATCTACTTATTCTTCTATCTGGCTTAACAACAACAGATCCGATATATTATTTTATTATTCTTATGCCTTACAGAATCGAACTTCTATAAACCAAAGTCAAAAGATAATTTTTACAAAATTATTACCGAATGAATCCAATCATTATTTTAAAGACTTTTTACATTTTATAGTAAAAAGTGTAAACCAAAAAAAAATAAAAAATTTAAAGGAATTTTATGAAATAATCCAAGAAGAGTCAAAAAAAGGAATTGTCCTTATTGAATTCGAAGGAATCGAAAAAAAACTAGTAATCAAATCAGATCTAATTCAGAAGCTAAACGAAACGATTTTAAAAAATTTTTCTATCAGTAAAGACCATTATATAAAAGGATGGAAAAATGAAAATTAAAATGTTTATCATCGGCATAGGAATTGCTTTTAGTCTGAATGCCAATAGTGCAAATCAGTCCATACAAAAAATATTCGAAAAGAATCTTGTAGAAATTCATTATACAACATTAAAATACAGTTCTGTTTATCCTTGGATTTCTCAATACGAAAGCGAATACCAACAATTTGGTGTTTTTATTGATTCAGATTTTGTTTTAACCCAATGTGATGAACTTCCTGATGCTATAACCATTTTTGTTAAAGCTTTTGAAAATCATAGAACCAAGGCAAAAATACATTTAATGGATATAGAAGTCAATTTATGCATTCTTAAATTAGAAAAACAAATCATCAATTCTTCTAAGATTTTTTGGGAGGATTTGCCTTTAGGTAAGGATCCGCATCTTAAACAAAAGATAGAGATTGGATATTATGATGAATATGGAAATTTTGAAACGAAAGATTTTATAGTTTCTGAGTATTCTATAACTTCTGATTTTGGCTTAACCAAATTGCCTGTTTTTAGTTTTACGGTTAGTAAAAATTTAAAAACCTGGTTACCCATTTTTTCTAAAAATGAATTGGTAGGCTTTGTTTCTTATATTAGCGAAAATAAAGTAATTGCTATACCTATTTCTCGAGTCCAGTTCTTTGTTGAATCTTTTTTAAAGAAAAATTACGAAGGTTTTATTGTGCCGGGATTGCAATGGGAAGAGCTCAATTACGACTCTGAAGATCCCGTGATTCAATATTACAATTTAAAACAAAATGGATGTTTGATCCGAAGCGTTTCTCCCCACACAAGTTTTTATAACTTTTTAAAAAAAGGAGATATTGTTTTGTCAATAGATCGAGTTAAACCAATAAAAAATTGTAGATATAAGGATTCCAAATTAGGTATTCAAAAATTCGAATTGTTGTTAGTAAGAAGTCCTAATGGTAGTTACAGAAGAAAAAACGAAAACTTAGATATAGAAATTCTTCGAGGGGATCAGCTACTGAATCTATCCATACCTTTGTTCACTACTATTGGAGATATCAATAGATTTGAAAGAATCCCATGGAAATCTTATGGGAGAAAATCTTATCTTGTGTACTTTGGTGTTGTTTTTGTCGAGATGGATCGTTCCTTTTTGGTAGAAAGATTGGGGAAAGAGTGGAGACGAAAGGCAATCGAACTTACTTATTTGTACGACACAAAAAAAAATTATGAATCTCCAGAAGAAAACGACAGAATCATTTTGGTTTCGGATATTTTACCAGATCCCATCAATATTGGATTTAGAGATGTAATCTTAAAACCAATAACCAAAGTAAACCAAAAGCATATTTTAAACTTAAAGGAAATGATTTCTATTTTAGAACATTCTAGAGAAGTAAAAAGAAACTTTATAGAAATTGAAATTAGTGATGGCAAAAAAATTTTTTTTGATCTTTCTAAAGAAGATGAACATAGAAAAATCCTAAAAAAATTCAACATAACAGAAGAATATTATATAAAATTTTAATTTTTGATTTGGATTTGAAAATTGGCTTTTGCATCTTGGTAATGAATCGGATAAATTTTTTGTGTTCTGGTAATCAAATCGTATTCATAGAGGGGAATTTCCAAAAATGTTTTTAAAATTACAGACTGGCTTCTTAATTGGATTCCCGGTATAAAAAATACTTTCCCATATTCTATAATTGGTTCCCTCTGAGATAGGATCTGGTTATGTACTTTTTGTTCGTTTAGAAAACCAAGAAAAGCTGCAAAAGTATCGTCTTTGTTTAAGCTTAAGCCATAAGATAAAGAAGCCCTAAAATTCAATTCTTTGTTTTGTGCTAACCAAGAAACATTATTTATGTTCAAAAAAGGTATCCATTCGAGATTAATAAAGGAACTTTTATTATAAAAAGAATTTGAATAATAACTCAAAGGACTTTGGGTCTGGTAACTAAAAGACCGAAAAAAAGTTTGGTTTGTTGAACTACCATAAAAAATAAAGTTGGCTATATTTAAGTCAACTACTCGTTGGGGTTCTTGTTTTTGTGTTTTTTCTAAATTCAATCTTCCTAAAGTAATTTCTAACGGTTGAACAAAATAGATATTTAAGTAAATGTTGGATCTGAGGTTTAAGGGAATAAAAAAAATTAAAAAAAGTATTCTATAAGTCTGCATTTAATAGATTAAGACAATCTTATTGGTATAAAATTGCATGTCAATTTTTTTTATTTTGTAATTTAGCAATTTTTCAAACAATTGACAAGATTTTCATTAAATTATTTTTGGGCATTATTTTATGGATTTTAGCTCAGAAACTCTTAATTATATTTTATTTCTTCCTGGTTTTTATATTCTTATTAAAAGCGCAGATCTTTTGGTAGAGGGTTCGGTAGCTTTAGCAAGAAAACTTAAAATATCCGATCTGGTTATTGGATTGACATTAGTTTCTTTTGGAACTTCAGCCCCAGAACTTGCTGTAAATGTAATCTCTTCTATTAGAGGAAATACGGATTTAGCAATCTCGAATATATTAGGCAGTAATATAGCAAATATTTTATTAATTCTCGGTATATCCTCTCTAATTAGAGAGCTGGTTGTTCAAGAAGATACTACTTGGAAAGAAATTCCCTTTAGTTTGTTAGGATCTATTGCCGTGTTTCTACTAGCTAATGATGTATTCTTTAAAGCAAATGTGGTGAATTTCATAAGTAGAAATGAAGGATATATACTTCTGTGTTTTTTTTCTATTTTTCTTTATTATGTGTACACAATTGCCAGAAAAGATCAAGAAAACCAACAAGAATTGGTAAGAATAGAAACAAAAATTTTTATAGCCATGATTTATGTAATTTTGGGGCTGATTGGATTGGTACTTGGAGGAAATTGGATAGTAAAGGGAGCTGTGCAAATCGCTCATTTTTTTGGATTAAGTGAATCCTTTATTGGCTTAACCATAGTGGCTGTAGGAACTTCTTTACCAGAACTTGCAACTTCTGCAGTAGCTGCTTATAAAAACAACTCAGAGATAGCCGTAGGCAATGTAGTAGGCTCTAATATTTTTAATGTATTTTTCATCTTAGGAGTTTCCGCTGTAATCAAGCCACTACCCTTTAGTTTAGAAAGCCAGATAGATATTTTTGGCTCTTTATTTTCTAGTATAATTTTATTTTTTTTTATGTTTGTTGGGAAGAGGCATAGATTGGAAAGAAACCAAGGAGCAATTTTTTTGATAATTTATTTTAGTTATATCGTTTATCGATTTACTTTTGGAGGTTAAGGATGCATACATTAGAACCAGCATATTGGTCTGTGGTGCCTTTTGTGTTAATGTTATTAGCAATTGCTATTCTTCCTTTAGTTTCTGAACATTGGTGGCATAGTAATCTAAATAAGTTTATTGTTTCTATGGTGTTAGGAATTCCCGTAGCAATTTATTTGATTTCGATTGGCAGGTTCGAAGATTTAGAACACCAAATCGTATTGGACTATATACCTTTTGTTTCTTTACTTGCTGCATTGTTTTATATAAGTGGGGGGATAGTACTTAGGGGAGACATTCCAGCAAGACCTATAAATAATACTCTATTCTTAGCAGTAGGATCTGTTTTAGCATCCTTTATTGGTACAACAGGTGCGTCTATGTTATTGATTCGACCCTTGTTAAAATCAAATTCTGAAAGAAAACATGTGGTACATACTGTGATATTTTTTATATTTTTGGTTTCTAATATAGGTGGGACTCTTACACCTCTCGGAGATCCTCCTTTATTTTTAGGCTATTTACGAGGTGTACCTTTTACTTGGACCTTTAGATTATTTAAAGAATGGATATTTACTGTTGTGGTTCTTCTCATTGTTCATTACATTTGGGACACATATGCTTACAAAAAAGAAGAAGTTAAAGATATACAAAAAGACGAAACTAGTGTTGAGCCCTTGCAATTAAGAGGGACTATTAATTTCTTATGGTTATTAGGTGTAATTCTAGTGGTTGCTTTTATTAATGAAAATTATGAACCCTTTAAATCATTAATACACCAGAATGAATTTTATAAATTGATACAAGTACCCCTCTTCTTTTTGTTAATTCTTTTATCTTATGTGACTACCAAAGAAGAATACAGAAAAGAAAATGATTTTAACTTTTATCCTATCATCGAAGTAGCAGTTCTTTTTATTGGAATTTTTATTACAATGGTACCAGCATTGATTTTGTTAAAGTTGCATGGTGGTGAATTAGGTTTAGATACACCTATAGAGTACTTCTATGCTACAGGTTTTTTTTCTAGCTTTTTAGATAATGCACCAACTTATCTTGTTTTCTTTACAACAGCTCAAGGAATTTTATCTGTTTTGGAATTTCTAAATACAAAGCCTTTATTATTGACTGCAATTTCTTTAGGGGCTGTCTTTATGGGAGCAATGACTTATATAGGAAATGCACCGAATTTTATGGTACGATCTATTGCCGAACAATCTGGCGTTAAAATGCCATCTTTTGGTAGATTTATGATTTATTCTATTTTAATTTTACAGCCAATATTTTTGATTATGGCACTCATCTTTTTGACTTAGAGTGTTTGGATAAATTGTTTCATTTTATCTAAAGCGATCCAGCCTCTCTCTTCTATATTAAGACTAAAATCATTTACATAGAGATGGATGTGATTCAAAATAGCTTCTTCGCTTAAGGTTTGGGCTTTGTTTTTTATAAATGGGAACACTTCTTGGAAATGAGTTTTTGAATACAAAATACTTTCGCGGATTTCTTCTTCGATTTTAACCTTATCTTGCCAGAAATCTTTATGTAGAACAATACATCCTAAGGGTATCGGCAACTGAGTATGCATTTCCCACCAACTACCAAGTTCCATCTCTAAATTTAAATTAAAATTTCTGTAGGTAAAACGCTCTTCATGAATTAAAATTCCCATAGCATTTTGATTTTTTGATTTAAATTCAATCAAAGATGGGATGATTTGATCGTATCGAACATATTCGATTTTTAAGTCTTTGGTAGGGATTTGATTTTTGCTACAAAAATTTGCAAATAAAAAATTTGCTGTTGTGTGTTTGCCCGGAATCAAAATTCTAGAATTTTTTATTTTTTCTGTTAAATTTTTTGAGTTATCATAATTAGAAACCAATAAAGGACCACATCCAAATCCCATAGCAGCACCTGATGCTAATATTACATATTCTTTTAATTGGACAGCTGTAGCACAGGATACTTTGACTAAAGGCAAATTCCCTTGCAAAGCCAATTGGTTTAATTCTTCCACATCCAAAAAAATTGGCGAAATCCAAGGTTTTTGTATAAACTTATAAAATATATAGGTATCATTAGGGCAGGGGGTTAAACCAAATTCCATCATCTTTTTAGATAATACAAAATTAAAAAAACCATCGAAATTACAAGAAATAAATTACAGAGAAATTCTATATTTTGGTTTTTTTCTTTTTTTAGACGAATTTCGTCTTGGATTTGTTCTATAAGAAAAACTTGATAGTTCCCAAAACTATCTTTGATAATAATTGCTTCCACTTGGTTTCCCTCTTTTAATTTATAGTAGAGGGTGGAAGTTATTTTTTTAAGAATTTCTTTTTTTTCGCTTTTTCTTTGGAAACTAATGCTTGCAAAATAATTTTGAAATCCGAAGAAAGATTTGTTTTGTAATCTTTCTATTTTTACAAAATCTCTATTGGCTTGATTTAAATTGTTTAAGATAAAATTATAATTTTCCTTAATAAGAACGTTTGCTGAATGAACTGCAACTTTTACAGAACCAAAAATCAAAAAAAATAGAATTGCGTTAAAAAGTAAAAATTCCTTAGAAATCATATTATATTTCAAAAGTCATGCCTTCTCTTGCTAAAAAGATTTTGGGTCTATCTTTTTCCAAATAATTTTTATGCCGTATTGCATTCAGATAATTTTGAAAAAGTTTAGCATCATTATAATTAGGTTCATGATGGGTAAGGATTAAATTCTTAACTTTCCAGTGGATTGCACAATTTACCGCCATTGTATAACTGGTATGTCCCCAATCTATTTTTAGAAAAGATTCATCTAAAGTGTATTGGGAATCCAAAATTAAAATATCAGCATAACTAAAATAATCTGTATATTCTTGTTTTCCTAAAAAATCTTCTCCAGTAATTTCTACATCCGTTGCAAAAATGAATATTTTATTCTTTCTTAAGTCAATAAATTTATAAGAGAAACACCCTCCTGGATGTTTTAAAAATTGTGTATGAATTTCTATAAGGTTTCCAAACCTAATAGGAGAGCCGGATTTGATATGGTGAAAAAATTTTTTGCTTGCTGTTTTATGAAAAGGTACAGGAAAAAATCTTTCATCAGTTTGGTAGGCAAGTCGATCTTCTATATCTTCAAAGCCAGAATAAAAATGGATTGTATAATTGGGTAAATAAAGGGGTTTAAAAAAGGGTATTCCCTGAATATGATCCCAATGGGTGTGGGTAATAAAAAAATACAAAACTTTTGGGTATCGCTCTGGGTTTTGAAAAATTTCCTCTCCTAAAATCCTTAATCCTGTGCCGCCATCTAAAATAAACAAGTATTCTGGAGTAGTAACCGTTGCACAGGTAGTATTCCCACCGATTAGGTAGTTGAGAGGATAAGAAATTTCTTTAATAAATTCTGGAATTTGTTTCTTTTGAGTAATTTTTTTTTCTATAGCCAATTCTAAAATTTTTTTAATTTTTTCTCTATATTCGGTAGTAGAAGTGGGCGATGGTAAAGATCCTCGAACCCCATAAAGTTTAATGATCATTAAGTCTTATTAGATTTCAATCTCTTTAATGTCAATAATTTATATTGATTGAGAAGTGTACAGTTTTAAAAATTTAAAAATGATAAAATTCTTGAATGACTTTAGAAAAAATATAATTTGTTAGTTTTGAATAGCATCTGGGACTTAAATGTACGGAATCTGTAAATTCATTACAATTCAAATGGGAAGTATCAATATAAAAAGTATTGGGATAGGATGTCAGGATGGTATCTATGAATTCTAAATTGTAAAAGTTATATTTTTTTAGAATTTGGTTCGCATAAACAGTCATAGGAGGCTTGTATATGATTAAGGGAATTTGCTGTTTCTTACATGTCTCTAAGATGTTTCTTAAAAAAATCAGTTGGGTGGTGGAAATTTTTGGTTCGGGGAAGATCCTTAAAAAAATTTTTTGTGCATCTCTTTCTAAATTTTCTTCTGGAATTTTTGTATAGAATTCGATAGGGATGCCTCCATAGGTTTCGTAGAAACTTTGTATATGTTTCTCTTTCATTTTGTTTATAATTTTATAGATTGGTATTTTTTCCATCTGATTTGTTTGTGGATTCCAGCTATCTAACTTTTTTAAGTTTTCCCATATCTTCATGGGATGAATTTCATATCTACCAATAATAAAAAAATACCGTACAAAATAGGAATCAACCTCATCTGCATTAAAACCTTTATAACGAGAAGAAAATACATCCTTTATAAATTCCTTATGATTCGGAATTTTTGGCGGTAGATCTCTATAGAAATCTAAGTGACGAATTACAAAAGAAGGATCATAAGAAAATGGCAAAGAAATTCTTAAAGAAGGTTCTCCTAAGTTGATAGCATCCAATTCCATTAAAATGAATTTTGGTTTTTTATTCATTTCCTGTAAAAATCTCTCTAACCAATAATAATAAAAGGAAGTACCTGCCAAAGGTGCACTAAAATTATAAACATCTACATCAAAGGAAATGTTTTCCTTAAAATCTTTTGGGATAAACATTCCAGAACGGGAACTGCCAAAAATCAATGCATAATTGTTTTTTTCTTGTTTCTTGAAAAATTCAAATAAATCATATCGAGATTCGTAAAAAAAAATTTCTACTTTTTTGTAATACATACTTATTTTTTTTATCTCTGGAATTAAAAAAAGCTTATCGGTAATAAAAAATAAAAATCCCAAAAAGAGGACTAACAAAAAAGAATTTTTGAGTTTTTCCATTGTACCTAAAATTGAAAATAAATAAAACTTTGTGTTTGAGGGGAATAATTTCCTAAAAGCCACATTACCAGCAATCCTAAAAAATATAAAAGAACTATATCTCTATAAATCTTAATTTTAAAATTTTTTTTGTAATACTGAAAAAAATTAAAAATAAAAACCAATAACAAAAAAGTCAAAATTTGTATGTATTGATCTTTTGATAAAGCTTTACCCTCCCCAAAAAGAAAGATTTGCTTAAACATCCAAAAAGAATGCCTAATGTCAGGAGCGTTAAAAAATAAACATCCAATTGCAAAAAAAGTAAAACTATACAAAATTCCAAATACTTTAAGAATCCGAAATTTTTTTAAAATTGAATTATAAAAGTTTAAGAAAGGTCTTTCCATAGATAAAAGGATACCATAGAAAAAGCCCCATACAAGAAAAGTATAATTTGCCCCATGCCAGATCCCCCCTATTGTAAAAGTTAAAATTAAATTTAGATAGGTTCTAAATTGGGATATACGATTCCCCCCTAAAGGTATATAGATATAATCTCTAAGCCAACTACTGAGTGTCACATGCCATCTTTGCCAAAATTCAGAAGCAGATGTGCTTAAAAAAGGGCCATGAAAATTTTCTGGTATAGTGAATCCTAATAAATAAGCAGATCCTCTAGCTATATCTGTGTATCCCGAGAAGTCTCCATATAAGCGAATGGCATAACCAACCCCTGCTAAGAAATTGGCTAATCCATTGTATTCTAAAGGCTGTGAATAGATAGGTTCTATAACAAAAGCAATATTATCTGCTATAATTACTTTTTTAATGAGTCCGATAAAAATCAAAAAAAGACCTTTGATGATTTTTTCTTTTGTTAGTGTTATGGGGTTATCGTATTGATAAAAAAAATCAGAATGTCTCATTATAGGTCCTGCCACCAATTGGGGAAAGAATAAAACAAAAATATAGAATTCCAATAAACTATCTTTTCTTTGGATTTTGTTATAATACACATCTATTAGATAGGCAGACATCTGAAAAGTATAGAAACTTATAGCTAAAGGTAAAACAATACTGTCTTGTCCAAAAAAATTGAACAACATAGTATTCCACACTTCTTTTGTAAAAAAGTCTTGTTGGGTACTGTCTTGAAGGATTCTTAAAATAAAATAAAAATATTTGAAAACAATTAGATTCCCAAAATTAAGAAATAATGCCAATGTTAAAAGAGCTTTTCTTTGGAATTGGTTTTCTAAATTTCTAATTCGTAAACTAAAAAAATAATTGATCCATATAAAACTTGAAAAATGAAAAAAAAATGGAATAGACCAACTTGCATAAAATACAGAAGAAGCAATGGCAAGTAACCAGAATTTGGCTTTTTTCTTTTGGCTTAGCCAATATAGAGCGAAAACAACCAAAAAAAAAATCAGATATCCAAAAGTAATAAACCTCATTTCTTTTGGATAAAATTTTTATTTAGGATAGGGAGTCAAATAACAATCATAAAAAGAATTTATAGTTGACAAGTTCAGTAAAATGTATTTTTTAAAATTAGCAAAATGAAGAGATTCTTAATATTTTTGTTTTTTCTTTTTGGTAGTAAAATTTTTGTGAACTGTACGATTTTTAAGCACGAAGATTCAAAAAATAAAGAAATGGCTTTACTGCTTTATTATATTCTCAATTTACCAGAGCCTTTAGAAGTATCTTGCGAAGAAATTCCAGAAAATCAAGCTTCTGTAGGGATCAATACCTATTCTGAAAATTGCAGTATGATTACGGATCCCCTATATAGCCAACAATGGCACTTTACTACAATCAATCTAAATACTACTTGGCAGTCTTATTGTGGAAGCAATGTAAAAATTGGTATCATTGACGATGGATTGGAAATCTATCACGAAGATTTAACTGCTAATGTAGAAGGGGGAAAAAGCTATAATTATAAAACAGGAACTACAGATCCATCGGGTAATCCAGTAGATGGGGATTCTATCCATGGTACAGCAGTGGCAGGTTTAATAGCAGCAAAAGATAACAGTTTAGGAATTCGCGGAGTTTCTCCTAAAAGTTCAATTCGAGGTTACAATGCTATAGCTACGGGTTCTCTTAGTAATATTGTAGATGCTACAGTAAAAGATATTGAAAATGTATGGATATCGAATAATAGCTGGGGACCTTCTGATGGAACTGGACTTTTGGTTTCTTCTGATAGTTTGTGGCAAAGTGCTATTTTACAAGGGCTTAGGCAAGGAAGGTTTGGTTTGGGTACCCTTTATATTTTTGCAGCTGGGAATGGTGCTCAAGTGAATTCTTATCTTGCTGACAATTCGAATTATGATGAATATGCGAATTTTTATGGCATCACGGCAGTTTGTGCTGTTGGGTTGGATGAAAAACAAGCAAGTTATTCAGAAAAAGGTGCGAACTTATGGATTTGTGCTCCTAGTATGGGCAATAATAACAGTGGATTGGTTACTACGGATTTGACTGGGGCTTATGGATACAATTCTAATTATTTTTTAAATGACCTTCCTAATAACAAATATACAAAATTCTTTAGCGGAACTTCAGGATCTACTCCCATTGTTTCGGGAGCACTTGCTTTACTTTTACAATCCAAGCCTTATTTAAGTTGGCGAGATGTTAGATTGATTCTTGCGAGGTCTGCCAAAAAAAATGATCCCACAGATTCGGATTGGACAACGAATGCTATGGGTTATTCAATCAATCATAAATATGGCTTTGGATTACTGGATGTTCAAAAAGCAATTCAAATAGCCAATTCTTGGACAAATCTCGGGAGTTATAAAAAATGTACGGTCAAAAATATTCATGTACACCAAGATATAATCGATAATGGACCACCAACAATTAGTGAGTTTGATGCTTCTATTTTAGGAATCAATAAAATTGAATGGGTAGAGGTTACGATACATATCAACCATCAGTATTTTGGGGATCTACAAATCAATTTGTATTCTCCCTCTGGTACAGAAGCAATCCTTGCTGAACCTCACAATTGTTTTTATAATAATCAGCAAATAGGATGCAATATGGGAGATATAGTTTTTCGTTTTGGTATTGCAAGATTCTTAGAAGAAAATGCAAATGGAAAATTTCGGATAGAAATCCAAGACAAGCATGCAAAAGATAATGGATATTTTAAAAAATGGGATCTAACCCTTTTCGGTAGATAGTACTGGATTTTATTGAAAAATATTTCGATAATTAAAAAGATGCCTTCTGTTCAATTAATAGATTCTACTAAGAACCCTTACAATCTTTCTATAGCATCGGCAAGAACTTGCTATTCTTCTAAGGGGATTGTTTTGCCAGAGGAACTTATTAAAGACGAAAAATCAGTTGCTTTAAGAGAAAAGATTGCAAAATCTACATTAGAAGCAGGTCATTTAACTACACGGCAACATCCACAATTTATTTTTGGTATAGATAAAATTAGTAGAATTGCAGTTTGGTCTTTTTTACATTCTCATCCCTTTTATAATTCTGAACAAGTAAGCCAACGATATGTAGAAGTCAAACCTGATCAATTCTATTATCCAAAATCTTTAAATAGAAATCCTTATTTAATAAGAATTTATAAAAATTGTATTACCTTTCAGTTGGATTCTTATTACAAATTGCAAGAAATCCTTCTAGAAAAAATCGAGAAGCTTTATTATGATATTTTTCCTTATCGAAAAAAGAATAAAGAGAAATGGCAAAAAAATATAGAAAAAAAAGCCATGGAAATTGCAAGATATGTTTTGCCTTTAGGAACTTTTACTTATTTGTATCATACAATAAGTGGAGTGACATTATATAGATATAAGAAAATGTCTGAGGTATGTGATGTTCCTACAGAAATCAAAGAACTTATACATTCCATGTGGGAGTGTGTTCGCGAAATAGACCCTTTATATGCCAAAGAAATGAAAGACACAATACCCTTAGAAAAAACGCCTGAATATAATATTTTTATAAGTTTTTTTAATAGCAAAAATAATGAACCCAAGAAATTTATAAAAAGTTTCGATGAGAAAATGAATCACCTATATTCACGGTTGATCGGTTATTCATCCAATGCGAAAGAAACCTTAATAGATAGCTTTTATAGTGTATTTGGATTTTTACCTGAAAATGGAGACGAAAATACAATCTTTGATTTGTTGTTAAATCCAAAAAATAATCTTTATTTAGGTTCTACTCTAAACGAAACCATGCACTCAAAGTTGAATCGAATTTTTTATCATCTGCATTTTACATTTCAGAAAAAATTATCGCATACAGCAGATAGCCAAGATCAAAGACACAGAATGGTACCTGCATCGCGTCCTTTTTTAATGAATCATTATACAGGCGATCCTGACTACATAACTCCCGAAATAATAAAGATGAATTCCAATATAAAAGAAATGTATGATCAAATCATGCATCAAATTTTTAGATATATCCATCATTTTTTAGAAGAAGGAGCTGTAAAAGAAGAAGCCATATATTTATTACCCAATGCTTTTCCCGTAAGATTTTATGAATCAGGTGACTTATTGAATTTAATCCATAAATGGAAAATGAGAACTTGTTACAATGCACAAGAAGAAATTTTTCATTCCTCTATCCAAGAAATCCAACAAGTTGAAGAGATCTTCCCTTTTCTTAAAGGATATTTTCGTGCACCTTGTTACATTAGGAAATTGGCTGGTTTTAAACCTTTCTGCCCAGAAGGAAATCGTTTTTGTGGCCTTCCCGTTTGGGATTTTACCTTAGAACAATACCATCGGATTCTATAAAAGAAATCTTTAAAAGAAAGGTAAAAACATGGTTAAAAATTTCCAAAAGACCTTAGTAGATTTCGAAAACCCAAATTTCAAAGTTGTTTTATTTTCGAAGATATCGTTTCAAAAGTTCAAAAAGGAATGGATATAAAATTTATCTAGGTTTTCTATAAATAGAGTAGTCTGGTAAAATTTGTTCGTATTCTGACTTAAACAAAGGACTGGAAATTAAAAAATCTGCTGTAGAGCGGTTGCATGCTATGGGAATATTCCAAACAAGAGCCACCCGAAGCAATGCTTTAACATCTGGATCATGAGGTTGAGCTTCTAAAGGATCCCAGAAGAAAAATAAAATATCCAATTCTTTTTCAGTAATCATGGAGCCGATCTGCAAATCTCCTCCTAATGGACCGCTTTGTAATTTATGAACTTTTAAATTTGTCTTTTTCTCTATTAGACTTCCTGTTGTTCCTGTTGCATACAGAATGTGCTCAGACAAAGAACCTTCGTTAAATAAAATCCATTCTAAAAGATCTTCTTTTTTGTTGTCGTGAGCTACCAATGCAATCCTTTTTTTAACAGGAATTTTATTTTTTATCATCATACTAAACTTTTTATATATAGAAAATTCTTTTTTAAAAGTCAATTGATTTTGGATTGACTTTTTTTATTTTTTCTTTTTTTAGATTCTAAATGCAAGTTTTAGATAGAACCAATCCTCTTTTTGATTTAAAACCAGAAAACTCAATTGATCTTCTCAAATTGATAGAAAACCAAGGGAAAGATTTCTTACCTGCTTTGGAATACTACAAAAGTATTGCTTTTCGAAGACTTGAAAGTATTAAAGAAATTCAAAATCCCGATTTCCAAAATACAATTTTGGCATTAGAAAATTCAGATCAAGAAATTCGAGAATGTGCTTCTTCTTACTATGTTTTATTTAGTGCAGAATGTACAGAAGGTATACAAAAAATAGCTTCTGAAATTTCCTCATTTTTAGCGAATTTTTCAAATGATGTTTTTTTGGATGAGGATTTATTTAAAAAAATTGATTTTGTTTATAAAAACCAGACAGGTATAAAAACCCAAGAAGACAAAAGATTAACAGAATCCTATTGGCGAAACTTCAAAAGAAATGGTGCTTTGTTGGATGGAATCAAAAAAAGAAGATTAAGAGAAATAGACGAAGAACTTTCTAAATTATCACCTAAATTTGCTGAAAATGTTTTAAAATCTACAAATGCTTTTGAATTGCATATTACCAATCAAACAGATTTAGATGGATTGCCAGAAAATTTAATAGAGCAGGGAAGTATCAATGCTGAATCAAGAAAGAAAGAAGGTTGGATTTTTACTTTGCAATATCCTGAATACATTTCTTTTATTACTTATTGTAAAAATAGAGATTTAAGAAAAAAAATGTATGTGGCTTATCGCTCTAGGGGTTTAGAACCAGAATACAATAACCTTCCTATTATAAAAAGAATATTAGAACTTAGATATGAGCGTGCGAATCTTTTAGGGTATCGCAATCATTGTGAATATGTTTTAGAAGAAAGAATGGCTAAAACACCAGAAAAAGTCATGAACTTTTTAGAAGAATTGTATCAAAACTCGTATCCTAAGGCAATCAAAGAGTTGAATGATTTAAAAGAATGGATACGAATTCATCTTAAAGAAGATATAGAATTACAGCCATGGGATTTGCGATTTTACTCAGAACAATATAAAAAATTCTTATATGGTATTGATCAAGAAATGCTCAGACCTTATTTCCCTTTAGAGAGTGTTTTAGAAGGAATGTTTCTTGTTGCCAACAAGCTCTATAATTTAGAATTCATTAAAGACGAAACAAGGAAAAGTTATCATAAAGATGTACGAATTTATAAAGTATATGATGATCAAAACGATTTAGGTTTATTCTATATAGATCTATTTCCAAGAGAAACCAAAAAAAGTGGTGCTTGGATGGCAACAATTCGTGAACAAGGATTGTTTTTAGATCAAATTGTTAGACCAGAAATCAGCATTGTTTGTAATTTTACAAAGCCAACAAAAGAAAAACCATCTTTATTAACGTACGAAGAAGTTAAAACTTTATTTCATGAATTTGGGCATAGTTTACATGGATTGTTTTCTAATGTAAAATATAGAAGCTTGGCAGGAACCAACGTTTATTGGGATTTTGTAGAACTACCTTCTCAGATTATGGAAAACTGGGTAAAAGAAAAAGAGACTTTGGATTTGTTTGCAAGACATTACAAAACAAGAGAAAAAATTCCAGAAGAAATCTTAAAAAAACTAAAAGAAGCAGAAAATTTTCAAGCTGGAATCCAATTTTTGACCCAATTGAATTATGGATTCTTAGATATGCTTTTTCATTTAGAAAATCCTGAAAAAATTCAAGATATTTTAGAATTTGAAAGAAAAGTAACGGAAAAAACACGACTTTTTGAAGAAACTGAAAAAATAAGTATTTCTACCAGTTTTTCTCATATATTTGCTGGAGGATATTCTTCCGGATATTATTCGTATAAATGGGCAGAGGTTTTGGAAGCCGATGCTTTTGAATTTTTTAAGGAAAAGGGAATTTTTAACCAAGAAATATCCAGAAAATTTCGAAAATGGATTTTAGAAAAAGGAAATACAGAAGATCCTATGGATTTATATATAAAATTCAGAGGTAGAGAACCAAAAGTAGAAGCACTCCTTAGAAAAGCAGGTTTACTCGATCCAAACTAAATTTGTACCTGGTAGTAAATCTACTCTTAAAAAACTCAATTGAATAAAAGAGAAATCATGGGGGATCCTTAGCCAAACCTCTTCTTTTCTTTCGGATACTTTTTTTAGTTTTTCACCATCTCTTTCATAAATAGGAATTGAAATTTTATATCTATAATAATAAACAAACTGATTTTTATCCCATTTTCTAAGGATACGGTTTGTTTGCAGTCTTTCGATGCTGAAATCTTCTTTCTGAAGATAAAGAACTTCCTCTACTAACTTTTCTAAAATTTTCTCTCCTTCCTCATATAGAGGAAGTTTTTTTGCTTGTGGGGAAATACTCCAAAAGCCAATCCAAACAAGAAAAGGAAGAAATCTAATGGCCTTCAAAAGAACAAATACTAAAAACAGGGACTTTGGCAATTTCTTCTATTTTTCGAGAACCACCCAATTCAGGTAAATTCACTATGGTTGCAGCTTCGACAACTTCTCCCCCCAATTGTCGAATTAGTTCAATACCCGCAAGCATTGTACCACCCGTTGCAATTAAATCATCCATAAGAACAACTCTATCTCCTTTCTTACAAGCATCTATATGAATTTCGATTTCTTCTTTTCCATATTCCAATTGGTATTCTTTAGAGATAGTCTTCCAGGGGAGCTTTCCTTTTTTTCTTATTGGGACAAAAGAAATATTCAAGGCATAGGCAACGCTAACTCCAATTAAAAAACCCCTTGCATCAATACCTGCGATTACTTGGATATCTTTATCAATATACCTTTGGATAAAAGCATCTAAAAATCCTCTTAAAGCTTTGGAATCCTGAAATAAAGGCGTAATATCACGAAACATAATTCCTTTTTCAGGCCAATCGGGTATTGTTCTTATTTTGTTTTTAATATATTCAGAATCTACAGAATGCATAAAAGAATTTTTTTTTATTTGGCGTAATCAGTCAATGCTTTTCTAAACACCCACCATAACCAATCCCCCATTGTCCTATGTAATATAGAATCATTATCCACAGGTGTGCCAATGGAATCGGCATTACAAATTGATGGATTGCTATCAGGGTATCTGAAACCAAAAAGAAAATAGCTCCTAAAAAACTAAAATAATTAAAATTTCTATAAAACAATGTAGAAAGAACCATCAAAGTAATCCCAGATATATAAATCACTACAGGGAACTGTAATTGTTCTTCTATTTTGGGGATTAGAAAAAAAGCAATTCCTGTAGAAAGTAAAAGAACTAAAGTACTAAATAGATAGCTTTGCTTGTTTTTTTTAAAATTGGAAAGAAAATAAATAGAATACAAAATATGACCTATAAGAAAACTTACCAATCCCATAAGAAAAAAGGTTTCTCCTTGTTGTGTTAAAAAAATATCTCCCATAGAACCCGATACAAACCCTAAAGTCAAAAGGTACTTCTTGTGGTACAAACAATAATAAGCAATACACCATATGGGAATGGGTTTTATAATAAAATTCAATGGAAAACTTCCTAAAGTATGATCCAAGACTATAAAAAGAATTCCAAAACTTATACCGATCATCGAAAGAATTGTATTTTTTTTCATAATCCATTTACCCAATATAAAATTGATTATTTTGTCAATATATTTTTATCTTATTTTAGAACTTGGTATTAGGGGATTTTTGTTTAAGGAAAGCGCATTCCTATTTTAGTGAAATTTTTTTAAAAGTTCTTCGACCCCTTCTTCTAAGCTTTTATTTCTCATATCTAAAACGTAGTGAGCATACTTTTCGTATATGGGTAGTCTAAAGCGTAGAATTTCAAGGTATTGTCTATTTTTATCCAATTCGGGTCTTTGGCTATTTTTTAAATCTTTATTCAGAAGCCATTCAATATCTCGCAAAATATATATGATTTTAGTATTCAGTTGCAGCAATTCAATTTTTCGCATACTTACTATTTCTTCTTTAGAAACGGGATCGATATCAAACAAAATTCCTCCTCCACAATCTAAGATTATGTTGTTCTTTAAATTGTTGAGTTTTTTTAAAATTTCATATTCTCGATTGCGAAAAGATTCCCAACCTTCTTCTCTTACAATTTCTTCTATTGTTCTTCCCCCTGCTTCGTAACATACCAGTTGGTCTGTAATTAAAAGAAGTTTATTTGTCTTTTTAGAAAATTTCCGCGAAATTTTGGATTTCCCAGCCCCCCTTGGACCAATAAATGCGATTCTCATATTTCTAAATCTTTTAGTATACCTAAATAATCTGGTATGGATTCGTAATACTTTTTTAGTTTTTCGTCATTTAAATTTAATTTTTGTATTGCAAAAGAACTTAAAGTCTCCCTCATACCCATTGCATCTACTCCAATCCCAGCAGATAAAGCAATCCAATTCGAAATATGGATTATAGAAGTTAGTAGGGGATTTTTTTTTGAAGCCTCTGGATGGTATATATTAATCACAGCATCGATTAAATCTTCTGGAAAATTCCAATTTTTTAATAAAATACCTCCCAATTCATTATGGGTATATCCAATAAATTTTTTTTCCAAATCTGTAAAGTTTGCTTCTGGATTTTTTTGGTATTCCAAATTGATATAATGGATTGCTTTTTTAAAAACACTAGCCATTAGCAATTTGCCACAATCATGCATAAGACCAGCTGTAAAACATACATCCTTTGGAGTTTCTGATCTTTTTAGATCTTCAGAAATTTTTGCAGATAGATAGCCAACAATAATAGAATGTTCCCACATTTCTTTACTTTCTAATTTGTATCCATCAATAGGTTGTTTTAAAATTCCTCTTGCAGCCGCAATCAAAACAATTTCTTTTAAAGTATTCAATCCTAAAATTTTTATTCCTTCTTCTATCGATCGTATTTCGTGGGTAGGGTGGTAATATGCTGAATTGGATAGACGAATCACATCAGAGGTCAATCCCGGATCTTTGATAATTTCATTGGATATATCTTTAAATTCTACTTCGGGATTCCGTATCATGGTTAGAACTTTATGCACTACTTTTGGAAAAGATGGCAACCTATCTATGTTTTTTAGTTTTTCTTCTATCTCTGCTTTAAATGGTTCCATAATATTTTCCTTATGTTTTATAGATATATTTTTCTTGAAGGCCACTTCTGAGAAGTATTCTTCCATCCTCTAAATACAAAGTGATTGTTCTTCCGTTGTGACCTAAAATATCTTCATAAAGGATAGGAATTTGATTCTTTTGTAAGATTTCTTTTGCTGCAATTACATTTCTTTCTCCAATATTTTGAAAAACACTAGAGGAATTGTTTTGAAACATACTTGCTCCACCAAAAATTTTTGCAGTTAGATTTTTTTTGTTTGCACCAAGTTTCTCTAAATCTTTTATCAATTCTTCTACAGAAGTTTTCGCATACTTTCCACGGTTGACAAGTTTTCCGGGAGGAGGCTCATCCAATAAAGAATGAGAAATTCCACCAATTTTTTTTGTTTTATCGTATAAAACAACTGCAACACAAGAACCTACTGTAGTTCTCAAAATAGAAGGGCTTTTTTCTGATTTCCATTCAGATACGCCTACAAAAATAATATTTTCTTCGGAAAAGTTCATAAGATTTTGAATTACAAAAAATCAAATTAAATATTTTTGGTTGTTTATCAATTCTTTTTTAAAGAAAAACAGAATGTTTAATAAAAAATTGAAAAATACCCAAGGTCCTTATGAAATAGTAACTATAAAAAAAAATAAAAAAAAATTTATAATATTACTTTTGGGTACAGCTCATATTTCTAAAGAATCTATAATGGATGTGGAAGTAAGTATTCAGCAATTTGGACCTGATATAATCTGCGTAGAATTATGCAAATCCCGATTCGAATCCATTTTAAATCCTGATAAATGGAAAAATTTGGATATTGTCAAAGTTATTAAAGAAAAAAAAATAGCACTATTAGCAAGCAATTTAATCCTTTCGAGTTTTCAAAAAAAGATTGGACTTGATATAGGAATTCAACCAGGTTCAGAAATGATAAAGGCAATTGAGTTAGCTAAAGAAAAAAATATAAAAATACGTTATATTGATAGAGAAATACGAACCACTTTGCTTAGAACTTGGAGAAATATTAGTTTTTTTGACAAAATTTGGCTTGTGAATTATCTGATTGCAACTCTTTTGATTTCAGAAAAAATTACAGAACAAGAAATAGAAAAACTCAAACAAAAAGATGTTTTAGAAGATTTATTCGAAAACATACCGTTAAGATACCAAAAAATCAAGCAAATTCTAATCGAAGAAAGAGATCAATACATGGCAGAATCTATAAGACAGATCTTAGAAGAAAATTATAAGAAAAATATAATAAAAATTTTTGTTGTAATTGGAGCAGGGCATTTAAAAGGAATTTCGAATTACTTAAAAGAGAATTTTCAATTTTCTATAGAACATTTAAACTCAATTCCCCAATCCAAACCTATTCGTACAATTCTTACTTGGATAGGCATTACTCTTTTGATTGCTTTTTTTACTTTACTTTTTTTAAAAGAAAAACAATCTGCCAAAGAATTGATTCTCGTATGGGCAATCAGTAGAAGTCTGGGTGCAGGCTTAGGTGCTTTATTGGCTTTGGCTCATCCTATTACTATTTTGATAACTATGATGCTTGCTCCTTTTTCTGTTTTTATACCTGGCACAAGACTTTGGATGTTTTCTGCATTATCAGAAGTTATTATTCATAAACCAAGGGTTAAAGATTTTGAAAGTATTGCTGAAGATACCAAGAATTTCAAAAGCTTTTTAAAGTCATTGTATAGAAATAGAGTTTTAAAACTTTTCTGGATCATTTCTTTGGTGTCTACAGGACTAACTATAGGAAATTTGACTTTTTTACAAAAGCTAATAGAAAAAATTCTGAATTTTTTTTAAAGACCCTACAATAGAAGAAAAAGGATTATCTATTTTATTACCGAAATGGCAAAGTCATCTAAAAAAATCTCTAAGGTTGAATTGAATCCTTAGTAGATGATTCAATAAAAATATTTTGAATGGAATGCTTTTTTAAATATTCTGATATTTTAATAGGTACATCCTCTTTATTGATAAGGTGAACATGTTTCGTTATTTTGGTAGGCACATCAAAAAGAAACTTTCCTTCTATTGTTAGGGATTCGCAACTTATTAAAGAAGGAATCGAAAGGAACAAGTTTTCCAAATCAAAAATAGAATCATATTCTTTACTTAAATAAACTAGGGGTTCCTGTTGCAAAAGGGGATTGGGAACTAAAGCAAATTTTTCGGATAATATATAAGCATCACTTCTTTTTACAAGTAAGTCATTACTTTTTTTTACTGGAGCAAACCTATTTCTTGGAACACGGATGATCTTTGTCTTTTCGAATTTGCTGATGGCAGCCCCCATTGCACTTTCTAGTTGTAAAACTTCTTGTCCTTGCACGATTTTTGGATTTATGATCAGAGGTAGCTCCAATTTTTCGTTTAAAAAGATCTTTTTTAGAGACTTTAGATTTACCCATAAGTTATTGATATTAAAATCCTTAAAACGGGTAGTATCTTCAAAATCTTTTTTATTTTCTGGTGGAACTTGTGCCGTTTCTAAGAGTTCGATTCTATTGGTGAGCTTATTTCTAAACAAAATTCCTCCTTTTATGTCTGCTGGGGTTTTTAGAGTAACTTCACTAATAAAGTCTAAATTATGTTCAATCATATAAGCCAAAATAGAAGGTTCAAAAATTGCACCTAAATTATCACCGTTAGAAAGGAAAACGTATTCAATTCCTTTTTCTAAAAGAGAATCCAAAATCCCAGAGGAATAAAGAACCAAAAATACATCCCCATGACCAGGAGGGCACCAATCTTGCAAGTGTTGGCCATCCCCTATAGGTAGCAATGTATCTTTAGAAATTCTTGGGATTTTATTTTGTAAGAATTCTTCTGGTAAGCCCATACTTTGATTGAGATGTTGAATTCCTGGATAAGCTAAAGTATCTTGAGAAGTATTGAAAGAATTCATAAAAAGCAAAGGAACAGGAGTTTGGGTTTTTTCTCTTAAGTAATGCAATTGTTTTAGAATAATATCTAAAAAAGTATAGCTATCTTTGATTTTTAATAATGTTTTTGCTTTTTGTAATCCCATAGAAGTGCCAAGCCCTCCATTCAATTGAATCAGCGCAACTTTTTTCGCTATTTCTTGAGTAATTTTGGAATCATAATCTAATTGAAATGGCAGTTCTTTTAAATCTAAAATATCTTCGCTTTTGAGTTCTGTTACATTTTTAAAATCCACTAAACCTGTTTCTCCGTTATATACTTTTTTAAGTTTCTGAATAAAATCGTCAATTATGAATGAATTTAAATTATGAGCCATCATTCTTTGAAGATTTTGTTGTATAATAAAATTTAAATCTAAAGAATTCATACCATCTGAATTTTACATTTCTATTATAAAATCAAGAAGAAATTGGACTACTCTACTATTGGATTGGTTTGACAGGTAAAACCTGATAAATAAAATGAAAGGAATGGTACCAGCTAATGGCGACAATTTAGAGATCGTAACTGAAGAGATTCTTCGAAATAAAAAAGATTTATTTGAACAGGATATACTAAATATCCTTATAGCAGATCCTGATACAGACTATTTATTCAAGTTACAAAATAGATTAGAATTTTGGTTTAAAGAGTATATTTTTATTTATAAGACAAATACGAAAGAAGAAATCAAAACTATGATTCTTAACAAAAATATTGATTTTCTGATAACAGAAGTTTTATGGGATAGGGATCCCACAGACTTTATAGAAGATTTAGTCAATGACCCTTTGCTTTCAGAAGTACTAATTGTTGTAATCTCTAATTATGAAGAGCTGATGTTCGAAAATTATCTTTTAAAAATGGGAATTTTAGAATTTTTTAACAAAAAGAATCTGGATCTTTTTAAATTAGAACATAAGTTGCGAAATCTATTGAGAATTCAATTCCAAAACAAAATTCTTTATAGACAAATTGATGAATCTATTAGAAAATTACAAATCAGTAAAGGAATCTCCGAAGAGCAAATTCAGGACCTTAAAGAAATGGTTCGCATAATGAAAGAAGAGTTGGAAAGGGAGTATAAAAGCAAAATACGACTCGAAGAAGAAAAGAAGAAAATTCAAAACATTTTTGGGTTATATGTAGATCCTAATATTATAAACGGAGTAATTTCAGGCGAGATCCCATTAGAACAAAAAGGACAAGAAAGGGAAATCAGTGTTTTATTTGCTGATATTCGCGGTTATACAACATTAGTAGAAAAAAAACAAGCAAAAGAAATAGTTGCCTTTTTAAATGAATATTTTACTTCTATGACAGAAGTATTGTTAGGCTATAATGCTCTTATTGATAAATACATTGGAGATTCCATAATGGCAATTTTTGGAGCACCTTTGCCAGATGAAAAACACAGGGACAATGCTTTACAAGCAGCAATGGAAATGCAAAGTGTTTTTGAACTCTGGAACGAAACTTGGAAAAAAAACTATAAGATAGATGCTAAAATAGGAATTGGAATTGCCTCAGGAATTGCCATACTGGGGAATTTTGGATCCTTTCAAAAATTATCCTATACAGCTATTGGAGATAGTGTAAATATTGCATCTCGCTTGGAATCGATTGCTGGACCTAAAGAGGTTCTTATTAACGAAAATTTATTAAGTAATCTATCAAAGGAAACCAAAGAAAAATTTCATTTTATAGAAATTCCCTCTGTAGAACTTAAAGGAAAAACAATAAAAATTAGAGCATATAAAGTTTTAAATAAGTAATTTTAGGATTATCTTGATTTATTTTTATATTATATTTTGTTTAAACATAAAGTACCGTTTTGTAAAGCTCATGATTTTTTACAAAACTCTGAATTTCATTAACAGAAAAATTTTCTGGGTTAATCTTTAGGTATTCGCTACATTCATTCAACTCTTTTTCGTGTAGTTTCGTATACAAACCAAAACCAGACTTTCTAACAAGACAATCTACTAATGAAATGAAAGCGCTATAAGAACTTCTTTTATCAAAAGGTATATGTCTTTCGTAAATTATTTTTTGTACAAATTCGGGTAATTTCCAAAGCTTGCTCGCCAAATACCCCATTGTAGAATGGTCTACTTCAAATTTATTGATTTCAATCTGTCGAATATCTTCTTGGGTTTCTAAGAATTCTTTCAAAACTTCTACATATTTTTTTCTGTCAATCATGTTTAAGATTACTTTTCCAATATCTTGTAGAAGACCACCAATAATCCCTTTATCCATTTCTTGTTTGCCCATAAATTCTTCGAAGAGTTTAGATGAATAAATTGCTTTAGCAATAGAATGTTGCCATACTTCTTCTCTAAATTTTCTATAATTTCCATAAGCAAAAATAGAATCATTCATTGCAACAACTACCATAGAGCGGATTAAACGAAATCCCAATCTTGCAATTGCATTTTGTAAAGATGTAATTTCTATACCACGATTATAAAAAGGAGAATTGGCAATTTTTAGAATTCTTGAAACTAAAATTTGATCTGTTTGAACTAAATTACTCAGTTCTTTAAAAGAAAGCTCGTTGTCATCAGGTAGTGCCATAACCTGTATTAATACAGGTGGTATAATATTCAAATCTTTGATTTGATTTAAATAAGCCTCAACTTTTTTTTTAGATATTTGAATTGGTGTTTCCATTTTTCTCTTGTAGCCTTTTTTCCAATAAATAACAAGTCTTTATGGTTTCAAGCTTTTTACAATTTTGCAAAATTTGCTTTATATTTTCTTTAATTCTCAATTGTAGTCCTAATGGATTCAACAAAAATGATTATCAATGTACAAAAATTCCAAATTTAGATTATTCCAAAATGGTATGCATCCTAAAAGGAGAGTTTCTTATGGGTTATAACAACTATACGAAAGAAGAAGATACCAATAAAAAAGTTTTGGATACCTATCCTGAACACAAAGTTTTTTTAGATTCTTTTTGGATCGATCAATACGAAGTTACTTTTTCAGAGTATCAAAAATGTGTAGAAGAAAAAGGATGTTCTCCAGCAAAGCCCAATTATATAGGATTTTCCAATCCGAATCAACCAATGGTGGGTGTAAATTGGTATCAGGCAAGAGATTTTTGTAAATGGAAACAAAAAAGGCTACCAACAGAGGCTGAGTGGGAAAAAGCAGCACGTGGAGAAAGAGGAGAAATCTACCCTTGGGGTAATGAACCTGCAACTTGTCAAAAAGCAATCATTAAAGAAAAAGATAAAACAGGATGCGGTAAAGAAACTACATGGGATGTGGGTAGCAAAGGAGCTTTTCGGTACGGACTGTATGATTTAGCAGGAAATTCTTGGGAATGGGTTTTGGATTGGTATTCTGAAAGCTATGAAAAATGCGGTCTGGATTGTTTTAAAAAAAATCCTAAAGGACCATGCGAAGGTCTTGAACCGTGCCCTGGATTTACTAAAAAAGTTGTTCGTGGTGGTTCTTGGTTTTGGGAAGGTGAATATGCTACTGGTTATAATCGACGAAGCCATTACCCGAACAATAAGCCATTCCATCACTTTGGATTTCGTTGTGCAAGAGATGGATAAAATTTTTTTTATTGCTTCCGATAAGGATTCTTATGTCGTTTTATTTGACTATTTTTTTCTATCAATAAACTTTAGAAAGCTCTCCAAATATTTTTTTTGTACTTCGTAGGACTGAGATAAATCAAATTTCGTAGTACTACGAATGAATTCTTCTATTTTTTTAGAAAGAAGAATTATATCTTTTTTTGGTTTATTAACAAGATGCAAAGAATTGTATAAAGTTCGTAAAGCTTTTAAAATATCTTCTTTTAAAATATTGTAACCATTTCCATATCCAAAATTTTCTATTGCACGAAAAAAATTCAAATTGCCTGCATTGTGTACAACAGGAATTTTATTCTGATTTTGATCATAAAAAAAGCCATCCTTAAGAATAAAAGGATCTAAAGAAGTTACCGGAATAAAATTATATTTTGTGGGAAGCTCAATAAATCCATACTTATGCAATACATAGTTGATTAAAATTTGATCCGGGCCAAATTTATATTTATCTTTTGTCTTTTCTATTAGGGTTTTGCATAGAAATTTCATTTTTTCGTAAGGAGCTAAAACCAAACCTGCATTGATCATCTTTTTGAAAAGAAGAATTTCTTTCAGTTCTTTTATATCTTCTTCGTAAAAATAATCTTTTGTTATAAAAAATTCAAAGAAAGGTGCCAAATCCTCGCATACAGCCCTATACTCTTCTCTATGTTCTTCAAATAAATGGGAGATATCCGCCTGAAATATAATATCTCCGCCATCACAAGTAAGGATTTGCTTATATTTATGTTTATTAAGAAAATCTAGTAAATCTCGAAAACGAAGATTTACTACATGTCCATCTCGAATACAAGGATAAACCTTGACTTTATTTTTCTCTAAATAAAATTTTTGAGATTTTGATAGACCATAATCTAAGACTAATAAATCGATTTTTTTTAAATCTACATTGTCCTTTAGAGAAGCATACCAATGTTCAATTAAAAAATCTCCATATTTTTTATCACTTGCCGTTGATACCAAATAAGGTTTAGAACTCATGTGGTTAAAGATAAGAAGTATAAAGAAAAGACAAGAAAAAATTATTTTTCTAAAATGGGAACATCAAATTCCTGTTGAACAATATACCGTACTTTAGTAAAAAGAGATAAAAGCTCTTCTTTATTTATTGGCTGATAGGATTTATAAGTTGCAAAAATAGTTCTATAATAAGGCTCTTCCTCTATTAATTGAAATCCATGGTATTGCATGATTTCCATGACTTTTTTAGCACTGGATTTTAGCGTAGCAACGGTAACTGCAACAGGTTCGGTATGCACATGGTGTACATGAAAGTAACAAACTACATCTTCTATATCTAATTTGTCAATTTCTTTTTTTAATTCATTAAAAGTTACTCTTTCTCTAGGTCCTTGGGGATTTTTATATTTAATTAAAATTCTTTTGAAATATCTAATTTTTTTCCCTTCTGGATTGATTTCGATCCCATTGATAATTCTTCTTTCGTCAGTCAATTCTTTCATAATATACTCTCCCCTACCACGACTATTTTCAAAATCAAAATACTCAGAAGTTGCATCTCCTTTTAAAGCATTTTCTTCCATATCTTTAAGAGTATAATACTTTCCTTCTGGCATTTCATGTTTAAAACTACATAAAATATAAGGATTCACTAAATCATTATGGATTTCGATTGTAATTATAACATACTTACCATAACCATGCTCTATGGTATTCTGTATTGCTTCGGTTACCATCAAACGAACAGATATAGGATCAATTCCAATTAAATAGGCAAAGCGAAATGCTTGGTTTTTGATTTCGTACATTGTACCATGTTTTTCGTTGATTCTTTTTCCAAACTCATTTTGTATAACTTCTTCCCTATTGATGGTAGCTTCGTATTTTAAAGTACTTATAGATTTCTGCAAAAAAGGGGATTCTTTAATATAATCCAATTCTTCTTTTAAATATTTATTCTCTTGTTCCAATTTTCTGATCTTATCTTTTAACTCTTCGATAAGAAGAATGGTTTCCATAAAGATAAAAAAATTCTTACTATTTTAGTGTAAAGAATTTTTATTATGAAATTTGAAATTTAGAAGTAAAGAATTTTTGGTAGATTAAAATTTTTTTTCTATTCAGATTTCCAGACTTTCGTCATCTAAGGGTTTTTTTTTGAGTTTTTCTTTTTGCTTCTCTTTTTGGATTTGGGCTTCGAATTTTTTATAGGGATCTTCTTCTAATTCTGGTAAGGCTCGGCTCCCCTTTAATTTTGCTTCTAAAAAAGATCGTAATTTAATAAAATCGGATAGATTTTGTTCTATTTTTTGATTCTTCTGGTTTAAATGTTGAATTATGATTTGTTGGATTCTATTTGCATAAATTTTCCAGTTAAAATTTTTTGGATATAATATTACTTTATCTTCTTTTAAGGGAAATAACTCAAAATTCTTTTGTTGTAAGAAATCCAAGAACTGTTTTTCTTCCCAACCTATTAGTTCTTGTAGAATTTTTTTTATAGTGGGTATTTTCCCTTCTATAAAAAAATTTTGTACTTTGTCCATAATCTGAATCACTTGAGCTATATCTGTTGCTTTTGAAAGCTTTTCTCTTTTTTCTTGAATTTTTTGTAATTTTTTTTCTTCTAACATTTTTTGGTTGATCTCTTCCAAAACTACTTGCTCTTCTGTAATTTTCTCTTTTGCTATTTGAAAGCCCTTATCCTGAAACCAAGGAAAATTGATATAAATCAAAATCTTATAAAACCAAGGCATGTAGTTTATATAAACTTTTCTTAGAAGCTGCCCATAGGAATTTTTAAATTTAACATCAGAGAACAAATTGGGAAAACCATCTTCATACCTTTCAATAAGAAATTTTAGAGCAAGGATTTTCCAATTTTCAATATTTGCTTCTTTTAATAACATATTAACAATTTTATAAAAAATCTCTTCTTGTTTATAAGCAAATACATACATGATTGTATCCTTCAAATTCCATTTTACATTCATAATTTCATTAGCATTGATAAGAAAATCGATTACTTTAGGATGGATTTGTTCTATTTCTTCTTGAGATAAATATAAAGCAACTTCTACTTCGGATTGGCTAGCGAGGGATTTTAATCTATCCACATAGAACTGCATTTGTTGGTATAAGTTATTTTTATATTGTTTTTGAAATAACTCAGAAACAATATCTCCAAGAGTTCGTACCACTTCCACAGCAAGAGAGCCAGGAAATCGAATGCTTGAAAACTTCATAGAAATATTTTTTTTTATACTCTCTGCTATCTTTTTAGAAAATTCACTGGTTTTTGGATTAAATTCCTCTACGTAATAAGCTGATTCTTCCAACGAGATGGAGTCTAACTCCATCTTTAAATTGGGTTCTGACTTATATTTGGGAATTATTTTATTCCTCATAAATTCATCGGCAGCTTCGAATCGGATTAGCAATTCATCTTCTCTGTTCTGCATGGTTCCGTATTCAAAAATCTCTAACAAGATTTTTTGCTTCATTAATTCTTCTTTTAAATCTTTTTTATAAATAGAGATGATTTCTGGATCTGGGCTTACATCAAAAACAGTAGGAACAATCCAATAAGTAGGATCAAACAATACATTACTAAGTTTTTCATAAGTTGGCTTTTGAGCAGATTTAAAATCAAATTCGAAATCCTTTAAAAGATCCTTTTTGGAGACCAATTCTTTAGAAGCAATGAATTCAGAAATGCTATTCGACGAATAAAAGATTAGTTCGTTATAGAGCTGTTTTACTGTAATGTTCTCGTCACTTGGCAAAGAAAAATAGCAGGAATGTATTTTTAATTCTTTCGTTTCTTTGATAAAATCGAAAACGCACAATTGGATAATCAGTCTATCGTTAATCAAATTTTTTATAGCACTTAAATAAGAATTTTTGGGAAGATTTAAAGGCTCCAATTCCTGAATGGGCATATTTAAATGATACAATCCTCCTGAGCGAACAGCACGAATGTTGCTCAAACTATGTATTCTTTTATAAATTGAATGGTGCACCTTTTCGGTAACTTGAGAACCTCTCAAAGCTGCTTCTGATTCTTTGAATAAACTTAAAAATTCGTAATTCTTAATCATAAGTTTTTCTCTAAATCTCTTACAATTAATGTATATGCTTCTTCCACCGAATTTACGATTTTGAACAAGTTTGTATCTTCTGGAGAAATTAAGTCATACTCAACTAAAAAATCAAAATCTATCAATCTTTTCCAAAAATCTTCTCCATATAAATATACTGGTACAGTATTTTTTAGATTTTTTGTTTGTTGTAATGTTAAAGTTTCAAACAGCTCGTCCAAAGTACCAAAGCCTCCCGGAAATGCTATCAATACTCTCGCAAAATACAAAAACCAGTATTTTCTTGTAAAAAAATAATGAAAGTCAAAATTTAATTCTTTTGTAATATAAGGATTTGGCAATTGTTCTTTTGGCAATTCAATATTCAAACCAATACTAATTCCTTCTGCTTCGTATGCCCCTCGATTAGAAGCTTCCATAATACCGGGTCCACCACCACTACAAATAATAAACCTTCTTTTGTGTTTCAAAGCTACATTTTTAGACCATAAAGTAATTCTTCTTGCCAATTCCTTCGCTTGTTCATAATAAGAAATAAGCTCTACAATTTTAGAATTTCTGAATCTCTCTTTTTGTTCAGGCGAAGGAATCCTTGCTGAACCAAAGAATATAATCGTATCTGTTATACCAAATTCATTAAATTTTTTTAAAGGGTAGAGATATTCAGAAAGTATCCGTATGGGTCTTGCTTCTTCGCTTAACAAGAAATTTAAATTTTCAAATGCTAAAAGAGGTCGTTCTTTTTTTTTGTGATTATGATTTTTTTTTTCTTTCATCTTTGTACAAAGGAATTCAAAAAGACTGTCCAAGCAACAATTAATTGTTTTAAGAATATAGCAAAAAAAATTTTTGGTCTTTTATGAATATTGGAGTAGATGTTAGACCTTTAATATATCCAAATACAGGTAATGCAAACTTTTTATTCTATTTATTAAAAGAAGTGATTCGTTTATCCAACAAAAATTGGAAATGGAAGTTGTTTAGTCATAAACCAATTTATGAAGGCTTCTTAGACATTTTAAAAGACAATACAGAAATCATTATACAAACTTCAAGAATCCAAAGGATTGGACCCATATGGCTCCACCTGTTTTTACCAAAAAAATTAAAAAAACACAAAATCGATGTATTCTGGAGTACTCTTTTTTTACTACCATACGATTTTAAAAAAAGGATTTCCATCCCATGTCTTTTAAATATTCATGATTTGAATGCTTGGGTATTCCCCAATACAATGAAAACATGGGAAAGCAAATATCTAAAAGCTTTTACCAGAAATTCATTAAAAAATGCAGATGAGATCCTTTGCCTTTCGAATACTACACGAGATTTGATTTTAAAATTCTTTAGTTTGGACTTACAAAATTTCCAGAACAAATTAAAAGTAATTTATCCCGGCATCATTGAACCACCAAAAATTCGAAAGAAACCCTTAAGTTTAACGATTTCTAAAGAAAATTTTTTTTTAGCAGTAGGAACAATCGAACCCAGAAAAAATTTTGAAGTACTAATGAAAGCTTACATAGAAGCACAAAAAAAATTTCCTTATTTGCCACCTTTAATCATTGCAGGTAAACCCGGCTGGAAGCTAACCCCTCTACTACAAAAACTTTGCAACCAAGAATTAAAATCAAACCATATTTACTTTTTAAATTCACCCAAAATAGAAGAACTTTATTGGTTATACGAAAATTGTTCTGTATTTTTTTATCCTAGTATTTACGAAGGCTTTGGTTTGCAAATTTTAGAGGCTTCTTATTTTAAAAAAATTCAAATTGTCTCTAACATTTCTATTTTTAAGGAAATAGGTAAACATTTAGAAGGAATCTATTATGTTGAAGATCCCTTAAATCTCCAACAATGGGAAGAAAAAATTCTCATGTTTTCGAATCCAAGAAATATCAAATTATACGGAAAATCTATTAAAAATAAAAATATTTTTTCGGTTTTCAATTATACTGAATCTGCTAAGAAAATTATAGAAATCCTTCAAAAATATGATAAAATTTAATTATCAAGTTTTTTTAATTGTAGGTTTTTTATATATGGTTCCATACACTTTAACAAACTGAGGTTTTCACAATTTGCTGTTTGAATACATTCCCTAATAGATAAAAAAGTATGCGAGTCTTTTTTTTCTATTTCTGAAAGTAGATTTTGGCAGTGCTTTTGAACATCTCCAAATTGTTTTAATGAAGCATCACATTCTACAACTTTTTGACAAACTTCGATTAATTTGGTTTCTTCTTTTTTTTCTTTCTTGCAATAAGAAACTGTTAAAAATACCATAATCAAAAAAATTTTAATTTTTTTATAATCCATAAGCCTATCCTATTTTTAAGGATCTAAAAAAATGAATATTTTAAAGGTAAATAATTTTTTAAGATAAAGAGTATTCTGGTACAAATTTTTGTATTAAATTTTTTATTTTGGAGGCATCTTTTTCCTGTATCAACTCCAAAAGCATTGGATAAAAATTTTCTGGTAGACCATTCATAATCACCTTTCGTATTCCTTCAACAGCTGTGTTAATAGTATATTCTCCATCGTAAAAAATTTCTTCATGCAATTTTTCTCCAGGTCTTAATCCGATAATTTGAATCTTGATATCTTTTTCTGGCATTTTTCCATAAGAAAGAATCATATATTTTGCTAAATCGTAGATTCGGATTGGCTCCCCCATATTTAAGAAAAAAATATCATCTTCCTTACTAGAAAGATCCATAGTTTTTACAAGAAGCTCGCAAGCTTGTTCAATTGACATAAAAAATCTCGTAATTTCTTTACTGGTTAAAGTAATAGGGCCTCCCTTCTCTATCTGTTCTTTAAATATGGGAATTACACTACCCGAGGAACCTAATACATTTCCAAATCGTACTGCTGTATAAATTGTAGACGATCTTTTTTGAAAGTATTGGCAAATCATTTCTCCAATCCTCTTAGTAGAACCCATAATGCTTGTTGGCTTAACTGCCTTATCTGAAGAAATAAAAATAAATTTCTTTACAGAAAACTTATGAGATAATTCCACTAAATTCAAAGTCCCCAACACATTGGTTTTGATAGCTTCTTTAGGATTTTCTTCTAATAAAGGTACATGCTTTAGGGCTGCAGTATGAAAAACAATTTCTGGTTTCGTAATTGTAAAAATTTCTTCTAATCTTTCTTTATCCCTTATATCGCAAAGAAAACTTTTAAATTTATATTGATTTTTATGATATACTTGAAACAATAAATATTCAGAATGATCTAATAAAATTAGATTTTCAAATTCCAATTCCTTTAATTTTTCTACCAATCCAGAACCAATACTACCACCTGCACCAGTAATTAATATTTTTGCATTTTTGGATACCATAGAGATCCTTTGTAGTTATCGAAATTTTATTGTTTTTTATAACCTTCCAACTTTATTTTTTGAATCCCTATATGATGTAAAATATTTTTTTCTTTGAAATTGACACTACACAAGGAATTAAAATTTTACGAACATGTCTTATTTCGTAGAACTGAATAAATTCTTTAGAAGTCCTATATTTTCCATTCCAATAGGAATTATTTTTTTTTTAGAAATTTTTCTAAGAACAGGCATTTATAATAACTTTCTAAAACCAATGTCTTATGCAGCAAATATTCTAAGAATACAAAAGGTAATCCAAACATCTCCAATAGAACCCAAAGTTTTGATTGTAGGAACTTCGGTACCTTACCAAGGCTTGCTACTGGATCAATTAAATGAATATGGAAAAGCAAAAAAATTGGTTTTCCAAAGTATTGCAACTCAGGGGGCTTTTTTAGATACCCAAACAATGCTCCTACAATACACCTTACAGAAAAAAAAATCCATACAATTTATTGTTCATTTTGCAGATTTGGATTTTCCATGGCAACAAAGCTATCAGTTAGAACTTTCGAATCGTACAATGTTAGCTCAATTTCCCATCCAAGAAGTGATTCCCTTATTAAAAAAAAATCAATACCATCTTTCTGATGCAGACTATAGATTTTTTTATATAAAAATTCTTACTTATCAAAACGATCTAAGAAATTTTTTATTAGATCCTTTTGGTAGAATCAAAAGCATTGCAAGAAATAAAAAGAATTGGAACCCCAACTACAACTATATCAATACACAGTACTATGCCATATCTGCATATGGTACCACTATAGAAGAATGCAAAAGAAATGCTTATTATGGAATTCCTTTCTATAAAGAAGGAAAACAAATTACAGATGAACCCCACAGAAGAGCTGTTTTGGATACATGTAAAATGGCAGAATACGATCCATCCTTAGAATTGGGTAGAAATACCTGGGAAAGTTTATTTTTTCTTCGCTTATCAAATTTCTATCAATTGGCTTTACAAAACCAAAAAAAATTAATTGTAATTATCCCCCCCTACTCTATTTTGATGGTAAATGCAAGAAAAAAAGAAAAAGTGGACTTTTGGATCAAAACTATTGAGAAGATTCACAAAGAAATCCCTATAATCAACTTGCAATTCGTACTAGATGATAAACAAAATCTTGATTATTATTATGATACAATTCATTTAAATAGAAAAGGTGCAGAAAAATTTACGAAAATCTTTTTTGATTCGATTCTACCTTATGCTAAAATATATTGAGATTCAAAATCAACTAAAATATCTCTTAATGACATTTTTTTGACAACTTTTTTTTCTATATAGGATACAATAGGGAACAAAAGGATGCTCAATATGAACGAATTAGGTGTTGTTAAGCTTAGTTACGAAATGGTGGATAGTTTAGAACTCTTAACACCTTGGAAGGATTTAAGTTTTCGCGATGTACTGGATATCATAAAAAAGTCAGAATATAAAATTGATGGATTTGTATTTCTTTCCACATGCAATCGCGTAGAAGTGATTTATAAAATCCAAAATTCAGAGGAGCATCTTTCTTTTTACAATTATTTGTTGGAAAATTTACCTCAAGTAAGTGTTGCCCCTGAATTGATTACGGGAAGACCCGTTGCCTTACATTTATTGAAATTAGCAACAGGTCTAGAATCTATGGTAGTAGGAGAGACGGAAATTAGACACCAATTAAAAGAAGCAGTCCAAATAAGTTCAGAAAACCAATGTCTTGATTCTATTTTAAATCAATTATTTCAGAATGTGTTTAGAGAAAGCAAAATCTTAAGAACAGAGATGCCATCGAATATACCATTATCTGTTGTTTCTATTGGCATTCGAAATTTGGAAGAAAAATTGGGGGGTTTTGCCTCCCGAAAAGAATGGATTGTAGTTATTGGCGCAGGGAAAATGAGTAAAGCCAGTATTGGATATATCAAAAAATGGGGTGGCACTAAAATTCTATGGGTCAATCGAACTTTAGAAAAAATACTTAAAGAAGGAAACGAGTTAGAAGTACAGACTTTATCGTTAACTGATTTTTTAGAACAAACCAACATTCAAAAAAAATTCAGAGAGCCCATCTGTGCAATCATCACTGCAACCTCTGCAAAAGAGCCCTTTTTAACTAAAGAAGTTATAGAAAAAATAAATTATAAAAAACTAGTGCTTTTAGATCTCGCTTTCCCTGCCAACATAAAAATTACAGAAGAGCTCCCAAATGTCACGATGATCAATCTACAAACCATAAAGGAACAATTAGAATTCAACAAAAAAAGAAGGGAAGAGGCAATAAAAAATATGGATTTGATCCTTTTGGATTCTTTATATAAAGTCGAAACCAATTGGATTACTTCTATTGCATCTCCTGTACTTAGAGAAATTCAAGAAAAAGTACATTATCATTCAAGAAAGAGACTAGAAATGTTATTCGAAGGAAATTTAAAACATCTTAAAAACAAAGACAAAAGAATTTTATACGATTGGGCAATTCGGTTTCACAAAGATATGAATCGCATCCATAAAGTGGGTATAGAGCAAATCTTAAAGCATTATCTTACAAAAACGAAAACCAACTATTGAATCGACAAGGATTGATTATGTTCATGTTCAATCGTATAGGAATTAAGCAACCTATAGTACAATTTCAATGTCTGTTTACCTGTATTTTGGTAGCTAAATTTTTTGACAAATTTTAAGTTGTATTCAGAAAATCTTTTTTTTAGTTTTTTGTTTTTTAAAATTTCGAGCAAATTGTTTTTTAGTTCTTCAGGTTCTTGGATAGAAGAAAGCAAACCTCCTTGATCGTGTTGAACTATCTCGGGTATACCCCCTCCTTTAGTTGCAACAATAGGAAGCCCATACGCCATAGCATCCAACAAGGATGTTCCCAAGCCCTCTTCTTTTGAACTCATTACAAATACATCAAAAATCGAAAAAAACTCAAATGCATCTTTGCGAAAACCAGTAAAATAAACTTTATCTTCCAACTGGAATCTTTCTTTTAAGGAAAGTAGTTCCTGATACAGTGGACCGTCCCCCACTACAATACATTTCCATGGGGGTAAGTTTTTTTCTTGATTTAACAAAAACAAAGCTTTAAGCAAAGTTTTGTGATCTTTATGATCCACAAGCGCTGCAATATTACCAAAAACAAAGTGTTGTTCTATTTTAAATTCCTTTTTTAGTTCTTTAATGTTATCTGATGGAATCTTTTTTTTAAAGCGATCCAAATCCACTCCTGAATAAATTACAGAAATTTTATCTTCTGGAATTCCATCTATCATTAAAATTTTTTTTACATTTTCTGATATGGCAATATAATGATCAACATCCTTTGAAAAATATTTTGAATTCGAAAAAAAATTCACAAAAGGGATTTTTGACTTTTTTAAAGAAAAATCAACCCTTCGAGAAACTATTAAAAGTAAACTATATTTTTGTGCTTTTAAAATTTTTTTTGCTAAAAGCCCTATAGAATGAGCTTTTGCAGTATGACAATGAATTACTTGTATCTGGTTTTCTCTAATGAATTTTGCCAAGTGGTAAGCAGCAAGAAAATCTATTTCACCAAAGATTCTAATGGGTTTATAAGAGATTTGGTTTTGCTTACATTGTACCTCCAAAAGAGAGTTGGGATTGCCCACCACCCATTGCTTTACTTTATGCTTTTTTAAGTATTTAGCAAGGTATAAAGTTTGCTGCTCTCCACCACGCCAGTATTTTGTAGGATTTAAATGAATTACTCTAAGCATTAAAAAGCATTCGCTTGATTTCGTCTTGGTAAGATTTATTGAATCTAGCCCCTTGGATTTGAACAATCTTTGAGGCTAAAAAATTTCCTATTTTTGCAGATAAACACGAATCGTAACCATTGGTCAATCCAAATAATACACCACCAGCAAAAACATCTCCTGCACCTGTTGAATCTATTGCTTCTACGGGAAACCCAGAAACCTCGTAAATTGTATGATTTTCAATTACAAAAGATCCGTGCTTATTGTTAGTTACGAAGATTAAATTGTTAAAATTTTTTAAATATTCAAGAGCATTATAAAGATCCTTTGTTTCTACAAAAGACTTTGCCTCTTCGGAATTCATAAATAAAATATGAAATTCCAAACTTCTTACTAAAGAATAAAATTCTTCTTTGAATTGCTCAACAACAAACTGATCCGAGAAAGTAAAACTAACGGGTATTTGGTATTCCTTAGCTAACTCCATTGCTTTTTTTGCTGCTTTTCTTGTACTTTCATTCAACCACAAATAACCTTCTATATATAAAACTTTTGAATCTTTTAAAACATCTTTGTGTATATCCTCTTCTGTAAGAAGAATGGAAGCTCCCAAATGAGTAGACATAGTCCTTTCCGCATCGGGTGTAATCAAGACAACACAAGTAGCTGTAGAACCTTGTGTCTCTGATACAGGATGGACATCAAAATGTACCCCTTCTTCTAACAAATGAAATCTGTAAAATTCTCCATATGGATCTTTGGCAATTTTGCCAGTATAAAAGGCTTTGCCACCCGCTTTAGCAATTGCAGCCATAGTGTTTGCGGCAGAACCACCTGAAACCATTCGGATTTCCTTGCCGTCCAATAACTTCAAAAGATATGCCTGAGTTTTAGAATCTGCTAAAGTCATATGTCCTTTCTGTAAGGAGATTTCTTGCAAATAAAGATCATCGGTAAATACAAGCAAATCCACAATAGCATTCCCAAGTCCATACACATCAAATTTTAAATTGGATTTTAACCTAGATAGCATAATGGATTTGCCATGATTTAGCATTTATTTGTAAAATCAAGAATTAAAATAGACGAATCGTTAAACTAAAAATTTTTTGAACCCAATGGAGAATCTAATCACTCTTATTGTACCTACAAATACAAGAGAATATTTTAAAAATGTAATTTTAGGATATATCGGAATTCTTTTCTTTTTATGGATCCAGAGGGTAATTTTTTTTATTTTTTATTATTCGGAAAATAAAAAATTAGAAGTCTTTCATTTTTTAGATATCTTAATTGCTTTTTTGATTGGTATAAGGTTTGATTTGGCAGTGGTTCCTATTTTTTTCATTTTGTATCATTTTTTCTTGTTTTTGTTTTTGTTATTATACCAAATCAAAAAAATTCCCTTTTCTTTTTACAAATCTATAGCTTTTTTAATATTTTTTCTACAATGGGTTTTTATTATTTTTTTATTGTTCAGCAATTTTTCGAGTATCTTAAACTATGGTGTAAATAACAAATTCCTTGGCTGGGAGTATTTTGCTTATTTTAAAGATCTACCTATCTTCCTTCGAAGTATCTTTTCCAAAAATCCGTTGGCTACCATTTTTCTTTTTTTGCTTCTATTTTTCTGGATCCTAATGGGATTATGGATAGTACGAAAAGGGCATTTGTATACTCGCAAACATGTACCTTCTTCTTATTGGAAAGGGAGTTTCTTTGTTTACTTTTTGTTTTACTTGGTTCTGAGCGTTATTTTCCTTAGAGGTGGTATTCAAGAAAGTCCTTTACGACCTGCCAATGCTCTTACTAGTAAGTCAAATTTTTTAAACCATCTTAAGTTAAATGGAATCTTTACGATCCTTTGGGACTTTTCGGATGCTAAAGATTTTCGGATTTTCTACCCCATAAAAGAAAACATAGAATTTACACGAGAATTTTTACGAAATTCTGACTCATATGTATCCGAAAGCTATCCATTAATTCGATATAAAAAACCAAAAAAAATTGTCTTCCCCAAATTCAAAACTATAGATTCTGATTCTTTAGAAAAACCCTATAATTTTATACTTATTTTGTTAGAGTCTTGGAGTGCAAAGTTTTTAGAAATCTATAACTATCCTGAACCTGTTACCCCTAATTTGAATCAACTCATCAAAAAAGGTGTTTTTTTTAAAAATTTCTATGCATCTGGCGGTCGAAGTGCCAATGGGATTTTTTGTATTCTAACTGGACTACCCGATAGGGCAGGTAGAACAATATTTCGTTCCAATCAAATTTTTAACCAATTTGGAAGCCTCCCTTTACTGCTAAAAGAAAAAGGATACTCTACCATTTTTTTACATAGTGGAGATCTGGAATTCGACAATTTAAAAAATGCTCTTCCTCATTTAGGTTTCGATATATTAATTGGAAAACAAGAAATGGAAAAAGCAAATCAATATACAAAGAAATGGGCAATGGGTTTTTTTGACGAAGATCTCTATGACATTTCTTGGTCTATGGTAAATTCCATACAGGAACCATTTTTTATGATGATTTTTACTTCTAATAACCATCACCCTTTTACTGTACCCGATCCTAAATTCGAAGTTTTTCCAGAAACCACAAGTGAATACAAATTTAAAAATTCTTATTATTATGCAGACTACGCCTTAGGAGAGTTTATTAGAAAAATCGAAAACTCTAAATTTATAAAAAATACAATACTACTTCTTGTAGCAGATCATACCCATCATACCAATTTAAATTTTTTAGAAGACAGACAAATTCCTTTTTTGGTATATTCTCCTTATTTATTCCAAGGGGAAATTCGCTTAGATACTAGTAGCCAGCTGGATATCCTTCCTACAATATTATCTCTAAGTGGTGGCAATTTCCTTTATAGTGCTATAGGAAGAGATCTAACTGAACAATCCCAAGATGAATTCAAAGATTTCCATCCTTTTGCATTCTTTGCCGGTGGTTCCAATACAGATATAATTGGTATAGTTTATTATCCCTATATTGCTTATCATTACTTTCACAGCAAAGAAAAATTTTTATTTAGAATTGATCAAGAAATCAGCTTAACAAATATTGCACAAATGAATCCTAATATTTCTACAAAAATGGATTTTATTATAAAAAATATTTATCAATTTTCTCGATACTTGGAAAAAAATAATCTTGTCTGGCCTAACCAAAAAGAATACTTAGAACTAAAAAATAAATTGATTCAATACTAAAACTATGAATTTAGCAAAACTATATAGAAATTTTATAGAAAACCAAGACAAAGAACTTGAAAATTTTCTTATTCTTGAACTATATAAGGAGACTTACCGTTGGTTTCAAAACGGCATACCACAAAACCAGTTCTTCTCTGATTTGTTAGAATTACTCCTTGAATACGAAGAACCTATAGAACCAAAAACTCTATTAGATTTAGGAATTCTTGAATTGATCAACGCTGTAGATATTTATAACAGTTTAGAAAAAGACAAGAGTAAAGTAAAAATTCATCTAAAACATTCTTTATTCTCTTTCCTTGCATCCCTAGACGAATTTTTGTATAGAAAGATTAAAAATATTGAATTTACAGAAATAGATTTTTATATATTCGAAATTATTGGAGGAGAACTACCTCATATTTCTATTCTAAATTTTCTTAAGAAAACAAAAGATATTGATGTTTGGATTGTGATAAAATATTTAGAAGAACTTTTAGAAGAAGACTCTATTTTAGATATTATACAAAGTTTAATAAAAAACTATGATGATTTTTTAGACAAGTACATCCTTTTAACTTATTTTATATATAGATTTTTTAGTAAAATCGAAGAAAGGATAAACAACCACCAAAAGATTGATCTAATTAGTCTGCCTGAGGAAATTTCTTACGAAGAGTTATTTTTTATGTATACTTTAAGTAAAAACCTTTTAATCCATAATGATATAGAAATGGATTTTTTTCCAAAAATCTCTAATTCTAAATTAGAAACAGTAGGATTGCTGTGTCTACTAACTCTATTCGAAATCAAAGATCAAAAAATCAACTATGACTGGATTGAAGTTTTAGAGAGATCACTAAAAAATCTATGGACTGATTCCAAAAAAAGCAATTCTATCAAAAAGTACCAACCTATACCTGAATTTGCTTGCAATATTATAGCATTCTTACCAGAGGAAGAACAAAGGAATCTTTTACAATTATCCCGAATTTTGATTTTATTTTTCGAAAACATAAACCAATACTCACAAGAAACTTTCGAAGAGATAAGTGATTTGCTTTCTATTCAATCCGATCTTTTCGAAGAAGAATTAAAATTTCAGCTTGAATACCACAAACCAAAAAACTTAAAAAGATTCTCTAAATGTGCTTTTAAAATAAATAAAAAAATCGTAAAAACAGGCAATACTTTTGAACTTATTGATCTAAAAGAATATTAGTATGAAAAACGGCAAATTCCAAATAACACAAAAGCTTCTTTTATGGGATAAAAATTTTTTTCTCTATTTAAAAGATAAAGTTACAAATTTAGGAGATTTACCTGGCGGAAGAATCCATCAAAAGGAATTGTATAATTTGCAAGAATCCCTGATCAGGGAAGTGAGAGAAGAACTTGGCAACATTGAATTTGAAGTACAACCAGAACCTGTATTGGTTTTTCCTCATTATGTTTCTAAAGACAAAGAAGATTCTATTTTGATTTTATACAACGGAAACTATTGGAAAGGAAACATCACTTTATCCGATGAACATTCAGAGTACAAATGGCTCCACAAAAAAACCCCTTTAGAAAACTACTTTTCTGATACCTTATTAATTGGATTAAAAAAATATTTCCTTAAATTATGAGATTAAAAATTTATATTTTGGTTTTTATATTTTTTATCCAAAACTTGAACAGTACAGAAAAATGCTACCAAAAAGAAACAATAGACAAACTAACGTTACTTACTAAGAATATTCAAAAAAAAGAAGGGTATCATTTATTCACTATACCTGTTGAAGAAATTCCTACAGATATATACATTCCTGTTACTACCAATGGAAAATGTTATAAAGTTTTGTTAGTACTACCCGGTTGGAAGTTCTCTAGAAAAAGATGGTTTTTAGAAACAGATCTTCTAAAGTACGTTAAAAAATACAACTACATCGCAATTGCTCCCGAAACTTCCATTACCATTTATGAATCCAAATACTATCCAGAAACAAAACTAAAATGGCATTCGAAACCAGGAATGGAATATTTTACCAATGATTTTTTTCCATTTTTTAGAAAACAAGAAATTTTTTTGAATTCAAAATTCAATTTTGCTTTGGGGCTTTCTACTGGTGCTCGAGGAGTTGTTATGATAGCATCTACTATACCTGATTTATTCTTTGCTATAGCAGGCTTGTCAGGAGATTATGATCAAACGATCACGCCAAAAGATAATTTAATGAGATTGACCTATGGAGATTACGAAAAATTTCAAGAAAGATGGCAAATGGAGAATCCCCTATACATGATCAAAAAAATGGGATGGAAAGCCTTTTTATATTTAGGACACGGAAAACAAGATCCTATAGTACCCTATATCCATTCTAAACATTTTTATGAATTTTTAGTTCAAGAAGGCTTTGCTACAAAAGTAACATTATCTTTAAAAGAAAATTTTCAACATGATTTCGCATATTGGAATTCTGAGTTAAATAGTATATTTGATTTTTTTGAAACCCAAATCCAAAACTATAAAAAAAATTGATCATGTTTTTAAGACCGATTGCATCCATCGATATAGGAACCAATTCCTTTCATATGATTATTGCAAAAAAAAATGATAATCAACAAATAGAAATTTTAGATAGAGAAAAAATTATAGTTCGTTTGGGAGAGGGTTCTGGTGATTATGATTTTATTTCAAAAGAAGCAGAAGATCGTGCTATAGAAGCTCTCAAAAACTTTAAAGAAATAGCAAGAAAGTACAAAGCTACCATTCAAGCTGTCGCAACATCTGCTGTACGAGAAGCCAAAAACCAAGAAGATTTTTTAAAGAGAGTAAAAAGAGAAGTGAATATCAATGTAAAAGTAATTTCCGGAGCCGAAGAAGGAAGATTGATCTATTTAGGAGTTCTTCGAGCAATCCCTGCCTATGATAAAAATGTTCTTTTGATCGATATTGGTGGTGGTTCTACAGAAATTCTTCTTGGCAATTCGGGTAAACCCATATTTATACGCTCTTTAAAACTGGGTGCTGTGCGTTTAACAGAAAAGTACTTTAAAAATGGGATCTTGACATCCTCTAAACTACAAGAAGCTAAAAAATTTATAGAAAACTTTATCTATGATGTCTACTTAGAATACCAACAACAAGGAATACCTTATGACATTGTAATTGGATCTTCAGGAACAGTAAAAACTTTAAATGAATTGATTCATCAAAACAAAAAAGATTTTTTTCTTAAAAAAGAATTCGATCAAATTTTAGAAATCATTTTAAATTATGATACTACATCCAAAAGAAAAAAGAAATTGGGCATAGAAGAGTATCGTGCAGACATTTTACCCGCAGGTGCTTTAATTTTAAATTCTTTTTTAGAAATTTTTGGTATCCAAAAAATTCATTATTCCCCCTATGCTTTACGAGAAGGGGTACTTTTTGAATTATTATTTAGAAAAAACAAACGCTTAGAGCTGGAAGATCTAAGAAAGCAATCCTGTATAAATCTATTAAAAAAATTTTGTCAAGAAGTTCCCGAAAAAACAAAAAATATTTCTTTAAAGATTCTTAGAGAACTAGGGAAACTTTACCCCGAATTATTAGGAGAAAAACACATTTTAGAGTATGCTTCCCTTTTGCATAACATTGGAATTTCTATTTCTCATTCGGGGCATCATAAACATAGCTATTATATTATAAAAAATACTGAATATTTATTAGGTTTTACGAATCAAGAATTAGAATTAATTGCATGCGTTGCTCGATACCATAGAAAAGCTTCTCCTTCTTTAAAACATCCCGAATTCTTGATTTTAAAAGAATCAGAAAAAAACCTTGTTGAATTTTTCTCCGGAATCTTGAGAATTGCCATTGGTTTAACACGGACAGGGATTGAACCCAACATAAAAATGGAATTCGAAAACAAGGAAGTTAAATTCTATGTATATACTAAAAATATAGAAGAAGCCAAATTAATTATAGAAATGGCAGAACTAAGAAAAGATTTACTAGAGCAGAAACTCAATAAAAAGATTCATTTTATTGCTTCTTCAAGATTCTAAAATTACCATTGCTATACTATAATTTTCTGAGTGACTTATAGATAAATGGTGTTTGGTTATTTTTTTTTCTTCAAAAATTCTTTTTATTTCTCCTTTTAATAAAAGCTCTTTCTTACCAAAATGTTTTCCTTTAATTTCAATATCTTTATAAAATAAACCAATTCTTTTTTTTAGATTTAAGGATTTGATTACTGCTTCTTTTGCTGCAAATCTTGCTGATAAATAAGGAATCGGATCTGGTTTACTTAAACTATATTCTATTTCGTCTAAACCAAAATACCTTCTTAAAAATTTTTCTCCATATTTAGAATAAATATTCTGAATTTTTTTATGTTCAATAATATCTATCCCTATTCCTACAATCATCGTATTATATGCTCCTGCAAGCCTTTTTCCTGTTGATTCACAAAGGGTTTTCTTTTTAGTTTAAACTGAAAATCTACAAATAAAGGTTCCATTTTAAGAATTTCAAAGTCTTTAAAGTCATATACCATATGAATTTGGACAGGCAACTTCGATATGATAGGAGATGGCTCTATAATTTGTAAGTTTATATTGTACTCAACAGGACAAAAAGCCACCGCTTTTAAAAAATTTTTATTCAAAAGGTTTCTTGATATATAAGTGACTTTTACTTTGGGAATTGTTTCTAATTCTAAAGTCTCTGGCAGTTCTGTACAAAACACTTCCAATTCCTCTTCAAATATCTGAAATTCTAAGGGTATATTTTTGACTTTCTCTTCCATTTCTGCTTCTGAAAGGTACTTAACTTCTAAAGGAATTTCAAAAGGTTGGTTTTCGACCAATTTAACGAATTTTGGCAATTCACTTACTAAAACCTTACTAAAAAAAATACTAGAATTTTTAAAAAGAATGGTTTTGTTCAAATAGATTCTATCCAAAGTATTGAATAATTTTTCGGGACCCTCGACCACCATAAAATTAGGATTAAAATTCCAATACACAATTTTTTTAGATTCATTTTGTAAAATCAAATTGGGGATAAGGGGTAATGCTTTTCTTTTTTTTGTATCTACCAGAATTTCTATCTCTGGGAATTCAATTTGCACTTGTATGCTTTTTGGGGGTGGAGGGATTAATTCTAACCGAAATTTATTTTTGCCTGGACCTGGACCCGTGTTTACCAAATGTAGTTTAAAACTTGTCTGTTCTATATTTATGGTATCTTCCGCTCCATAAAAATCCACCTTCATAAAAGCAGGAATTTCTTCACTAAAAACCAAATGATTAGGTAAATTGGGGGGCTCAACCTTTATGTAAAACGTTTTCTTGATTGTTTTAGAATATTCCACATAAAAACTAAATAAAATTGCAAGAACCACACTAACTATTTTTGCCTGCCAGTGAGTCTTAAAAAATTTAATGATTAAATTCACCATACAAATATTAATGATTGTATTCCATTAAATCTAATATTTTAGCTTTTAACTCTTCTTTTTTTATTGGAGAAAACATCTGTCCTTTATACATTAAACTTACTTCCCCCGTTTCTTCTGATGTTACAATCACAATAGCATCTGTTTCTTCCGCCATTCCCATCCCTGCCCTATGCCTTGCTCCATGGGTAGTTTTTAACAAATGAGAATCAGAAACAGGTAAAAAACAAGCTGCAGCCAAAATCCTTTTTTTCTCTATAATTACTGCACCATCATGTAAGGGATTGTCTTTAAAAAAAATAGAAATCAACAATTCTTTAGAAATTAGAGCATCCAATTTTACGGATTTCTCTAAAATATATTCTGGCTTCATATTTTTTAGAATACACACAATGGAACCGATTTTTTTTTCTGCCATCTCTATAATAGAATCTACAATAATATCCACAGGAGGAATTTCTTTGGGACTTAACCATCTAAAAATAGGCATGGATCCTATATCTCCTACAAGTCTTCTTAGTTCTGGTTGTAGTAATACAATCACACCAAAAACCAAATAGGCACTTAAGTTTTTAATCAACCAAGATGTTGCTTGCAACTCTAATTTTTTGGCAATGATATCAAAAACAATTATAAGAAATATAGTAATCAATAGTTGAATGGCTCTTGTACGATTCAATACTAAATAAACTTTATAAATTATATAAGATATGATAAGGATATCCAATACATAGAAAAAAAACGTTTTACTATCCCACATTTTAAATTCCAATAACATCTTTCATTGTATAATATCCTGCAGGTTTAGAATAAAGCCATTTTGCAGCAAGGATAGCACCTTTACCAAAGATTTCTCGAGAAGTTGCTTTATGACTAATTTCTATTCTTTCCCCCAAAGAAAAAAAATGCACTGTATGTTCCCCCACCACATCTCCGCCTCGTAAAGAATGAATACCCAATTGGTTTTTGGGTCTTTCCCCAACCAAACCTTCTCTACCATAGACAACATCTTGGATTTTATAAATGTCTTGAATAATTTTTTTTAATTGCATCGCAGTTCCAGAGGGAGAATCTTTTTTTTTGGAATGATGAACTTCTGTAATTTCAACTTCGAAATGATCTTTCAACAATAAACTTGCTTTTTCTATTAGATAAAATAAAATATTTACTCCTAAAGACATATTAGGAGATTGTAAAATTGGAATTTTAGAGGATAAAGAATAAATTTCCTGATTTTCATTCTCTGTAAAACCCGTGGTTCCGATCACTATTGGTTTAGGGTTTTTAAGGGATGCCTTCAAAAGATTTAAAGTATTTTCTGGAGAAGAAAAATCTATGATAACATCGATTTCGTTTAAGGCTTTTTCCAAATTTGATTCTACTAGAACACCCAAAGGATCACCTTGTAATAGGATACCATAATCTTTATGTAAATTTTTATGGTTTGGGTGTTCCAGAGCAAAGACAATTTTCAAATCTTTCTCTTGCAATACCAATCTAGCTACAGTTTGCCCCATCCTACCCAAAGCACCAGAAATGCAAATTCGGATCATTCATCCGCTCCTATTTGTTCCATAAGAATTTGCAATTTTTTTACTTTTTCGGGATCCATTTCGCACAAGGGAAGTCTAAGTGTAGATTCGCAAAAGTTAAGGATCTTCGCAGCAGCTTTTACAGGAATAGGATTTGTTTCCCAAAATAAAGCATTCATAAAATCAAACAAATGATAAAAAATTTGGTTGCCTTTTTCGAAATCTCCTAAAAGATAATAATCTACCATTTTTACTAATTTTTTTGGATAGATATTGGATGCGACCGATATCACACCACTTCCACCTATACCCATTACAGGGGGAATTAAATTATCATCACCTGAAAGAAGAGTTAGTTTATGATTTGTAATTTTTAAAATTTTGATCATTTGATTTAAATCACCACTTGCTTCTTTGACAGCTACAATATTTTTTGTATCTTGTAATCTTAAAAAAGTTTCAGGCTCGATATTGACTCCTGTTCGACCTTTTATATTGTATAAGATAACAGGAACAGAAGAATTCTCTGCTATCTTTTTAAAATGCCTATATAGACCTTCTTGTGTAGGTTTATTATAATAAGGAGAAACCAACATTACTGCGTCCACTCCTACACGACAAGCTTCTTTAGTTAAATGGATTGCTTCCTCTGTAGAATTGGAACCCGTACCTGCAACAACAAGGATCTTTCCATTCACATATTCTACTGTTTTTTTTATTAATTCTTTGTGCTCTTCATAAGACAAAGTTGGAGATTCTCCCGTAGTGCCACAAGGAACAACACCGGATACTCCTGCATCCATTTGCCTTTGTAATAATCTAAAATAACTATCATAATCTATTTTATCTCCTTCTTTTGTAAAGGGAGTTATGATAGCTGTAAATACACCTTGAAGTTTCATAGTAACCTAAACTTCTCTTTGAAGAGATTTTACAATTATTTTTTTATAAAAGAGAAAAAAAATATATTTTAATGGATTCTTACATCCCAAAGTATCGAAGGATGCTTTGGTAGTATTCTTTATAAGGAATCTGAAGCATTTTTTTCTGAAATACAAAACTCAAAATCCAATAAACCAAAGTAAATAAAACCAAAAATTTTAGTATGCTTTGAGATTGCTTTTCTCTTGCAGAAAAAAAAATTTTGATTAAAGAATAACACCATGTTAAATACAAAAAAATATCAAGATAAGGAAACAATTTTATAAAAGATTCAAGAATCTCTAAAGGTTTATATGCATAATGCTTCTTCCACGAAAGAATATCTGTCTGTATATAAGGAAAATATACCAAAAGAAATAAAACAAAAGTAATCAAAGACGAAATTCTCCAAAACAAAGAAATGTTGGAATGAAATAAATTTAAAATTGAAAACAACCCCCAAAGTAAAACAATAAGAGAAAAAAGAGATTGGGTTTCTTGAAAAACTTTACTCAATTCCATTTTTTTTGGTAGTGAAATAAAATAGCATTCCGCATGCTTCTAAAATCTGCTTTATCTTTAAAGGCGATATCATAAGCTGTACCGTGATCAGGACTGGTTCTTAGAAAAGGCAGCCCAAAAGTAATATTAATTCCATCCAATTGGGCAATCATTTTAAAAGGGATTAAAACTTGATCATGATAACCACCTATGATTAGATCATACTTTCGTAAATTCTCTGACATAAAAAAAGAATCCGAAGAAATAGGACCTTCTATTTTTATGTTCAAACTTTTTAATTTTTTTATAAAAGGAATCACATACCGAATTTCCTCAACTCCAATATGTCCATTTTCTCCACAATGAGGATTGAAACCCAAAAAAACCCATTTTTTTTTGAAAATTTTTTTCTTATGAAGATTTTGCAATATTTTTAAAAATTCTTCGCTTTGGATTCTTTTAATAAATTCCTTAGAAACCTTTTTGATTGCTACATGCTCAGTAACAGGAAGTACAGAAAAATAATCAGAATACAAAATCATTACAACAGTTTTTTTAAAAAAATTTGCCAAGTAACCCGTATGCCCTGTAAAGTGGGGATCCAACTTTTGAATCCAATATTTAGATACAGGAGCTGTAACTAAGCCTTTACAATGATGAGCTTTTATTTTTTTACATGCTATTTGTAAGGTTTCGTAAGACAATTTAGCAGATTCTAAAGAAGGTTTTTTGTAATTATAATTTGCTATTTCGTAAAGAATCAAAACTTTTTTATTTTGATTAGCAATAGTCAAAAAAATAGGAAGATCTTCCCAATTCTTTAAGACAAATACATCCCATTGATTCAATTCTAAAATTAGTTTTTCTTTTTCTTTTTTAGAAGCATTAAAAAAATACAAAATCTTTAATTTTTCGCTGTGATCAGATAAGTCTAATAATGATTTCCTTATGATCTCAGGGGCAATACTGGCAGGATCTCCTCCTGAAATAAAAAGAAAATCAGACAATAATAATTTATCCGCTTTTTTTGCCAAAGAGTTTCTCTTCGGATAAATTATCTTTATCATATTCTGCAAATATGTAGTCTTTTGCAGAATGCTTTAGATCATTGGATATCATACATCTTCCTTCTAAAATTACTCCATTTTGAATCACCAACTCAGGAGTCTTGATATCCCCTAAAATCTTAGCTGTTGGCATTAACATTACTCTATTCTTTGCTTCTATATTCCCAATTACAATTCCTTCTATAATCACAGTAGATGCAGTAATATTGGTTTTTACTTTTCCCGTTGCACCAATGTATAATTGATCAGCTTGCAAGGATTTACCTTCGAATTTGCCATCAATTTTTAAAGAACCATTGATATAAAATCTACCGCTAAAATAGGAATTTTCTCCAATAGTGGAATTGGTAACATCAACCACTGGTTTTACTATAGCCATAAAAGTTCCTCTTACATCATAATTTTTTTTGTTTTAAATCTGGTAAATTGATTTTTTTTAAAACAAATTGTATAAAATCTAAAAATTCTAATAATGCTCCCAAAATGGTATAACCGTTCAATAAAGTTGCTTCTTCGAATTGTGGATTGAATCGAATTGTATATTGCGGATTTTTGATTACTCCAGTCATTTTATTCAATTCATTGATCAATCTGGATAAAAAATCTTTTAATTTTTTTAAAAAATTATTGATATTGATAATAAAAAGTCTGATTTGTTTATTTTTCATTTTATAAAGTTGATCGCGAAAATCCGGAGATTCCGATGTAGAATAGTCTTCTATAGTTTCCAACAAAGATTTTAATTCTCGCAATACTTCGTCAAATTCCAATCTTAAACTTTGTCTTTCTTGAGAATGAGTAAAATCCAATTGTAAGTGTAAATCACTTAAGACAGGCCAGAATTCTTTTTGTATAAATTGGATTGCACTATATAAAAAATTAATTTCATGATCCGTACAATGGGGAGATGCTTTTAACAAAGGTAATTTGTTATCCCAAGATGTAGGACTGGTTTGCTCCTTTAGAGAAGAGGTTGAAGATTCAGGAGAAACACTAATCAGAAGCCTTTTGCTTAGCTCATCAACACTTTCTTTAGAAGGATCAAAGTCAGGAACAAATTCTTTTAGTTTTGCTAAATATTTCGCTAAATCTTTTTTTACCCTTTCCACCTGGGATGGGTTAGGGGATGTTTTTATAATGCTTTGCATGCTTTTTATAAATTTGATTAATTTCTGAATTTCTTGTTCTCTATTCTCCATAATTGTTGGATACCAGATTATAAGATTTTTTTAATTTTTCTACTTTTTTTCTGATTACCTTATTTATATCGGATTTATTGATTTGTCTATAAAGGATTCCCATTCTTAAAATTACAAGTGGGTGTTCAAAAGACTGGTAAAGGGACAAACTGATTTCTGGTTTAAAATTTTCGTAAAACAACCCTACTATACCTCCAAAGAAAGGATCCACTCTACTATAAAGAATGATTTTTCTTCTATATTTATACAACAAATACAAAACATAAGAAGGTGCAAATTCAAATTTTTTTTCTTTAAAATAATTTGCAAATAAAAGCCTTCGAAAATCCCTATTTTGATCTTTAATTTGAATCGAATCCCATAAATTCCCAAAATCTAAACCAAAAGGTTTTTTTGTAAGCTTTAGTCCCACTAAAAGAACATCTTCAAAAAAATAGTGTAAAATGGTATACATTGTAAAAAAATTATATTCCATTTCTAAATGGAATAACATTTTAAAGATTTTTTGTTTAGATAATTTTATAAACTGGGGAAAGAGTCTTTTATATTTGTTCCAAAATTCATCCTGATTATAAAAATAAAATCTTTGGTTTTTTAAATACTTCAATGTATTTAATTTTAGTTTTTTTATAAATATTAGGGATAATTTAGTTTCCCAACTACTAAGGAGTTCTTTATGTAAAGGAAAATCCTCTTTCTTTTTGATCCATAAATAAAACTGATATGCTAAATAAAAATTTCCAATCGTTAATAAATTGGTAAAAATCCAATTTAGAATTAAAAGTTTTCGATAATCTTCTTTTAATAGAATTAACTTTTCGAATTGATTTTTTAAGTAATTAAAACTATAAAATTTTTTTTTAATTACATCAAAATTCTTCTTAAAAGAATAATAAAACACCTTTTCAGCATGCAAAAGTTCATATAAAATTTTGGAATATTGGTTTTCTATAAAATCTCTATATTTTTTATATTGTATGGAATCGAAGGTTGTAAAATAAGCACTTAAAAGTAACAAAGGAAACATTTTTTTTTCTTTATGAAATTCTAAAAATAAAGTGAATACTTTTCCGTCATTTCCTAAAAAAATAAAATAACGAAGCATAGGGATGTAAATTTTTGGATTTTTTTTTGTTTCTTCTAAATGTTTATAAAAAATAGAAAAATAAAAATGGGATTGTTTAAGGATCTCGTTTATGTTTGATAAATCAAGTAAAGAGTAAGGCTTTAGATAAATACTTATATCTCGGTTTAAAAGAAACTCTAGACTATCAATCGGTGATGATAAAAACAAATCCAATATCTCCTCATCCAATCTTAGAAAACTCTCTAAACTATTGGAGTATTTACGAATCACATTCTCCGTATAGGATTGCATTAGGACTGATTATTTTATTTGTTTTACAGTTTTCAATTTTTTTTTTGAAATCCCCAAAAATTGCTTTTTTAAAGACACTTACTTAATTCTATTGATGTTTGATGGCGAAAATAAAACTGTGGAAGTCTTTTCTAACTTTAAGCTTATTTCCCTTAAGTCTCATTCACCCCTTAGAAATAGAAATTTTTCAATTGTTCAAAGCCTCCCAGTGGAAACCTATCATAGACTTTTTTAAAAAATCCAATCCAATTACCTTAGAACAACATTATCTATATGCCAAAGCCCTAGAAAAAGAAAAAATAAACGAAAATTATATAGAAATCATCCGAATCTACTTGCTTACAGCAGGGATCAAGTGTTCCGAAAATGATACAGAGCTTACAATATGTTTAAGGAACTATAGAAATGTTAATGGAATTATAAGCAATTTAGCCCTCTTAAAAGCCCAGTCCATTGCAGAAAACAATAAAAATTTTACACTACAATACGAAATTTTAAAAAAGGGAGATTATAACCAAGAAGATCAAATAACCAAACTCTTATACCAGAAATATTTAGAATGGGTTTGTTCCAATTATTCAAACTTAGAAGAAGAAGAGATTAAAAAAGCTATGGCATTTTATAACCAAAAATTGCAAAGTTCTAAGATCAATTTTTATTTAGCAAAAATCTATGAAATGCAAAACAAAATCGATGCTTACTACGAAAACCTTTTTTTATCTGCAATGAATTCAAAATCAGAAACCCATTTAAAAATCATTAGCAATGAATTGAAAAAAAATTTAGATTCAATTCCAAAAAAATACATTCGTTATTTAACCATATTTTATTTCGATAAAAATATTCATCAACTTTTAAAAAACTTCAGTCAAGAACAACTGATCCAAACCACCAATAGTTCTCTTTTGTATTACGATGGAAAGTATTTTATCAATACAAAAGACGAAAATTCTTTGATGAAACTTGCATCAAAAGGATATAGCTATCTATCTCAAAAACCAAAGATTCTTCTTTTATGGATACAAGATCTATACAATAAAAAGCAATACTACGAAATAGAAAAACTGATTCGTAGATTTGAGCATACGAAAACTGCAAATTTAGAAATTTGGAAATTCTATCTATTATCTCTTAGGGAAATAGGAAAAGTCAAATCCAATTATAGAGATCACTACTTTAATGAAATTTTATCTTTTTTAAAAAATTTCTCTTACGATACACAAGTCCAAGATCTTCTGTTAGAATTTTTACTTATAAAAAATAATGATTCCAATGGATATACCTTCGAAGAAAAGAAATATTGGGACATTGCTTATTCTAAGATGCCTCAACAAACGGAATCTGGAAGATTTTTTTATTGGTTATATAGATATTATACTGAACATTTAAAAAACCCAAAATTGGCAAAATTCATAGCAGAGAACTTTTACTATTTTGCACCAGGTAGCTACTACGTTTACTTCTTCTGGCAGGAAATTCAAAAATACCATCAAAGTAACAATTATCAAAAAGAATGGGAAACTGTAAATTCGCAATTGAGCTTTTACCAATGGATTATGAAATACGGAAATCAAGAAGAGGCATTGCGCTTTTTAAGTACAAAAAATCTAAAAAATTTTTATCAAAAAAAAGCAGTAGAACTCCAGAATAACTTAAAAGAAGATGCCTTGATTCCGTACGAAATTCTTTTTTTATTTAAGTTTGGAGAATACGAATATGGTTTCTCTTTATTCGATGATATTTATAAAGATCAAACTACATTTCAGTACTATAAATTTTTGACAATTACCGGAAAAAAAAGCAATAATCTTTTTATTCAAGTTCGATCCTTAAGAGAACTTTTTCGAGGACTACAAATTTCAGAAGATCCCTTTACCCTTCCCCCCTTTTTATTAGAAAATCTCTATCCCAGACCCTATAGAAATATCGTACAAAATAGTAGCAAAAGATGGAATCTAGAAGAAGATATAATTTATGCATTGATGCGACAAGAAAGTATGTTTAGAGAAGATGCCATAAGTAGGTCTGGTGCTATTGGTCTCTTACAAATTATGCCCAAGACAGGAGTTTGGTTAGCAGAAAAACTAAAAAGAGAAAATTACAATCTTTTTAAACCCGATGATTCCATAGATTTGGGAGCTAAATTCTTCTCTGATTTACTTAGAAGCTATGGAAATGATTTTCATTGGGCAGCGATTGCATACAACGGAGGACCTGGCAATCTAAGAAAATGGAAAAATAAGTATTATACAGGTGATTTTTTTTATTTTTTAGAGATCTTACCCTCGGAAGAAAGTAGAAACTACGTTAGAAAAACTTACCAAAATTATTTAAATTACAAAATCTCACATAGACTCTATGATTATGGTATAAGATAATTTTTGTTGACCCAATATTCTTTAAAAGAACTTTTTCTACATATCGATTATGAACTTTACTTCGTTTCATTTTTTAATTTTTTTCTTTGTAACTTTAGGGATAGGAAACCTATTAAAAAACACAACGAAACCTTTGAGGATTTTTCTATTACTTGCTTCCTATTATTTTTACGGGGTATTCAAACCCATATATTTAATTTTAATCCTCCTTTCTACTTGTTATGATTATATCGGAGCATTGGGGATCCATTATTATAGAACAAAAAAAACTTCCAATAATTTCCAAAAACTACTATCGCGTATTCCTGATAAAAGCTGGCTTTACATTTCTTTATTTTTAAACCTTAGTTTATTAGGTTTCTTTAAATATACAAACTTTGGTTTAGAAATTCTCAATGGTACTTTCCTTAAAGATAGTTTTTTTACTTTATCCGTATTGGATATTTTGTTGCCAGTAGGAATTTCTTTTTATACTTTCCAAAGTTTGTCTTATACAATTGATGTATATCGCGGCATTTTGGAACCAAGAAAGAGCTTTATCGATTTTGCTCTGTATGTAAGTTTTTTCCCACAATTGGTAGCAGGACCTATCGTTAGGGCAACAACATTTTTCCCCCAGTTGGACAATCCCAAACCCATTTCGTTCAATGATTATAAAATTGGTTTTACAAGAATCATCACTGGCTTTTTTAGAAAATTAGTTTTAGCAGACAACCTAGCACCTCTTGTAAATACAGTTTTTGCGAATCCTCAAAATTATCATCCTTTAGATTTATGGATAGCTTCTTTGGCTTTTGGATGGCAGATCTATTTTGATTTTGCCGGGTATACAGATATTGCAAGGGGTATTGCCAATTTTTTTGGATATGAATTTGAAGTCAATTTTGATCATCCTATGGCAGCAAGAAACATTACAGAACACTGGAAAAGATGGCATATTTCTCTAACTACTTGGTTAAGAGATTATTTATATATACCCTTAGGAGGAAGTAAAGTCAGTTCCTTTAGAGTTTACATCAATATTTTGATTGTATGGTTCTTTACAGGGGTTTGGCATGGAGCTTCTTATCATTTTATTGCATGGGGACTCTGGCAGTATGTTATGATTGTTATTCATAGAATTTACAATCAATCTTCTTTACAAACTTTTCTCCATACGAAAATTCCATTTCTTTGGGAAATTTTAGCAAGAATCCTATTGTTTTTTTCTTTAAACTTCGGATTTATTTGGTTTAGAGCACCCAATATGGAAATTGCAAACTTCTATATTGGAAGATTATTCGGATTGGATAACATTAATTCTTCTTTACTGTTATTAAAAGATACACCCCCTCTTACCTATTCCAATTATCTTGTATTCTTGGTTCTCTTATGGATTTATGAATTCTTTATGGAAAAAAAAAGTATCGAATCTTTTATAGATAGAGAAAACCAATTGGTTTTTCTTCTAACATTCAAAATTTTTTTGGTATTGGTTTTTGCAACACCAGATACTCCTAACTTTTTGTACTTTCAATTTTAAAAAATAAATGGACAAATAGGGGAAAAAAAATTAAAGGTTTTTTATGAAAATCTTAGAAATTACACAAGAATTTCCCGTTCCCTTAGAAACATTACTAAAAGCAAGACAAGAAAGATATAAACACTTAGACAAATTTCCAGAATTAAAAAATGTAAAAGTTATAGAAGATAGACAAGAAGGGAATCAACTTGTACAAATAAGACATATTTCTATTGGTGCTTCTGTTCCACCTGTTTTAGCACAAATCTTACCTAAAGGTTCTGATACCTTAGTGGAAGAATCCGTTTTTTATTTAGACTCTAACAAACACAATTTTAAAGTAGTACCAAGTGGAAACAATGAAAGCTTATTTGTAATCCAAGGAGAATCTTTTTATGAAAAACTAAATGAAACTTCTTCTGTTAGAAAATATAAAATACAAATCACAAGTAAAGTATTATTTTTAGGCCCAGCCGTAGAAATTGCAATTGCAGAGATTTACTCAAATTCTTTAAAAAAAGATATGGACTCTATAAAACACTTTATAGAAATGTTACAAAAAAACGAAATCTAATTATGCAGAACTCTTTGCAAGAAAAAATTTCAGAGGAAGTCAGAGCACAAATTTTGTTGGAAGCACTACCTTATATCCAAAAATTCCACAATAAAATCATTGTGATTAAATACGGTGGTGCTGCAATGATAGAATCCAATCTAAGAGAATCTTTCGCAAAAGATATTGTTTTATTAAAGTATGTTGGTTTACATCCCGTAATCATCCATGGTGGAGGTCCAAAGATCAATGCTTTACTTGATCGATTGAACATCAAAACCCAATTTATAGAGGGACAAAGGTATACAAGCGAAGAGACTATGGAAATTGTAGAAATGGTACTATCAGGTTCTATCAACAAAGAAATTGTAGGATTGATTCAGAAACATGGTGGAAAAGCGATTGGACTTTCCGGTAAAGATGCCAATTTAGCTATTGCAAAACCTCTCCAAATTCTAAAAACAGAAAACGGAACAACAAAAAAATTAGAATTAGGCCTTGTGGGAAGTATAGAATCTATAAATCCCAAAATTTTATTTGATATGATTCAGAACGGTTATGTCCCTGTCATTGCACCTGTAAGCCCCGATTCTAACGGAAGAAGCTTAAATATAAATGCAGATATTATGGCTGCTGCCATTGCTTCTGCTTTGCAATCCGAAAAGCTAATTTTATTGACAGACACAAAAGGAGTCCTTAAAGAAGGCCAATTGATAAATCGGTTGACTCCCATTCAAGTTCGAAATCTAATAAAAGAAAAGATTATCCAAGGTGGAATGCTTCCTAAGGTGGAAAGTTGCCTAAAAGCATTAGAACAGGGAGTCCAAAAAGCCCATATCATAGACGGTAGAATTCCTCATTCAATTTTAATAGAGCTTTTTAGTAATAAAGGTATTGGAACTATGATCTCTCCTGAAGAAGAAAGTGAGACTTAAAAATTTTGAAAATATTCATATAAAATTTTATAAAAATCATTCCAGTGGGGATTGTACTTTTGGTGTTTAATGCCAGATCTTGTAGGATATCGGTTCCGAATTGAAAAATAAGAAGGATCTTTTTTAAATCGATGGGTTTCTTCCAGAACAGAATCAAAGATTTGGACTTCAAAATTAAGAGGAAAGTAATTTTGAATTTCTAAATCAAATTGATAAGAAAAAAAAATAGCAAATTTCTCTAAAACCCGAAATACACTTCTAAATCGCGAAATCCAATTGTATCCAGCTGTATGAGGAGTTGCTATAATTAGACGTTTTGAATCCAACATAGCTTTTGAGGGCGGTTCACTGATAAAAACATCAAAAGCACAAAGAAAATTTTTAATGGCATATTCGTATGCTTCTTTCGAAAATATTTTCCCTCGAGAAGAGTTGATTAAAACATGGGTCTTCTTTAAACTCTTTAAAAATTCAATACCAATCATTTCTAAAGTAGGATATGGATCTTCTTTTGTTAAAGGAGTATGGAAAGTAATTATATCACATTCTTTTAAACTTTCCAAATCCTTATGATAACTTTCAGGAAAAACAAAAGGATCTACTGAAATATAAGAAAACCCTAAGTCTTTTAGAACTTGCCCCAACAAACTACCTATTCTTCCGTAGCCAACAATACCAATTTGGATGTCCTTTTGTAAAAGTCTCTTTATTTCTATAAGATGTGGCAAAACACTTAAAGTATATTCTACGACAGAATCTTTATTTTCGCCTTCGGCTCCAAAGAAAGGTATTTGGGATTCTTCTAAAAACTTAAAATCCACATGATCCATTCCTGTAGAAGCCGTTCCAAAAGATAAAATATTTTTATTAAACAAAAGATATAAATCTTGATTAATTTTTATAGAAATGGGAACAATGAAAAGAGAAATTTTGGAGTTAAAGTATTGCTTATCAAAAATGAATTTTTTACTTTTTAGAGAAATTTCCAAATCTTTTAAAGAATAAACAAAATAATCAAATTGATTGATTTTACAAAAATCCCTGATTAGCTTATCTACACCCCATATAGTAAATATATGATCTGGTATTAAAATCATGAACCAGTACTACTATAGAATTTTTCTCCAACCTTCCAGACATAAAGAGATAACAAAAAAAAGAAAAACCCAACAGGAAATGTACCATAAGCAAAGTAAGGATGAAAAAGAATTTCTGAATGTTTATTCAAAAAATAATGGGCGGGGTAATAGTTAATAAAAGCAATAGGAAAAAAAAATGTTAAAAAATATTGTATATATTTAGAATAAATATTCACTGGATATAACAAAAACTCTCGAGAAGAAAAGACAATTAAATGTTGTAGGCTTTCATTGGTTATACTAAAAAAACAAACGGAAGCCGTTAGAATTCGTATTGCTCCCAATAATAGAGTCCCTCCCAATATCGTAATAAAGAAAAAAAGAACTTTTAGGAAAGTCCAATCAATTTCTAAAAAATAAGAACTTAGAATTAAAGCAAGAACACCAAGAGTAAGATGCGTAAGACCTGTTATATCGAAATTGATAGAAATAATTTGACCCAAAGTAGATAGTGGTCTTAGTAGTACTCTGTCATAATCGCCTTTGCGAATAAAATCACCAAAATCAATCATTCCAGAAAAAAAAGTAGAAGCAAATCCCATAGAAAATATCATCAAGGTATATAAAAAACTCAATTCTCCTTTATTCCAATTGTTGATAGTTTTAAAGTTATAAATCATAATCCCTATAACAGCAACTTGGGAAATATAAAACCCCAATATAGTCAAAATAAACGCAAAAAAAGTACCCTTATATTCCATTTTGCTTTGAATGGATGCTTGAATCAAATTTAGATAAGGATTTTCAAGGAAGTAAGATAATAGTTTCATCTAACCACCTGCTATAGTTAGTTTTCTTAATCCAAACCAATATACTATAGAAACCACACAAAACAAAACAAAAATATGGATGCAATAATATAGAACCAACGTAGAATAAGGTAAAACCAATTCCGATTGTAAAAGTAGCATAGTTGGAAAATAAAATAAATACGGGAAAGGAGTAAACAAAATAAAACTTTGGAGATATTCAGGGAAAAAATCAATTGGAATTATACCTCCCGACAAAAGAGTAATCAAAGCAAAATACAAAATCCAAAAGGGATACACTTCTACAAAATAAAAAGCTAAAGAACTTAAAAAAAAATTAAGAAAAAAGTATATTATAAAAGATAATAAATATAGAATCATAAATTTATAAAATATATTTATATTAAAATTCAACTGTATTTGGAATAAAAAATAGCTAAAAACAAGTAAAGGAATACCTCTTGCAAAAATCTGAAATAAAGTCTTTCCTATAATATCGGACAAATACAACAAAGGAAGAGAAATAGGCTTCATCAATTCTACTGCAATTTCCCCTGTTCTTATTTTTGAAGAAAAAAAAGATTGGGATCTGCTAAAAGTGGATTTAATCAAAGTAGTAAGAACTGCATAGGATATCATCGTTTTTCTGCTAATGCCATGGATAGGAGAGTTTTCTGGAATTACTATTGCCCAAACAGATGCAAAGATAAAAATATACAACAGGGCATTCAACAAAGAAGTAAAATATTCAATCTTATATGTAATGGAATTTTGAAAGGATAAGGAAACCATTTTTAAATATATTTTTAAGCGATTCATAATTCCACAGACTGATTTTTGTAAATTAGTTTCAATACATCTGCTAATTCTTGCTTTTTTACAGTGATATCTTGAATTTTTCCACCTTCTTTTTGGACAAGATCGATAACCAATCCAACACTATTTTCTTTAGGTATTTCGATTTCATAAAATCGATTTCTTTGATTTTTTAGTATTTTCAAACCATTCTTTAAGTCTGGAAAAATAAACTCTTTTTCCAAAGTAAGAATTACTTTTTTTTTAGTCTGATAAGCCTCTAAAAATGTTTCTATTTGGCCATTGTAGTAAATTTTGCCTTTATCAATTAAAATCAATCGATTGGCAAGATATTCAATATCTTCCATATCATGAGTAGTCAAAATGACGGTAATTTTTTTCTTTTGATTTAAATTCAAAATTGTTTTTCTTACAATATCTTTCGTTAAAATATCCAAACCTATCGTGGGTTCATCCAGAAAAAGAATAGAAGGTTCATGGATTAAAGAAGCTGCCAAATCTGCTCTCATCCTTTGGCCTAAGGAAAGTTTGCGAACTTGTTGGTACAAGAAATCTTTCATTCCTAACAATTCTACATATTCATCGAATCTTTGCTGAAAAACTTTTTTTTCTATTTTATAAATCAACCTTAACAAGTCGAAACTTTCGATCAAAGGAAGATCCCACCAAAGCTGTGTTCTTTGGCCAAAAACTACTCCTATTTTTTTCGTAAAGACTTTTCTATTTTTAAAAGGATCCATGCCATTAACCATTACCTTCCCAGAAGTTGGCAGCAAAATTCCAGTAAGCATTTTAATTGTTGTAGATTTACCGGCTCCGTTGGGTCCAAGATAACCAACAATCTCTCCGGTGGAAATTTCAAAAGAAATATTATCTACAGCTTTTATGATATCTTTTTCCCTATAAAACAGACCTGCAATTGAACCCAAAAAACCTTTTTTTCGCTTTTTGATATAGAACTCTTTTGTTAAATTCTCTACTTGTATGATTTTCCTCATACGGATTGATTCTTTAAGATCTGAGACACTTCTAAAACATCTTTATCTCCTCTTCCCGATAAAGAGATCAATACATAAGGTTTCTTTTTATATTTTTGAATTTCCATCTTGGCTAAATAAAAGGCATGGGCTGTTTCTAAAGCTGGAACAATCCCTTCTAATTGGGAAACTTCCATAAAAGTTTCTAATGCTTCTTTATCTCGAATAGAATAGTATTCCACTCTTCCAATGCTATGTAAGTAAGCATGTTCAGGTCCTACCCCTGGATAATCCAACCCTGCAGAAATGCTATGCACATTGTAAATTTGGCCTTCTTTATTTTGGATAAAAAGAGATTTGGTTCCATGAAAATACCCCACCTCCCCAAATTGTATAGATGCAGCATTTTGTCCAGGTGAGTTAGAAATTCCTCCCGCTTCGGCACCCAAAAGTCGAACTTTTTTATCTAATAAAAAACTATGAAATATTCCAATAGCATTGGAACCTCCCCCAACACAAGCAACAACAAAATCAGGCAATCTTTTTGTTTCTTTTAAAAATTGTTTTTTTGCTTCCCATCCTATAATTGACTGAAAATCTCTTACCATTGCTGGAAAGGGATGGGGACCTATGACCGAACCGATTACATAATGGGTATATTCTACAGTTTTTGCCCAATCCCTCATTGCTTCGTTCGTTGCATCTTTTAAAGTTTTATTTCCTGAACTTACAGGAACCACTTCTGCTCCAAGTAACTTCATTCTATATACATTCAAATTTTGTCGGCGTACATCTTCTTCGCCCATATATATAGTGCACTCTAAACCCAGCCGTGCAGCAGCAGTTGCCGTTGCAACACCATGTTGGCCAGCCCCTGTTTCTGCAATCACTCTTTTCTTGCCAATTTTTTTTGCAAGCAACGCTTGGCCAATAGCATTATTGATTTTATGAGATCCTGTATGGTTTAGGTCTTCGCGTTTTAAATAGATTTCTGCTCCCCATTCCTTAGACAATCGTTCAGCTTTTGTTAAAAGAGAAGGTCTACCACAAAAATTTCGATAGTAATAAAACAAATCTTTGATAAAACTTTTATCTTTTAAGAATTTTTTATAATTTTTTTTTAATTCTTCTATGGCAGGAATCAACACCTCTGGGCTATAAATTCCTCCAAATTCACCATAATATCCATCTTTAGGAAATAAGGATCTGGATTTCCAAACATTTTTAGACAACTTTTTTAAAAATTTTTTATCTTTGTTTAACATAGCATATTTTAAACTTTAGGAAGCATTTGGTATAAATTTTCTCGGATTTCTTTTAGTTTTTCGATTAGATGATTTCTATTTATAAAAATTTTCTCTTCGGTTTTTCGAATATAGATTTCTATTTCTCCCTTAGAAAAATAATTCTTACCAATGGTGATTCGAATAGGAAAGCCAATCAATTCCGAATCCACAAACTTTACTCCAGGGCGAACATCCCTTGTATCCCAAAGCAAATCGAAGTTTTGTCTTATTAAATCATTATAAATTTCTTCTACTTCTTTTTTTTCTTTTTCGTCTTTCGTAATATCAATTAAAATCATTTCGAAGGGAGCAACGCTTATAGGCCATTGAATTCCTTTTTCATCATGATTTTGTTCAATGATTGTTGCCATGGTTCTATTAATTCCAATACCATAACAGCCCATTAAAGGATAAATCCGCTTCTGATTTTCGTCTAAAAGAGTAAATTCCATCGCTTTTGTATATTTATCTCCCAGCTTAAAAATATGACCCACTTCTATACCCCGAACTTCCTTTAAGGTTCCTTTACCATTTGGAGATGGATCCCCACTTTTCGCTAAGGCTAAATCGATTAGTTTATCCTTCCAATTTTTATCAATCAAGGCAGGATGGAAATTTTCTATATGATAGTCTTGTTCATTTGCTCCTGTAATCCAAGTTGTTTTGGTAGATAAAGATAGATCAAAAATAATAGGAATTTTCGTTTTTAAGTTTAGAGGACCAGCATAACCTGGTACACTGCCAATTTCGTAAAAATCTTGTTCCTTTGCTGGATAGACTTCAATGGCTTTTAAATGATTTTTTAATTTCGTCTCGTTGATCTGTCGATCCCCACGAATGAGTATCATAACCAAAATTTCGTTATTTTCTTCTGTTAAGGCTCGGTAAAGTAAAGTTTTTAGAAGTTCCTCAGGTTTTTTATTTAAAAATTTAGCCAAATCTTCTATAGTTGCCTTGTTAGGTGTATGAATTTTTTTTAATCCATTTGTTAAACTTTCTATTTCTTCTTCGGTAAGATCTTTTCTATGATTTGGATTCAATTCTAAATAAATTACTGGAGTTTTTTCTAAATTGCTTCGGTAAGAAAAATCATCATTTACCAACAGGATCTCTTCTCCGATTTTAGAAGGTACCATAAATTCTTCTGAACCACTTCCACCCATTGCACCTGTATCTGCTTCTACTGGAATGGTTTCCAAACCTACTTTAGCAAAGATTTTTCTATAGGTATTGCGCATAATTTGGTAAGTCTGCTCCAAACTCTCAGAATCTAAATGAAAGGAATAGGCATCTTTCATTATAAATTCTCGCGAACGAATCACCCCAAATCTTGGACGGATTTCATCTCTAAATTTTGTATGAATTTGATAAACATTTAAGGGTAAATCCTTATAAGAAGAAATAAGGGATTTAATCAAAAAAGTAAAAGTCTCTTCGTGGGTAGGTCCCAACACCAAATCATTTTGATGCCTATCTTTTAATCGAAACATTTCTTTGCCCATAGTATACCACCTTTTGGTTTCTTTCCATAATTCTGCAGGTACAATTAGAGGAAGCTGAAATTCAAAAGCACCAGAAGCATTCATCTCTTCGCGAACAATTGCTTCAATTTTTCGAATGACTCTTAATCCCATGGGCAAAATGTTATATAAGCCAGAGCCTAATTTTTCTATTAGCCCTGCTCGTATCATTAGTTTATGAGAATCTACTACAGCATCTTGGGGATCTTCTCTACGGGTGGTTATGAAAAAGTGCTTCATTAAATTACATTTTTTCAATATACCTTATCTCTACAAGCCTAAAACGAATAATACATCTTTAAACATAATCCATAAACCCAATCCCACTAAAAATAAAAATGCAAATCTATGCAACCCTTCTATAAAATTTAAGGGCAATTTTTTCCCTCGAATAGCTTCTATTAAGAATAAAAGTATATGGCCTCCATCAACAATCGGAAAAGGAAAAAGATTAATCACCATAAGAGCAATAGAAATAGACGCCATTAATTGAAAGTAATCCAATAAATCAGTTTGCATTACAATACCTGCAACGGCAAACATACCTACAGGACCCATAGTATTTTCCAGAAAAGAAATTCTTCCAGAAAAAAGTTTCTCAAAAAATTTTGGATATAGGGCAATTTGATCGTAGGTATTTTTTATAGAAAAGATTAGTGCATCCAATATAGAACTATTTTCGTTTTCCACTTTTTTTGTTAAAATTAGGCTACTGGGTCGAAATCCCATAAGACCAATTTTTTGGGCTATTATCGTTGCTCTATATTCGTTATTTTGAATGGTTAAGCTTACGGGCTGTGCTTTAGAATACTCTTCGTATAAAGATTTAAAAGAAGAAACAGGTTTATTGTTGACTTTTATAAAATTTAGTAGACGCATATGCTCAGTAGAATAAGAAACCAATTCGATTTGCTCTAAAGTTTCTTTATATTTCATGTCTTCTAAATTTTTAAAATAAATTCTATATTCTTTTCTTATGGGAACTTCTATTTCTTTGATTTCTGTTATCCATGGAATCCAAAAGGGATATTTTTGCCTTTTGATCTTTAATCGAACTTGATCCTTGTCTAAACTTCCCAAAAACATTTGCAACTCATACGTAGAATGTATTTTTCTTCCTTCCACCTCTAAAAGAATATCTCCATCTTGTAAATACCTCATCGCTGGGAATTCTACGGGTGGTTCCAAGTCCTTTTGAAATATATTTAAAATTCTATATTGGATTTCTTTCACAAAGGGAAAATCTACTTGGATATAGCGTTCTCCTGGAATTCGTATTCCTAAGAATGATCTTCCTGCAGAATCTGTTTCTGGAATTACTGTAATATCGTAGATGCCCGTTTCTCTTTGTACTTTCAAATGCAATGGAGCACCACCTGACAACAAAATATGCTCTTGGAGTTCTCTAAAATTTTTAATTTTTTTTTGATTCACTTCTAAAACCAAATCTCCCTTTTGCAATCCATAGGTTTTTGCTGGACTATTTTCCAATTCCTCCCAAAAATAAATGGAAGGGGGACTATAACTTGGGAAAAATCCCACAATAAAAAAAATCAAAAAACCTAAAATTAAATTGAATAAGGGACCACCTAAAACAGGAATGATTCTTACCAAAGGAGGTTTGGAAAAAAAATCCCCTTGATTTTGATTCGATTCATTATTGTAATCTACAGAATAATCATCGCCCTTAAATTTTACATAACCTCCCAGAGGAAAAGCCGTAATCTGTAAGGTTGTATCTCCCAATTTTTTCTTCCAGATTCCTTTTCCATAACCTATAGAAAAAATTTCCGCTTTTACTCCTACGAGTTTTCCTAAAAGCAAGTGACCCAACTCGTGTACTACAATGGTAATACCTAAAAGGAAGATTCCACCTAAAATCAAAACTAACATTTGTTACCTCTTGGACAATTTGGAGTTATCCCATTGGGATAATACAAATTCTCTAACTTTTTGATCCTCTTGTAGTAATATACTAAGATTTTGCAATTTGACTACTGGAATTTTTTCTAAAGCATCATTAAGAATTAAAGGGATTTCCGTAAAATGGATTTTATCTTCCAGAAATAATTGTACTGCAACTTCGTTTGCTGAATTTAAAATAACAGGAGCAGAATTGCCTTTTCTTCCTGCTTCCATACATAAAGAAAAACCAGGATATTTTTTATGATCAATATTCTGAAATTCTAAAGTAGGCCAATCTTCTGGCTCTTTTGTTTCTCGAAGAATAGCAGGTACTGGATCGGGAAAATGCAAAGAATAAGCAATCGGAAAAAACATAAAAGGAGGACTTACCAAACACTGAAAGCTCCCATCAGTAGTTTGGATCATTCCATGCACATAGCTTTGTCTGTGGATTTTAACATCTATTGAATCATAGGGTAAACCAAAAAGATAGTGGGCTTCGATTACTTCTAAACCTTTGTTGATCAAACCTGCTGAATCTACAGTAATTTTTGGTCCCATGTTCCAATTGGGATGTTGCAAAACTTGCTCTTTTGTTACTGTTTTGATTTGTTCTATCGTATAATCTCTAAAGGGACCCCCCGATGCAGTCAAAAGGATTTTTTTTATATACTGCTCCCCTCGATTGTATAACAACTGAAAAATTGCATTATGTTCAGAATCTATAGGAATCATAGAAGCCCGAGATTTTTTAAGTAAATCCAAAAGAATAGGCCCCGCAGTAACCAAACTTTCTTTATTGGCAAGACAGATTTTTTTCCCCAATTCTATGGATCGAACCGTAGCCTCTACCCCCACAGAACCTACCAAGGCATTGAGGACTGTATCTGCATTGGAATTTTCTATTAAATCGATTAAACCCTCTAAACCCTTAAAAAATTTGATTTTTGGATTACGATAATTTTTAAGAAATAACTCAAAAGAGTTTTCGTCAGTAATACATACAAATTTTGGCTGAAAGGTATAAAGAATTTCTTCTAACTTTTCGATAGATTTATGTATACTAATTCCTTCAAGCTGAATAGAAGAGATTCTTTTAAGGTAATTTAGGGTATAAGTTCCAATAGTCCCCGTCCCACCCAAAAGAATCAATTTTTTAGTTGGTTCTGCAAAATGCAAATTCAACCTTTCTTGGAAACTCATAACAAAAACTGTATTTTTATATAAAAATAAAAATACCCTAAAGGAAAGCTAAAAAGCATTGCATCTGCAAGATCCAAGAACCCTCCATGCCCCGGAATCAATGAAGAAGAGTCTTTTATTTTTGCATCTCTTTTTAAAGCACTCTCTACCAAATCTCCAAAAATAGACACCAAGGAAAATACCAAAGTCAATACAATGCATTCCAAATAAGAAGGTAGGATAGTAAAATCTTCATTCGTTAAATTCGGATGAAAATAAATCCAAAAATAAAGAAAAATAAAATTCACGATGTTTGCAAAAATGATGCCAGAGATATAGCCTTCCCATGTTTTTTTAGGGCTTACCTTTAAACCTGCATTGTGCTTACCAAACCATCTACCACCAAAATAACCCCCTACATCTGTCATAATAGCCCCCAATGCAGAAAAGACAAAAATAAAAGACCCTTGTTTTAAAACCAACATGGGAAGTATTATAGCTAAAGGTAAAGAAACATAAAGAACTCCCATAACTGTTGCCATAGAATTATAAGTATTTCCTTCGATGGGGCGAAACATCATACTATAGCTTTTGGTTATCATTACAAAGAAAATCAAAATAGGAATTACAGGATTCTTGATCTTTTGGTAAGCTTCTAAAAACTGAATTAAAGCACCCGAAAAAGAAAAAACTTCTTTCGATTGATATAGATATTCAAGATAATAAGACAAAATAAAGAGAAAACCAAAAAAAAAACCAAGAAAAGGAATCGGTTTCCCTTGTATTTTTTTATCGGTTAGTATATAGTATTCTCTTAAACCAAAAAAACTTAGAATAAGAATTGTGATTAGTATAGGAATTCCATAAAAAAAATGTATATGATTGAGCAGTAAAATTACCACACCTGCAATTGAGAAACCCGAAATGATTCTTTTTAATGTTTCTTGCATTTGGACTATTTTTTTATTTTAATAATTTTTGAAAAGAATTTTAATTTCCTAAACCCCCAAATCTTCTTTCTCTTTTCGAAAACCAATCCAAGGCTTTTAATAAATCTTCTTTAGAAAAATCTGGCCATAATACATCTGTAAAATAAATCTCAGCGTAAGCCAATTGCCACAATAAGAAATTAGAAATTCTATGTTCTCCTCCTGGGCGGATTAATAAATCTACAGGTGGTAAAGGATAAGTATACAAATGTTTTTCGATTTCTTTTTCCGTAATTTTTTTAAAAAAACCATGTTTTTTGTAAAACTCCAATTTTTCTGTGAAGATCTGGTTTACGGCATGTACGATCTCATGGTGGGAACCATAATTGATACAAAAATTCACCAATAAATTTTTGTTTTTTCTTGTTTTAAAAACTGCATCCGCTATGATTTGTTGATTCTCTTTAGGCAATTTGGATATATCTCCCGAAACTTTAATACAAATTTTTTTTTCTATGCACTCTTGTAAATACAAATAAAAAAATTCTTTCATTAGTTTCCATAAGGTAAAGATTTCCTTTTTGGGTCTTTTCCAATTCTCTGTGCTAAAGGTATATAAAGATATATAAGGAATCTTTAATTTGAAAATTTCGTCGATCAGTTTTTTAAGATTTTCTCCTCCTTGTCTATGACCTTCGCTTCTTGGAAGATTACGCTTCTGTGCCCATCTACCATTACCATCCAAAATAAGGGCTATATGTACAGGAATCCCTTTTGATTGTTTCATTGAATTGATTATAATTGCATAATGGCATCTTCTTTTTTTTGAGAAAGTTCCTCTAAAATTTTTATATGTTTATCTGTAAGCTTCTGGATTTCTTCCATATAATGCTTCTGATCATCTTTAGAAATATTTGTAATTTTTTTTATATCTTCATTGGCATCTCTTCGAATGTTACGAATGGCAACTTTTGCTTCTTCCAACTTTAATTTAACCTGCTTTACAAGTTCAAGACGCCTTTCTTGAGTCATTTCGGGAAGTATTAATCGAATTACACTACCGTCATTTTGAGGTGTAATACTCAAATCACTTTTTAGAATTGCTTTTTCTATAGCAGACAAAGCTGTTTTATCATAAGGCTGAATTAACAATGTTCTAGGCTCGGGAACAGAAATAGTCGCAACTTGATTAATAGGTAGTTCTGTACCGTAATACTCTACAAGGATTCCTTCCAACATTGCAGGATTTGCTCGATTTGAGCGTATGGTATTGAGTTCTTTTTTAAAAGCTTCGATAGTTTTTTCCATTTTTCTTCCGGAATTTTCTAAAAGATTTTTTAAATTTTGATTTGCATCATTCATACTGCACTCCTGCATTATGGGATATGAAAGTACCGATTTTCTCTCCTTTGATTAAAAGTTCCAAATTTCCTTCTTTAAAAATATCAAAAACAATTATAGGAATGTTATTCTCCATACATAAAGTTAAAGCCGTTGCATCCATAACTTTTAATTCTTTTTGTAATGCTTCTTTAAAGGACAATGTAATATATTTTTTTGCGTTTGAATTTTTGAAAGGATCGGAATCGTAGACACCATCAACTTTAGTAGCTTTAAGAATAATCTGACATCCCACCTCAATGGCCCTTAAAGCTGCTGTGGTATCTGTTGTAAAAAATGGATTTCCCGTCCCAGACGCAAAAATTACGATTCTATTTTTTTCTAAATGACGAATTGCTTTTCTCCTTATATAAGATTCTGCTATAGAACGCATTTCTATAGCAGTTTGAACTCTAGTAATTAAACCCAATTTTTCGCAAGCATCCTGTAAAGCTAAAGAATTGATAACCGTACCAAGCATCCCCATATAGTCGGCTGTTGCTCGATCTATTCCAGATTCAGCTGCTAAATTTCCGCGTATTATATTGCCTCCACCAATTACCACTGCAATTCGAATCCCTGCTTTATGGCACATTTGGATTTGTTTGGCTATATTTTGGACTAAAGAAAAATCAATCCCAAACTCCCCTTTTCTGGTAAAGGATTCACCAGAAAGTTTTAGTAAAATTCTAGAATAGGGGAACATACACTAAGAATGGATTTGGTATCTCGCAAATCGAGAAACCTGAATATTTTCTCCGAACTTAGAAATGTGTTGTTTGATGTAATCTTCTACTTTGATTTTGTTATCTTTATAAAACTCTTGCTTAAGAAGGCAAACTTCGGAATAAAATTTTTCCAACTTTCCTAACAAAATTTTTTCAATCTGAGCTTCTGTCTTTTTTTCTAACTTTAGTTGCTCTATGTATATGGCTTTTTCTTTTTCCACTATGTTGGGATCCAAATCTTCGACAGAAATAGATAAAGGGTTCATAGCTGCAATTTGAATTGCCAATTCTTGGGCGAGCTTTTTGAATTCTTCGTTTTTTGCAACAAAATCAGTTTCGCAATTCAACTCTATAAGGGAACCAATTCGACCATCATGATGTATATAGGATGCGATAATGCCTTGTCTTGTTGTTCGATCTGCCCTTTTGGCTGCCTTGGCAATTCCTTTTTTTCTTAAATCTTCAATTGCCTTTTCTATATCTCCATTGAATTCTATAAGAGCATTTTTGCAATCTTGCATGCCGGCGCCGGTGAGTTCTCTTAGATGTTTGATTTCTTCTGGTTTAGGCTTATACATAGCTACACCTTATTCTTCGTCCTCTTTTTTGATGTATTCTCTATAATCTTCTGTTATTTCTTCTGGTTTATGCAAATCCTCATCCTCTACAAATTCCCCTGTTTCGTCATATTCACCTTTATATTTTAATGAATCTTGATGTTCTTCGTAATGAGAGGCATCGAAATCTTCTTCTGTAAATTGAGAATCTGTAACTTTTCCTTCTTTTCCTTGAATAATAGCATCTACCATAGTTTCTAAAAATAAACTAATGGATCGAATGGCATCATCATTTCCTGGTATAGGATAATCGATCAAATCAGGATTACAATTCGTATCTACAATCGAAAAAATTCGAATTCCCATTTTTCTTGCTTCTTGTACAGCGATATTTTCTTTATCAGGATCTACAATAAAAATGTTTTCTGGTAAAGTAACCATATCTTTAATTCCCGCTAAATGCTTTCGCAATTTTTCTAATTCTCTTTTTAAGAGTAGAATTTCTTTTTTTGTTCTTGCTTCTAAATGCCAGCTATTTTCTTGTTCCATTTTTTCCAATTTTTTTAATCTTTCTATAGACTGCCTTACCGTTCTCCAATTGGTCAACAAACCACCGGGCCATCTTGTATTGATGTAAAACATTCCACACCGCTTCGCTTCCCTTTCTATTGCACTTCTTGCTTGCTTTTTTGTACCTACAAAAAGAATTTTTTCGTTTCTTGCTGCCGCATCCCGTAATGCTTCGAATGCTTTTTTAGCAAGTTGTACTGTCTTCTGCAAATCAATAATATGGATGCCATTCCTAGCCATAAAAATATAAGGCTTCATTTTTGGATTCCATTTGCTTGTTTTGTGACCAAAATGGACCCCTGCTTCTAATAAAGTTTTCATTGATATTGTGGACATATTTCTCCTTTTGTATTTAAGTTTTTAAGTTTTTCCATATTTATATAATACAAATAGTGCAATCCCTATACCCGCCAACGTCGAAGGTGTAATTTGCAATTGCAATTCTTTAATTATGTAAAAGTTTTGCAATTGTAGTCCTTTCTTTGGTAGAAGTTCGTAATTAAAAATTTTGATCCCAAAAATTGTTTCTATTAGAGATCCCATAACTGAACCTAAAAAACCACTTAGAAGAAGCAAAAAAACTATAAAACATATGCTGTGCTTCCTCATTAGGTCAGAAAAAAAAAGAAATTCCCTAAGTCAATTTCAATTTGTCTATAAACTTTGTACCACAGCTATCTCTATCTTCCTTCCAATTTTTGGGTTCAACCTTTTTTTCGTATTCAAAAAAAATGGTTAAGAGTTATTGTTTCGTAATTTTTTTTAAAGCAAAAACAAAAAAACATTGCCATCTATTAAAATATAATTATTTTAAATTTAGAATATTTTTAAATAGGAGGGTCGATATATGTCGAAACTTAAAGGAACCAAAACCCATCAAAACTTAAAAGAAGCTTTTGGTGGTGAATCAATGGCAAATCGAAGATACTTATATTTTGCCAAAATTGCCGATATAGAAGGATATCCAGACATAGCAGGTTTGTTTAGAGACACAGCAGAAGGAGAGACGGGACATGCCCATGGCCATTTAGAATATCTTAAACAAGTTGGAGATCCTGCAACAGATTTGCCTATCGGAGACACCCAAAATAATCTCAAAAGTGCCGTTGCTGGAGAAACTTACGAATATACAGATATGTATCCCGGAATGGCTAAAACAGCAAGAGAGGAAGGATTTCCAGAAATTGCAGACTGGTTCGAAACATTAGCAAAAGCAGAAAAATCCCATGCAGGAAGATTCGAATTGGCTTTAAAGAATTTAAAATAATACAAAGGAGCTTTAGAGCTCCTAATTTTTTAAAAGTGTTAAAAAGGATTTTTTATGAAAATAGAACAAACCAATACAGAAAATGCAATTTATGATCCCAAAAACCCATTGTACTGGGAAGTAGAATCCTTAGAGAAAGAGTGGAACCGAACCTTTGATATATGCAATGGATGTAGAATGTGCTTTCATTATTGTGGGTCATTCTCAAAGTTGTTTCAATCCTTAGACACTTACGCAGAAGGAGATGTTTTAAAAATTACGAAAGAAGACAAAGAAAAAATTGTCGAATTATGCTATCATTGTAAATTGTGTTATATCAATTGTCCCTACACAGATAAAGACAAACATATTTTTAATTTGAATTTTGCAGCTTTAATGCAAAGAAGTGTTCATGTTCAATCCAAAAAAAAAGGAGTCCCTCTACGAGATAAAATTTTACAAAACTCAGATTTGGCAGGCAAACTCAATTCCAATATTTTATCTACATTTGTAAATTATACAATGAAAAACGAATTCCATCGCTCTATTATAGAAAAAATTTTAAAAATTCATAAAAAGAAATTGATGCCAGAATTTCACAGAACCCCTTTTGCTAAATGGTTTAAAAAACACAAAAAAATAGAAAATCCTAAATTCCATGTAGTGCTTTTTTCGACTTGTTTTGTCAATTACAACAACCCACAGATAGGAAAGGACGCCGTTTTTGTTTTAGAAAAAAATCAATGTAACGTAGAACATCCCAAACAAAATTGCTGCGGTATGCCGGGTATCAATACAGGGGATCTTGACTTTGCTCTTAAAAAAATTAAAAAAAATATAGAATCCTTATACCCTTATGCAGAAAAAAATTTAAAAATATTAGTCATCAATCCAACATGTTCTATGACACTACGAAAGGAATACCCCCTATATGCGGGACTTTTAGGCAAAACAAACGAAGAAAAAAAAGAATGGGAAGAAAAAGCAAAGAGAATTTCTGATCAATGTATGGACATCACAGAATTTTTAATGCATTTAAATAAACAAGAAAGTTTTTCTAAAGACTTTAAAACGACACCTATTTCTATAGGTTACCATGCTGCATGCCATCTAAGAGCCCAATGGAAAGGATTCCCTTCTAGAGATTTACTAAAATCCATACCAAATACACAAGTAAGTTTTGTTGCCGAATGTTGTGGACACAATGGAACTTGGTCCATGAAAAAAGAAAACTTTGAACTTAGCCTGGAATATGGCAAGAAAGCCTTCTCGAATCTAAAATCCAAAGAAGCAAATTGGATTTCCACAGATTGTCCTCTTGCTGCTCTACAGCTTAAACAAGGTATGAACTTAAAAGAAATACCTCTACACCCCATACAAATTTTAGCGAAAGCTTATAGAAAAAAAGAAGAAGGAGGATTCCCCGATCCTATAGAAAAATAAAAATAAAAAATAAAAAGGAAAAGAAAAATGAAAAAAATCCAATTCGAAGAGATCCTACCTGTAGAAGAATACAATAAAAAAAGAAATGAATTCAGAGAAAAAATTTTTGCAATCAAAAATAAAAGAAGATTTCATTTAGGAACTATGTTTACTTTTCTTTTCGAAAATAGAGATACGGTATGGTATCAGATCCAAGAAATGATACGAGCAGAAAATATAAAAGAAAAAGATGCTATTCTTCACGAAATCCAAACTTATAATGAACTCATCCCAGAAGAAAGGGAAATAAAAGCAACCTTACTTATAGAAATCGATGATAAAGAATTTCGAAAATACAAATTAAAAGAATTATTAGGCTTGGAAAAATCAGTCTTTTTTTTCTATTTAGATAAAGAAAAAACTTACGAAATACCTGCTCTATTTGATGAAAAACAATACAATAAAGAAAGGATTTCTTCTGTACAATATTTAACCTTTCGTTTTTCCGAAGAAGAAGCCAAAGCATTCTTAGAAACAAAAAAAGCAGGGATAAAAGTAACCCATCCCGCCTACTTCCATAGTGGTTTTTTTGATCCTGAACAACTTATGGCAATCCAAAAAGATTTTTCAAATGCATAAAAAAAAAGCTTGATTTCGTATTGAAATTGATTATAAATTTCTTTTATGAATTTAGCAACAATCCAATGGGACCCTCCTATCGAAGAGAGGATCCATTTTTTATTGAATATGATCAAAAACTGCGAAGGATGCCATCGCAGTTGTCACATAAATCGATACCAGTCCAATAAAACTTATTGTAGAACTGGAATCCATCCCTTTCTGTATTCTTTTAAAAAAATCGAAGATGATTTATTTATATCCAAAGAAAAACTGCTTTATCTGTATTTTCAGCATTGCAATTTACGCTGTGTATATTGTATTGATTATGATCTACACCAGGGTCCCTCGAACGAAGAAAAAAAGCTTACAATAGACGAATACGCAACTCTACTAAGAGACAATATAGACTCCACGATAAAGGGTATTTATCTTTCCAATGTAGATCATATTATACCTCATACCATTTATGCACTTTACCAGTTATTAAAAGAGGGCATTTTACCTCCGATTCTTTTTGAATCCAATGGCTTCGCTTTAAATACAACCATAAATTTTTTAAAAGATCTAATTACTGTTTATATTGTAAATTTTAAATTTATCTCGCCCCATTTTGCAAGACGATACCTTAAAGAAGAAGACTACCCCAAAATTGCTAAAGATACAGTTTTAGAAATGTATAAGCAAGTGGGAGACTGCAAAATAGAAAATGAATGCATCCAAAAGGGATTGATTGTTAAGCTTTTAATTCTTCCCGGATTTACAGAAGAATACAAAAAAATTTTAGACTATGTGGTTCAAATATCCCCCAAAATTGGAATTTTTATCCTTAGCCAATACAAACCCGCTGGCAAAGTTTTAAATCAAGAGCTTTATAAAGAAATAAGACGAACCACTCCTAAAGAAGAAATCTTAGAGATTTTTGAGTATTCAAAAAAATTAAATTTTCATTTTATTAAAATTTTTTAAATCATAAATCAAAAATTTTTCAAAGTCCTATTTTTAAGAATTGGTTTGATTCTATAAAAAAAAGCCATACCAAAAAAATAGGATTCTTAATATCGGGATTTTTTATTCGTTAAGATAGCTATAAAAAAATTAGTAACACGCATCTTTTTAATAAAAGTTACTGAAGTTCTTGGATTCGATTGCGAAGCCATTCTCTTAAGTCTTCCATTTCTTCCATGCAAATGGTGTGAGGAATAGGATATTCTTTCCAAAGTACTTGGTAGTTTTTTTCGATCAAGTACTCTTTGTGTTCTCTTACCATTGATATAGGGATTAAATCATCGTAGATTCCATGAGCCATAAAAACAGGGGTTTTGCGAGAAGCTTGGGTAAATTCTTTTTCTTCTCCAAAAAGATAACCCGATAGGCAAATCAGCCCTGCATAGGCTTCTTGGGAACGAAGCCCAGTATATAAAGACACAACACCGCCTTGGCTAAAACCCGAAAGAAAGATTTTATCTTTGGGAATTTGTAAAGTATCATAAATAAGAGAAATGGATTCTTCGATAAGGATTCGAGATTTATTTAAACCAATTTCTTGATTTCCATCTAAATCATACCACTTCCAGCCCATAAAGTAGGGTTCGGGTGCATTGAATAATAAAGTATGGATTTCGTTTTTTAATAAAAGTTCTGGAAAGTCTTTATAAGATTCCATTTGATCTCCCAAACCATGCATTACAACCAAAAGGGGAGCTTCTTTATTTTTCGAAGGAAAATAGAGATTTCTTAAAGGAAGAGAAAGGATATCCATTTTATTCTTCTGTAATTTCTTTATATCCCGTACTTCTTCTATGTGCTTTTTTCTGTTTACTTCTTAAGTTTCTTTTTTCCCTTTTTTTCTGGATTCTTTGCTTTACTTTTTTTTCTGATTTTAGTTTCTTCATAAAGCCTAAAAAAAAAGTCGCAATAGAGATTCAACCTTCTTTTATGGTATTTAGTGCTCACTTGGATAGAAATCGATTCCTCTAAAATTATAGAAAATATAAAAAATTTTAAAAAAATTTTAAATCAAAAAGCAAAATTTTACGCTGTGGTAAAATCCAATGCTTATGGGCATGGGATCCAAGAAGTAGTTTCTATAACAAAATCTGATGTAGAGGGTTATGCAGTAAACCACATAAGCGAAGCAAGCAATATATATAATTTATGCCATCAAAACCTCTTGGTTATGGGTGGCTACGAAAAAGAAGATTTAAACCAATTGTTAAAAAAAGAATTCGATAGAATTGCACTTGTAATTTTTAATTTGGATCAACTTAAAGAAACCTTAGAAATCAATAAAAGCATTTCTTTTTATCTAAAAGTAGATACGGGAATGTCTCGATTGGGATACAGACCAGAAAACAAGAAGTTTTTAGAATTGCTGGAATTTATACAAAATCAGAAACTGAATCTATTGGGATTAATGACCCATTTTTCTAATGTAGAAGATGTAACAGAGCAAGAATATGCCTACCATCAATTAAAAGAATTCCAAAAAGCAAAAGAGATTCTTAAAAAGTACTTTCCCAAAAAGAAATTTATGTTCCACTCTGCAGCAAGTGCGGCAACCATGCTAATTCCCGAATCCCACCAAGATTTAGTACGAATTGGAATTTCTCTTTATGGGCTTTGGCCCTCTTTGCCAACGAAATTATCTACATTCAATCTTTATCAAAATAGATTCCAGTTATCCCCAGCCTTACAATGGAAAACAAAAATTGTTCATATAAACGAAGTTCCAGCAAATACAAAAGTTGGATATGGATGTACTTACCAAACCTCTTCCAAAACAAGGATTGCAACTTTACCGGTTGGCTATAACGAAGGCTACGATAGAAGCCTTTCCAATCGATCTTATGTGATTATTAATGGTTACCGTGCTATGGTGATTGGCAGAGTTTGTATGAACATGATTATGGTAGACGTTACCCATATTCCCGATGTTAAAGTAGGCGACACAGCAATCCTTATAGGAAAAGACAAAAAAACAAAAGAAAGTGTAACTGCTGACGATTTGGCAGAAATTGCAGGAACGATCAACTACGAAATCACAACTAGGATCCACCCCAATATACCAAGGATTCTTGTTACAAGTTTTTGATTTTTATTTTTTTAATTGGTTTATTCTTTAGCTTTTTTGCGAAAAATTGCCCTTCTTTTTATTGGTCAAAAACAGTTTTTAAAGAAAAATTCATACAAAAGAAAGCTTGGAAAAAAAAATTATAATTTGGGATTGCATTTTGCAATTTTAAAAAAAATTTTTTCTTATGCCTAACAACGGAGCAAATCTTGGTTTTGAACAAAAACTCTGGCAGGCAGCAGACAAGCTAAGGAGCAATATGGATGCTGCAGAATACAAGCATGTTGTTCTTGGTTTAATTTTTTTAAAATACATTTCTGATTCTTTTAAAGAAGTTTACGAAGAACTAAAAAATGATCCACAATCAGACCCTGAGGATGTGGATGAGTATCTTGCAAGAAGAGTTTTCTGGGTTCCGAAAGAAGCTCGCTGGGATTATCTGCAAGCCAATGCCAAAAAGCCAGAAATTGGACAATTGATCGATCGTGCAATGGAGGAAATCGAAAAAGACAATCCTTCTTTAAAAGATGTTCTTCCAAAGATATATGCAAAGCCTGCTTTGAATAAACAGCGCTTAGGCGAACTTATAGATCTGATTGGCACAATTGGATTGGGAGATAAAGAAAATAGAAACAAAGATATTTTGGGTAGAGTTTATGAGTATTTTTTGGGACAATTTGCAGATGCAGAAGGTAAAAAAGGTGGCCAATTCTATACACCAAAAAGCATAGTAAAATTGCTTGTAGAAATTCTGGAACCCTACAAAGGCAGAATTTTTGATCCTTGCTGTGGCTCGGGTGGGATGTTTGTACAATCCGAAAAATTCGTAGAAGCCCATGGAGGCAAAATTAGAGATATTTCTATTTATGGTCAGGAAAGCAACCAGACCACATGGCGCTTGTGTAAAATGAATCTTGCCATAAGAAGGATAGAATCCGATAATATAAAATGGGGGAATTCTTTCCATGATGATCAATTTAAAGATTTAAAAGCAGATTTTATTTTAGCCAATCCACCTTTCAATGATTCCGACTGGGGCGGAGAGCTTTTACAAGAAGATGTAAGATGGAAGTATGGAGTTCCACCAAAAAACAATGCGAATTTTGCATGGGTACAACATTTTATACACCACTTATCCCCAACAGGAATAGCAGGCTTTGTTTTAGCAAATGGCTCTTTAAGCTCTACAACCTCCAACGAAGGAGAAATAAGAAAAAACATTGTTGAGGCTGATTTGGTAGATTGTATTGTTGCCCTACCCGCTCAATTGTTTTATAATACCATGATCCCTGCTTGTTTATGGTTTATCAGTAGAGATAAAAAAAACAACAAATACAAAGATAGAAGAGGAAAAATTCTCTTTATTGATGCAAGAAAAATGGGCGTGATGGTTGATCGAAGGCATCGCGAATTAACCGATGAGGAAATAAAAAAAATTGCAGATACATACCACGCATGGAAAGGCAAAAACAAACAGAAATATAAAGACATCCCCGGCTTCTGCAAATCGGCAACCCTTGAAGAAGTAAGAAAAAACAACTACATCCTTACACCAGGAAGATACGTAGGCTTCGAAGAAACAGAAGAACCAGAAGAAGTTTTCGAAGAAAAAATGAAAAAGCTTACACAAGAACTAAAAAACCAAATGGAAGAAAGCAAAAAACTCGACAAAGAAATCAAAAAAAACTTAGAGATGCTGGGATGGAAAATCCAATAAAACCCAAAACTAAATTCAAACAAACAGAAATCGGAATGATCCCGGAAGAGTGGGAAAAAACAATTGTTGGATTAGTTTGTAATATCAAGAATGGAAAGACGAACTCCCAGGATGCGGTAGAAGATGGAGAATATCCATTTTTTGATCGCTCATTACAAATTAAGAGAAGTAATAAATATTTGTTTGATTGTGAGGCAATAATTATTCCTGGCGAGGGAAAAGAGTTCATACCTCGTTATTTTAAAGGAAAGTTTGATTTACATCAAAGATCTTACGCTATCTGGAGAAAAGAAAAAGAAGTCAATCTTAAATTCATTTATTATTGGATATTAAAAAATAGAGATTATTTGGCGAGAGTTGCTGTGGGTTCTACTGTAGGTTCACTTAGACTTAATCACATACAAAATTTTCAATTGGGGCTTCCTCCCCTCCCCGAGCAACGCGCCATTGCAAAAGTTCTTTCTGCATTTGATGATAAAATCGAGCTTCTCCAAAAAATGAACAAAACCCTCGAGGCAATCGGTCAGGCTATCTTTAAGCATTGGTTTATCGATTTTGAATTTCCCAACGAACAAGGCAAACCCTACAAAAGCTCAAACGGAGAAATGGTCTTTAACGAAGAATTAGGCAAAGAGATACCGAAGGGGTGGAGGGTTGGAAGGTTGGGGGATGTTGGAGATTTCAAAAATGGAATTAATTATTTGAGAGATGAAAAAGGAGATATGGAATTTTCTATAGTAAATGTCAGGGACATTGCAAATAATAAATTCTTATTAAAAGAACAATTAGATAAGATAAATATAGATTTCAATAAAGCTAAAGAATACTTATTAGAAAGACGAGATATTATAATTGCGCGAAGCGCAATTCCTGGGGAAGTTTCTTTGATGGTAGGTGATACAGAAAATGTAATTTTTTCTGGGTTTAGCATTCGTTTAAGATTACATAATCCCAACAATTGGTTATATATATTTTTCACATTGCAAAATCTAAAACAACAACTAGCTAACTTTTCAATAGGAACTACCATTAAAAGCGTTAATCAAGAATCGTTAAAAAGTATACTAATTGTTTTACCATCTGAAAAGATTTTAAATCAATACAATAAAATCAGTGAGATCTACTTTAACAAAATTGCTTATGCTCTTACAGAATCCCACACCCTCTCCCAAATCCGCGACTTGCTACTTCCTAAGCTTATGTCGGGGAAAATCAGAGTACCTTTGGAGGACAGAAAATGAGAAAAGCCATATTAGAAAACTTAAAAAGAGTTGGGTATGCAATTCAATAAAAAAAATCCCGATATAAGCCAAATATATAACAAAATCCGATGCATTATCGAAGAAGCTCGCAAAAATATTATGCACACAGTCAATTCTGAAATGTTGATTGCTTATTGGCATATAGGCAAGATTATCGTAGAGGAGGAACAAAAAGGTAAATCACGAGCCGAATATGGGAAAAAGGTATTAGAAAATTTATCAAAAAAACTTACAAATGATTTCGGTAAAGGTTTCGATGATAGCAATCTTTGGAATATGCGTAAATTTTATCTAACCTATCCAATTCTCGACGCATTGCGTAGAGAATTAAGCTGGACACACTACCGAATCCTTATGCGTATTGAAAATCCGCAGGCTCGATCATTTTACGAAGTGGAATGCATTAAAAACAAATGGTCTGCCCGCGAACTTGAGCGTCAAAAAGGTTCACTTCTTTTTGAGCGTCTGGCTTTGAGCAAAGATAAAAAAGCCCTTATGAAGCTTGCAAAGAAAGGACAGGAAATCCAGCGGTACGAAGACCTAATCAAAGACCCGTATGTTCTGGAATTCACAGGACTATCTCCTCAAGCAAGATTTTATGAAAGCGACCTTGAGCAAGCCCTTATTGATAACCTTTCTAAGTTTCTGCTTGAACTGGGAAGGGGATTTACATTTGTTGCCCGACAAAAAAGGATCTCTCTGGATGGCGACCATTTTTTTATTGATCTGGTGTTTTATAATACTATCCTCAAATGTTATATGCTAATTGATTTAAAAATTGGAAAACTTACGCATCAAGATATTGGACAGATGCAGATGTATGTCAATTATTTTGATAGAGAAGTTTGCCAGTCCGACGATAACCCAACAGTAGGGCTGATTTTGTGCGAAGATAAAAAAGATGCTGTTGTGCGATACACTCTGCCTAAAGAAAACAAACAAATTTTTGCATCACGCTATAAATTGTACCTGCCCAGCGAAGAAGAACTGCTTCGTGAACTGCGACGGGATAGGTATTTGATAGAAGAGACCAAAAACATACACAAAAAAAAGAAAAAATAAAATGTGTTGTGAGCTATACAATCAATCATTTTTTATAAATTGAAATCAAAAAAAACTTAGAGATGCTGGGATGGAAAATCCAATAAAACCCAAAACTAAATTCAAACAAACAGAAATCGGAAGGATCCCGGAAGAGTGGGAAAAAACAATTGTTGGATTAGTTTGTAATATCAAGAATGGAAAGACGAACTCCCAGGATGCGGTAGAAGATGGAGAATATCCATTTTTTGATCGCTCATTACAAATTAAGAGAAGTAATAAATATTTGTTTGATTGTGAGGCAATAATTATTCCTGGCGAGGGAAAAGAGTTCATACCTCGTTATTTTAAAGGAAAGTTTGATTTACATCAAAGATCTTACGCTATCTGGAGAAAAGAAAAAGAAGTCAATCTTAAATTCATTTATTATTGGATATTAAAAAATAGAGATTATTTGGCGAGAGTTGCTGTGGGTTCTACTGTAGGTTCACTTAGACTTAATCACATACAAAATTTTCAATTGGGGCTTCCTCCCCTCCCCGAGCAACGCGCCATTGCAAAAGTTCTTTCTGCATTTGATGATAAAATCGAGCTTCTCCAAAAAATGAACAAAACCCTCGAGGCAATCGGTCAGGCTATCTTTAAGCATTGGTTTATCGATTTTGAATTTCCCAACGAACAAGGCAAACCCTACAAAAGCTCAAACGGAGAAATGGTCTTTAACGAAGAATTAGGCAAAGAGATACCGAAGGGGTGGAGGGTTGGAAGGTTGGGGGATGTTGGAGATTTCAAAAATGGAATTAATTATTTGAGAGATGAAAAAGGAGATATGGAATTTTCTATAGTAAATGTCAGGGACATTGCAAATAATAAATTCTTATTAAAAGAACAATTAGATAAGATAAATATAGATTTCAATAAAGCTAAAGAATACTTATTAGAAAGACGAGATATTATAATTGCGCGAAGCGCAATTCCTGGGGAAGTTTCTTTGATGGTAGGTGATACAGAAAATGTAATTTTTTCTGGGTTTAGCATTCGTTTAAGATTACATAATCCCAACAATTGGTTATATATATTTTTCACATTGCAAAATCTAAAACAACAACTAGCTAACTTTTCAATAGGAACTACCATTAAAAGCGTTAATCAAGAATCGTTAAAAAGTATACTAATTGTTTTACCATCTGAAAAGATTTTAAATCAATACAATAAAATCAGTGAGATCTACTTTAACAAAATTGCTTATGCTCTTACAGAATCCCACACCCTCTCCCAAATCCGCGACTTGCTACTTCCTAAGCTTATGTCGGGGAAAATCAGAGTACCTTTGGAGGACAGAAAATGAGAAAAGCCATATTAGAATCAGACTTAGAGGAATTCGTACTATCTATTTTGGAAAATCTCGGCTACGAAATCCTCAGAGGCAACACAGAAGATGTTTTACCTAATGGAAAATATCCATTAAGGCAGAGCTACGAAGATGTCGTGCTTGTTGGTAGATTGCGAGAGGCTTTAAGAAAAATCAATCCCGATATTGCGAAAGAGGCAAGAGAGCAAGCAATAAAAGAGGTTTTAAGGATAGGAAGCCAAAAACTGATTTTTGATAACGAAACTTTTCATACAATGCTAACAGATGGAGTAAGCATTCCTATTGCAAAGGCTGGCGAAGAAAGGCATATTTTAGTCCATTTGTTGGATTTTAAAAATCCAGAAAATAACGATTTTCTCGTAATCAATCAGTTTAGTATAATAGAAAAAAATATAGAAAGAAGGCCCGATGTGGTTTTGTTTGTGAATGGCCTGCCTTTGGTTGTTATCGAACTAAAAAACCCTGCTGACGAAAACGCAACAATTTGGACAGCTTATAACCAATTACAAACATACAAGGAACAGATACCTTCTCTTTTCAAATACAATGAAATTTTGGTGATTAGTGATGGCATAGAAGCAAGAGCTGGCACGATTTCTTCTGAGCCCGAGAGGTTCATGCAATGGAAAACCATAGATGGAGAAAAACCTAAAAAGGACTTAACAGAAATAGAAATTCTTATAAGAGGAATGTTCCCAAAAGAAAGACTTCCTGATCTTATAAGAAACTTTATCGTTTTTGAAAAAGACAAGGAAACAAAAAAGAAATTGGCAGCATACCATCAATACTGGGCAGCAAATAAAGCTTTTGAATCCACTTTGCAAGCAAGAAAGACCAACAAAAAAATAGGGATTGTTTGGCATACCCAAGGTTCTGGAAAAAGTCTAACCATGATTTTTTATGTGGGAAAAATGATTCGCGAAATGGACAATCCAACAATTGTTGTTTTGACAGATAGAAATGATCTGGATGACCAGTTGTTTGGAACATTTAGCAAATGCCAAAATCTCTTAAGACAAAAACCTGTACAAGCAAACACAAGAAAAGAGCTCAGAGAAATGCTCAAAGTATCTTCTGGAGGAGTTATTTTTACAACAATCCAAAAGTTCTTCCCAGAAGAAGATAGAGAAAAATACCCCACTTTGTCCGATAGAGACAATATAATTGTTATAGCGGACGAAGCGCACCGAAGCCAATATGGTTTTCCTGCAAGAATTCTAAAAAAAGAAGATCAGGCACTCATTACTTATGGTTATGCAAAATATTTAAGGGATGCTTTGCCAAATGCTTCCTTTATTGGTTTTACTGGTACTCCCATAGAAAAAGAAGATAGAAGCACGCCAGCAGTCTTTGGAAAATATGTTGATATTTATGATATTGAACAAGCAGTGAATGATGGGGCTACTGTAAGGATATATTACGAAAGTAGATTGGCAAGACTTGAATTAAAACCAGAAGAAAGACCAAAAATAGATCCAGAATTCGAAGAAGTAACAGAAGGGGAAGAAGTAGAGAAAAAGGAAAAACTAAAAAGCAAATGGTCAAGATTAGAGAAAGTTGTAGGTGCTCCTAAACGAATCAAAAGGATTGCCAAAGACATAGTCCAACATTTCGAAAAAAGACTATTTGTTCTCGAAGGAAAAGGCATGATTGTATGTATGTCAAGAAGGATATGTATTGATCTTTATAACGAAATCATAAAACTAAGGCCAGAATGGCATAGCGAAGATGACGACAAAGGGTTTATAAAAGTTGTAATAACCGGTTCTGCTTCTGATCCAAAAGAATGGCAACAGCACATAAGAAACAAAAACAGAAGAAAAAAGATAGGAGACAATTTTAAAGATCCCAAACACGAAACAAAACTGCTTATTGTAAGAGATATGTTTCTAACAGGTTTTGATGTCCCCTCTTTACATACCATGTATCTTGACAAACCAATCAAAGGGCATACTTTGATGCAAGCAATAGCAAGGGTAAATAGAGTTTATCCAGGAAAAGAAGGAGGACTGGTTGTTGATTATATGGGCGTTGGGGCTGAATTAAAAAAAGCCCTTATGGATTACACAGAAAGCGGGGGCAAAGGAAAACCAACGTTTGATCAAGAAGAAGCTGTCAACTTAATGTTAGAGAAATACGAGGTAGTTAAAGATATGTTTTATGGTTTTGATTACAAAAAATTTTTTGAGCTCTCGCAAAAAGAAAAATTCACTTTTATACTCGATGCAATAGAACACATACTAAAAGAAAAAGGAAAAAAAGAAAGATTCGAAAAAGAAGTTACTGCCCTTATAAAAGCATTCTCTTTAGCAGTTCCTCATGAAGAAGCTATGAAAATCAAAGAAGAAGTGGGGTTTTTTCAGGCTATAAAATCAGCAATCTCCAAAACAATCGAAACCAAAAAAGATACAAAAGAACAACACGAAACAGCAATCAAACAAATCATTTCAAAAGCAGTAATCTCTGACAGGATTATAGACATATTCGAAGCTGCTGGTATTCAAAAACCAGAACTTTCTATTTTATCAGAAGGCTTTTTAGCAGAAGTAAAAGAAATGCCGCAAAAAAATTTGGCATTGGAAGCCTTAAAAAAACTATTGAATGATGAAATAAAAAAAATAGCAAAACGAAATCTTGTCCAAGGTAAATCCTTTATGGAATTGTTGGAAAAGGCAATAAAAAAATATACCAACAGAAGTGTAGAGGCTGCTCAGGTAATAGAGGAACTTGTGGAGTTGGCAAGAAAAGTTAAGGAAGAGAAAAATAGAGGCAAAGAACTCAACATGAGCGAAGAGGAACTAGCATTTTATGATGCTCTGGAAGTGAATGATAGCGCAGTAAAAATACTTGGAGACAATACTTTAAGAAAAATCGCTTTTGAATTAACAGAAACGATAAGAAAAAGTGTAACCATAGACTGGATGTATAGAGAAAGTGTCCAAGCCGAACTACGACTTAAAGTAAAAAGGATTCTCAAAAAATATGGATACCCTCCTGACAAAGAAAAGAAGGCAACAGAAACAGTCTTAAAACAGGCAGAACTAATTGCAGGAAATTTAGTCCATACTTAGCTAAGAAAAACTAAAAAGTAAAAACTTTTACAGCAAAAAAAATAAAAAACAATTTACAAATTGTACTTTTTTAAAAAATAAGTATTGTGAAGTTTTATCTAATACGACATGGAATAGCAGAAAAAAGCGATACCCAAAGCGATCTGGAAAGAGATCTTACTTTGGAAGGAGAGAAAAAATTAAAAAAATATTATAAAAAAATTAGTAAAAGTTTTAAAAAACCCGATGTACTATTATGTTCCACTGCCAAAAGATCTATAAAAACTGCAGAAATCATAGAAGAAATCTGGAAAGCAAAAACAACAATACAGCACGAAAAATTAAATCCTTCTGCTTCTATAGAAGACTATCTTAGTGTGTTGAATGAACACTTAACAGAAGAATCCATGATTAGCTCTTTTAAAATGGCTTTAGTTACACACGAACCCGATTTAAGCAATTTTGCCAATTACCTTTTAAATGACTCTATTGAATACGAGGAAATCGAAAAAAAAATAAAAATAGCTTTCTACCCCCAATCTTTTGATTTTAAACTAAAAAAAGGATCCTTGATGATCATAGAATGGAACGGCAAAAGGGGCACTTTGCAATTTTATGCTACCCCTGCTATTTTAAAAAAATTATAGTTTTTTCTAAGACTCATTCTTATTTTTTTTATCAATTATATGGGTAAGCAAATCTACTGGTAAAGGGAAAACAATTGTTGAATTTTTATCAGCAGCTACCTCTACTAAGGTTTGCAAAAATCGAAGTTGAACCGCTATGGGATGCTTTTCTATTACTTTGGCTGCCTCTGCTAATTTTTGAGATGCCTGATACTCCCCTTCTGCTGATATCACTTTTGCTCTTCTTTCTCTTTCTGCCTCTGCTTGTTTAGCCATAGCTCTTTGCATTTCTTGTGGTAAGTCAATATGCTTTAGTTCCACCAAAGAAACTTTGATCCCCCAAACATCTGTTTGTTTATCCAATACTTCTTGCAAATGGGCATTGATTTTTTCCCGATTTGCTAAAACTTCATCCAGTTCAGACTCGCCTAAAATGGATCTCAATGTAGTTTGGCTAAGCTGAGATGTTGCAAACAAATAATCTTCCACTTCTATAATTGCTTTTTCGGGATCCACAACGCGAAAATAAACTACAGCATTCACCTTAATGGTAACGTTATCTTTTGTAATCACATCCTGAGAAGGTACATCCATTGCGACGGTTCTTAAGCTTACTTTTTCCATTTTATCAATCAAGGGTATTAAAAAGATCAATCCCGGACCTTTAACAGAACTAAACCTCCCTAAACGGAAGATTACGCCTCTTTCATATTCTTTAAGGATTCGAATAGACTGAGACAAAATAAAAAAAACCAATAGGATTAAAATTGTTAATGAGGTAATCGTCATGATCTGAAAAAAAAATTAGGATTTGGTTTCGTCAATCTTTTTTACAATCAAAACCATTCCCTCTCTTTTTATGGGTTGAATTTTTGAGTTTTTTTCTATAATTCCTTCCTCGGAGCGAGCATTCCAATACTCACTATGGATAAAGACCTTTCCCGATTCTTTAGTAATATCTGTAATTGCTTCTCCAACTTCCGAAAGCAATACAGAATCCCCCGAATGGATTTTACTTTTTACCGACTTATAAACTTTGTATATGACAAAAACCAAAAAGCCAACAACAAAAAAAGTAGAGGTAAACAAAACGGCTAAGGAAGTTTCTTGAATCTCTTTCATAGACTCTGCAATCCATATGGTTCCAAGCAAAATAGAAATGATGCCTGATAAAGCAAGCAATCCATAGCTCATAATTTTAAATTCAAGTATGATAAACAAAATTCCTAAAAGTATCAATAAAAAACCGGCATAATTGACAGGTAGTGTTTGGAGTCCGTAAAGTCCTAATACAAGACTAATGGCACCAATAACACCGGGAAAAATCAATCCCGGATACTGAATCTCTATCATAATTCCCGCTATGCCAATCATCATCAGTAAATAAGCAATATTAGGATTTGCAATAACAGATAATAGTCTATTTCTTAAATCGTCTTTTAATTCTACTATTTTTTTGTCTTTTGTAGAAAGTACCATCTCTCCTTTTATGGTTTTGATTTTTCGATTGTCTATTTTTTGTAAAAGCTCTTCCTCTGTTATAGCCAATACATCGATTACTTTTAATTCTAAAGCTTTAGTAGAAGGAATATTGGCTGCTTTGGTAATGGTTTCTGTAGCAAATTGGGCATTTCGATTGTAATATTCAGCTATGGATTGGATTTTTGCAATGGAATGATTGAGAATCTTTTTCCTTAGGGCTTCTTCGTCCTTATTATCTTTTTCTTGACTTGGATTTTGTGGATTCCCTATATTGATCGGGGTTGCCGAACCTATATTGGTGGCAGGAGCCATAGCGGCAACATGACTCGAAAGTAAAATAAAAACACCAGCAGAACCACAAGTAGCACCGGGTGGAGAAACATACGTAATTACAGGAACCTGAGAATTCATAATGGATTTCACCATTTCATCCATAGAACTCATCAATCCTCCCGGTGTATCCAATTCAATCAGGAGGGCATATGCTTCTTCATTGGCTTTTTGGATTGCCTTTTGTAACTTTTCCATAGAAGCAGGGGTAATTGCTTCGTTAATTTTTATTTTATAAATAATATTTTGTTTTTCATTGGAATACAAAGGAAAGAATAACAAAAGCAAACTAAGAAAGAATTTCTTCATCTTAAAAACATTATAATATTTTTTTTGTAAAGGTAAATCAATTTTTAGATTTTTGCTTTGTATTTTTCCAATTCCAAAGGAGATTCAAAAAGTTTGATGCTTGGATTTTCTTTTTGAAAGTTAGCCAACCTAAACTTACTTTTAAATAAAACGACATAGTTGTTATTTTTATCTTTAACAATATAATCATAACTACTAAATTTATTTTTATCTTGTTCTAAAATCCAACGAGAACATTCAAAAGGTAGAATTTCTAATTTTGTAGGCGAGTTGTATTCTTCTAAAAGTCTAAATTGAAATACTTCGAATTGCAATTGACCAATAGCGCCAAAAATAGTACTTCCTTCTTCTATAAAGAAAATTTGAACAATTCCTTCTTCGGTTAATTCCATAATGCCTTTTTTATAACTTTTTATTTTAGAAGTATCGGTTAAAGTAATCCTTGCAAAAATCTCTGGTGCAAATTGAGGCAAAGGATGGATTTCTATTTCTTGACCAGTATATAAAACATCTCCTATTTGGAACAACCCAGGGTTGATAAATCCTACAATATCCCCTGGATATGCTTCGTCTATTACATTTCTTTCTTGACCAAAAAAAGCAACGGGACTAGAAAGCTTCACAAACTTTTTTTTATAAGCAATATTCACCTCCATTCCTCTAATAAATTTCCCCGAGGCAACTCTTACAAAGGCCACTCTATCCTTATGGAATCGATTCATATTTGCTTGTAATTTAAAAACATAAGCTACAAATTTATCTTCTTGGATTTCTATAGTATTTCCATCTGCTAATTTTAGCAACTGGGGAGAAGGAGCAATTTTTATAAATTCATCCAAAAAGAGTTCAATCCCAAAATTGTTTAAAGCACTTCCAAAAAAAACAGGAGTAATTTCCCCTTGGTGAAACCGTTCTAAATCAAATTCTGGCAAAACATGAATAACAAGTTCTAAGGACTCTTTAAAATTTTTATAAATTTCTTTATCAATTAAATCCAATAGCAAAGGATCATCCATTCCCGTAGTCTGAACCGGAGCCTTATACATTTGGTTATGGGTTTTTTCGTATAAATATACCTTACTTGTTGGAATGTGATAAATTCCCTTAAAATCTCTACCTGATCCTATAGGCCAAACCATGGGAACTGTAGAAATTCCCAAGACATTTTCCACTTCGTCCAATAACTCAAAAGGATCTTTTGCTGGTAAATCCATTTTATTGATAAATGTTATTATAGGAATCTTTCTTTGTCTACATATATGAAACAACTGAATCGTCTGAGGCTCCACTCCCTTAGAAGCATCAATAAGCATAATAGCAGAATCCACAGCCATCAATGTCCGATAGGTATCTTCAGAAAAATCTTGGTGACCGGGTGTATCTAATAAATTTAAAACATAATTTTTATATGTGAATTGCATTGCAGAAGTAGTAATAGAAATTCCACGCTCTTGTTCTAACTTCATCCAATCGGATTGGGTTTTCTTTCTATCTTTCTTAGCCCTCACATGCCCTGCCAATTGTATGGCTCCCCCATATAACAAAAGCTTTTCTGTTAAAGTGGTCTTACCAGCATCAGGATGGGCAATCACTGCAAAAGTTCTTCTTTTTTTTGTTTCTTCGATAAACTTCATAACTACAATTTATAAAATAAATATTTAACGAAATACGCGAACCTGAATCGAAGTAACTCTTTCGTCACCAGCTTCCACATCAGAAAGAACCACAATAGGATCACCCGGTAAAACTCGATTTCGCTCTTTTAATTTTTCAAAAGCCTTCCGTATTGTTTTTTCGGGATCCTTAGAAAATTCCATCAAAAAAGGAACCACAGAGCGGATCAACCATAGTTTTCTTCTTGTACTGGACATATTGGTAAATGCATAGATGATTGCCTTTTTTGGCCTATATAAAGCAATTTGTCTTGCAAAAGCACCTCTTCTTGTAATCACTACAATTGCTGGTGCTTGGATACTGTCCGCCAAAATACAGGCAGTTCTAGCCAAGTTTTCTCTAATATCTTTTGGCTCTCTTTCCAAATGAAAATCCAAACCTTTTTCTTTTTCTATTCTCCTTGCAATTTTATCCAAAAAAGAAACAGCTTTTATAGGATATTTCCCTACTGCTGTCTCTCCAGAAAGCATAATTGCATCTACTTGCTCATAGATGGCATTGGATACATCAGTTACTTCTGCCCTTGTTGGCATAGGATTTTCTATCATAGATTCCAACATATGAGTAGCTACGATTACTGGTTTGCCTCTTACGATACATTTTTTGATGATTTCTCTTTGCACAACAGGTAATTCTTCTATATCGATTTCTACTCCTAAATCTCCCCTTGCTACCATAATCCCATCTGCTTCTTCTAAGATCTCGTCAAAATGTTCTATACCTTCTTGATTTTCTATTTTTGCTATAACTTGAGTATGCCCATCTGCTTTTTCTATGATGGCTTTTGCTATTTTTACATCTTCTGCTTTTCGTACAAAAGATAAAGCCACAAAATCAATATCATGCTCTACTGCAAAAAGTATATCTTTTTTATCTTTTTCTGTAAGTGTAGGAAGGTTCACCCTTACACCAGGTAAATTGATGTGTTTTCGAGAACCCAACTTCCCCCCTTCTAAGACTTTGCATCTAAGGGTACCAAGATTTTCGTCTTTACTGATTACTTCTAAGTTGATCAATCCATTATCTACAGTAATTTTATCACCTTTTTTAAGATCCCTTATAATATCTTTATAATTCACAAAAACACTTTTTTCTTCTACATTAACATTTGGTATAACAGTAAAAGTAAAAATTTCTCCCACATTCAAATGGAGGTTATCCGATACATCACCTGTTCGAATTTCAGGTCCTTGTAGATCCATCAAAATTGCAATGGGATGGTTCAATCTTCGATTTAAGCTTTTTATAATTTTGATCACAGCCAAATGAGACTCCAAACTTCCATGAGACATATTGATACGTGCAATGTTCATACCTGCTTTTGCCAATTGCTCAATCACCTCGTAGGTATTGCTTGCAGGACCTATTGTACAAACGATCTTTGTATGTCTAAAATCCCTTTTTTCTAAAGATACATCTGTGATTGTTTGAATTTGATTCTTCATAATTTTCTGTTGGAATCTTTCAATTGGTTTTTTACTCTCATAAGATCCGCATCTACCATAATTTTTACCAATTCTTCGAAAGTAATTTTTGGCTGCCAACCAAGCTTGGCTTTTGCTTTAGAGTAATCACCCATAAGAAAATCTACTTCTGCTGGTCTGTACAATTCCTTAGATGTCTCTACCAGAACTTTATTTGTTTTTTTATGAATCCCTTTTAAACTTTCTTGTTCTCCTTCCCAAACGATTTCGAATCCGACCAAAGAAAAAGCTTTTTCTACGAATTCTTTTATACTATGGGTTTCGCCCGTTGCTAAAACATAATCATCTGGTTCTTTCTGTTGCAACATAAGCCACATACCTTCTACATATTCTTTGGCATACCCCCAATCCCTTTTTGCTTCTAAATTTCCTAAAACCAATTTTTCTTTAAGTCCATATTGAATTTCTGCTAAAGTATGGGTAATTTTTCTTGTAACAAATTCTATACCACGTAAAGGAGACTCATGATTAAAAAGTATTCCAGAGCAAGCAAATAAACCAAAAGCTTCCCTGTAGTTTACTGTAGCCCAATGACCAAACACTTTGCTAACACCATAAGGACTTCTGGGATAAAAACAAGTCTCTTCGTTTTGGGGCACAGAGCGAACCTTGCCAAACATTTCACTTGTAGAAGCCTGATAAAATTTAATTTTAGGATTAAGAATCCGAATTGCTTCTAATATTCTCAAAACTCCTATAGCATCCACTTCTGCCGTCAATATAGGTTGTTCAAAAGAGGCAGAAACAAAGCTTTGCGCAGCCAAATTATAAATTTCGTCTGGTTGTATTTTTTGGAGAGTACGAAATATATTATCGAATTCCAAAAGATCCATGTAATAAATTTCTATGTCCTTCTCGATCCCAAGTTCTTTCAATCTCCAATTCGAAGAATCGCCACTCCTTCGATCGGCTCCAACAACCCTATAGCCTTTCTTTAATAATAATTCCGAAAGATAAGCGCCATCTTGACCTCGAATTCCAGTAATCAATGCCGTCTTAGACATAAACACTCCTTATACCAATCATCTTCCAATAGAATAATATTCAAACCCCAACTCCATGAGCTTATTTTTATTAAAAATATTTCTTCCATCAATTATAATAGGAAGCCTTAGCAATTCTTTAATTTTTCTTAAATCAATTCTCTTAAATTCTTCCCATTCTGTTAAAATCAAAAGAGCATCTGCATTTTTTGCTGCTTCGTAGGGATCCTTAGCATATCGTAAATTTTCTCTTTCTGGAAAGATTTCCTTAAAATGATTCATAGCTTTAGGATCATATAAAGATAAATTTGCTTGCAATCGTAATAGTTCCCTTACAATATCAACAGAAGGTGCTTCTCGAATATCGTCTGTATTTGGCTTAAAGGAAAGCCCCCAAATAGCAAGATTCTTTTCTTTACTGATCCATAAAACATCTTCGATTTTTTCCAAAAATTGAATTCTTCGATTTTCATTAATTTTTTCTGTTTCTTTTAATAATCCAAAATGGATACCGTGCTCTTCTGCAATTTTTATAAATGCTTTAACATCCTTCGGAAAACAACTACCCCCATAACCGATGCCAGCATTCAAAAAAGATCTACCGATTCTTTTATCTAAACCAATACCATTAGCAACTTCTTCTATATCTGCACCTACTTTTTCGCATAAATCTGCAATCATATTAATATAAGAAATCTTCATCGCTAAAAAGGAATTAGAGGCATGCTTGATAAGTTCAGCAGCTGCTGGCGTTGTTACTAAAAAATTATAATTTTTATTTATAAAATCAATATAAAGCTCTTCTAAAATTTCTTTTGCTTTTTTGCTTTCTACACCAATTACTATTCTATCGGGATTCATAAAATCTTCTATAGCAGAACCTTCTCTTAAAAATTCTGGATTCGAAGCAACATCAAATTCAACCGTAGAATCTTTCAAGTATCTCTTGATGGTTTTCTTAACCCATTGATGTGTGTTTACCGGCACAGTTGATTTTTCTACAATAAGAGTATAGGATTTGATATTTAAAGCAATTTGTCGAGAGGCTTCTTCTATTTGGGACAAATCAGCTTTGCCATCTTCTCCTTGGGGTGTTCCTACACATAGAAAAATTACATTAGAGAAATCTACTCCTTCCCCAATAGAATCAGTAAAAAATATTTTTTTATTTTCTAGATTTTTCTGTAGAAGACTATCCAATCCTGGCTCGTAGAAAGGGCTTTGGCCATTCTTAAGTTTATCTAATTTTTTTTTATCTTTTTCTATACACATCACATCATGACCCAATTCAGAAAAGCATACAGCGGTAACCAATCCTACATAACCAGCACCAATGATTGTTACTTTCAAATTCCTCTCCTTAAAGAATCCTAAAATACAGTTTTTTTTATGAGACCTTAGAAACCAACAAAAATTTATTTAGCATGTGCTTTATTCAAAGGAAGTTCATCCTCCAATCTACATTTTACATAATTTCCAATTTTTAAAGAAGTTCCAATCCAACCGTATGGCTCTTGTTCTTTAGTTACATATAAATCCCAACCCAGTTTGATGTAAGGACAGTACACTCTATGTTCTCTACATATGATTTGTGTTGCTCTAGGTTTAGGATAAGCCCAAGCAGAAGGAGGGTATAAGCATTTTTTTTCTACATCGGCAATTAGAATCAAATTTCTCATTTCCAATTCCAATTCTTTAAATTTATTTAGGATTGGCTTTAAAAGTTCATAATTAAAATACCCCAGTTTCGCAGTATAAGCTACTCGAAAAGAGATTTCTTCGAAAAGATATTCTCTATCTTCGATTTTATGATCCAAAAAAAGAATATATCTTGCAAATTTAATTGTTTCAGCGATTATATGTATTGCATTTTCTGATAAGTAAAACCGACTCTTTTCTTTATTGTCTTCTGATCCTTGCTCCTTAAAAACTTCTTCTGATTGTAGTTCTTCGGTATCAAATAAAAAAAAAACTAGGTTCTTTTTCTTCTTCGCTACTTTCCTTGTTTAAAGAAATGTTTTCATTAGAAATTACAGATAATGGTTTTATTGAATTTAAAATTTTACTAACTTCTTCCGGCAATTCAAATCTTCTTACTAACTTTAGGGATTGTTTGACTAAATCTTTTAATAAATATTGATTGTCATAACTTTCCATCATAGTAGTATGGTTTGTAAAAATAAATTCAGAAACAAAAGCTGCCAAAAATGTAAAGGTATAAAGACCTTTTACTTTAACTTCTTGTAAAAGAACTACAGCTAAGGCTAACAAACCTATACGGGAAATATAATCAAACTGATTTCGCTCTTTTTTAAAAAGAATATAACTTCCCACACATAATTTTGGAAACTTTAAAGCATTTTTAACAATATTTCTTGGTTTATTTAAAGAAATTTTATATAACTTGTCCAAAAAATCCCAACTTTTGATTCCATCATTTACAATTACATTGGATAAAAATTCAGCTAAAATCTCCACTAAAGGTTGAGTAATCTTAACATAGAATTTCTCTTCGTAAGTACCACGATTTTGTTTTAACTTTTCTATAAAAGAAGATCGCACCATTGCATTCTTGCGAATTAAAACATTGCCGGCATTGTCTATAAAGTCTCTATTTAAGATTAAAATCCCTTTTAAGTTAAATTGGAGAAAAAAAAATTCAAATTCTTCTAAATTGGTAAACAAAAAGGAATCCTCAACAAGCTTCATATTATTATGATTTTTATATTTTTTTTTCAAGTCAATATTTAATAAAAATGGATTCAAAAAAATAAAGATATAAAGAATAAAACCTTGACAAAAAAAACAAAAGAATTTTTTTATTTAACTAAAGCAAGAAATGGAAAAAAAAGGACAAGACCAAAATCTTTTGGAATCCATCGCAGAATCCTTTAGTAAACTTTCAGGAAGTTTAACAGGAAAAAACATAGAAGAAAAACTCATAGAATATTCAGAAGTCTATGGAGAGATTTTACTCAACCTCCATAGAAGTATAGAAGAATTAAAAAAAGAAAATAAATTCCTTAAAAAGGAAATTTCAAAATTAGAAACTCAAATTAAAAATATACAAGTAAATCCAAGGAAAGAAAACAATAACAAATTCTTTTTTGTTGTAGGGATAACTCTATTCAATTTGGCACTCTTAATTTTCAATATAATATTACTCCTTTAATGATGAAAGAAATCAATTTTAATAAAATAAAAGAACTCTTAGGAATACGAAATCGTTTTTGGAGAAAAAAAATTGAAGTACTGAAACCCAAAATTTATCGCTTATTTCTTTTATCTATAAAACGAAACCACCTACCTATATGGGTTGCTTTTTCTAAAACTATAAACAAAAAAAACAAATTCGATGCAAAGCAATTAGAAATCTATTACTATACTATTTTAATGAAATACCTAAATACATTTAAAAAATACAATATAATCTTAGAAAAAGACCAAAAAGCTAAATTAGTAAAAATAAAAGGGGATATGCTTTTAGTGATCCAAAACCCTGATGGAAGTGAAGACTACGAAAAAAGAAAAAAACTTTATGAAATCAGCAAAAAAATTTTATATATTCTACAAAACGAAAATTTGGTTAAAACAGAAAAGGAAAAAATCTTTCTTAAAATTATGAACTCTTACTTAAATCTTTATATAAAAGAAAAAGACAAATATTTGGAATTTTTAGAAAGCCCCATAGGAAAAATTTTTAATAAAATCATTCCTGGCTTAGATATTTTATTAGAAATCCAAAAATACAAAGAAATGCATAAAGAAAAAAACTTTTTTGATTGGCTCCAATATTTTACAAAAAAAAATCTTCAGAATTTCATTCAAGGAATTCCCCTTTCTATTTCCAAAAATATTTCGAAACAAGCAAAATGGATTCTTTACCCATTAGCCATAAGTTCTGAATACCTCTTAGAAAGATACCAAAAATATAGAATCTGCGAAAACTATTTAGAAAAAAACTACCAAAAACTACTATGGATCAAAAAACAACTGAATGGCACTAATACTTAGTTTATAGAAAATGGGGCTATTGCCCCCAAAATCCTCCCTTTTTGTTTGGAATGAATTCTATAAAAGCATTAGGAATTGGTTATGAATCTTTTTTACACCTAAAGTAGGATAAATCTATAATCTCTTATGAATTTTTTATCTAAAAAGATCTTTTCTTACACGATTCATTTAGATATAAAAAAAACTATTTTATTGACAATTGTATGGAATTCTTTATTTTTCAACTTATGGAATTTTGCAATTGTTTCTATTAAAGGTCGCAAATATTCGATTGATTTACTAAATTCACAAAAAAAATTGAAGAAATGGAATTAAAAAAACTGAACCACAAAGCCAAAGGACCCGTTGTTTTGGTAATTTTAGATGGAGTAGGATTGTACAAAGGTAAAAAAGAAGGATATCCGGGCAATTCGGTAGATTTGGCGAATGCCGACTTTTTAAAAAGCTTATTTCGAGAATCACCAAATCATATGTTTACTACTTTAAAAGCTCATGGAACTTCAGTAGGAATGCCATCCGACGAAGATATGGGAAATTCAGAAGTAGGGCACAATGCTTTAGGTGCAGGCAGGATCTTCGCTCAAGGAGCAAGCTTAGTCAATACTGCAATTGAAACAGGAAAATTATTTGAATCCAATGTTTGGAAAGAGTTAATCGGAACAAAAAGCGAACCCGGTTATGCTCTTAAAGGAAGTACCGTTCATTTTATTGGTCTTCTATCTGATGGAAATGTTCATAGCCATATAAACCACCTATTCGCTATGCTCCAAAAATGTAAAGAATTGGATGTAAAAGAAGTAAGGGTTCACACATTATTAGATGGAAGGGATGTTCCCGAAAAAAGCGCAGAAGTTTATATAGAAAAATTAGAAAATTTTCTCAATCAATTAGATCCAACACAAAAACATTATCGGATAGCATCGGGTGGCGGTAGAATGGTAATCACCATGGACAGATACGAAGCCAATTGGAAGATGGTAGAATTAGGCTGGAAAACTCATGTAAAAGGAGAATCCGAATACTATTTTCCCTCTGCTTCTATGGCAATACAAACATTTCGTAAAAAATTTCCCGAGAAGATTGATCAAGATTTACCACCATTTGTTATAGTTGACGAAAATCAAAAACCCGTAGGTCAAATAAAAAATAATGATGTTGTGATTTTCTTTAACTTTAGAGGAGATAGAGCAATCGAAATTAGTCGAGCATTCACAGAAGAAAATTTTGATAAATTCATTAGAGAACCCAATCCAAAAGTACACTTTGCTGGGATGATGGAATATGATGGAGACTTAAAGATACCCAAAAAATTTTTAGTTTCTCCACCAGCAATTGATAAAACAGTATCTGAATACCTCGCCAAAATGGGAATCTATCAATATGCAATTTCCGAAACTCAAAAGTTTGGACATGTTACTTATTTTTGGAATGGCAACAACTCTCTTAAATTCAATGAAAAACTCGAAGAATGGATAGAAATTCCTTCCGATATAATCCCTTTTGAACAAAAACCAGAAATGAAAGCAAAAGAAATTACAGATACTTTAATCGAAGCACTTTCAAAAAATCAATACCAATTTTTACGAGTAAATTATGCCAATGGAGATATGGTAGGACATACAGGAAATTTAGAAGCTGCAATCAAAGCAGTAGAGACCTTAAACCTACAAGTTCAAAGACTATCCGAAGCCATAGAAAAAATGCAAGGAACAATGATTTTAATTTCCGATCATGGCAATTGCGAACAAATGATAGAAATTGATAAAAAAACAAAAGAACCTAAAAAAAATCCTGACGGAAGCTATGTTTCTAAAACAAGCCATACTTTAAATCCAGTCCCTTTTGTATTGCTTAGTCCCGAGCTGCCTCGTTTAGAATTCAATCCAGTAGAAAAAGAATATGGTCTTGGCAATATTGCAAGTACTATCTTAGTACTTTTGGGTTTTGAACCACCCGAATTTTATTTGCCTTCTGTAGTTAGATGGAAATATTAAAACCAAAAACTACAAGTTTTTTTAAGGGACAGCGATAAAGCCCCTATAACCTGCTTCTTCCAACTTTTGTTTTAGTAATTCTGCTGAATACCTTTCTGAAAAACTACCCACTCGGATTAAAAATTCCTGATCTCTTTGTAGTACAAACACTGGGTATGGAATCTTTTGTTCTATCTCTTCTTTTATGCGAATTACATTACGCAAATCTGTAAAGTTTCCAATTTGAACAGAATAACTTTTGAAATTGTCGTAGGGAATAATTTTTGGTAATACTTCTTGCTTTTTTTTCTCTATGGATTTCTCGTAAGGAGAACTACCCATATTGCTTTGTGCCTCTTTATAAAAGAAAGCCGTTGTACCTTCTCCTTTTTCTTTAAGATCTCCTTTTTTTATAATTTCGATTTGCACTTTTGCCAAACCTTTGGATTTAAAATCCAATAATTCCGCAGCATACTCCGAAACATCAAGAATTCGATTCTTAACAAAGGGACCTCGATCATTGATCCTTAAGATAACTTCTCTATTGTTTTCAAGATTTTTTACATTTACGACAGTTCCTAAGGGGAGATTGGGATGGGCTGCAGTGAGCTTTCTACTATCAAAAATTTCTCCTGATGCAGTAGGTCTACCATCAAAATCCTTTCCATACCAAGAGGCAATACCAATCAATTTGTCTGTTGAAACTTCATTTGTGGATGGATTCGAATTTACAATAACTACAGCACTATTTTCTTGATGGATAGGAGGTTTTTCCGTTTGCTCTGTATTTGGTTTTGATGGTTGCACAGAAGGAATCGATTCTATATATCCTGGTGGTTGGCTATCTGGACATTTTTTGCACTGTGCTATATCTAAATAAGGATCTTGCTTACTTATTTCATCAAAAAACTCTTCTTCCGATAGATTGGAAAGACTTCGACTCCTGTAAGAATCATCCGTATTGGAATTTTTTTCTTTATTATTTTCTTGTTTTGGATAATAATTAGGCGTTGTTTTTTCCACAACATAGGGAGGTTGGTTGATATTTGTAGTAATACAATGCACAAACCCTATTAGGATTCCTAACAAAATTTTTGTTTTCATCTTTCTTTTTATGCTTCGGAAACCAAAGAAATCTTCTTAAGGATTTTTTTTTCTAAAAAATGAATCCATTCTTCATCAACATTCAAAGAACTAAGCACTCTGATCTCTAAGTTCTGTAATTTTTTTTGGTATTGATTTGTCAAAGTGATTGCCAATTCTTCCTTGGTTTCTAAACAATCAGTAACAAACGAAAGAGGAACGATCAAAATTTTTTTATGGAATTGAGCGATCCTTTGGATTTCGTCTTCCAAATATGGTTTAGTCCATTCCTCTTTACCCAATCTTGATTGGTACGCAATCGTCCAATTTTTATGTTTTAATTTTTCTGCAATGGATTTTGAAAGAAAAAAAGCTTGAGACTTGTAACAATACTCTTTCAATTCATTACAACAATTGTCTTTTAAACAATTATGGAATGGATCGGATTTTCTTATATGGCGAATCGGGATTCCATGAAAAGAAAACACCAGAAAGTAATCAGAATCATTCGCTAAATTTTTTTGAATTTTATCCACCCACAATTGAATGAATTCTTTTTGATCCCCAAAAGGAGGTTCGTAAGTAATGATTAGAGGATCCCAGAACTTTTGGTTAATTTTACTGATTTCGGCTATAAGAGAACCATAAGTAGAAGTAGAATATTGGGGATACAAAGGTATGATATGAACATATCGAATTCCTTGATTGTAAAAGATTTCTAATTTCTCTTTAAGAGAAGGCTTTCCATATCTCATTCCAAAATCTATAGGATAATTCGGTATTTTATTTTGCAAACGAAGAACCATTTCTTGCGTTATAGACAGTAAAGGAGACTGATTTTTTTCAAAATCCCAGATAGCTTTGTATTTTTTTAAAGTTTGTTTGGGTCGAAATGGCAGTATAAAGAAAAACACCACAAAAGCTCTTAGATAGTAAGGTAAATCGATTACCCTACTGTCTAACAAAAAATTTTTTAAATACTTACGAACCGAAGTGATAGATAATTCCTCAGGAGAACCTAAATTTGCCAATAAAAAGGCTATTTTAGAATTCTGCAACAAAAGCGCCTCTTAAATCATCAAGTTTGTAACCAAATGCTTTATCATCGGGATATTCTTTTTTGATGGCTTCTCTAACTTTGGGATCTATGCTTTCGTAGTCACCATGACATTGTAAACATAGGTTTGCAAATGTTTTTATCGGCTTCATTACCTTGGTTTTCTCTCCAGTTACATAATAAACAGGTTGTATTGTTTGTTTTTCGCTTAATCTCTTAGCCCAATATTCTAAGATTTTTTTTTCATCCTCTGTGGGCTTATGTTGAGGATTTCTGTATTTATCAGAAATTCTATAAACTTTCCTGTTGTACTTTTCTGAATATTTTTTTTCTAACTCAAGGGATTTAACTTTACAGAAAGAGATTGTACCATCCAAACCCTTCTTAGAAATAGAAGTGACTAATTCGTTTCGCAATTCATCAAAAAATTCATCAAATGCCTTTAAAGAAGTCTGAACCTGATCTGATACCTTTGTATCTTTTTCTATTACGTTAAAAGAAATTTCGTTTACTTCTTTTTTAACAGTAGCACCTCCACAACCCAACAACAATGCTATAAAAAAAGTAAAAAATCTCTTCATACCCTCCTCCTGTATAACCTTTTTCATTAAGATTAACGAATTTGCAATCTTTTTTTTAATTCAAAGATAGAATCTATCACAACAAAAAATACTTTTCTTTAAAGGATATAATTTTTATTTTAACATTTATGCACATAAAGAGGTTCGAAAACTATAACTTTCAAAGGAATTGCCTCATATTTTTTGATGCTTTTGAAAGAGAAACAGAGAGCCATTTAAGAGATTACTTCTTAGAATATTTAATGGAATTAACTGAATTCTTAAGACTCAAGAACTTAACAGTCTTTTGCTTGCCAATCTACAACCAAAGTTTTGGCAAGGATCACACCCATTACGAAAGTTCTTTATCTTATCTTTTTGATTACTTTAAAAAAAAATACAATACAGAAATTTTAAGTGAACTATCTTCAATAGAAGAAAAGAACAATAAAAGAAATGTCTTTCTTTTACATCCTTCTTTAGCCAATTTGCAAATTCTCTTCTCATTAAATTTGGATGGATTCATTATTGATAGCTATAAATTTTTTATTGAATCTCAAAAGGATTCTTTTTTTAATAAAATAGACAAAAACAAAATAACTTTAAGCTCTCAAGTTTACGAAACAATTCAGATCTTAGAACAAATCTTATCCAATAAAACAAAACCCAAATTATGCATTTTAGGAGGGAATCAAATCCAAGAAAGCATTCAATTTTTATCGAACACAGTTAAGTACTTTCAGAATCTTTTATTAGGAGGAAGCATTGGAATTACGGCATTAAAGGCAAATGCAGTGGATGTGGGGAATAGCCCATATTCCTCGGAAGAACTTAGCGATATGTTTCAGATAATGAATAAGGCAGAATTCGAAGAATGCGAAGTAAATTTACCAATTGATCATTTGGTTACAGAAAAAATTGTTAATACAGCCAAACTTAAGACTTCTCCAAAAGAAATTTCTTCTCCTTTTATCGCTGTAGACATCGGTTCCAAAACAATTCAAAATTTCGAAAATAAAATAAAAGAAACCAATTTAGTTCTTATGCACGGACCGTTAGGAGTTCTGGAATTAGAAAAAGCCCAAGGAGGAACTTTACAAATACTAAAAACTATACATAAACTACAAAAACCAAAGATCATTTCTGGAATCAGTTTATGCGATTTTGCAATCAAAAATAAAATTCATGGAAAATTCGTTCCCGATTTCGAATTTACCAAACAATTTTTTAACCCTAATTCCAAATTGTTTAAATTCTTGAATTAAAAATTATAATTGAGAAAGCAAATCTAAAAATTCTTTTCGAGATAATAAAATGTCTGTTTTTGTTACTGAATACTCATTTTGATAAATCCGAATGAATTCTTTTCTTTCGCCAGTGCTCATATTTAACAATAAGGATTTCAAAAATTCTTTCGAAATACTTCTAAATATAATATAAATTTTTTTTTCGTAAAATTGATCTCTTTTCCAGTACCAATTTCTTAAAATATCGATGGATTGATAAAAAAAGGTTCGCATTGTTTCTTCTAAATATTCTTTGGAAATATCAGACGGAAAACTTTTAGAAAGAAAGTTCGCATTTGTTTGAACTTCTTGAATCTTCGAAGTTGGCTTTTTTGGATTTTTCTTTATATTTTCGATTTTAGGAGGCATCCATTTTTTTAATTTTTTTGATTTTTCTTGGTTAAGATCTAAATTTTTTTTGGATTCAGAGATCTTTTTTTCTTGATTATAAGAGAAGTCGGCTTCCTTAAAATCTCTTAAAGGCTTCCAAGGCTTCATAAGTTTTCTTATTTTTATTAAACGAAAATAAAAGAAACATTATCAAATGTTATGATGATCTATATTTCGAAAACCAAGAGAGTAAGCATATTCCACTACTTCTCTGTATTCCTCTAAAAAAATCGTCCTATTAATTTTTGCATAAAGATCCTTACGTCTAGGAACTTTATTTGCAGGTTTGTATTGAGCCATTATATTCAAATAGATATTTTTGGATACTTTTGATAAAAAGTCTAAAATCTTTTTTGAATCTTCTATAAAATTTGGCATAACCAAATGTCTAACCAAAAGACCCTTGATGGCAATACCAAAAGGATCTACTTCGAAATCTCCTACTTGTTTATACATTTCCAAAATTGCATTTCGAGCTACATTGGGATAAGTTTCGCTTTTTAAATAAAATTTCGAAGCATCTTCGCTCCAAAATTTAAAGTCGGGCATATAAATATCTATAATCCCATCCAAAAGTTCTAATGAAATTTTAGAAGTATAAGCGTTAGAATTGTATACGAGAGGAATACGTAAGCCTTTTTGGATTGCAAAAAAAATTGCTTCTAAGATTTGGGGTACGACATGATCGGGACTTACAAAATTAATGTTATGAACTCCTCGACTCTGTAAATACAACATTATGTTGGCCAGTTCTTCACTCGTAATTTCTCTAGATGCAAAATCTATATTCTGACTAATTTCGTAATTCTGACAAAAAACACATCTTAAATTGCACATGGTAAAAAAAATAGTACCACTTCCATTCCAACCTCGCAAACAGTCCTCCTCTCCAAAATGAGGAAAAAAAGAAGAAACTCGAGCCTTAGTACCTATTCTACAAAAACCAAATTTATGGTATCTATCAATGAAACATTCCCTCGGACAAACTTTACAGCTTTTTAACAATTCTTTTGCAAAATCAATTCTATTTAGAAATTCCTTACGGCGAGTCTCGTAAAACTCTAAATACCTAGGTGGATTCTCTAACAAGGAAGATGTCACAAGGATAGAAAAACTAATGTTTAAAAAAAAGCAAACAGAAATTCTGTATACCAAAAAAATTGTATATTGTAGGTTTGAATCAAAACTAAGCTTTCTTATTTAGTTCAAAAAATTCTGCCAATTGATACCTTGCATCATTGTACCCCATATGAAGAAGTACATCCGTTTGTTGTTGAGTAAATCGCAACAAAGAACCAAATCCTAACATTTTTACCGGTGCTATAGTTCCAATTCGTATGTCTTCTATGGTAATGATACGCCTTTTTAAAAAATTTAAAAATCCTTGTTGGGATTTTATCTTTTTTTGCCATGCCAAATGAGACAAAAAAGATTGGTAAGAACCAATTAAACTTTGCTCAAATACTCTTTCTATAGCTTGTCTTCTTGTACTTGGTAAAGGCAATTTTAGACCCCCTACAGGCGAAAGTAAAACTACAATAATTTCTGTAATACCCCTCTCTAAGGCAGGTAAAATGGGAGTATTTGCCATAACACCTCCATCCCAATAAGGTTCACCATCTATATATTGCCATGGGAAAAAAACAGGGATGGCACTGGATGCCATAATGTGCTCAATATCAATTATCTTGTGATTAAAAAACTTAAGCTGAGCAGTTTTTACATTTACAGCTGTGATTATGATTTCTCGGTTAGAATTTCTAAGTTTTTGAATATCAAAGAATTGGGATAATAAATTTTTTAACGGCTCTGTATCCATCAAAGGAACAAAGCCTTTTCTTGTAAGATAATATTGGATTTGTTTCCATAGAGAAATTTTATAGATTTGTTTTTTTTCTATAGTTTTCCATAAAAAAGCAATGTCTTCGGGTTCCAATCCACAACCCAATGCTACAGCATTTACAGCTCCTACGGAAGTTCCACAAATCAAATTTGGGTTCCAGTTCATTTCTTTCAAAAACTTTAGAACTCCTGCTTGGTATGCTCCTCTTGCACCGCCACCTGATAATATTAATGCTTTTTTACCTTTCTGAAACATAAGGTTTTTGTTTAGTATTTTTTTTCAATTCCCCTGACAAGCAAATTAAAACAAGGGTGATTAAAGGATTGACAATAAGAAAAAAATAAATTTCCTTTAAATTGTATAAGATGGAAGAAATTTTTTTACAAGAAACAGAAGATAAGCTACAACTATATTTAATCTATAGAGGGGTTCCCCTTCCTTCTTTACACGAAGAAAATATTTACTCCTTATTAAGGCAAAAAAGGGTTACCTTCGGAGTTCAAAAAGAAAAAATCAAACAAGTTCTGGAAATCCTCAAAAATCCAAAAGAAACCTATGTAAACGTAAAAGAAGTAATTGCCAAAGGAATAGCACCAGAAGAATCCATTGATGGAAGCTATCAACTCTTAATTTCTTTAGAACCAAAAATTCCCATGACACCCGATGGAAAAGTAGATCATAAAAATATTGAATACTACAAAATTGTACAACCTAAACAAAAGCTTGTAATTTTAAAACCACCTTATAAAGGAAAACCAGGGATCAATATTTACGGAGAAGAAATTCCTTCTAAAGAGCCTAAACCCATTCCCATTACTCTGGGAAACAATATGGAAACCATTCCACAAGAAGATAAAACCTTGTTAGGGATTTCTAAAATTTATGGCGTTCTTACTTTTAAGGAAAATTGTTTGGATGTAAGTAGCGACTTGATCATAGAAGAAGACGCTTCTATAGAAAAGGGAAATTTGAAATTTAATAATTCGATTTTTATAAAAAAAAATGTTTTGCGAGGATTATCAATTTTTTGCGGAAAAAATCTAAATATAGAAGAAAATTTAGAAAGCGGTTTGATTCGAGTGATGGGCAATCTGATTGTAAAGGGAGGTATTCATACAGCAAACCAAGGTACAATTTTGTGTAAAGGAGATGTCTTTGCAGAGTTTATAGAAAATACAAATCTTCAATGCGAAGGATTGATTCAAGTAAAGAATTCCATATTAAATTCGAATATCATTTGTCATAAATCTATTTTATTAGAAAACCCTAAAAGTATTTTAATAGGAGGGAATATCACTTTTTACGAATTCTTAGAGGTAGGTAGTTTGGGGAATGAAAGTCAGATTACAACAAATCTTTATGTAGGATATCATTTCAATTACCAAAAGCTTTTAGAAACTATGGTTGATGAATTCAAAAAGATAGAAGAAGAGACTTTAAAACTTTCTAACGAACTAAAGGAATACAATCAAAAAGTCCAAAATAAAATTTTTATTCCAGAAAAAGTAAGAACTCAGATCCCTCACAAAATTCAAATTTTTAATAAGTATAAGGAAACCTATTTGAAAAAAAAAGCTGTTATAGAGCATTTAAAAAAAAATATCTTTAACCCCAATCCCATAGAAATAAAAATCCACCACACGATTTATGCAGGAGTTGTAATCCATTATTACGAAAGAAAATTTCCCATCATGAGTACGATCTTTAAAAAAAATATTCGATTTGATCCCGTTGAAAAAATGATTTATTTTCAAGACTCTAACCACTAATTCTATTTTGGAAAGAAGCTTTCCTTTTATACCAATATTCCAAGAAAAGTGCTAAGAAAACACCCAAAAATAAACCTAAAAAGAAAGAAATAGTTAAGACTATTGCTTTTTTGTTTTGAGGCTTCTCTGGAAATTTTGGATACCGAAATTCTAAGAGTTCTATTTTCTCTAAAATTTGAAGAAGCCTTTCTCTTTTCATTAATTCTAAAGAACTATTATGTATATCATAACCTAAGTTGGGATTTTTTAGATTTTCTAAAGAATCGATTATCTTTCTCTGGTTTTTTATAAATTCTCTTATTTCTTTTCTTTCTTGAATTTCCCTCCATTCTTTTAGACTACGCAATTCTTTTAGGATGGGGTCATTTTCTAAAAAAATTTTTAGTTCTTGGATTACCTTAGGAAGGATATCTTTATTTGTAGTTTTTATAGTTACCAAAACCACTGTTGGATCCTGCTTATCTTCTTTTATATTTATACTTAGACCTTTTTGGTTTTCTTCATAACTACGAATAAAATTTTTTACTTTCCACATTAGATCTCTTCGACTTAGCAAAAATGTAGGATTTGTAATTGCATATAGATCTAAATTGCTTTTAATTTGGAATTCATAGGTATAGGGATTCCTTATGAATAAAGAAACAACAATCCCCCCTAAAAAAATTACTATTATTGTAAGCAGTATTATATTTTTTCTTTTTTGTAAAGTTAAATACAATTCATATAAATCAATTTCATCCATATCATCCTGCAAAAAACTATCCTTTTCTAAAGTTGTACTTTGATGTTTTGTCTTCATAAGATTTCTACTGTTTTAACCTTCCAAATTGATCGTATTCTCTTGTCACAAATTTTCCGTCAACCAATTCTTTCCATAATCCTGTTTTTTTGTCCATGTTGTAAGTACCCTCTCCTATAAGCTTACCCAATTCATCATAAATTTTCCATTGCCCTTGCCTTTTGTTCATAATTAGTTCTCCTTCCCAAGCCAAATTCCCATTGGGATGATACCCTTTCCATTTACCTTGCTTCATCCCATCAGAAAATTTTAAGGAATCTTTTTCTACTTCGTATTTTATCATTTTGGCTGTGCATGGACCTTCCGCTATTTTTTTGTCTTCTTTAAATTCAACACAGTAGCTAGCCATAAAATCATTTCCTTTAAAATCGTACTGCCCTATGATTTTTCCTGTTTTATCGTAAAATGTCCATCGACCCGTTTTTGTATGTTCCCGATTCCCCTGCCCGCGAAGCTCCCCAGAAGCGTAGTACTCTTTCCATATACCTGTTCTCTTTCCAGTTTGAGGATCATAATTCCCTTCTTCCATAAGGTTTCCATTCGAAAAATAAAATTGCCATTTACCAGTTTTTTTTTCGCACATCTGTTCGCCTTCAGGGGGTGGATTTTCCTTACACTTTAAATCTGCTCGATAATTTCCCTTAGAAGACAACTTGCCATTGGGATGGTAGGCTTCGCCTGGACCATCTTTTAAATTTTTATAATAAGCTCCTTTAAAAGAAATATACCATTTTTTATTTTGTGGATCCTCTGAACATTCTACCCATTCTCCTTCTTTATTGTCTTCTTTATAAATTCCTTTACTTATACATTGATGCTGAGGATCTGAGTAAAAAACCCATTCCCCTTCTTTTTTATCATTGATATTTTGCCCCTCAGATTTTATAACTTTTGTTTCTCCAAAATACGCGATCTCTTTACCTTCTTTTTTACCTTGCTTATATAGAACAGTTTTTGCCAAATTTCCTTTCTGATCATAAAATTTCCACTCACCTTCCCTTTTGTTATCTTTATTTTCGCCTTCTGCCAAAATGCTTGTTGTGTCTTTATAATACTGTATCCACCTACCTTCTCTTTTAAATTTCAAGATTTCTTTTTCTTCCATTCCTTCTGCTTTTTTACAATCTACTTCTTTAGGAAGAAGAACTGGCCCTTTTTCTATTATACTACCACTTTCAGGATCATAGTGAAACCGAATGGCTTTTTGGTTTTCGCAAACTATAGCAACTTTTCTTCCTTTTTGAGGTTTCGTGGGATCCGTAGATTTACAATACATCCCTATAAAAAAAATTAAAAAAACAATAAAATATTTTTGATCCATAAATTCCTCCTATCGGCAATCATATTGAATATAATTTTGTCCCTTTATAAAGTTTTTTTCTTTCTTAGAAGTATCACAATAACACTCTTTTTCCATAATAAACTGTCCTGAAGAAAATAAATCTTCGCATTCTTTCTTTGGCATATCTTTAATACATACATGGATTTGCTTGGCTGGCCAAAAATAATTGCAATCTATCTTTTCCTCTTGGATTTGGATAGGATTTTCATCTGTTAGGTTTTGCTTTTTGCTCTGACCAAGACAGTTCATAAATCCAAGAAAAAGCACAAAGTAAAAAAATTGTCCTTGCTTTGGGAACATTATCTTTATGGTTCTTTTTACTTGAATATTGTCAATAAAATTCAATATTATTTTAGTCATTTTTTGTTTCTCGCTTTTAAGCTCATAACCTCACTATCATCAAGGTTGCATCATCCATCATTTCAAAACCTTCTATAAAGTTTAGAACATCATTAAAAATCATATCCACCAACTCTTTAGGGGATTTCTCTGAATTTTTTTTAATAACTTCAAAAAGTCTATCTTCTCCATATTGCTCATAATTTTCCCTATGAGCTTCGGTAATGCCGTCTGTATAAAGAACCAAGAAATCTCCTTCTGTATAATGATAAATACTTTCTTTGTATTCTGCATTTGGTATAGCTCCCAAAGGTGGTCCTTTTGCTGATAAGAGCTCAATTTGTTTAAGGTCCTTTCTATACAAAATTTGGTGGTTATGACCTGCTGAACCTATTCTTAATCTTTTTAAATCTCTTTCTATCTGGATCAACATAACAGTTACAAAAAGCCCCATTCGCGAATTTCTCATCAGTTCTTGGTTAACTTCTATTAAAGTTTTCACAGGATGCAAAAATCGGGGAATCATACTTCCTAACAAAGTTTTTGCATATTCCATAAATAAAGCAGCAGGTACTCCTTTCCCAGAGACATCTGCCATCACAAAAGAAATGAGATTTTCTGTATGATAGTGAAAATCATAAAAATCACCACCTACATCTCTACAGGATTTATAACCAGCAGCAATTTCCATCCCCCCTATTTGAGAAGGTATGGATGGTAAAGAATTTCTTTGTATTTCCGCTGCCATTTCTAAATCTTTTTTATAAATTTTTATTTCGAATTCCTTTTTTCTAGCTTCGATTCGCTGGTAGGCAGAACTCAATTGACTAGCTACAGTTTGTAAAACTTTCAATTCAAATTGATCAAAAACCATACCATTTTTTTTATCAGCAACATTTAATATCCCAATAACCTCTTTTTCTTTTTTTATAGGAACAGAAATAAACGATCTTGTTTTATATCGATTCGCATATTCTGTAGAAAATCCTAAATCTTTTATTATATCTCGAACTAAAAGAGCCTCTCCGGATTTAAAAACAATTGAACTTATGCTATTTTCGGGGTCTATTCTTACATCTTTTTCTTCTAATTTAAAACCTAAAGTCTTTTTAACAAAAAATCCAGATGTATTTCCTTCTTTTAAAACAATGGATAACCTCTCTACTTCTAATATCCTGGATATAGATTCCAAAATTCCTTCTAACAAAGAATCCAAATGATCATGCTGGTAAATTGCTTGGGAGATTTCATAAATACAATTCAATTCTTCGACTCTCAATTTCAATTCATGGTACAACCTTCTGTTATGAATGGCAATACCAGCCATTCCAGAAAGAAACATAAGTAGTTTTATATCTCTTTTTGTAAAATTTCTATCATCTATTGTGTTCACCGCTTCCAAAACCCCAATTAGTTTATCTCGAGCCATCATAGGTACCGCAATGAGTTTTTTTGTTATAAAACCACTAGTCTCATCTATTGTTCTGTGTAGTCTTGGATCCCTTTGAGCATCATTTACAATAATCGGTTTTTTTAGTTTCGCACATTCTCCCGCAATTCCTTTACCAGCAGGGATTCTTCTTCTTGCTAATATACTACTTCTATCGCCTCGAGCTATATCGAAAATTAAATCTCCCGTTTCTTCTTCGTATAAAAGTAAAGAAGCTCCTTGAGTTTTTAAAAGTTCGCGAGCCGTATCCATAATAGTAGTAAGCAAACTATGCAAATCTTGCTCTGAATTGATTTTAAAAACAATATTGCTTATATTCGATAAAGTTAGATAGTTTTCTTTTATTTTGGACTCCATAACCCACCTTATTTAGTAAGATACACGTGAATTTTTTTTAGAATTTCCTGTGTAGCTACACTCTGATTTAAAGTATAAAAGTGAACTCCCTCTACTCCATTGTTTAAAAGTTCTTGACATTGATTTACAGAAAACTCAATACTGATTTTTTTTAAATCCTCTTCGGAATCTTTATATTTTTCTAAATTAGAATACAAAGAATCGGGGATTTTGCAATTCGCCATCTTAGTAAATTTTTCGATCTGTTTGTATGCAGTAATTGGCATAATTCCAGCAATTAAAGGAATTGAAATCCCTTTTGCTTTGATTTTATCTCGAAATACAAAAAACTTCTCATTATCAAAAAAAAGTTGGGTAATTAAAAAATCAGCTCCCGAATCTACTTTGATTTTTAAATTTTCTATATCTTCCTCCAAAGTCTTTGCTTCGGGATGTTTTTCGGGATAGCAAGCAGCACCAATAGAAAAAGAATTGTTAAAGTGAAGCCTTATAAAAGAAATCAGATCACTTGCATAGCGAAAATATCTATAATATAAAACTTGATTTTGAGGAAGGTCTCCCCTTAAAGCCATTATATTTTGTATGGAGTTCTCACGATATTGTTTTAGTAAATTCAAAATTTTTTCTTTACTTGCATTAATACAGGTCAAATGAGCCATAGACAATAAATCCAATTCTTTTTGTATTTTGTATGCCCATGCTTCTGTTTTAATTTGACTGGTACCCCCTGCTCCATAAGTTATGGAAACGAAATCAGGTTTTAAATCTTTTAATTGCAAAATTGTATTTTGTAATTGCAGTTCTCCTTCTTCTGTTTTGGGTGGAAAAAATTCAAAAGAAAAAGTTGGTTTTTTTTTACTTATTATAGTGTGAATTTTTTGCATTATGTACCTTTTTATTTACTCATCCTTTTTTTTCTACTTTTTTTTAGAAAAATTCTTCCTTAATAAAAAATTCTAAGTTCAAAAAATTGCTTGCTTACCGAAAATAGTATTTGAACTTATGCTTAAAATATTTAAACAGTTCATCTTTATACTAAGAAACTTAACCAATCATCCCATTTTGTTAGTGATTTCCTTTTTAATTACAATAATTAATGTTGGCATAATTGCCTATACTTCTTTAATCATCCTGCCTCTTCAGTATTTATGGATTCTTAAAATTATCCACTTTATAATTTTAATTTTTTTTACTTTAGAAAATTTATTAAGATTAATCTGTACCAATCCCTATATACGCTCCTATTTTTTTTTGGATTTTTTTACAATTTTACCCTCTTGGATTTTGCATATTTTTTTTGAACCTCAATTTTATGATTTACCCGCTTCTACACTATTAAGGGGGGTCCTCTTTCTTAGATTAGTACCTTTAACCCAAATTTTACTAGACGAAAAAACCTTTCATTATAAAGAAAAATTGCCATCATTTTTTAATAATATGAGTTCTTCTTTAAGCATTGTAGTTTTTACTTTTATTTTTTTAGGAAGTTTATTTACTAGTTTCTTATATGCAAAATATGTAGAAACAGAAAGAGAAAATAGAATTCATCAGATCCAAAGTTTAACTAAATTTTATAACGTAAAAGAAATCGTTCAAAAAGTTCCCGCTAAATGGATTCTAAAAATTGAACAAAAAGAAACAGGTAAGTTATACGAAATCTATTATGTGAATAAAGATTTTTTAAGAGATTCTCTAATTCCAGATGTGCATTTTATATTTTTAGAAGGAAAAACACCATCAGAAGGAATTTTGGTAAGCTTTTTAGATCTTTACAAAAACAAAAATTACTTAGAAACTATTTTTTTAATTACTTCTTTCTTTATGATAGCTTTTACGTACTTGATAACTCGTTTTTACTATAGAAAATATGTATTCGACCCCATTGAAAAAGCTTACAATGTTTTATCCCTAAGACTATTGGGAGAAGACATTCAATTTACAGACTTAGAATCAATGGGCATCAAAAAAGAAAGTAATGAAATAACTTTCTTTTTAGAAAAAGTAGACGAAATGTATAACTCCTTAATGGAATTGGAACTACCAAGTAAGTAAAACAGGTATCGTTTCTATCCCCTTTTTAACTGTACCCAAGGATTTACCCACAACAGTTCCCATTTCAAAATCACCAAAATACTTTTCTGCACAACCAGACTGGAAAGAAGACATAAGAATATCCCCTGGTTCGACTATAATTTTCTCTGTATATACCCTCACTGGTACAATTCCAAAAAGAGCAACCAAGATTTTTTCTTTATCCAAAGTATTTTTTATCTCTTTAGAAACATCACTATTTAAAATTATAGAAGCACTTTCCACAACTACTCCTATCACTTTATTGCTTTTTTTATGGTGACATTTCTGAACATATCCGGCTTTGGTAGAAGCAATCACTAAATCTCCAGGTAAAAAAATCTCTTTTTCTTTTACCGGCATATACATAGCAATTACTGGTAGCTGTTTACTATTTAAACTATCTAAAAAGATAGAATTCAAAAAATAACTCTTACCAGATACAAAAAAAGAATTTTTTGATACGAATTCTTTTTTATTGTTTAAAAAATCATCAAAGTCAGAGGAAGAGATTCCTAAAATCAAATCCAAATTCCTTTCAGAGAAAAAACTTCCCCCAATCCCTTGCATTGTTTTCCCGACTACTCCAGTTCCTTGTTCAGAAAAGCCCGTAACCCCTTCTTTTTCTCCATATCCAAGGATACCCCGAATTTTCCCTTTTCCTGATATTCCACTACCTTCTCCCGTATTCACACCAATGATTGGGCTATAGGTAAAATCGGGTGGCAAACATTCTTCGTAATGAGTACCTGTTTCTCTTTCGATTTTCAACATTCCAATATGACTATTAAATTCATGCTCCTTTAAAGCATAATTATGCTCATGGGGTAAAGGATTTCTTGCATCCGAAAGACGGGGATCATCACCTTGGACTACAGTCTCCGATACAGATTCGCCTTTAGGACAAAGTCTTACAATTCCATAAGAGTTTGTAGTTGCATATTTTAAGCGTCTGTCGTTTCCTTGTACCACTACCCCCTCCCTATCCTCTCCATCCTCTGCCAATTCTACAATACCCTTAGTCTGTGTCGTCGCAGGCTTGAGCCTCGGATCATTAGCTACTACAACACAATCCGAATTCTCTTCTCCTAACTTTGCCAATCTTACAATTCCTTTATATTCTGTTGTGGCTTCTCGCAACCTGGGATCATTTGACTGTACAACCAAGTTGGGTATAGATTCACCCAATTTGGCTAACTTAACAATTCCATAAGAGTTTGTAGTTGCATATTTTAAGCGTCTGTCGTTTCCTTGTACCACTACCCCCTCCCTATCCTCTCCATCCTCTGCCAATTCTACAATACCCTTGCTCTGTGTCGTCGCAGGCTTGAGCCGCTCATCATTACTTTGGACAGCATATAAGGCTTTTTCTTCCCTATTTCTTGCAAAACAAACAATTCCGGGCAAATCCTCAGAAGCATATTTTAGCCGTCTATCATTTCCCTGCACCACAACCCCTTCCCTATCCTCTCCATCAGAAGCCAACTCTACTATACCTTTGGATTCAGTGGTTGCTTCTTTTAACCTTCCATCATTACTTTGGACTACCTTTCCTTCTTTACTTTCTCCATCAAACGCCAAACGCACAATTCCACTTCTTAAAACAGAAGCATAAGGAATGCTTCCAAAACCAAAAGCTTTACTTCCTTTTTCAAGGGCATCTGAATCAGCATAAAATTCAACTTCTATAATTTGCGAAACATACTTACCTTCCCTCGTAATTGCATTTTCTGTAATCAATATTTTTATGTATCTCATATTGACGGGGAAGAATCTCCATCGATACCAAGTTTTAGGTTCAGCAAAAAAGCCATTCTCTTCTAACAAATGATGCCAAGTAATCCCATCATCACTATAAACAAAACGAAAGGAAATGGGAAAAAATGTTTCTTTTTGATTTTTTGATAACATTCTGATCTCATTTACACGATTAATAGAACCTAAATCAAACTCTATAAATTCCGGTGTATCTTCTTTTTTTAAGGCACTTGACCATCCATATTCTTGCCTTTGGTCAATGAGATTTTCTTTAACCCAAAGTCTATCCAATTGACTAGATACTTTTATATCCACAATACCAGAAATACAAACATGCAACTTTCCAATGGCTACCTGATAAATATTCTGGTAATTTGTATTAAAACAAATAAATTTGATATATTTAGCCTGAAGTAGAGAAAAATTCCAATTGTATTCCCCTTCTGTTGGAAAACCAAATGAAGCTTCTTTTAGAATTGGTTCCCAAATCTCCCCATCTAAAGAAATCTCAAATCGAAAAGTAGTAGGTGCCAATTTGGGAGCATGGGAATTGGAAGATATTTTTAATTGATTAAAATAAATCAATTCATCAAAAGATGCAATTAAATATTCTGTAGAAAAACTATCTTTTTTCTCAGAAATATAAGATTCTAAATAGTTGTTTTCATCCAGCGTATATTGTCCACTAGAAATTCTAAGATTTTGAAAACTATATACATAGGGATGAGAAATTCGAATACTCATACTACCTCCACTCCATTCTTGTAGCAAAATTTGTAGAAGGATTCACTGGTTCAAACAAAATATTTTCACAAAGCTTATACAATATATTTTTTAGGTACATAGGCAAGGAGTCCGTAAAAATTAAAAAACCATTTTCTTCCCTAAGAAACGAATTTTTTATAATTTTGAAAGTGCTTTCTGAAACCTTTTGTTTTAAGATTTCCAACAAAGTTTCAAAACGCATAAAATTCCAATGGTTTGCTTTTAGAATCTTTTCGATAGTTGCATAGGTTATGGGTAGATCTGCTAATTTAGCCTCAGAGATTGCCAAATCAACATTTTGGGAACCAAATTGCTTTCTGAGTTCGTAAAATTCATCTAAGTTTTCTTGGGATTTTTTTTCAGAAGTATTTGTGAAATTTCTTGTACCATCTGTACTTTGGTTATTATTTATAGATATTTGTATCTGGTTATAAGGTGGCTGCCAGATAGGTGCCTGTGGGGGTAATGAGGCCGTTGTGTTAGGGGGTGAATCAATACCATTCTGGGGGGTGTGTTTTTGCTCCTCTGGGGTAGTCTTTAGTGTGCTTCTGGGGGATATCCAATCAAACCTAAAATGATAAACGGTGTTTTTTCTTCCTGTCCCTGTAGTGATGCTGATTAGTCCAAAGTCCACTAGTTCTTTTCTTGCCTTTCTTAGGCTAGATTTCTGCTTAAAGCCTGTCAATTCTAATAATTTTTTTGTTCCAGGATATACTGGTGAAAAGTTTCTATCAGTAAATCTTAGCAAAACAGGATACAAAGTTCTAGCCCCTGGAGATAATTTTGCCCAAATTCCAGCATCTATTAATTCACAAGCAAATTTAAAATATGTAAAATCTTTTCCTAACATAGTTCTTTCCTTAAAATTTTACAAAAATTCTATGCGGGGCTTCTTTTTTTGGTTGACTTTTTTTATTGCAGGTATAACTTGACCTTATTCATTCCCAATGAAGCCCCAACCCCTCTCCTATTATTTATATAGAGAGGGGTATTTTTTACCTGCTTTTTATTTAACTTTATGTATTAACTATTTAAATATGTCGCCTCTATTTATAGAGTCAAGTACTTTTCGTACTTTACAGATATTTAGTAAAAAAAAATTAAAAATTTTCTTTAATATATCTTAGTACCTGTTTAGTAGAATAAGATCAAAATAAGAAAAAAAACTTCAAATTTAAAAAAATTTATAAATTTTATTTAATAATTTTTTAGGTTAAAGAAAACGTTAAGAAAAATGGAATCTATAAAAAAACCTTGAATTTATGTTTCCCCTACTTATGCTACTTAGTTTTCTAAATTTTTCTTAGATTTCTCGGTGGTTCGTATTTCTTATGATTTTCCTTGCAAAATAAAAACTGGTTTCTTATACAAAAGGTTTTTTGGATACTCTATTTTAGTAATGTTTCAATGTTTTCTTTGATCCAATGATGAATTTTTTTGGCTAAGACTTTATCTTCTGTAATGATAAGGATTTTATTTTCTTCTAAGTGGATTTCGTAGTAAGGTTGTTTTTCATTCTCTTTTTTTGGCTTCTCTCTAAAATGAGCCTTTACTGGAATTTTATTGAATTTTTTTGCATCTTTTACAGTTTTGATGGTTCCTTCTTCAAGAGCATTTAGAAAAGAATCCAAATTCCCTTTTTTAAACGCTTGGGCTACTTGAATTAAAAAGTTTTTATTAAGAAAACCTAAATCTTTGCATCTTTGGATCGCCTCTTTTGGTAATTCATTGATACTTAAGATTTCTGAAATATAATTTCTTGATTTTCCTAACAAATTCGCAAGTTCAGAATCTGTTAAGTTTTCTTGTTTTTTTAAAAACAGCATTGCTTGTGCTTCTTCTTCTGGAGTTAAATCTTCCCTCTGAAGATTTTCAATCAAAGAAATACGAAAGTAGTCTTTTGTTTCTCGAGAAATAATTTTACATTCGATCTCCTTCCATCCTAAAGAAATTACTGCATGGTATCTTCTCTCTCCTGCAATGATTCTATAATAATCATTTTCTTTGGTTACAAGAATTGGCGAAAGTAAACCATCTTGAGAAATGCTTTTGGATAAATCCTCAATTTTTAAGGTCCTGTTCTGTCGAGGTTGAATTTCCGAAGGTTTTATTTTATGTACGGGTATTTTTAGAATGGTACCATCCAATTTTTCTGCCTGAAAAATATCTGCCAAAGTACCTAATTTTTTAGCTTTTGAGCTCATTCAATAATTCCTCTGTAAAACTTAAGTATTCTTTTGCTTGGTTGCTTTCGGGGGCATAATCCAAGATGCTTTTTTTTGCCAGATGGCTTTCTCCGATTACCACACCTTGAGAAATAGAAGTTTTAAAAACAGGGAAAAACTGAGAAATGATAGGAAGAATTGTCCTTGTCAAGACAGTCCGAGGTCTTGTTTGGGTAATTAAAGCTCCCAGAATTTCCAAATCGGGATTAATCCTTCTTTTAATAGAATTTATAGTATTTTTTAAACCAGTCATTCCATCAACAGAAAATTTTTCTGCTTGTGCTGGAATGATCACATGGGTTGCAGCTACCAATGCATTAATTGTAAAAATTGATAAAGAAGGAGGGCAATCAATAATGATCATTTGGTAGTTATTGATACTTTGAATTTTATCTCTTAAAATATAAGGTGCATCTACATTGAGGCCATAAGATTCTATTTCTGCTAAAGTAATTTTGGATGGAGCCAAATCCAAATTTTCTATACCGGTTGCTATAATGATTTCTTCTAAAGCAAGATTTTGGGAAAATACATTGTACAAACTTTTTTCAAGAGATTCAGGATTTACAAATATTCCTGTTGAATTAGCTTGGGGATCCATGTCAATCAATAAAGTTTTTAATTTTTTTTTTGCAAGACCGCAAGACAAATTTATGGCTGTTGTAGTTTTGCCTTCTCCGCCTTTTTGATTTGTGATTGCGATTACAAATTTTTTATTTTTTTCAGAAACCACAAAGTTAAAACAATTCTTACGAATTTCTCAGGCAACTTTTTTTCTTTTTTGATTCTTAATAATTTTGTTTTAATTGTCGGATGTCCGAATATAAGGATAAAAATTTTTATTATGATAAACTGATTTTTATTTCTAACCGATCTTTTTGTTTTAATAAATAATCACATAGAAAGCATTCTATTAAACTTTCATGAAATGAAAAATCAAACAATCCTATTAAAATCCTTAAAGGTTTTAAAATCAACAATAATCAATTCGGACATCCGACATTTTTTTCTTATCCAGGAAATTTCTTATTCATTATTTTCGATAATATTACATAATGGAATCCAATTCTTATCAATTTTTTATAAAAAAATTTAAAAATAGAACTACAACTTCCTTATTGGATACTTTAGGATGTGAGTATGCTTTTTTTAAAGTAGTATCTAATGAATTTGTCCTGATACGAAAAAGAGGTATTTTTGAGAATAAAGCTTTTATAGAAGATTTACAAGGTAGTTTTGCACTTTGGGAAGGGATTTTTGAAAAAGGATATTTGGAGTTTGAATTTCAAGGATATCAAATGCTCAGTATGGTAGATGACATAAATTATTTGAATTTTATAATTTTTTTTATAATTTCTAAACAAATTCCTTCTTCTGAAGTTTTGGCTCTTGCTTTTTTTCAAGAACTTGCTTTTTTAAGAGAGTCCTTAGAAGATTTACCTGTATGGTTAGAAGAAGAATTAGGAAATGCAGTTTATAGAACATCTCCAGTTTTAATTATTTCTGAATTGGGAAGTGGGATTGAAATTTTTTTAAAAAATTTTATGAGATTGAAAGGATTTCATGAAAAGAAAGTCCAATGGTTTGAACCTGCGAATCTTTCTAAAAAAGTACAACTTCAAGAACTCTTTGGTTTGGATGCAGGGGAAAGGTTAAAAACCCAAAGGGTAATTTTCTTGTTGGAGATGGATCTGGAAGCCATCGTAATTTATGATGTGGTTGAATTGCATAAGGAGGTGCAAAGACAGATTTATCAATTTCTAATAGAAAATAAAAATCCTTATTGGATTTTTGTATCCCATTATCAAATTGAAAAACTTGTAGAAATTGGTGAGTTCGATCAAAATTTGTGGCAGGTATTGAAGTTGAACCAAGTAATTATAAAACCCATTAGGGAAGTAAAAAGTTTATTGGAAAATGAAATGAATCATTATATCAGCCAATTATGCTCCAAGTATAGAAGAAAAATCCAAATCGACGAAAAAGCAAAAAATAAAATTTTAGAATATGATTGGCCAGGGAATTTGTATGAATTTTACAAAACATTAGAAACCGCTTTTTTTATTTGTAAAGATGGTATAATTAAAGAAGAAGATCTAATCTTAAATTTATGGAAAATTTCAGACAGAAAAAATTTAAATTTAAGAGTCGCCACAGAAGATTTGGAAAAAAAATTGATATTACAAGCATATCGGTTGGTAGGAGGGAATCAAGTCCATATGGCCAATCTATTGGGTATTTCCAGGGGTTCTTTACAGTATAAAATTTCTAAATATGGAATCAAAGGATGAAAGAAATTCTTCAAAAAACTCATAACAATTTAAATTATTATATTTCTTTAAGAGAAAAAAAATTTATCACCATCCAAGACAATTTTTTAGACGAAGAAGAAGTGAAAAATAAAATACTTCGTTCAGGTAGAGCTTTTCCATTTATTATTTTTGTTGGACAGGAAATTCTTCCTCAAGTAGATGAATTTAATACCGTTCATTTACTTCCTGTAAAAAAAGGAGTAGTGGAACTATACTATAGAATCAAAAACGTTGATAAAACTTTTCGAGTTTTTATCAATATAAAATTTCTTTTGGATTTTTTCCCTGTCTATGTGCGTTATGTTTCGAATCTTAAACTCGAGTACAATATTTTACAAAAAGAATTTAAAAATCAATTTGATATGATTGTATATTCTTCTTCTTTATCTAGGCTTGATATTTTGAATCTACGAATCATTTTACCAAAAGCAAAATATGTTTTAGCAGGAACTTTTGAAATAGAATCTGGGAGTAGAGAAGATTGGGAGCATTATAGAATTACAGATATTGCACAGAAAGTAGGAGAGGATTATCTAACAAAAAATCCAGTATATGCAGCAAGGTTATTTTTAAGAAAATTGGATTTTGACAAAATGTATGAATTGCCCTTTCTATTCCATTTAACTTCAGAAGAACTTAATGTTATCCGCACCTTTTTACAAATTATGTTAGAGAATAAACATAATAGCAAAGAATTAACGCTAAATAAAGAAAATATTTCCCATTTAAAATTGTATTATGATTTTATCCAAAATTTGAATCTTAAACAATTTTCTCAGTTGGGGGAGTACATAGAAAAAAATTTAATTCAAAATAAAAAAGTTAAAAAAAATATTAATTTATATATAAAAAAATATAGAGAAAATAACAAGAAACAGCTTACAAAGGACGAAGACATTTTGCTTTGGGAATTGGAAACCCTTTTGGATTTTCAAAGTAAGTAAAAATCGAATTATGAACAAATTTTGTGATGTATCCGGGTTTTTTCTATTTTTTGGTATTTGTTAAATCAAAAAATTGGTAAAACAGGATGTACCTTTCTGTGGACTCTTTTCTTTGATGGAATTTTCTGAAAAATCCATTATAAAATAATCGAGTAGGGGAGGATTCTATTTTGGTTTAAGTCCCTATAGGTTTTTTTTAAGGTTTTTTTCCTGTTTTTCCTTAGGGGCTTTTATGGGTTCTGAATCAATATTTTCTTTTGGTGTATTGTTGAATTCGTTTATGTTCGGAGGGAGGATAAGATTCTTATGGATGGATTCGTTGGCAAGATCTGTTTGTTTTAAAATTGGGATCATTAGAAAATTGATTTTCAAATGTTTAAAAAATCAGATTTATTTAGTAAAAAATTGAGTCAAAAAAGGTAGTAGATGGAATCAATAAAAATAAAATGGATTTTTGAAGAATCTTACTTAGTGGAGATTAAAAAATGGCATTAAGCAAAAACAACCAGGGAATACAAAAACTTTTAATTACAATGAAAAAATTAATTCGGGAGGTAAATGACAAAGAGATATGCAATAAATTGGAAATATTAGTCTCTTCAGAAAAAGAAGATATCCCGCCAAATTTGATTAAAGATTTATTGGATTCGCCCTTAACATTTGATCCAACAAGAATTCCAGAACCTTATGTTCAATATGTCCGGCACTTTATTTATATGGTAAAAAGAGAGAAAAGACTTACAGAAAAAAAACAAGCAATCCAAAACCAAAAAAAGGAAAAACAGAATCAAAAAAAACAAAGAAAAAAGCAAAAAACCAAAAAGAACCAAGAAGCCATTGAATAATTTTTAAGCAATTCCTGTGTCTAAGAAAATAAAAAAAGATATCTTAAAATAGGTAGTAGGAGAGGGAAGCCCTTTGTACGATAAAAAAAGAATTTCTCTATAAATTCAAAAATTGCAAGTTATTGTGCAAAATAATTATTGATTAATTTTAATCAATAAATAAAAAATTTAAATGATTAAAATTAATCATAATTAATTCTATATTTTTCGAAGTTTTTTTTAAGATAGCAAAGAAATTAAATCATAACAAATTTAGGATAATTTATACATTTCTATATTTTTCTATTTTATTCAAGAAAGCAACATAAAGAATCAAATTCCTTTAATTAATCAATCTATTTATTGTGATTTGATTCAATTTATTGAAAACAGAAGTGTTTAAAAATAAACATAAAACAAATGAATATTCTAAGGTTTTGTTTTGTAGTTCTTTTAGTTATTAGTTCCATTAAGAACACAGAAAGATTTATTTTTCGGATAAAGATTTAATGCGAATTTTTTAACAATACAAAAATTATAAAGAATTTTTTGTGACAAAATTTCATATATAATAAAAAATATATATGTATGCAATTTTGTCACAATTTTTTTATTGAGATTCCGATAATTAACAAGAAAATGGCAGAGGTTATTCGATTAAAAGTTAAGTGTCATGCTTGTGGATATGAAATGAAAGGAACTGCAAAGTATGGTTCCGGACATTATGTTCCGGAAGGATTGGATTTTGAATTTGTAGCAACAGGAAAAATAAAAACCAATCAAGGGTATAGGGTTAAAGGAGAAGTTTATATCGTATGCCCAAAATGTACCGTTAAAAATAAATATGAAATTTGATTAAAATTAAACAATTATAATCTAAAAACGCTATTATAATTGTCATTTTCTGAATAGTCCTCTAATAAATGATTAAAATTTATCAGTAAGTTTTTATGATTTATTTTAATCATAATAACAAATACTTATTTTTAAGCACTATTAATATTTTTTATTATCTTTAATTTTCTTTTTTTTAGTTGCCTCTCTTATTTTGGTTTATTTTTTATCCTTATTATGAGTCCTTCTTTAAAAAAAAATTGGAATTCTGAAGACAAAAACCAAATATCAAAAGAAAAAATTTCTCTTTCTACTCAAAGGCATAGTGCTGCTCATGTATTGGCACAAGCCATCAAGCAAATAAGGGAAAACGTCCAATTGGCAATAGGTCCGGACACAGAAAATGGTTTTTTTTACGATATTTTGGTAGATCCTCCTTTAAAAGAAGAAGAGTTAAAAATAATAGAATCCAAAATGAAGCAAATAAAAAAGCAAAATCAAAAATTTTTACGTTTTACAATTCCAATTGATGAAGCTATAGAATTTTTAACAACTAAAGGTGAATTTTTTAAAGTAGAAATTGCTAAAGAATTAAAGAACCAAGGAGAAAAAGAAATTTCTTTTTATAAAAACGTCAGTTCAGATGGTTCTAAAGAGTATTTTATAGATATGTGCAATGGACCTCATGTGGAACATACTGGCCAAATTGGTGCTTTTAAATTAAAATCCATTTCCGGAGCTTACTGGAAAGGAGATTCTAAGGGGCCACAGTTGCAACGAGTTTATGGGCTTCTTTTCGATACAGAAGAAGATCTCAATCAATACGAAAGAATGTTAGAAGAAGCAAAAAAAAGGGATCACCGAAGAATAGGAACAGATTTGGAATTGTTTGCAACATCAGAAAAGATCGGACCAGGTTTGATATTATGGCTTCCAAGAGGTTTCATCTTAAAAGAAGAATTAGAAAAATGGGCTAAAGAAACAGAAGAAAAATGGGGTTACCAAAGAGTTACAACACCAATTCTAACAAAAGAAGGACTTTTTTATACGAGTGAACATTTACCCCATTATAAAGAATATATGTTTCCTCCTTTGGAGCTTGATGATGGAGAAAGGTATTATATAAAGCCAATGAATTGTCCGTTTCATCATACTATTTTTTCTTTAAGGCCAAGAAGTTATAAAGAGTTACCTTTAAGGCTGGCTGAATACGGAATTTGCCACCGTTATGAAGAATCAGGTGCTTTATTTGGTTTAATGAGAGTTCGAGCTATGACTATGAATGATGCTCATATCTATTGTACTGAAGATCAAGCCGTTGAAGAATTTCTTAAGGTCATCGAACTGCATAAATATTATTACAACGTCTTAGGAATCAAAAACTACTGGATGGAGCTGGCTTTAAGAAATCCAAAAAATACAAAATACCATGGTCACGAAGAGATGTGGCAAAAAGCTGAGCAATTGACTCGTAAAGCAATGGAAATGTCCGGTCTGGAGTATGTTGTGGAACATGATGGAGCCGCTTTTTATGGACCTAAAGTAGATTTTCAGATCAAAAGTTCTATTGGTAAGGTTTTTACTGCTAGTACCTGTCAGCTGGATTTATTCATGCCCGAAAAATTTGACTTAAAATATGTAGATAAAGAGGGAAGTTTTAAAAGACCTGTTTGTATACATAGAAGTCCTTTGGGTACTCATGAAAGATTTGTAGGATTTTTGATTGAGCATTTTGCAGGAGCTTTTCCTACCTGGCTTGCTCCAGAACAAATCAGAATCTTACCAATAGGAGAGTCTTATTTACCTTATTGCAATGAGCTTTTAGAAATTTTTAAAGAGAATTCAATAAGGGCAACTATAGAAGTCGAAGAAACTCTTGCCAAAAGAATTCGCAACGCTGAAAAATTCAAAATTCCCTATATGATTGTAGTAGGAGAAAAAGAAAAACAATCAAGAACAATAAACGTAAGAAATTATTTTACAGGGGAACAAAAAGAATGGCTGATCCATTCTTTCTTAGAATATATAAAAGAAGAAATTAGAACCAAGAGGATCCAAGAAAAAACGAAAGCTTTAAAATAAAATGACACAGTGCTAAAATTGTAAGATTTGGATTTTATGAGAATCTTATCGGGTATTCAGCCAAGTGGTAGGCCTCATTTGGGGAATTATTTTTCTATGATGAAAAGAATGGTAGAAATGCAAGAGGGCAATGAGCTCTTTGCTTTTATAGCAAGTTATCACGCATTGACTACAGTTCAAAATAGAAAAGAATTAGAAGAAAGTATTTGGAATACAGCCCTTGATTTTTTAGCAGTTGGGATTGATCCTAAGAAATCTTTTTTTTGGGTGCAAAGCGATGTCCCGCAGGTTACGGAACTTTGCTGGATTCTTTCTAATTTTATAACTGTCTCTCAGTTGGAATTGGGACATTCTTTTAAAGATAAAGTGGCCCAAGGTCTAATCCCTAACTCTGGATTGTTCTTTTATCCAGTATTGATGGCTGCTGATATTTTGTTGTTTCGTTCTGAAAGAGTTCCTGTAGGAAAAGATCAAAAACAACATATCGAATTTACACGAGATATTGCTGAAAGATTCAATCGATGTTATGGCGAAATATTGGTAATACCCGAAGCTGATATTCAAGTAGAAGTTTCTGTTGTGCCAGGAATCGATGGAAGAAAGATGAGTAAAAGTTATAAAAATGCCATATATATATTCGATGAAGAAAAAAAATTAAAAAAGCAAATTATGTCTATTGTTACAGATTCTAAAGGGATTCATGAACCTAAAGATCCTGATAATTCAATTTTATATAAAATCTTTAGTTTATTTTTAAATGAAAACCAAAAACAAGAACTCAGAGATCGATTTATAACTCCCGGAACCAGTTATGGACAAATTAAGCAAGAATTATTTGTGACGATTTTAGAATTTTTTAAAGAAGCGAGAGAGAAAAGAAAAGAATTAGAAAAACAAAAAGATTATGTATACCAGATTTTAAAAGAAGGTGCTAAAAAGGCGGAAAGGATTGCAGAAGAACTTATGCAAGACATTCGAGAAAAAATTGGTTTAAAATATTAAAAAAAATTCAAAAAAAATTCACAAAATCTATACATAAATTATTGTGAAAGTTACCATTCTTTTAAAAATTGTATTTGTATTTTTTTATTTATTTTTTTATTTTTCAGGTTTTTCCTTAAGAGTTTTGATTTCGGAATTGGCGGTTTTTTCCGTATTGTTTTTAGGGTTTTTTTTATTTGTTAGAAAATTTTTTTTAAATTATTTTTGGGGTTTTGTGGGTTTTCTTTTTTTGGTTTATAGTTTTGCTATACTAATCCTTTTAAAAGATTCTATAAATTTCGATAGATTTCAAAAATCCCCAAAACCAAAAGAAGAAAAATTATATTTAACCGATGAGGATTATGATCTTTTGAACAAATTACGATTTAGTCATACTTTTTGGGCTACTGTCTCCATTCAAAAAGTATTGTATCCTGGGATGTATATCTCTGAAATTACATTGGAAAATGTATCTCCTTATAAAAAGAGATATGAAAATAAAAATATAGAATCCAATAGGTTTAAAAATAAAATTTTGCATGCAGCATTACAAATACCAAAGAAAAATCTCTGGGTTGGATGTAGAGTGGGGATTCAGTTTTATGGGAAAGTCTTTTTTTACAAGATTCAAGAAAAGAACGAATTCCACCAATATTTAGCAAAAAATAATGCAAAATATGTTTTTCGTATAGGGGATAAAAATATAAAAGAATGGGAATGCCCTCAAAACCTTAAAAGTACAATAAAAGAAAAAATATTCAAAATTCTTTCTGAATCTATTCTAACAGAAAAGCAAAAACAAATGGCTTTGGGTCTCGTTTTTGGGAACTCGAATTGGATGGACAAAATCTACAAAGAAGAAATTAAGAAATTGGGTTTGATGCACTTATTTGCTGCAAGTGGGTTGCATTTGGGAATTTTATTTTTTGTTTTCTACCTTCCCTTTAGTAAGATCTTTGGTAAGAAAAGTGCTTTCAGTTATCTTTTGCCTCTACCTGTTCTATTTTTTTATTTGCTACTTTTGGAATTTCCCTTTACTTTGGTAAGGGCATATATTTTTTATGGGGTCTATTCTTTGCAAATGATTTTAAATAGAAAATGTTGGGTTGGGGATTTGCTTTTAAACACTTTAATAATAATGATTTTTCTTTTTCCCTTCGATGTTCTCAATTTATCTACTGTATTTTCCTTTTTGTCTGTAGGGGGTATTTTGTTGTTTTATAGTCCTTTAAAAGATTTGGTAATCCTTCGCAATTTTTTTCCGAGTTATAATATAAAAGAAAAGATTAAGATTTATGTTTATCAATTTTTCATTTTGCAATTTCTTGTAACTTTTTGTGCTACTTTATTTCTTCAGCCTCTTTTGTTGTATATTTTTAAAGGTTATTCTTTACTTTCTCCTTTTTATAATATGATTTTTGTCCCTTATGTTAGTATATTTTTGCCTTTTTTATTTTTGGTAGTAGGGATCCATTATCTATCTTTAGAGGTTTCCTTTTTGAATTTTTTATCTCTTTGGATCTGGAAAATTCTAAAGTTTTTTTTTGATATTTTAATTTCTATGTTGGAATTTTTTTATCATAAAAGTGTATTATGGCTTCAGTTTTCTAATACGATGAATTTGGGTTTTCTTATTAGTTTTGGATATTTATCTTTTTTTATTGGGTATTATCTTTATATCCAAAAAAAAGAAAATCCTCATCATTTTAAAAATATTTTTTTTATAAGTTATGGAATCTATCAATTTTTGTACTTTGTTCTCTATGTAACATGAAGTATCCATTTTATAGTCCTAGGGTTATTTTAGAGGTTCTTAAAGAATCTAAGGGGAGTATACAAAAGAAATTAGGACAAAATTTTTTAATTGATCCAAATTATATAGAAAAGATTTCAAATGCTATAAGAGAAAGAATACCTAACAAAGCAGATGTTTTGGAAATTGGTCCAGGTTTGGGGGCTTTAAGTCATAAACTCATAGAAAACTACAACTTATATTGTGTAGAAATTGATCCCATCTTAACAAAAATATTAAAAAACATTTTATCTGATATCAATGTAGTGAACTTAGATATTTTGGAATATTTAGATAAAAATAAGGAAAATGAATTTCTTTATTTTGTAGGAAATCTTCCTTACTATATCACTACAGATATTCTTGTAAAAGTAATTCAACTAAAAAATCAAACACCAAAAAAATGTATTTTTTTAGTTCAAAAAGAGTATGCGGATAAGCTATTAGAAAAAGGCAATTCTATATCTATATTCATCCACAATTTTGCAGAGGTAAACCGAATCCTTAAGGTACCCAAGAGTAGTTTTTTCCCTAAACCAAAAGTAGAATCTGCTTTGATCGAACTCAATCTTTTTGAGAAAGAGAAGTGTGATGCTTTGGTCCTGGAAAAGGTTTTGAGAATGAGTTTTCGAGGCAAAAGAAAGAAAATGATTAATTCTTGGTTGATGGGAGAGGAAATCCTTCCTATTCCCATTTTGGTGGCTGCTTCTCAGCTCCTTGGTATCGACATTAACCTTAGGGCAGAAGAAATAGATCCCAATCTGTATTATCAATTGGCACAAAAGATTCGGCATCCCATAAATTAAAATTTAACTTTTTTTGCTTTTCTCTATAAGGATTAAAAAAAAAATGGACATTAAAGAAAGTCTTTTAAGGAGTTGAAAAATGAGACGCAGCTTCGAGAAAATGACCGTAGTAGATACTTTACAAGCAGCATACGCAAAACAAGATTTATCCGAAGAAGAAAAACAATATATGTCTGATTTTTTTCTTCAAAAAAAAGATTATCAGAAGTTAACAAAAGAAGATATAGAAAAGATTTTTTCGATACTACGAGAAATTACAGATAGAGTATCTTTGATCAATAGTTATTATCCTTCTGATTTAGAGATCGCTTTTACTCGGTTAAAAGAATTTTGGAACAATCTATCGCATTTTCCATTTGATGCAATACCTACTTCTTTAAGAGCATTGTGTTTGAGTCATTTAACATTCCATAGAGAAACGATTTCTGATATTATAAAAGAGGCTCGTCTTCTCTTAATGGAAAATCGTAGAGATTTTTTAAAGACCTTGGTGAACTACCATAGAGAATTTTCTAAGTGGTTGCAAGAGTTAGAAAGAAAATTTTATTAAACATTCAAAAAAATTAGATTTTAGAGCTAAAATATTTGACTTTTTGTTTTAGAAGAAAATAGTAGGTCTGATGTGGAAATATTTCAGTTTTCTACTGGGGCTCTTTGTCTCTTGTTCTTCTTTACAACAAGTAACTATAGACAAAGAAGAAAATTTTTTACCCAAATTTCTTTCGGATCCAGAAGACTATAATTACCAAATCGATACAGTACAATTTTTTGATGAATTCAAAAAAAAAAGTACAGAATCCTTAAAAGACAAAATAGTTGTTTATAACCATGGAATCCAATACGAAGGCAAACTAGAGTCTCAAATTAAGCATTTACCTTTTCTTAAGAGATCTTTTGAAATTTTTATAGAAAATTTGTTTTCTCAAATTAAAAAAAATTATCCTTATATTGATTTTGTAAAAGAGAATTCTTCTGCTACGCATTCTCTTTTTTTAAAGATTGTTGAGATTCCTAAAGAAGAAGGACCCGTTAGTTTCCAAATTCAGTTACAAATCCAACGGATTGCTTTTCCTGAGATTCAATACAATTTTTTTATATCGCCCGTTCATTTACGGACTTTAAACAAAGAAAAAAGAGTTTATATAATTCCTACCAAAAATTCCATAGAATGGATTCGACCCGAAGAAGTTCTTTTTATAGAGACTCCCAACCAAATAATCCAATCAATTTTACAGGATTTCAACAAAATAGGAAAGGGTGAGGTATGGATTACGAGTTCTTCTAAAGATAACATCCAAGTTCTAAAATCAGAAAAAAAAATTTGGGAAGGAGAAAGCCCTATTCAGTTATCCCTTTGGGAAGGAGATTATACACTTCTTGCAAAAAGACGAGGACAAAATTTGCAAACGATATCTTTTTCCATCAAAGAGAATTCAGCCCAGACCGTACCCATAAAATGGAAAGACGAAGTTTCCTTATCTTACATAAATGTTTTTTCTAACCAAAATATTCGAGTGGCTATAGATAACGAGTTCAAAAGCTTTGTTCCAGTTTTTACTTCTGAACTATCCCGAGGAAATTATACCATTGAACTTTCCAAAAAGAGAGGCGAGGAGTACCAAGTTTTATATTCTGGAGAATTAGAATTAAAAGAAAATCATTATATCAATTTGTTCTATCCTATTGATTATATACAGGATTTTTCGAAACTTTCATTTGTAGAACATACTAAGAAAATGTTTTGGTTTTTTAACAAAAAAAATTCCGTATTAAAAGAAGAACATTTTTCTGATGATTTTTTTTCTTTTCCTTCTCAGGTTGAGTTGTTTACTCCAAATATAATTTTAGATGATGCAAGGGGAGAATTTCTTTTATCTTGCATTGCATGTGAGGTGACTTTCTATTTCGAAAAAGATTTTAAGATTCTCGTAAAAAAAGAAAAAGATTTAATTTCTATTTATTCAGGTACGAATCCTTTGGAATTCAACCAAGCCTATCTCGTTAAAGAAAAAGAACTATTTTTTTATTGGGATTATTCCAATTCAGATTCCCTATATTCTTTATATATAAATTCTTCTTTGATTTCTAAAATTCAAATACCGTCTGTTTATGTGGTATTGAAATTTACAAATTTACAAGACATGAAAATCAAAGATTTTAAGGTTTCCGAAAAAGAAAGGCTGAATTTACTTCTAAGAAATTTGTATTTTTTAAAAAGAAAGTTAGAGAGTAGGGGTTAGAGGTCTATGATGAAATATAGAATTCTTTTGATTGTAATTCTTGGGATTTTATTTGCTTGTAAGACTGTGAAAATTTCAGAAGTTAAAGATTGGAGTCAGGAAGAACAACAACTTAAAAAAGCTCAAGAATGGATTCAACTTGCTTCTATAGAATACCAAAAGAAGAATTATCCTAAAGCAATTGAGTTGGCTCAAAAATCCCTTAATGAATTTGTTACTTTTGACGGGTATTACATCATAGGTTCTTCGTATTATCAATTAAATCTTTTTGATAAGGGTTTAGAGAATTTACTTAAAGCAGAAAAGATAAAACCAAATTACGAACAATTGCTTTTAACTTTAGGTTTGCTGTACCATTCTCAGCAGAATTACGATTTAGCAATAAGCAAGTTTAACCGCTTATTAGAAATTCGTCCTAAAGATCCTGTGTATGCTTATCGGCTGGGATTGGCTTATAAAGAAAAAAAAGAATATTCTAAAGCAATTGAATTTTTGGAGATGGCAAATCAAAATCAATTTACTTATCGAGAGAATGTACTTTTGAATTTGGGCGATATATACTTCGAGTTAAAAGATTATGAAAAATCTAAATTCTATTACGAAGAATTGGAAAAAATCAAACCGAATCAAGAGGATATAAAAGAAAGTAAATCTCAATTGGAAATTGCTGTTTATTTAGAAAAAGGAAACCATGCGTTTAAAAATAAACAATACCAATTGGCAGAGGAAGCATATCAAAAAATAGTGCAATTAAAACCAAAAGAAAAAGTTGGTTATCTTCAATTGGGGATTTTGTTTCTGGAAATTAAAGATTTCTCTCGTGCAATTGAAAACTTTCTTACAGCTTTAAAAATAAAAAAAGATAAAGAAACCTACTCTTATTTATGTAGAGCTTATTTAGAAGTGAATGATTTTACGAACTTTGAAAGTTGTATCAAAAATTCTTTGGTTTTGTATCCCGATAATGAAAATTTGTTAAACCTCGAGGCACTTTACTATAAAAAAATAGGAAACTATAAAAGATCAATTTCCCTATTGAATCAAGTTCTTGCAAAAAATTCCAATTCTTTGCCTACTCGGAAAAACTTATATTTGATCTATTTAGAAAGAGGTGATTTTTTTTCTGCAAAACAACAGTTGGATAAAATCAAGGAAATTGACAAAACGAATTTAGATTTTTGGAAAGAGGAAGAGCAAAAACTAGAAGCCTTTGAATATTTGCAGAAGGGGAATCACTTAATGCGAAATCGCCAATATATGGCTGCCAAACAGGAATTTTTGAAAGCCTTAAACTTATACAAGCATCCTTCCATCTATATTGCTATGGGAGATGTGAATATTAAGATAGGAAATTTAAAAGAAGCGGAAACTCATTACCAAAGAGCAAAAAATTCAGAAATTGTTTCCATTTTTGCTTATGAAAAACTTTTAGATTTTTATAAAAATTATAAAAGAAATTTTGAATACAATCAGTTAAAAAACGAAATTACCCAAAAAAGTACCCAAAATATTCAGATGGGGCTTTTGTATGTTAATCTTTTAATAAAAAACAAAGAATATAAAGAAGCATTAAAATTCCTTTCGGATTTAGATAAAAAATACAAAAATAACTTAGCAATACAAAGAAATATTGCTTTCGTATATTATTTGCAATCTGTAGAAGCCAATCACAATCAAAATTTTGATTTGGCTATGCAACTCTTAAAAAAGGCAATTTCTTATCACCCTGAAAATGAATTGTATAAAAGTAGTTTAGAAACTTTAAAAGATAATATCGAAAATAAATCTCTTTTGCCAGAGTTAGAAAAAGCAGAAAAATTATACCTTTCGGGCAAATATATAGAAGCGAAGAAAGAATTCCAGAATCTATACTCCAAATGGAAAAAGCCACTGATTTTAGTTCGCCTTGCTGAAATCGAATTTTATATGGGAAATCCTTACGAAGGAAGAAAAATTTTAGAATCTGCACTAAAAGATAAGCCAAAAGATGTTACTCTCTTAGAAGCCTTATATACAAGATTGATAGAATTAAACCAATTGGACGAAGCCGAAAAGGGTTTTAAGGAAATTCTTTCAATGAACGAAGAAGCTTATTATTCTTATTATAAATTGGGTATTATCGAGTTATTACGCAGAAATTATAAAGAATCAATTTCTTATTTTGATGATAGTATTTTATTTGCTCCTGATTTTCTTCCAGCAAAAATAGCGAAAGGAATTGCTTATTATTATTTAAAAGATATTAATATGGCAAAAAGCATTTTTGAAGAAACTGCCAAACAAAAAGGGTTTGGCCAAGAATTGTCTATGTTAAACCTGGCTTTGGTATACTTAAACCAAGACAAAAATTCAGAGGCAAGGAAAGAAATCAAAAAATTAATCCAATTGTTCCCAGAATACGCAGATGCTTATTACCATTTGGCTTATATCGAATATGAAGATAAAAACTTTTTGGAAGCAGAAAAACTTCTCTTAAAGGCAATAGAACTGCAAAAGAGGGATGACTATTACTATGCTCTGATTACCCTTTATAAACCGATTGATTCGAAAAAAAGTGAATTAAAAAAGGTTGTACGGGAGTTTTTACAAGCCTTTCCAAAATCTACGTACTATGATAAAGTTAAAGCAATTTTCCTTGAACTTAAAGATACGAAAGAATTTTTAGAAGCTTCTTACGAAAATCCATTTCCAAATTATAATGTTTTGTTTTTTGATAATCATGCATTGTTTTATAACAATCAGGAATTGATTTCTATCCAAAAGAATTCCAATAAAATTCAATACCATTTAAAATACCAAGATATGATTGATTTGCATGTAGATCATTTTTTATGGATTGTGGGTAGTAATTATATAAGAGCTAATGATTTTTTGACGGGAGCTGAAATTCTTTATAGGAAGACAGATCAAACCAACTGTAAAGTTTTGCAAGTGAATCCAGTGTTCATTATACTTCAGACTCGTACCAATTGTAAAGATGTGGACTCTCTATCTTTATTGTACGATTCTGTGGTTTTTCCTATTAAAAAAAAGAATGTGTTTTTGTATCTAAACCAAATTTATTTTTGGGAAAAAAATCAAATTTTCCTTTTGGATATTCAGAACAATTCCCAAAAATTAGTTTATGAATTTTCTGATGACATTGAAGGTGTTTCTGAGCAAGGAGAATTTTTATACATTATCTTAAAAAATAAAATTCAAATATTACAAAAAAGTCAAAAAGAACAAGAAGTAAATCGGGATTTCAATAAAGAATATAGGTTTTCTAAAGAATTGCTTATAGAATTGATTCGGGAAAATGACTCAATAAAAAAAGTGCAAATTTACAACGTAAAGAGCCACTCCAAAAGTGAACATGCTATTGATTTGTACGAAAATCAATCAAAATACTTTTTTGCAATGGATAACAATCTAATCCTCTTTGTAGATCGAAATTATAATTTAAACTATTGGCAAAGTTCCGACTCTTTTACAAAAAAGATTGAAAAAAAAATAATTGCAGATTTTAAACAATGGAAAGATAAGATCATAACTTTTAATTATTAAATTTTGGTATGAATCATTTCGATAATAGAAATAATTGTTTATAGAAGGAGTTATCCAATGAAAGAAAAGTCTATAAGATGGAGATATTATATAGATAAACCCTTTCAGAACCAATTTATGTTGCGATTTTCTATGATTATTTTGATCGTCTTATTTGTAACCTTAGCTATTCTTTGGCTTCTAAGAGAAAATCCCTATGCTTTGTTGGTGGAACAGGGGGGATTGTTATTTAGTATGGATACGAACCAAACCATACAATGTGTACAAGACAATGGAGAGACAATCCAAATTCCCAGACCTTCAAAGCCCTATAATGCTTTTGAGCTTTATTGGAAGCCCATATTATTTATTAGTATCATCAACTTATTGATTATAATTGTTTTTAGTTTATTTTACTCTCACAGTATGGCGGGTCCCATTTATAATATAAAAAGAACCTTAAAAGAAATCATAGAAACGGGCAAACTTCAGGAAATCAAAGTAAGAAAAAACGATCAATTTCAGGATTTGGTAGAGTCTATTAATGAATTTATACGATTCAAAGGGGGTCAGAAATGAATTTTAGAATGCATTTGTATTTACTACTAGTTTTCGTTTCTTTTTATCATTTGCTTTCGCAAGAGACAGCTCCTATTTTTAATCGTGTACCAGCCAACGAAAAGGGGGTAGAGGAATTGACAAAGCTCCTATCCGATCCAAAAGTTCGAATAGAAGATAAAGAAGGAGCAGTAGATCGTTTGGGTGTTATTGCAAGACAAATTTATGCAGAAAATAAAAATTTTCCCCCAGAGAAGATTTACAATCCTCTATTAGGAGCTTTAAATCCCACAAATGAGCCTCATCATCATGTTTTAAGAATGCAAATTTGTAGAGCCTTAGCACAATTTGATATTTATGATAAGGGAGTTGAGAATATTATTCCAGCTTTGGGTAGAAGGTTGAAAGATTCTAATGAGCACGAAGACGTACGAGTGGAAGCAGGAAGAAGTTTAGGAAGATTTCAAAAGAATCGAATTTTAGCATCTACTGAATTGATTGATGTTTTATCAAAAGAATTAGAACGTGGACCTCAACCTGATAATATTCGTTTGATGACAGTTGTAATCCAATCTTTAGGTTCTCTTGGAGACAAAAGAGCATTTGTTCCTTTAATGAAGGTGATTAAATCAAGCTTTCCAACGGGAGTTAAAAAAGAAGCACAAATCTCTTTAGAAAATATCCGCTGGGATTAATTCTTAAAAGCATGATGAATGCGGAAATATTTCATTTTTGTATTTGGTATAGAGATGAGACCTGTATTTAAGGAATAATGAGGAATTGCTTCTTTTAATTGGGAAAAAGAATATTGATCTTTATATACAAAATCATACGAAAACTCAATAAGCCTTTTTCCTCTTTTTTGTATAGAAGTCTTGATTTGATCCAAATTTGTTTTGATTTTGTTCCCGTTTATTGGGTGTTGAAATTCTAAATTCCAAAAATCAAACTGATGTTTTTCAGGATGTTCAATATAACACAATGCCAAAATAGATGAAAACCTTTTGTTGATCCAGGGTAAAATCCTAAGTCCATGGATGAGTTTTGTTTTTAAGAAAAAAGAAACAAGGATTTTCTGAGTACGATAACAGATATAGGTATAATCTACAAATTCTTTTAGGCTTAGCCTTTTATCCAAAAAACTTTCGTAAATCGAAGTAGCGTATTCTTTTAAAATGGGTTCCTGTTGTTTTTGGAGAAATAGCTTATCTTTTAGGGAAAGCTCTTTTAAGGAAATTTTATAAAATTCTTTTACTATAAAGAGATCCAAACAAGTCTCGTAGATTCTATGGTTTTTTTGATAAATTTTTTGTTTTTCTATATCAGAATCAAAATAATGTCCAGTTATAGAATAAATATAAGGATGATAATAAGTATCTACTGCAACATGGGTTAAGTAACCGGCAACAAAGCTAAAAATTTTATCTTTCTCTTTTGTATTGGATTTTGCTTTTTGTAATAGATTGTGTATAGGTGACAAGTTGTTTGGATCGTCATGAATTTTTGATCCAACATTGAGGTCATAAATATGTCGAAACCTTTTTATAGGAATTGAATAATAATATAAGTCAGGTGAACTGGATCCGAAATAGTATAAGTTTATATTTTCTTTTACTATTTTTTGTATTTCTTTCCTAAGGATTTTTAGAATGTTTTCAGAAAAAAAAATATGGGCTATTTCCTTTGGCATAAAATCAAAAAAAATTAATTTTACCAAAAGTCAACAAGATCTTTTTTTTTTTTATAAATTGATTTTTAAAATTACAGGATAATTTTTTTAATTTACCTTTTATTTTAATAAAATTATTCGTTCAAATATGCTTAAGCGATTTTATTCTTTAATAAATTCTCGGTTAATTCAACCTTTTAAAGAAGCCCATTCTCCAAGAAAAAACATCTCCTTAGGTGCTGCTATTGGGATGTTTTGGGCATTGAATCCTTTGGTTGGTGTTCAAATGTACTTAACCACTTTTCATTGGGCGATTTTTCGTTTAATGGGTATTCATTTCCATTTACCTATTGCTATA
>JBKBRY010000039.1:0-16533 GCA_046291925.1 Leptonema sp. (in: bacteria) | reverse complement strand
CCTGTCGAAGTATGAACCCGTTACTGAGCCTGTCGAAGTATGAGCTTGTCGAAGTATGAACCTGCCGAAGTATGAAGTGCACTGCTAACATAAACCGCTGGCTTCGACTATGCTCAGCCAGCTGAGGCATATGCTCAGCCAGCTGAGGCATATGCTCAGCCAGCTGAGGCATATGCTCAATCTGCGAATCAGACCAGTGAGCCCGTCAATTTACAATTGACAATTAACCATTGACCATTAACCATTGACCATTATGAACTACACCCTTATCTCTCAAAACAGTGAAAGCACCGTCGTTGCCCAATATACACCACAATATGGCATCGAAAAATCTTACCAAAGCGAAGTTGACTTGGAACAAGCATTTATAGCACAATTACAATCCCAAGGATATGAATATCTTTTCATACAATCAGAGAATGATTTAATCCAAAATTTACGCACACAATTAGAAAAACTCAATAACATACAATTTTCTGATAACGAATGGAACCATTTTTTTAAGTCTGAACTTGCTAACCCCAACCACGGCATAGTAGAAAAAAGCACAACCATTCAAGAAGATTACATTAAAATTTTAACCCGCGACGATGGCACCAAGAAAAATATCTATTTACTCAACAAAGATTCTATCCACGAAAACCATTTGCAGGTTATCAACCAATATACCAACGAAATGGGCAGACGCAAAAACCGCTACGATGTAACCATATTGGTAAACGGGCTACCCCTTGTACATATAGAACTCAAACGCCGTGGAGTGCCTTTAGAAGAAGCTTTTAACCAAATTGAACGCTATCAGATCGAAAGCTTTTGGGCTGGCTCTGGGCTCTTTGAATACATTCAAATTTTTGTCATCTCCAACGGCACGCATACCAAATACTATAGCAATACAGTACGATTTCAGCACATTAAAGAAACAAAAGAAGGCATAGCCAAAAAAGGCAAGCGCACCAGCAATAGTTTTGAATTTACCAGCTGGTGGGCAGATGCCAACAACAAACCTATTACAGATTTGATAGATTTTGCAAAAACTTTTTTTACCAAGCATACCCTGTTAAGCATACTTACCCGATACTGCGTATTTACCGTAGATAAAATGCTCCTTGTAATGCGACCTTATCAAATAGCAGCCACCGAAAGAATTTTACAAAAAATAGAAATCAGCACCAACCTCAAAAAAATAGGAACCATAGAAGCAGGAGGCTACATCTGGCACACCACCGGATCGGGTAAAACCTTAACCAGCTTTAAAACTGCTCAATTGGCAAGTAGATTGCCGTATATTGATAAAGTGCTTTTTGTGGTTGACCGCAAGGATCTAGACTACCAAACCATGCGCGAATACGACAAATTCGAAAAAGGCGCAGCCAACAGCAACACCAGTACAGCTATACTTAAAAAACAACTCGAAGACCCCAATGCCCGCATCATCATCACCACCATTCAAAAACTGGAACGTTTTGTAAAACAAAATAAGGGGCATAGTATATTCCATGGGCATGTTGTACTCATTTTTGATGAATGCCACAGGTCGCAGTTTGGCGAAATGCATAAAGCCATCACCAAAGCTTTCAAAAAATACCATCTTTTTGGTTTTACAGGAACTCCCATTTTTGCAACAAATGCATCTGCAAGTGGTAATCCTGCCATCAGGACAACCGAACAAGCTTTTGGTGAACGACTCCATGCCTATACTATTGTAGATGCTATTGCCGACAGAAATGTACTACCCTTTAAAGTAGATTATGTTTCTACGATGAAGGAAAAAGAAAATATACAAAATGAAAAAATCTATGATATCGACCGCGAAGCCGCTCTTCTTGCCCCCGAGCGCATTGCCAAAATTGTCAATTATATTCTTGAACATTTTGACCAAAAAACCAAACGCAATGTATTTTATAAACTTAAAGAACGCCGCTTAGGTGGATTTAATTCTATCTTTGCGGTTTCATCCATAGAAGCAGCCAAAAGATATTATGCAGAGTTCAAAAAACAAATAGCTCAACTGCCGCCTGATAAACAACTCAAAGTGGCTCTAATTTATAGCTTTGGTGTTAATGAAGAACCCGACGGCATCGTAGATGAGAACTCGGAAGATCCTAGTGGACTGGATCAAAACTCCCGCGATTTTTTAGAAAGTGCGATACAGGATTACAATGCTATGTTTGGCACATCTTTTGATACTTCTTCCGAAAAGTTTCAAAACTACTATAAAGATCTTAGCGAACGAGTAAAAAACCGAGAAGTAGACATTTTGATTGTTGTTAATATGTTTTTGACAGGTTTTGATGCCACCACACTAAACACACTATGGGTAGATAAAAATTTGCGTTATCATGGGCTTCTGCAGGCATTTTCTCGCACCAATCGCATATTGAATAGTGTAAAAACACATGGCAATATTGTTTGCTTTCGCAATCTGGAAAAAGCCACCAACGACGCAATTGCCCTTTTTGGGAATAAAGAAGCAAGAGGAATTGTCCTACTAAGACCATTCGAAGATTACTATAATGGCTATAACGATGGAGAAAAAGACATAAAAGGGTATAAAAAACTGATAGAAGAGTTAAAAAACAACTTCCCAGTAGATCAACCCATAACCAGCGAACAAGCCAAAAAAGAATTTATCAACCTGTATGGCCAAATCCTACGAGTTCAAAATATCCTATCCACATTTGATGAATTTAAAGGCAATGAAATTTTAACAGAAAGAGAAATTCAGGACTATCACAGCATCTACATTGATTTCTATCAGGAGTTCCGAAAAACTAAGGGAGACAAAGAAATCATCAACGACGATATCGTTTTTGAAATAGAACTTATCAAACAAATAGAAATCAATATTGATTATATTTTAGAACTTGTCAAAAAATATCACGAAGATCAAAATAAAAACACTGAAATTCTTACCCAAATTGAAAAAGCAATCCATGCCACCCTCAAACTCAGAAATAAAAAAGAACTTATCCAATCTTTTATTCAATCGCTAGATGCCAACTCTATAATAGAAGAAGATTGGCCTAAATATGTCAATCAAAAAATGGAAGAGGAACTGAATAAAATCATAAAAGAAGAAAACTTAAACCCAGAAAAAACAAAAAAATTTATCGAAAAATCATTTAACAACGGATTCATTACAGACATAGGTACCGAGTTTGCCGGAATTTTACCCCCGATTTCTCGTTTTTCTAAAAACAATGAAAGAACTCAAAAAAGAGAAAAAGTATTAGAAAGGTTAAAAAAATTTTTTGATATTTTCTTTGATATTTCGGGAAAAAATACATAGCAAGTGTAGCCCAACAATCCCCTGTTATTTTACAGCAGATTTAGCAGGGGGCTCCCGCCCCCTCGCTGCAGCCCGGCTGCCCTTGCGGGCACCGGCCACGGCATGGCCTTTGGCCACCGGTTCTCAGTAGCCCTCGAACCTTGCCGTGGCCTGCCGGTCTTCCGCTACCCCCGGGCGCGTCCCTGTTCAGGAATTCCTGAATAGATAATATGGAATTCCACACCTGATGTGGAATTCCCCATCAGAAGCACCCCCAGAAGTGACATAATATGGCGTTTTTTAGTAACCTGAAAAAGCTTCTGAATTTCGATTCGAAAAAGTAAGGTGACGAAAATTTGGCCGAACTCTCCTGTGGAAATCATAAACACCCAAACCACCGGAAATTGGGCCCGATATCAGCACCAGTCAAATCGTTGCATTTAGAACTTGAATCTTAGAATTTTCGACGCGCTCTGAGTGAAAATGTACTTGCTCCATAAGATGCCTCAGCCATTTATGATCCATGGCCTCATCCGAATCACCTTCTATGCGCCTCACTCTATGGGAGTCCACGCACTTTTACCGGCTGCTCTGGCTTTTCGCCGCCTCGTTCGCCTTGCACATCATCGAAGAATCTGCTGGTTTTTCCGACTGGGTTAAAAACACACTGAAAGGCGAGATCGACATCACCGCGTTTTACATCAACAACGCCGGATTTATGGCGTTGCTGGTGCTGCTGACTGTGCTTGCCGGGCGGAAAAAAACCAACCTGACGCTCTGGTTGCTCTTCTTTTGGGTGAGCGGGCAGCAGTTCTGGAATTTTATTTTTCACATGTACACACAGTTCCATTTTCGCGCCTATTCGCCGGGTTATTTCACCGCGCTCTTTCTTTACTTTCCGATCTTTCTCTATCTGAGCTACCTTGCTCTGCGTGAAAAACGGTTGTATCTCTGGCAGTGGAGTTTGGCATTGTTAGTCGGGGCTTTCGGCATGTGGTTTACAATCTGGGCAGGCCTTTATCATTTCGCCCCATTCCCGTGGGATTATTGGTTTTGACGGTGCTGAGCGCGCGAGGGTAAATTGGATTGGGAAAAATTCAAAGTTTTTTTTAACGAGCATCTTGAATTCAAAAACGAACGATACCACCTCAACTGGGCAGGGAAAAGCCATGCGTTTCGGTTATTGCAACAACCTTCTTACAAAACTTTAAAACCCGTAAGAGAAGAAAGCGTAAACTTTGACGATACAGAAAACCTGTTTATTGAAGGTGACAACTTAGAAGTATTGAAATTGCTACAAAAATCCTACTTTGGAAAAATAAAAATGATCTACATAGATCCACCTTACAATACAGGAAATGATTTTATTTACAAAGACGATTTTTCAGAAAAGCTCACCGAATACAAACAAAGAGTTGGCGATATAGACCAAGACGGTAAGGAAATAAGAGCAAAGCTATTTAAAAACACCAAAGAAAACGGACACTACCATTCCCACTGGCTCAATATGATGTATCCGCGCTTATTTCTTTCACGCAACCTATTGCGCGAAGATGGGGTGATCTTTGTAAGCATAGACGACAACGAAGTCTATAATTTGCGACTAATTATGAATGAAATTTTTGGAGAAGAAAATTTCGTTGCTGAATTTGTTTGGAATACAAAAAAAGCAGCTCAGGGAATGATCACAAAATATAGAATTGTCTGCAACCACGAATACGTTTTGGCTTATTGCAAATCATACGAACACTTTAAATTCATAGGATTCGATAGAACAACAAAAGGTTTTTCGAACCCGGATAATGATGAACGCGGACCTTGGAAAAGACAATACTTACAAAGATTTGGACAAGGTTTCCCTATTCGTAAAATTGTAGATCCCAAAACCAATAAAGAATATATTTTTGAAAGCCCATATACAGAAAAAAAATTGCAACAATGGATCCAAGAAAACCGTATTTTATTTCCCAAAGATGGCACAGGCTACCCAGCAAGAAAAGAATTTCTTTATGAATACAAAAATAAAAGACAATTGGTTACAAGTTTAGGAGTTTTTACCACTAAATCTTCAACAGAAAAATTATATAAACTATTTGAAAATAAAAAAATATTTCCAAATCCGAAACCCATAGAACTTCTTCAATTTTTCTTAAAAGTAACTACAGAACCTTTTGACATCATTCTTGATTTTTTTGCTGGTTCAGGCACCACTGCCCAAGCTGTTATGGAACTAAACCAAGAAGATGGCGGCAACCGAAAATTTATCCTTGTCCAATTACCTGAACCTACCGATCCCAATAGCGAAGCATACAAAGCAGGATACAAAACCATTGCTGATATTGCCAAAGAACGCATCTATCGTGCAGCAAAGAAAATTCAACAAGAACTCAACGAAGAAAAAAAAATAGACCTTGGGTTTAAAGTATTCATACTTGACGAAAGCAATTTTAAACAATGGCATTCTTTTATACCCAAAAATCCTGAACAAATAAAAAAAGCTGTTTTGGAGTTTTCCGATAACATAAAACCCCAAGCCACTACGGAAAATATTTTGTATGAACTTATGCTCAAAAATGGTAAAAAACTTACAGAAAAAATTCAAAAATTCAACACAAAAAGCGAACAAACCAGCCATAAAGGGGAAAAGGGATTTTGGGTAGTAGGTGATAAAGAACTTGTAATCATACTTGAGAAGGTTGACAAATCCATTCTTGATGAAGTTCTAAAACTAAAACCACAAAAGGTAGTTTTTCTCGATAATCTTTTTAAGGAAAATGATTCTATAAAAGCAAATTTTATATTTTCCCTTCGAGATGCAGGAATTGAATTTAAAAGCTATTGATTATTTTTATTTTAAATAACTCTGATTTTATTATTGAAAAAAAAAACCGAAAATAAAATAAGAAACAAGATGGCATTCTTTCAGCAAAAAATTTTGGTTTTAGACAGAGGATCCAAATTTTATAAAGGAATGTTGATAGAGCAGGGTTTTGGTAATTTTGAAATTTTAAAAATGGAAAAACTTCCTGTGATCAAAGAACTCATTTTTACCGAATCAGAATCCGAGGAATTGGATAAAGAGTATTTTATTTCTGAATATAATTTCTTGAGATTTGCAAAAACTTTATTTACCGACGAAAAAGAAATCATATTTCTTTTAAAGAACGAAGAAGCTTATATTCGAAACTTAGAAATACCTGCAGAGAAAGAAGAACTTGCATTGAGCCTATTAGAAAACGAACTCGAAAATTACCTACCTGTTTCTTTAGAAGAGGTTCAAGTAATTGGAAAAGTTTGGGAAATCAAAGATTCAACAGCAAAAATAATTGGTTTTGCATCGCAAAATAAAATTTTAGAAAGTTTTTCTAAACTAATGATAGAAAGTGGTTTTAGTTTAAAAATGCTTACTGTAGAAAGTGTTGCTTTGGCAAGTGCTATTGAACTACTTCCAGAAGATGAATTTCTTAAAAAAAATATTTGTCAAATGGATGTAGGATATTCAAAAACTATTGTAAATTTTATTCATAAAGGAAAATTAATTTTTACCAGAACAATTCCTTTTGGGATAGAAAACTTAGAAAATGTTTTAAAATTTTATTTAAAACAAACGAAATGGAATCCAAAAGATATAGAAAACTTTATTTTCGAAGAATTATTTAAATTTTATAACAACTTTAAAAAAGAAACACAATCTATCCCATTCAATCTAAAGAAAGAAGAACAAAAGGAACTCTTTTTAGATTTAGAAAACGAGTTAAATTTTTTTATCAACGAACTGAATCGTACCCTTTTTACTTTTAACCTTGAATATTTTTCTTATTTTCTGCTTTCTGGAGGTGGAGCTTTAATTTCAGGACTTTCTGATTTCATAGAAGAAAAATTAAACATTCAATCTAAACGATACGATATCCAGTTAGGAAACGAGCCTATAGAACCTTGGATTATTTGTTTAGGTGGGTACCTTCATTATAAAAAACCTCCTAAAGAAAAATTAGATTTTTTAAAAACCAATTTAGGAAAGACCCTAAAAAAAGGAGAAATTAGATTCAAAGCATTTGTAGTACCATCTTTTTTAATGGGGATTTCTTTTATAGTTTTACTTATCTCAATTGTGATTGGTTTTGTTTCAGAAAGAAAACAGTTAGAATTTTATAGAGGAAAAATTCAAGAAGTAGCATTACAAACTCCAGAAATTAGTAAGTCTTCGAATCCTGTGCAAAAAGCCAAACAAATTTGCGAAGAGAAAATCAATTATTGGAAAAACATTATCGCAGGAACAAAAATTCTGGATATTTTAAGAGAAATCGAGGAACATACACCTTCACCAGATGTAGCTAAAGTTCAATTTAAAAGTTTGCGGTATTTCGAAAACCAAGTCAATTTGGAAATTGTAGTAGATTCTATTTCTCAGATAGTAAAAGTACAAGAAGAATTGCAAAAAAGTAGAATGTTTTCTTCTGTAGAAGTTGTAAGACGAGATATTTTAGCAGGTCAAAAAGTTAGATTAGAAATTTCTATCAATATAAAACCAAAGGATATTAAATTGAATATGGATTGCAAATAATGTTGGGGAAATTAAATCAAAGAGAAAAATTTTTATTATTAGTATCTTCGGTTTTTGTTTTTCTTGTTTTGGTTTTCTATACTTTTCGATTTGTTTCTAAGAAAAGAGAAGAATATAGAGAAGAAATACAAAAGTCAAAAAAAGAATTGCAAACTCTTCTAAGACTAAAAGATAGCATTGCAAATATTCCGAAGATTTCCAATATACCTGATAAAAACCAATTTTTAGAATTGGTATCTCAGAAACTACAAGAACTTGCTTTAACACCCAATAGTATTCGTGATCGAGAAGAAAAAATCGGTAAAGATGATGCAAGAATGATAATTATTGAATTAAGTTTCAATGGCATTTCTTTGGATAAATTATTTCGATTTCTCTACGAAATGGAATACAATCAAAGAGGTATAAAAGTACGAGAGATTCTAATTCGAAAGCCTTTGCCCGGAAGAGACATATTTGATGTTCGTTTGAGCTTATACGTCCAAAAATATTAATACCATTCGAATTCTAACAAGGTAGAATTATGGAAGAAAAAAATTTAGACATAGATTTAGAAGAAGAAGCAAAAGAAACCATTGAAGAAGAACAAACCATTACGTTAACAAGATACAATAAAATTATACTTTTGGTTGTAGGAGTTTTTTTTTATATTTTCTTTTTGCTTGCTTTTCTTCCTTATTCTCATTTTTTAAAGGTTTTTCTAAACCAGACTTTTAAAAATTACAAAATTGAATATTCAGATTTGGAATTAGGAATTGTATCTCCTATAGTAGTAAAAAATTTGTATTTTTCGAACCTTTCAGATATCCTTTTTCTATTCGAAAACTTAACCCTAAAAGGGAATCTTTGGAAATTCTTACTAAGTGATCAAATCATAGGAGAAGTGTTCATATCTTCAAGTAATATAAAAATTAAAGATTTCGATACTTATATAAAAAATTTAAATGGGAAAATCCATTTAGAAAATTCTTACGAAGTTCCCATAGAAAAATGGTCTGGAGATTTTTCTATACAAACAAAAAGTATAGAATTCAAAGAACTTTTTGGTCCTTTAAAGAATTTCTCTTTGCCTGAGGAACAAAAAATCCTTCGAAATTTAAGAATCCAGATTACCCTACAAAAAGGCACTTATACTGTAAAAACTTTTCAAGTCGATTCTGAACTTTTTCAGATAAACGGTAATGCAACAGGAAATTTAAATTCAAATCTATCTTTAACTACCATATCGGGGAAAATTTGCCTTACACCCCACCAAAACTTAGAAGAAAAAAACCCTATGATTTATAGCATCTATTTGAGTGCTGGTGGCAGCTTAGGAGGGAATCTGTGCCTTATGATTTCTAACAATTTTACCGAACCAAAAATCGAAGTAGAACAAAAATATTAAGAATGAAAATTTTTTTAAAAATGTTTCTAATTTTATAAAAGAAAATTGACAAAAAAATCAATTTCTATTATTTGTAAAGTAAAGTATAAATGGAGGTGTTTATGCGAAAGTTCACTAGTTTAATTTTGGCTATAGCAAGTTTCAATCTTGTATATAGTCAAAACTTAACCACTATGTTTAGAAAGCCTGGTGCCATTGGGGATTCTTTATCACAAGGCTTTTATGGTGTAATTGTAGAAAAAAAAATCACAGGATTGGGCATATCCAGTAATTGTAGCAAAACAAGCGAATTCTTCTTTAACCTATAATGAATTGAAAGGTCCTTATGTAAATTTAGAAGATGTATTGAAAGGAAATTGCGGGGTTTTTTGTATAGCTTCTTCCATTATTGGTGGAAATCAAAAAACATATGATCCTCCTACACATGCTGGGATTACAGGAGCTGATTATACCAATGTATTAAAAACAAGTGGACAATGCCAAGATATTACTGCAACCAAATGGGTAAAAAAGTGGTATTGGAAAACTTGGTATTGGTATACATATCGATGGGTTCAAGTCCCCGATTGTCAAAAACCAGATAAATTCCATCAATTGGGTTTGAGAAATTCTGGAACCCAAATGCAAATCATGGAAAGGGTAAAGCCTACATTCATTTTCGGAACAGTTGCACCTAACCACGTTCTTTGTACAGCATTGCATACAAATTTAGATTGCTTAGACGAAGCCAGATTTAAAAGGGATTTTAACGAAGTTCTACTAAGACTATCTCGAATAGGATCCATCCAAGGTGGTGTAATTTTTACTGTACCTAATGTTACTGCTATTGCTTATTTAGAAAACTATCGAGATCCCCAAGGAAGAGCCAACTATTCGGGTTTAAAACCTTTTTATAGAACTTCTGTATCTAACCCAGGACAAGTATTGGATGCTAATGAAATTGCAGTGATCCGTAACTTTTTAACCATGCTAAATAATGAACTCAGAAACAAAGCAGCAGCATATAACTTTGCTTTAGCAGATGCAGAACTAATCTTTGACGACATTAAAGAAAATGGTAGACCCATTCGTGGTCCTAACAATTGGACTCCCGGAAATGCAGGTTCCAATTGGCCCTTGCCCAATAAGCCAGGTGTCTTTAGTCTGGATGGAGTTCATCCCAACCGTTATGGGCATGCAGTTCTTGCAAACGAATTAATAAAAGCAATCAATCAAAAATATAGGTTCTCTATACCTCTTGTAGATGAATATGCTGCTTGGTATTATGATTCTTTAAATAGAAATCCTGTAGACTTAAAAAGATTTTTATCAGAGAATATCATTGGCCAAGCAATCAGCTGGATTATCAATATCTTTTCATAGAATCGTATAAGCCACAAAGAGTGGCTTATTTTTTTTGGAGGTTATAGATGAATAAGAAATATATATTTGCATTACTGGTTTTTTTAGCAGTACTTTTATTTTTATTTATATTTTATTTTGTATTCAAACCCGTTCAAAAAGTAGAACCAGAAGTTTCTGAAGAAAAAATTGAAGATCAAAAAGTAAAAGAATATGGAGATGCTCCAAAACCTAATCTAGATCCGGAAGAAATTTTTAAACTCTGGCCAGATTTAGCACAAAAAATGGAAATAGATAAAGAGAAAATTGATCAAGAATGGATAGATTTTGCAAGAAAGTATCCTGATAATTTTTATATACCTACAAAATATTTAAACTTAACAGAAAAGCAAAAAGAGGAAAGGATTAAAGAATTGGAAAACTTTGCAGATATAGAAGCAAAGTTATCTGCCCAAAAAGCAAAATTAGAAAAAGAATCCAAAGTAGGAATCGATGGTCCTGAACCTCCTGAAAAACCAAGCGTTACACCAGATGAACAAAAAAGTTATTTTGATTATAAAATTAGGGAATTGCAGTCAAGAATTCAATTAATAGAATACTGGATAGAAAATCAAAATATAGACCCGCAACAAAAAAAAATGGCAGAAGAAGATTTACAACAATGGAAAAAAGAACTTTCGGAATACGAAAATATAAGAAAACAAATTCCTTAAATCAATGAAATTGCGGTTTTTCTTTTTTCTTTTGATTCCTTTACTTTTTTGGTGTGGACCTCCTAAGCCAAATACGATGCCAGAACCCATAAATATTTACCAAAGTTATACAGTGGAAGAACTAGAAAAAATGTTGAATTCACAATACTGGGTAGATCGATCCAACGCAATTGTGTATATTCAGCAAAAACATTTAGAAGAATTTACAGAAAAAATCTTTAATCTACTACAAAAAGATCCTTCTTCTTCTGTTAGACAAATTTCAGCTCTAACATTAGGTGACTTTCAATACAAAAAAGCAATTCCCATTATCCTATATTTAATTAAAAATCCCCAATTGAATTCGAATGAAGCTATAGATATAAATTTTCTTATTGATGCAATCAGCAAATTCAAAGATTTTTCTAGTATCAAAGAAATTCTTTTTTTACTTGATGATGAAGATTTAACAAAAAGATTGAAAATTGTTAAACTATTAGAAGAAACATCAAACTTGTTTACCTCTAACCAAAAAATGGAATTGGGAAAAATTGTTCTTGATAATGCAATAAAAAATCAAAATTCAGATAAGGCCAGAACCTATGCTATGGCATTAGGGAGATTGAATTACCAACCTTCAGAAACATATTTGATACAATTATTAAAAAATCAAAAAGAATTAGAAAATACAAAAGCCGCTGCTATTTTAGCTTTGGGAAAAATCAAAAGTAAGCATTCCATTCCTCTATTATTTGATTTTCTAAAACAATACCCTTCGAAAGTATCAGAAAACTCTTACCTTGCATTAAAAGAAATGAAAGATACGAGTGCAATCGATCCTTCTTTTGCTCTATTAGAAAAAGAAAAATTAGAAATACAACTACTACTAGTAGACATACTTTCAGAAATTCCCCATGAGTCAGTCAAAGAAAAAGCATATGCATTATTCATAAAAAAAGATACTCGAACCATTGTGGCTCTATCTTTATTATTGGGAAAACTTAAATATACAAAGGCAACTAAAGAAATTGAAGAAATTCTAAAAAATAAATCAATAGAAAACAGAGAAATCTTAGCACAATCTTTAGGATGGATGCAAGATAAATCTGCTATTCCTACATTGATTGAAGTTTTACAAGAGAAGGAAGGAGATGGTCGGTACGGAGCCGCATGGTCTTTAGGTATATTAGAAGCTAAAGAAGCACTACCTTATTTATTAAAGACTGCAAAAAGTACGGATCAAAAACTATCAATTTTATCTGTAGAAGCATTAGGACACCTTAAAGATCCCAAATCTTTGGAAGTTTTGGAAGATTTATTAGATAACAAAAATTTACAAATTTATGCAATAGAATCCATTACCTATACCCCAGGTAAAGAATCTTTAAAATTACTAAAAAAATATGCTCAGAAAGAAGGTGAAGTTTCTTATTTAGCTATTGAAGGATTATCCAAAAGAGACGAAAAAGAAGTTATAGAGATTTTGATTGAAATTTTAAGAAAAACAGATACAGAAGATATAAAAGCAAAACTCTTATACAAAGCTTTGCAAAGAAAAACTAAGAAAGATTATATAACAAAAAATCAATGGTTGGAATGGTATCAGTTGGATGGGAAAAATCAAAAAGAAACCCAATAAAAGTTTAATTCAATCAAACTATCGATATTGATTAGGAATTTTTAAAAAAATCAACTTTTCTTGTTTTGAAATTTTCGTGATCGTGCTGTAACTTTTTTCTTATGGTTTCGAATAGAAAAATGGAGGAAATAAAATGGTTCCCAATTCCCCAATAGAATCCAAAGAAAGATTTTATTTAGATTTGCCCTGTATTGAAAATTTTTATGATAGTCATAAAAAAGAATACTATCATTCCCCACCTGATGATTGGTATCTTTTTATGACTGATATCCAAAATTCTACTTTTGCAATAGAAAAAGGAAAATACAAAGAAGTAAATATTGCTTCTGCTCTTGTAGTAATCGCAATAAGCAACTTACTAAAAACCTTAGAATTTCCTTTTGTATTTGGAGGAGATGGAGTAACTTTTTTAATTCCAAGTTCATATTTAGAAAAAGCAAAAGAATCTTTGTCTTCTTTAAAGAGCATGATAAACAAACACTTTAATTTGGAAATGCGGGTAGGGTATCTATCTATCAAAGAATTAAAAGAAAAAAATTTAATCTTAAAAATTGCTAAGTTAAGAGTTTCTGAACATTACTATCAAGCTTTATTTTTGGGAGATGGCTTAACATATTTTGAAAAATTTTTAAAGAGTAACCAAAGCAGCTACAACTTGCCTAACAAAGAAAGTTCAGTTGATTTAACGGGGTTTTCTTGCCGCTGGCAGGATATACAATCTTCAAAAGATTTCCATATGGCTTTAATCATACAAATTTTAGAAGAAAAAGAAGAAGCTCTTTTGGAATCTATTTTGACACAAATTCATAAAATTTATGGTGATCCTTCTCGTTGGCACCCCTTGGCAATTCAAAAGATGCAAACGATACCTTTGGATTCAGAATTTATAGATTTAGAAGCAAAACTTACAAGTCCAAAAAATTTAAAAGGAAATTTTATCAATACTTTAAAAATAAAATTTCAACTTCTGATCACTAAAATAGCAATTCGGTTACCTTTCGAAATTGGTATGAAAGTTAATGACTACGATATTACAAAAATGAAAACTATGAATTATGTATCCTCTGATTTTAAAAAAATAGAAGGAGGAATCAAAGTTATTTTGAATTCAACAAAAGAAGAAAAAGAACAATTAATCCAATATTTAGAAGATTTGTATAGCCAAAAAAAAATTGTTTATGGATATTATACGGATACGAAAGCACATATTACTTGTGGTGTTTTTTTAGATAGAAAACAAGATGTACATTTTATTGATGTAACGAATGGTGGCTATACGAAGGCATCAAAAATGCTGAAAGAAAAACTTGCAAACTTAAAAAAATAAACAATTGAATATTTTTATTTATAATACATAAAAAAATATTTTCTTTTTGCATAGTAGTTATTTTATAAAGGCTTTTCATTTATAAAAAAAATTCAAATTTTTTCAAAACAAAATTTGTTTTTCTAACACATAAACTATATGAAGTACTTAACCCTTGCCCAAACAACACCGAATTATGGAAATCTCTGGATCCCCCCAAGCACAGATAGAACCCAATACAAATTTATAGAAAAACATACAATGGGAATCAGTATACTCCCAGAATACTTCCAAATTCTTTGCAATCTTTCTAACAATGATTTTAATAGTTTTTTAAAATATTTATATTTTAAATACCATAAAAGAATTTTAGCTTCGAAAATTGCACCCCAGAAAAAAACATCAACTGCCTCCTACCAACCAGAAACCAAAAATTATAAAAATGTCAAATTAAAAGATATAAATCCCTATTTATGGGAAAAGTTTTGGGATTTGCGAAGAATGACGGGTTATTCAATTAGTTTTATTATAAGAATTTTTTTGGAGTGGGAACTTCAAGAAATGGGAAGAAACAACGAAATCCAAAACGGAAGACCAATCCTAATGCCAACTCCCGAAGTAGAAATCAACAAGTGTGTATTCCCCCTACCTGCCTTCAGGAATAACTATGAAAAAAGTAAAGTGGGTAACGGAACAAGAAATGAAATCACTATAACATTCAAGGACGAATTTTTCTAATTTCTTAAATAATCGAAATTTATAAACTTTTCCGATTTAAAAAAATAAAAAAATTAAAAAAAAACAAGAAAAGTCTTAGTCTTTATATTTGATGACGGGAAAATTATAATATTCTATTAAATTTTCTTCTGGTTTAGGTTTATAAGAACCTTTTATTAAATATTTATTTTTTAAAATTTTATTTTTTAGATTTGGAATTAAACTTTCAAACATTTCTTTCGAGATGGTGATTTCTCCTTTTTTTGTTATATCATTTAGTCTACTTGCACGATTTACGCAATTTCCAATCAAACTATAATCTACCTTTTCTGAAAAGCCAATATCTCCTAAGATAACCTCTCCATAATCTAAACTCACACCAGCTGGTAAGAGGTTTTTTTTGTAAATTGCATGATGAATTCGAATTCCAGACCATAACGCATCTTGTATATGATCTTCTGTAAAATATGCTAAAATTCCATCTCCCATAACTTTATTTATTCTCCCGTTTAAATTTTGAATTATCTCTGCTACAAGCCCAATTTCCAGATTAAGAGTATCCATTACAAAGATTGGATCTTGATTTTGAGACCAAGAAGTAAATTTGCGAATATCAAAAAATAAAATAACAAAGTTTTTTTTCATTACATTTTTCTTTTTTTCTAAATACAAAGAAGTGGATTCTCCTAAAAATTTTTGTACTATCCTATTTATAAAATCCTCAGAATAAAATGAGTTTTTCTTTAAAATTTCGTAATTATAAATATTTTGAGATTTTAAAATTCTTACGCCATATTTAGATTCTAAATCCATAATAAAATCAAGCATGTTTAAAAGGGAGCTTGCACTATGTCGAGTAGCAAGTTCGATCAACTCTTCTAAAGAATCTGTTTGAATTTCTTTTTGAAGCAACTTAACTAAAAATTCTTTTATAGTTTGTAAAATTTCCTTATCTATTTTTTCTTCTTTACTTTGGTCTTTTTTTAGTAGTTTAGCAGGTTCCAATTTTGGTAATAGCTCTATAAAAGAATTTACTAAATTTTCTGGAATGATACTTCCATGCTGAGGTAAGATTTTTTTGATTTCCAAATTTTTTAGTTTATGATAAGTTTCCAAGATTGCTTCTTTGCTATCTGTATAGCTTTCTAAAAATAGCTTTGCTTTCTTTAATAGATCATCTGTTGCATATAATTTCCAATCCTTGTCTAAAACACCAAATACATCAGAACTGAATAGAAATTTCGTTTCTTCGTCGTAAGACATCATACTACCTGCAAAATGCAAATAGGGAGTAAAAATAAATCGAATTTTTCTTTGATTCTTTAAAATCAAAACATCATGATCACCTACACTTGCTATAGATTTTCGGATTCCATAATAAGGCAAAAACAAACTTGTACGAGAGTGTGCAAGGATAACCAAATTAGGAGATAAATCATTTTCTATTAAAGGTATTAAAGCACAAAGATCTGGATCAGCGTGATGGACGATAATAAATCGAATGTCTTTAGGATTACAAATTTTCTTGATTTTTTCCAACAAAACGTCTCGAAACAAAGGATATCCTGGACCTGGATCAAATAAAATACTTTCGTCCTCTGCATACAATAGGTAAGGAT
>JBKBRY010000038.1:0-17693 GCA_046291925.1 Leptonema sp. (in: bacteria) | reverse complement strand
ATAAAAAGGATAACCGGGCTTCCAGATGTAATAAATCATCTTACCTATTCAAAGGATGGCAAATTCCTTGTAGCAGGACTTGGTAGCGATGGTATAAGGATATTTAAGGCAGAAGACTACTCTCTTTTAAGAGAAGACAAAGCCTATGGTGATAGTGTCTATGGTATGGATTTTAGCATTGATGGAAGGCTTGTTGTAAGCTCCTTTGATGGCTATATAAGGCTTTATGATAGGAGTTTTAATATAATCAAAAAGAAAAAGGCACCTGGTGGTAAGAACCCCTTTCATGTAAGTTTTTCTCCTGATGGCACAAAGATAGCAGTGGGATATGCTGATTCAAAAAATGTAGATATCCTTTCTGGAGATGACCTCTCCCACCTTTATTCAGCAGATACAGAAGGTCTTTCAGAATGTGACAACCTTGGCAGTGTCACCTTTTCCTCAGGCTATCTTTACGCAGGTGGAGGGTGTTTTAAACTGGATCTATTACAAATATCACATAATGTATGGAAATCTATTATCCGAAGGTGGGAAAGAGCTGGCAAGGGAGGATATATAGACATACCCGTTGTTATAGATATAATCATGCACATACTTCCCTTAAAAAACGGTGGGATTGTCTTTGGCTCATATGAACCATCTTTTGGTATAGTGGATGCCTCAGGAAGGCTTGCCCTTTATAAAAAGTCTGAGATAGCTTACTTTGGAGATCTATCGGCTGAGTTTCGTATATCCTATGATGGCTCTATGGTTAGATTCGGATATGAAATATTTGGTGGTTCCCCAGTTATCTTTGATGTAGAAAAGGGTGAATTTATCCCAGGAGAAGCTAAGGGGTTTAAGCTTTTTCCACCCATTACAGAACATAAAGAGATAAAGGTCACAGACTGGAGAGATAATTCCTCTCCAAAACTGAATGGAAGAGCTATTGAACTTAAGCAATATGAATTCTCCCGTAGCCTTGCCATAGCACCTGATGGAGAGGGGTTCATACTTGGAACAGACTGGTATTTAAGGGCTTATGATAAAAAGGGAAAGGAGCTATGGAAGGTGCCATCCCCGGCCTCGGGTGTGGTAGAGGCTCTTAATATCTCAAATAATGGGAAGGTGGTAGTAGCAGGTTTTTCAGATGGCACAATAAGGTGGTATAGGAGGAGTGATGGAAAGGAACTCCTTGCCCTTTTTCCTCATGGAGATAAAAGACGCTTTATAGCCTGGACACCAAAGGGATATTTCACAGCAGGACCTGATTCTGAAGAGCTCATAGGCTGGCATATAAACAATGGAAAGGATAAAGAAGCAGACTTTTTCCCAGCATCTCGCGCATCTCGTTTTAGAGAGAGGTTTTACAGACCTGATATCATAGCAAGGCTCTTTACAGTCTATGATGAAGAAAGGGCTATTGCCTTAGCAAATAAGGAATCAGGAAGAAAACCTGTGGAAACAAACCTAAAGGATATACTTCCACCAGTGATAACCATAGTGTCACCTGCTGATGGCTCAAGCATAACCTCTACAAGTCTTGTTGTAAGATACTCTATTAAAGACCTTTCAGGAGAGCCAGTAACATAGATAAAGGTCTTTGTAGATGGCAGGCTTGTTTTAACAAAGAGGGGGATAAGCATAAAACCAAAGGATACTTCAGGAGTATATGAAGGCACCTTAGAGATAACAGTACCTGAGAGGGATATGGAGCTTAGCCTTATTGCAGAAAATAGCTTTGCCTCCAGTGAACCCTCTACTGTAAGGCTTTACTGGAGGGGAAGGAGGTAAGACCAAAGCTTTATATCCTTGCCATAGGTGTAAGCAATTATAAAGACCTAGCCCTGAAACTACAGTTTGCCCATAAGGATGCAGAGGACTTTGTAAAGGCGATGGCTGAGCAGAAGGGAAGGCAGTATAGCCTTGAAGACCCTGCTGATAGAATGGGGCATTCACAAAGGCATTGGTAGAGGGCATAAGAGGAGGGGCAGACTTACTCAAGAAGGGAAAGATCACCGTGAATATGCTTGATGCCTATATAGCAGAAAAGGTAAAGGAGCTCACAAAAGGAAAACAGACACCAGTAACAACAAAGCCCAATACAGTGCCTGATTTCCCTGTGGTAGTAACCAAAGAGAGGGTAGTCCTTAATTTTTAAAATTTATCCTATGGCAACTCCACCTCTTTCCCCTGTTCTTATTCTTATACATTCCTCCATAGGTAGTACAAATATCTTGCCATCTCCAATTTCACCGGTTCTTGCTCCAGCAATGATAGCTTCCACAGTGGGTTCTACAAAATTGTCATTTACTGCGATTTCTAAGCGAATTTTTCTCAACATATTCCCAGTTTCCCTATGCCCACGATACATTTCATCAATTCCTTTTTGCCTACCATGCCCGATCACTTCGTTTACACTTAAGAGATTTACTTCTCTTTTGTACAACTCTTTTTTTACATTTTCCAATAAATGGGGTTGAATAATAGCAATAATAAGTTTCATAGTGTTCCTCCTTTTATTCAATTAAAGTGTAAGCTCTCTCATTGTGTTCACTTAAATCAAGTCCGATAGCTTCTTCTTTCTCGTCTACACGAGCTTTAACGAAAAGACTCAGTACCAAATATATAACGAGCGTTCCCACAGCTGAGTATACCGCAACCACAAGAACAGATAAAAATTGAATCCATAATTGCTCTAAATTCCCATAGATTACTCCTTTACCCAATTCATTAATAGATGGATTAGCAAAGACACCTGTCAATAAAGCTCCTACAATCCCCCCTATTCCATGAACACCGAAAACATCAAGGGCATCATCATATTTGAATTTACTTTTAATTGTAGTAATCATAAAATAACATAGAGGACTTACAACAATTCCGATGAGAATAGATCCTGTTACATCTACAAAACCAGAAGCAGGAGTAATGGCTACAAGACCAGCAACAGCCCCCGTTGCCATCCCTAAGGTCGTTGGTTTGCCTGTCATAAGCCATTCTATAAAAATCCAAGATAAAGCAGCAGCCGAAGCTGAAGTATTCGTTACCATAAAAGCATTTGCAGCAAGCCCATTAGCCCCAAGAGCAGAACCTGCATTGAATCCAAACCATCCGAACCATAAAATTGCAGTACCTAAAAGAGTATAGGCAATATTATGAGGTGTTGGACCAAAGGTAGAGTTTTTCCTTTTTCCTATAAGAAGAGCAACAACGAATGCACCAAATCCTGCATTGATATGCACTACGGTTCCTCCAGCAAAATCGAGGGCTCCTTTTGCAGCAAGCCAACCATCTTTTGCCCATACCCAATGAGCTATCGGATCGTAAATCAAAGTTGCCCATAGCAAACTAAATAAAATTAAAAAAAGAAACTTCATTCTTTCTACAAAAGCACCAACCATTAATGCGGGGGTAATGATAGCAAACATAGCCTGAAACATAACAAAAACAAGATGGGGTATAGTATCCGAATAAGGCCCACTCTCTAAGCCAATATTTTTTAAACCAAACCATTCTAAAGAACCTATAAAACCATTGCCCTTAGAAAAAGAAAGAGAATAACCCAATAAAACCCATTGTATACTTACAAGAGCAAGAATCGCAAAACAATGCATCAAAACGCTTAAAACATGCTTCTTTTTTACCATTCCTCCATAAAAAAAAGCAAGCCCTGGCGTCATTATCATTACTAAGGCAGTAGAAACTAAAACCCAAGCAGTATCACCCCCCTGAATCGTACTGGTGGCATTCTCTGCAAACAAACTACTTACACTAAAAAGTGTAAAAATTATAAAAAAATTTTTCATAAAGCACCTCCTTTATGTAAAAAGCAATAAAAATACCCGAATAAAAGGATTTTTTATTGTTCAAGATTAAAGCAATTTGTTTAGAGATTAAGCAAAATTATACAAAATGGTACTAAAATACTAAGATGGAAATTTTTTTTCCTTATTGATAAAGGTATGGCAGGGTATTGGTCGAGCAGGAGTCCGTATCGGGAATCTGTCTTTTTTGTTTGACGCGTTAAAGATTGGAGTTTGATAAATAAATTTATAAAAAACCGGCATAATTTGTAGTTACAAACAGCATTGTGGGCAACACTAAGCATAGAAATCGAAATAAAAGATTTTAGAGTTTTTTTATATAAGAAAATATTTTTGTGTTTGTAAATAATAATGACTTTTTATTTACAAAAATTTTTATAATTATTTATAAATTGTATATATACACTTATTGGTAAAAGCACCTCTTTCGAACTTAGAAATAGGGAAAAAACCTTTTGAAAATTTTTCTAAAGGATAAGTTATGAAGTTATCTTTTGAATCCAATCTTGAGTTCCAAATTCTTGCCATTCATTCTGTTACCAATCTCTTTAAAGGACAAACAAAAGAAAAGCCCCACCTTACACCAGCTAAACTAAACCTTTTGGAAAGGAACTCTCTCCCACAACAACTTTCCATACAAAGCATCGGTAATACCCTTACTTTATCCAATGAACAGATTTATCAAAACTTAATAGAAATCCAAAATCAAAACGGAATCAATATAGTTTCCCAAAAGGATTTCGAAAAAAACGGGCTTAATTTTACCATAGAAATGGAAACAGGTACTGGCAAAACGTATGTATATCTACGAACCATCTATGAACTCAACAAAAAATACGGATTTAAAAAATTTGTCATAGTGGTACCCTCTATTGCTATTCGAGAAGGCGTTCTAAAAAACCTTCAAATCACCTTTGAACACTTCCAAAATCTCTATGAGAATGTTCCGCTACATTATTTTGTTTACGACAGCTCTAAAGTTTCTTGGCTTCGCTCTTTTGCTACCAACAATAATATCGAAATTCTTGTAATCAATATTGATTCCTTTACCAAAGATGAGAATATCATCAACCGCCCGAACGATAGGTTGAACGGACACGAACCCATCCAATTCATTCAATCAACCAACCCTATTGTGATTGTAGACGAACCACAAAATATGGAAACGGAAAAGCGAAAAAAAGCCATTGAAAGCTTAAACCCACTTTGTACGCTTCGGTATTCAGCCACCCATAAAAACTTTTATAATCTTGTTTATAGTTTAAACCCTGCAAAAGCCCAAGATTTAGGACTTGTCAAACAGATTGAAGTAGACTCTGTTATAGAAGAAAATTCCTTTAACAATGCCTATGTTGCCGTCGAAGATATAAAATCACAAAAAACAAAAGTTATTGCCAAACTCTCCATTCATTCTAACGAAACCAATAGCGTAAAAAAAAAGATAGTAATTACAAAAGTAGGGGATGATTTATTCAATCTTTCCAATCAGTACCAGCCCTATAAAGAAGGCTTTATTATAGAAGAAATTGATGCAATCAAACAAACCATTAAATTTTCCAATGGCATTGTACTTACAAAAGGTACTACCTATGGAGGATTTACTGATGATATAATCAAGCTTCAAATAGAACGCACCATTGAAGAACATCTTAACAAAGAACTCAAACTCTATAAACAAGGTATAAAGGTTCTTTCGCTATTTTTTATTGACCGCGTGGCCAATTATAGAATCTATGACAAAGCAGGAAATCCTCAAAAAGGCAAAATTGCCCAATGGTTTGAAGATATTTATCAAAAACAAATCCACCAAGAAAAATACAAAGAACTTAAAGCAATCTTTCATCCAGAAAGTACCATTGATTTTAATAAAATCCACAATGGCTATTTTTCGCAAGACAAAAAAGGACGCCTAAAAGACACATTCGGAGAAAGTAAGGATGATCTAAATACCTACGACTTAATTATGAAAGACAAAGAAAAACTACTGGATATAAACAATCCTTTACGTTTTATTTTTTCTCACACCGCCTTGCGCGAAGGCTGGGATAATCCCAATGTCTTTCAAATTTGCACCCTCAACGAAACCAAATCTGAACTAAAAAAACGTCAGGAAATTGGACGTGGCCTAAGATTGGCAGTTAACCAAGAAGGAAAACGAATCTACGACCGCAGCATCAACCGCCTTACTATTATTGCTAATGAATCCTACGAGTCTTTTGCTAAACAATTACAAACCGAAATAGAAGAAGAATGCGCTATAAGCTTCGAGAGTAGAATTCAAAACAAACGCAACCACCGAACCATCCCTCACCATAAAGATTTAGAAATCCATCCCAAATTCCTTGAAATATGGGAAAAAATCAAACACAAAACCCGATACTCTTTAGAATATTCAACCCATGTACTCATTCAAAAATCAGTGAACAAAATAAAAGCATTACCAAAAACACCAGCCCCTTCTATAAGAGCAACAAAAGTACAATTGAACATCACCAACAAAGGCATTGCAACACCTTTAGTAAGCCAAAAAGAAATTCACAAAAACCAAAATTCCTGGCTACTTTTTGACCTCATTGAATCCATCCAGCAAAAAACAGAACTTACAAGAAATACTATTAAAGAAATTTTACAACAAGCCAATCGTTGGGAGGACTTTTTTATCAATCCACAATATTTTTCTATGCAATGTGTTGCTATAATCAAACAAACCCTTACAGAACTTCTATCTGATGGTATCTTATACGAAAGAATAGATAACCAATCTTACAAAATGCGACTCTTTGAATTACAAGAGCTAAAAACAGATAAAAGCCTATACAAAGAATTTATTCTTATGGATCCAAATAGGCAATTTACAAAAGATTGCGAAACCAGCAATATAGAATTTTATTTTAAATTACCTTCGTGGTTTAAAATACCAACTCCAATTGGCAATTACCGCCCCAACTGGGCAATCGTTTTAAAAAACGAAAAAAAAATTTATTTTTTAGCCAAAACCAAAGACACAGAAAAGACAAAGTAGATCCTTTAAAACTACCTCCTAATAAAGAAACAGAAAATTCAATAGGGCATAAAATTTAGAAAAGTATCAAATATTTAGAAAGATGAGTAAAATAGAAAGCAACAAAAAAAGAGTGATTTTATGAATCAAGATAAAAAAATAGAAATATGGCATCGAGGGAAACTCCAATAAGACAAAAAGCCCCTAGTCTTATAAAAGAATTTTTAAAAAGCAAAACAGAAGGAGCGTACTATTCCGAAATCATCAATTATCTAAAAGAACAATTACCAGATGTACCTGTAAATACCCTTCATGGTGCAGCCCATGATTTTAGACAAAGAATAGTAAATGGAGAAGAAAAAGAATTTATCATTCCCGAAAGAGGTTTTTATATTTTTTCTGAATTCTACCAAGAGAAAGAAGCTTTTAATAAAAAAACCTCTAAAATACCTGAAGAGAATTTTTATGAAAGTTTTGCAGATTATCTTGTTAATGAACTTGAAGAATGCACCAAAGCCATCTCTTTAGGTGGTAACAAATTTCAAGATAAATGGGGTACGCCTGATGTATTTGGTGTTTATAAATTTTCTGAAGCAGATCCTATTCGGCCACCTCTTGAAATTATCAGTGCAGAAATGAAAACGGATACCGCGCAACTTATCACTGCTTTTGGACAGGCATGTGCTTACAAAATTTTTAGCCATAAAGTATATCTTGTAGTGCCCAAACAGGCAGAAAGTGAAATATCTAGACTTGAATCTCTTTGTCTTAAGTTTGGTATAGGATTGATTCTTTTTGATAACGAAGATGGAAATAACCCTGATTATCGAATTAGAACAAGAGCCATCAAAAGCGAGCCCGATTATTTTTACGTAAATTTATATATACAAAAATTGAGCAAAGAAGAAATTAAAAAATTATTAGCATAAAAAAAAAGGGAAAAGGGAAAAGGTAAAGGGTAAAAGGTAAAAGTAGTTTTTACTTTTGCGTTTTTTTATGAGGAGCAAATTATGATAAAACCGTTATTTGATACAAAAACTCTAAATTTATCTGAGCTATTGAGTAATTCAAAAATTTATAAAGTACCAAGATTTCAAAGAAGCTATTCTTGGACTGAGGATAACTGGGAAGATTTATGGCAAGATATTTTCGGATTAAAGAATAATGAAGAAAGTGTGCATTATTTAGGTACCATTGTATTACAAACTCAGGATAACAAAACTTTTACTATTATTGACGGGCAACAGAGAATAGTAACATTGAGTATTCTTATATTAACCTGTGTAAAATTGCTTCAAGATTTCGTATTACAAAAAATCGATGAAGAAAAAAATAGAGAAAGAAAAGAAATTTTTATGAACAAATACATTGGATTTAAAGATCCTAAGGCTTTAACCTATCAATCTAAACTAACACTTAATGATACGGACAAAGGAATATACAATTCTTATTTGATTCAATTTCCCAGACCTCTAAATTTGTCAAATTTACCAGAATCAAATAGACTGTTATTAAAAGCATATGATTTTTTTTATGAGAATTTAAAAAAAGAAAATTTCAAGAGTGGTGAGGAAATAGTTGATTTCATTGAATCTATAATTTCAAATCGTTTATTCTTCATCCAAATTGTTGTTGATGATACTCTCTCAGCGTATACGGTATTTGAAACTCTAAATGCCCGTGGTGTTAAATTAACCACAACGGATTTATTAAAGAATTACTTATTCTCTCTTTTAGATAACAATATAGATATAGACAATATTCAACCCAGATGGGATAAAGTCGTAAATTTAATTGGATATAGAAAATTTCCTCGATTTTTAAGATACTATCTAAATTCACAAAAAGAGCTAATTCGAGAAGAAAAATTATTCAGAGAAATTAAAAAAAATACAAACAAACAAGAGGATGTTATTAAGTTAATTGAAGATTTAGATAGATATTCAGATGTTTATGTTGCCCTTGACGATTATGAAAGTGAATTGTGGCAAGGTAAAGAAGAAATAAAAAATCTTTTAAGAGAAATAAAACTTTTTGATGTAGAACAATACAAGCCCTTGCTTTTATCAGTATATTTTAAAATGAATGACCACCTAGAAAGTGTGTTAAAAATAATAAGAGCAATTACATTTAGATATACTATTATCGGAAACTATAATCCAAATCAATTAGAAAAGACTTATAATAAAGCTTCAATAAAAATTACAAAAGGAGAAATCATAGATCCAAAAGATTTACATAAAGAATTATCACAAGTTTATATTGATGATGAAGTATTTAGAAATAATTTTTCTATTATAAGTTTTGATACCCGAAAAACTAAAATGAAAAAAATAGTACGATATATATTGCTTACAATTGAAAATCAAAATTATAATAAAAATTATTCTATATTGGATACCAATCCTTCCATTGAACATATTTATCCAGAAAACTATACTGGAGAAAAAATATTAAATCCAAATCTCATATATCGATTGGGAAATCTCACCATATTAGAAACAAATTTAAATAAACAGTGCAATAATAAAAAATTTGATGTTAAGAAATCTATTTACCAAAAATCTCAATACGAAATAACAAAAGAATTAGTTAATAATGAAGAATGGACAGAAAATAATATTAAAAACAGGCAGCAACAATTTGCTAAAATTGCTACTTCAATATGGAGATCTCCTTATGTTTAAAAATAAATTAAATTTTAAGGTTGAGATTAAAATTTATTAAAAATTTGATTATAAATTAATTAAGTTATTTAAATGGCAGGGTAACATGGATAAAATTACAACATACAACCCAAAAATCTTAGAAACTCTTAAAGACAAATACCCTAATATCTGGCAAAATATAAAATATAAAAACAAAGAAAAATGGCTTACGAAAGAAGTTTACCCTACTTACAAGCAACTTGTTCACATATCAAAAGCTTTTCATATACCTTTTGGATATCTTTTTTTGGATTCATTACGAGAAAAAAAATTGCCTGTAATCCATTACAGAACCTTTAGTAATGAACCCTATCAGCCATCTGATGAACTTATAGATACTTTAAATTATGTAAAAAAATTACAAGAATGGGCAAAAGATATTTTGATAGAATGGGGACATCAAAAATTGCCATTTGCAGGCAAATTCGACATAAAAACTGATAAAACAATCATTGTTAATGAAATTAAAAAAATTTTATATATAAAAAACAATTGGGCAGAAGAAAAAACAAGCTGGAAAGAAGCATTTAATTTTTTGATAGATAAATTTGAAGAAGCTGGCATATTTGTAGTTGTAAATGGCATTGTCGGCAACAATACCCATAGAAAATTAGAAACAAAAGAGTTTAGAGGTTTTGTTTTATATGATGAGATTGCTCCTTTTGTATTTGTAAACAACAATGATTTTTTATCTGCAAAAATATTTACAATTATTCACGAATTGGTACACATATTGATTGGAAAAAGTGCTTCTTTTGATTTAAGGGAATTACAGAGTGCAGATGACAAAATAGAAAAATTTTGTGATAAATGCACAGCTGAATTTTTGGTGCCAGAAGAAGAGATGAAAAAGATTGACAAAATAGATTATGAAAATCTTGCAAGACAATTTAAGGTAAGCCAGATAGTCATTGCAAGGCGACTATTAGATATAGGAAAAATCAACAAAAATGAGTTTTTTGATTTTTATAATAATTATACACAACAAGAGATCAAACAAAATAAATCAAAAGGCGGGGATTTTTATAACTCTGCTAAACTTCGTTACAGTAAAAAATTTTTATCTTTGCTTGGCTATGCTCTTTCCAATAATCAAATACTGTATAGAGATGTATATAGATTACTAGCATTAAAACCTTCTTCTGCTGAAAATTTATTAAAGAAAGTTGTATAATGGAAACTTTAAAGTATGTTATAGATAGTAATATTTTTATAGAAGCATCTCGCAGATATTATTCTTTTGATTTTGGAACAAAGTTTTGGGATTTTTTAGAAAAAAAGGCAAAAGAAGGAATAGTATGTTCCATAGATAAAGTATTAAAGGAAATACAAAAAGGAGATAAAAAGGATCCATTGAGACAATGGGCAGAGAAAAATTTTATCAAATTTTTTAATTCAACAGAAAATGAAGATGTTTTGCAACCCTATAAAGAGATTGTCAATTATGTTAATAATCAAAAGAATCAATATACCGAAAATGCTATTGATGAATTTCTTCAAGAAGATAATGCTGATGCATGGATAATATCTTATGCAAAATATAAAAATTTAATAGTGGTAACACATGAAAAATATAATCCAGATGTTAAAAAGAAAGTATTAATTCCTAATATTTGTGAAGAATTTAAGATAGAATACATCGATACATTTGGAATGTTAAGGGATTTGAAATTTAAACTATGAAACTATACCTACAAACAATAGTTGATTCCATTCAATTGGAAACTTTGCCCGTAGAATGGCAACAATTTGATTTTGTTAAATTCTCAAACAACAAAAAATTATACGACTATCAACAAAATGCTTTAAAAAATGCTCTAAAAGCACTATACAAATACTACATTGACTGCAAGGATAAAAAAAGTTTTTTCGACCTTTATGAAAACAATGGCTTTATAGAAAACCTCGACTACAAATTAAACGGTAAGAAAAAAATCAAAATTTTTGAAGATTACGATAAAGACTTTTTAATAAACGACAACAAAATTGCCTTTTATCACTTCATAAACCGCATGAGTTTCTGGATGGCAACAGGTAGTGGTAAAACACTTGTAATTGTTAAATTAATTGAACTTTTAAGTAGTCTTATTGAAAGTAAGCAAATTCCAAATCATGATATTCTTTTTCTTACATATAGAGAAGATTTAATTGAACAGTTTAAAAGTCATATCAATGAATATAATCTTTTCAACAATGATATTCATATCAATCTACAAAATCTTAAAGATTATGAAAAAGTAAAAAGAGAAAATCAATTAAAATTAGGCAACAAAATAGATGTTTTTTATTACAGAAGCGATCTTATATCCGATGAACAAAAAGATAAAATCGTTGACTTCAGAAACTATGATAACAATGGCAATTGGTACATTATTTTAGACGAAGCTCACAAAGGAGATAAAGAAGAAAGCAAAAGACAGCATTTTTATTCTATTCTTTCTCGAAACGGTTTTTTATTTAACTTTTCTGCTACATTTACTGATCCTGTAGATTTTGCAACCTGTGTTTTCAACTTCAATCTTGAAAAATTTATTACACAAGGATATGGAAAGCATATTTTTTTATCTCAATCCAATGTCTCAACACTAACTGAAACTAACGATTTTACAGAAAAGCAAAAACAAATTATAATCATTAAAATACTTTTACTTTATACACTTATTGCAAAACTAAAACCAGAAAACTACTACCATAAGCCTTTGTTATTAACCCTTGTCAATTCTGTAAATACAGAAGATTCAGACTTAGAATTATTTTTTAGAGAAATAGAAAGAGTAGCAAGAGAAGGGGTAAAAAATAATCTTTTACAAAAAGCTAAAGATGAATTAAAACATGATTTAGAAAACCATACTTGTGAGTTTGACAATGAAAAAATTGAAATTCAAGGACTTGATGATATCATAGAACAAGATATTTTAAAACATGTCTTCAATGCAGAAACAAAAGGAAAAATTGAAGTATTAAAAATACCCGTAAACAAACAGGAAATTGTATTTAAACTTGTAACCAGTGAAAAACCTTTTGGTTTGATTAAAATAGGCGACATATCGGAATGGTTAAAAAATAAACTTAGTGGTTATCAAATTATAGAAAGATTTGAAAATGAAAGCATTTTTAGAAACATCAACCAAGACGATTCCGATATAACCATTTTAATGGGATCTCGTGCATTTTACGAAGGATGGGATAGCAATAGACCAAACATTATTTTATATATCAATATTGGTAAAGGCACAGATGCAAGAAAGTTTGTATTGCAATCTCTTGGAAGAGGTGTAAGAATTGAACCGCTACCGCACAAACGAAAAAGAATACAATTCTTATATAACAATAATGAGATAGATAAAAATGTTTTTAAGACTTTAAAAGACATTAAAAAGCCATTAGAAACATTATTTATTTACGGAACAAAAGCAGAAAACTTAAAAGAAGTTATTGAAACATTAAAGCAAGAAAAGCAGGAAGAACTTATTGGAGACTTGTTTGAAATCAATCCAGATATAAAAGATAAACTTCTTTTAATTCCAGTATATAAAGATAGTGATAAAACCCTAGCTGATGAAAATTTAGGTTTAAAGTTTGAAATTAGTCAAAGTGATTTAAATTTAACTAAACGTTACAGTGAATATATTGGAGATAAAGTAGCAGTTGTTAAATATGATATACAACCTAAAATTTTACAAAAGATAAAAGAAAGTTTTTCACAAGAAAATGCTTATTATAAAACAGATTCAAACATTGCAACCATTCAGAGGCCCGAAATTATAATAAAAAGTATTATTAGACATTTTTCTATTAGAACAAAAGAATTTAAAGAATTTAAGAAACTAGAAAATGAGATTATACATTTTAAACAAATTAGAATTACAGAAAAAAAACGAGAATTGATAGGAGAAAAAATAAAAAAAGTATTAAGATATAAAGAAAAAGATAAAAAAATTGCAGAAATAACAGCAAACATTCAAAAAGAACCCCAAAAAGCATCTGAATATATAAAAGAAATACAATCAATAACCCAAAATTATGTAAAAGAAAGCCAAGTAGAATATGGCAAAGAAAAAATAAAATTTAAATACTTACCAAATCATTATTACATTCCTGTTGTTTTATCTACAGATGAAAAAATTAATTACATTATGCACATTATCAAAACACAAAGCGAAGTTAGTTTTATTAGTGACTTAGAAAAATATCTTAAAGAAGAAAATAATTTTTTCAAACAATTTGACTGGTGGTATTTTTCCAAAATAGATGAAACCCTTGATGAGGTTTATATCCCATATTATCAACCCAAAACAAATAGGATAGAAAAGTTTAAACCCGACTTTATCTTTTGGCTCAAAAAAGGTAATGATTATACAATTTTGTTTGTTGACCCTAAAGGAACAGAATATACAGATGGTTACAGAAAAATAGATGGTTATTCAAGGATATTTGAAGAAGAAAATAATGGTAAAAAACAAATCAAGTGTAGGTATTGCTGATGTATTGGAAAATTATAAGCAATACTGGTTTTACAACTTTTCAGATTTTGGCAAAAAAGATATAGAAAAGAACCCTAATGAGCAAATTTAATGACAGAAAAAATGAAATGGATATGAACATGTCTTTTATTGATAACTTTCCTAAAGAAAATTGTGCTTTTAAAAATACGAAGAAAGGCATCTTGCTTTACCAAGCAGATTGTCTGGAATTAATGGATATCTTAATCAAGAAATATCCTGATGGAATTTTTGATATGATTTTTGCTGATCCCCCCTATTTTTTGTCTAACGGAGGTATAACTTGTCATGCGGGTAAGATGGCAAAAGTAGACAAAGGCGAATGGGACAAACCAAAAGGCGTTAATGAAAATCACGAATTCAATCTGTCATGGCTTTCTCGATGCCAAAAGTTACTTAAACCAAATGGTACTATTTGGGTATCTGGCACACATCATGTCATTTATTCTGTGGGATTTGCCATGCAACAACTTGGATTTAAAATCCTCAATGATATTGCATGGGAAAAGCCCAATCCCCCACCCAATCTATCTTGTAGATACTTTACCCATTCAACTGAAACCATCATTTGGGCTGCAAAGAATAAAAACTCAAGACATTATTTTAATTATGATGAAATGAAAAAGTTAAACAACGGCAAACAAATGAAAACAGTATGGACTATCCCAGCACCCAATGGAAACGAAAAAAAATTCGGAAAACACCCCACCCAAAAACCTCTACAGCTTCTTGAAAGAATCCTCTTAGCAAGCACCAAAATAGGTGATTTTATTTTTGATCCTTTTTCTGGCAGTTCAACTACAGGTGTTGCTGCAATAAAATTAAATCGCTTTTTTGTTGGTTGTGAGCTTAGAGAAGAATTTATTACGTTATCCATAAAAAGATTAAAAGCTTCTATGAAAGTTAAAAAAAATAATCCAAATACCTCTCCAATACGATTATGAAAAAATATGGAAAAGGTGGTTCAACGACATTAACCGGATTAAATTTTGAAGAAAAAGTTGATCTGTATAAATTATTAGAAAAAATTCCGGGATATAAACTAAAAAAATCAAATCAAAGGGGAGGGATTGATGTTTATTTTGAAGAAAAATTAGTAGCACGATGTTTTAGGAAACATGAATTTTATAAGTTTCTTGAGGAAAATAATGTTGATTGGAAAAAAATAATTTCAAGAAAGCTTTTGCCTGATGATGCAATGCTTGTCATAGTTAGGGATACACTATTTATAATAGAAGTCAAATATCAGCAGGTAGCTGGTTCGGTCGATGAAAAATTGCAAACCTGTGATTTCAAAAGAAAACAATATTTAAAGTTAGTTACCCCTTTAGGTTTAAGAGTTGAATATGTTTATATTTTAAGTGACTGGTTTAGAAAACCTGAATATAAAGATGTACTTGATTATATCCAGAGTGTTAATTGTCATTATAAATTTAATGAATTGCCGTTAACATGGTTAGGATTGCCTATAAGAATGACAAATTAGCCAATTTTCGGCACCTAACAGTGACTATAAGCCATTAAAACAGCGCATAGCGGCGAGATGTAAAAAAAAACTAAAAAGGCAAAAGGAAAAAAGGAAAAAGGTAAAGGGAAAAAGGCAAAGGGCAAAGGGTAAAACTAAAAGGGCAAAACTAAAAAGGAAAAAAGCAAAAGGAAAAAAAAGATGAAAATAAAATCAAAGGATTAGAAGTTAAACAAATGTAAAAAGGGAGTATCTATGCCAAATAATGCTTCGAATTCAGAACAAGAACGAAACGAACTATTTAAAACCATCTGGCAAATTGCCAACGACCTAAGGGGCAGTGTAGATGGCTGGGATTTTAAGCAATATGTTTTAGGTTTTCTTTTTTATCGCTTTATTAGTGAAAACATAACCCATTACATCAATGAGCAGGAACGAAAAAGCCCCGAAAATGAAAACTTTGATTATGCCCAACTCACAGATGAAGAAGCCGAAATTGGACGCGACGAAATAGTAAAAGAAAAGGGCTTTTTTATTCTTCCTAGTGAACTATTTATAAATGTGCGCAAAAGAGCAAAAGAAGATAACAACCTCAACGAAACCCTCGCCCGTATTTTTCGTAATATAGAAAATTCAGCAAAAGGAACACCAAGCGAAGATGCCTTAAAAGGTTTGTTTGAGGATATAGATCTTAACTCTAACAAGATAGGAAATACCGTAGAAAAAAGAAACCAAAAACTTGTAAGAATTTTAGATGCCATTGGTGATCTAAATTTTGGCAACGGTAATTTTCATCAAAACAACATAGATGCCTTTGGTGATGCTTACGAGTTTTTAATGACTATGTATGCCTCTAATGCTGGCAAGTCTGGTGGTGAGTTTTTTACTCCCCAAGAAGTAAGCGAACTACTGGCGCGAATCACTACCGTTGGCAAAAAACAAGTAAACAAAGTGTATGACCCCTGCTGTGGCTCAGGATCTTTGCTTTTGAAGTTCGCAAAAATTTTAGGTAAAGAAAATATCAGAATTGGTTTTTTTGGTCAAGAAATCAATCTTACGACTTACAACCTCTGCCGCATCAACATGTTTTTACACGATATCAATTACAACCACTTCAACATAGCCCACGGCGATACTCTTACAGACCCCAAGCACTGGGACGATGAGCCATTTGATGCCATCGTATCCAATCCTCCTTATTCCATAAAATGGGAAGGCGATAGTAATCCACTACTTATCAACGACTCACGCTTTTCCCCAGCAGGAGTCCTTGCACCCAAAAGCAAAGCCGATCTTGCTTTTGTGATGCATATGCTTGCCTGGCTTTCGTCCAGTGGCACTGCCGCTATCGTATCCTTTCCCGGTGTGCTTTATCGTGGAGGTGCAGAGCAAAAAATACGAAAGTATCTTGTTGACAATAACTACATCGATGCCGTCATTCAACTACCACCCGATTTGTTTTTTGGAACTACTATTGCTACTTGTATTTTAGTACTCAAGAAAAATAAAAAAGACAATTCCATTCTGTTTATCGATGCCTCTAATGAGTTTGTGCGCAGTGGTAATAAAAACAAACTTACCGAAAGTAACCGCAAAAAAATTTTAGATGCTTATATCCAAAGAAAAAATATAGAGCACTTTGCAAAACTGGTGAACAATCAAGAAATAGCCAAAAACGAATACAATATTGCTGTTTCTACTTATGTAACACAAAAAGACACCCGCGAAGAAATAGATATACACAAGCTCAACGCAGAAATTAAGGAGATTGTGGCACGGCAGCAAAAGTTGAGAGCAGCTATAGATGAAATTGTGGCTGAATTGGAAGGAAAATGAAAGGATATATGTACATATTACGATGTGCTGATGGTAGCTGCTACACAGGTAGCACTACAGATTTAGAACGACGGCTTGCACAGCACCAAAATGGCGAAGGGGCGAATTATAGAAAAAAACGCTTGCCTGTAAAGCTTGTATATTATGAAGAATATCAACATATTGATGAAGCCTACTACCGCGAAAAACAGATACAGAAATGGACCCGGCGTAAAAAAGAAGCACTCATAAACAATATGCCTAATGATTTGAAAAAATATGCTGAGTGCATGCATGAGAGTCATTATAAGAACGCTGGCTTCGACTCCGCTCCCTTCGACTCCGCTCCCTTCGACTCCGCTCCCTTCGACTCCGCTCCCTTCGACTCCGCTCCCT
>JBKBRY010000037.1:0-18255 GCA_046291925.1 Leptonema sp. (in: bacteria) | reverse complement strand
GTTAAATCATTTAACTCGGCAAACAAAAGCCCTGCTTCGTGCAGGGTTTTTTATTTTATATGCACCTCGGGAATTTCCCAAATATTCATTGTATATTTCTTCGTTAGAAAAATTTTATTCTCCAATTTATTTTGTGTTTTATATATCAAATTTTTAGCAAAAAGAATTTTCTTCTTATCACTTCTGTTGTAAAATTTCATTAAATTTACTATAAGGTTGGTATATGAACGAGTTTTGGGTGAAGGTAAAGAGTTGAAGAAATCAAGTTGCTTACTGGAAGTTTCTTCTTGTAAATTAATTCCAAATAATCCCATTTTTTTATATTTTATATTTTCTTTATAAATTTTTTTTAATGATTGGAAGCTTTTTTCTTTTAGTATATGAAATGAATTTGTCGGAGATTCTAATTTTATAATGCCATAATTTGAATAATATTTTTCTCTTTTGTTAAAAGGATTGCTCCTTAAGTATAAACCTATGTAACTAGCTACTTGTCTATATGAATTTAGTTTTTCAGAAAGTTTTACACAAAAATTAAGTAAAATATTTTCAATTTCTTCAATTTCGGTTATGGGTTCTGAAAAGGATCTAGAAATTGTAATATTTTTTTTCTTTCTATTGGGATTTATATCCATATCTATACAAGAAATTCCTTGCAATTCATAGTTAGTCTTTAATCCATTTATCTTCATTTTTTTTCGAATCCAATATTTGTTTTGTTGGATCAAATCATATGGCGTATAGATATTGTTTCTTTTAAGAAATTTAGCAGTTTTTTTACCTATTCCCCATACATCTTCGATTTTATTTTTTTTTAGTAATTTTTCTATTTGAGTTTGTTCTAAAGCAATATAAACGCCTTTGTATATTTTATTAGATTTTGCATATTTATTTGCTAGTTTAGCTATTGTTTTGGTTCTACCTACTCCGATGCAAGTTGGAATCTTTATCCATTTATAAATCTCTTCTCTTACGTATTCTAAATAGGATTGAAGATCAAATTTTCTTAAAGAAGTAAGATCTAAGAAGCATTCATCCACAGAATAGATTTCTACTTCTGGAAAAAATACGGATAAAGTTTCGTAAAATCTATAACTCATATCCGCATAGAGAGGAAAGTTGCTTGAAAATACATGGATTTTATATTTTTCGACTTTGTCTTTTATTTTAAAAAAGGGTTCTCCCATCTTAATTCCAAGTTTCTTCGCTTCTGGCGATCGAGAAATTACGCAACCATCATTATTGGATAATACAATTGCTGGAGTATTCTTAATTTTTGGATTAAAAGCTTGTTCACAGCTTACATAAAAATTATTTGCATCAATGATTCCGAAAATTTTATCTTCTCGTGGAATGAATAACATAAGTAACTACTCCCCAAATTTCAATAGAGTTATCGATTATTTCTACATTTTGAGTTTTTAAATTTAATAAATAATAACTATCATTTTTTTTTATAAATTTTTTAATCAAAAATTCGCCTTCATTAACTATGACGATTATGTTTTCGTTTTTTGGTGAAAGAGAACAGTCAATGATTAGTATATCATTATTTTGAATAAGACCATTGTAGGAATATCCTTGCACTTTCATAAAAAAAGTGGATTTTGGATTTGATACCAAGATTTCATTTAAGTCAATTCGCTTTTCCACATAATCTTCTGCTGGACTAGGAAATCCTGTATATACAATGGGAATCAGTTTATTATATAATTCTTCGTTTAATGTAAAAATTGTATTTTTTCCTTTCCCTTCTCTAAAATAATGATTCCTCATAGTCTCAATTTTATACTAAACAAATAATAGTCAACAAAAATATAGTTTAAAATCAAAAGTCTATGTTTTTTTTCTTAAAAAATTCCCTATATAGAAAAGTAAGCTTTTAGAATTCCTTCGTTTTTGATTCATACAATTCTACTTTTGATTCGGCTTCTTTGTGGTTGACTTAAGATTTCTTCTAAAAAAATGGAAATTATGAACGAGAAAACAGCAAAATTAATCAACCATTACGCACAAGCAAAAGGATATAATGTAAAAGAATTAAAAAAAAAGTGGTTGTCTTTAAATAAAAAAGAAAGGTTTTTGGAAAGACAAAGAATATTACAAGAATTAAAACAATTGTATTCAAAATAATGCCAGAATTAGAAGAGGTTGAACTTTTTTCTGAGTTTTTGTTCCAAATACGCTTATTTTTTAAAAATAGAAACTTTTTAGAAGTAGAAACTCCTCTCTTAAATTCATATACAACACCAGAACCTTATATAGATTCTTTTGTAGTGGAATCGAATTTCTATTTGATTCCAAGTCCAGAATTTAATTTAAAAATTTTATTGAATCATTATAAGAGAAATTTGTTCCAGATATCTCATGCTTTTCGCAAAGGAGACAAAAGTCCGTTGCATAATCGAGAGTTTTTATTATTAGAATGGTATCATATAGGTTATAATGATGATTTGCTAATTTTAGAAATTGTAGAATTGTTGAAATTTCTTTCGAATCAAATAAAAGGTTTTAATCCAGTTTTTGATTTTTCTAAAAAAACAGTAAATGAAATTTTTAATGAGTTTCTTCAAATGGATTACTCAAAAGAAAATTTAATAACAATCATTGAATCTTATCAACTAGTAGAAAAAAAGAATTTTGAATTTCTAAACCAAGAAAGTTATGATGTTCTTTTTTATTTGGTTTTTTTAAATTTAATTGAACCTAAATTGAATACAGAAAATCCCTTATTTATAACGAATTATCCCAAAGAATTAAGAGCCTATAGTAAGTTAAAAAATCAGAAGGAGTCTTCCAGGTTTGAATTATTCTGGAAAGGATTGGAAATAGGAAATGGTTTTCACGAGATTACCAATCGAGAAGAACAGTATTTGGAATTCCAAGCGAATATCCGGAGAAGATTGGAGTTGAATAAACCTATATATCCCTTATCCATGACCTTTTTCAATAGTTTCCCTTTGGTGGAATGTGCAGGTGTTGCTATTGGATTAGAGAGGCTTTTTATGGCTTTTAGAAACCTTAAAAAGATTAGTCAAATTTCTTTTTGTGATTTGTGGAATTAATAAATTTTTTTAAATTGAATTTACGGGATGTGGAATCAATCTAAAAAGGTTTTATAATGAACTTTCAAAGAAATATTTCTTATAAAGCAAAGGATCCTACAACATGCCCCATATGCGGGACAAAATTTTACAAAGAAATGTTGTTGACAGGTGGGGGTAGATTAATTGCTGGAGATCTAACACCAGAATTAAGAAGATTGTATGTTCCTTCCAAGAAATATGGTGTTGTAATCCCTTTGATTTATCCTATTTCTGTATGTCCAAATTGTTACTACGCTTCTTTTGGAGATGATTTTAATAAAATTCAAGAAGGAGAGATCCAAAAAATAAAGACAGAAACATCTGTGAGAATGGAAAACATTCATAAAATTTGTGGAAAACTTAATTTCGATGAAAATAGACATTTAATCAATGGTGTCGCATCTTATGTTTTGGCATTAGATTGTTATCAAAAAAAAGGATATGCTATTTCTCCTACCCCAAAAAAAGCGATTTGCGCATTGCGTGCTGCCTGGTTGCTGGGAGATATTCACGAAAAATTTCCTGATATTGGATATGATAAAATTCAAAAATTTTTATATCTAAAAGCTGTTTCTTATTATAAAAAGGTTTTAGAGATTATGTCTTCTGGAAGTGAACCTCATGATCAATTTATACATTTGTTGGGACCTGATACAGATAAAAATTGGGGTTTTGATGGAGTTATTTATTTGAACAGTTATTTTAATTTTAAATATTTAGAAGATTTTGCAACTACTGAGCAAGAAAAAATCAAATTATTAGAAGAAACCAAACGGATGGTAGGTAAGCTTTATGGATTGGGTAAAATATCTAAATCAAAGCCCTCTGTGTTGGTGAATTTAGCAAGAGATTTGTACGAATCGATTAACAAAAAAATAGAAGAGATTACTGGAGAAAAAGTCATAGAATGAAGCACACTTACGGTTTAACAATAGCTTATGATGGTTTAAAATATCATGGAATGCAATACCAAAAAGATCAGATAACAGTACAAAAAAAGATCGAAGATGCCTTAGAAATTTTGTTTAAAAAGAAAATTAAAATTGCAATAGCAGGAAGGACAGATTCGGGAGTTCATGCTACAGGGCAAGTAATCAGTTTTAAGACACCGATTCCAATTTTGGATCCCGAAAAGTTTGCAAATTCAGTGAATGCATTGGCAGGACCTGCTATTTCTGTGATAAAATTTCATAAACTTCCTTTGCATTTTCATGCTAGGTTTGATTGCATTGCTCGCGAATACGAATATTTAATCTATGCTGGTAAAAAAAAGCCTATCCTTTTAGAAAATTATGTTTGGCACATAGAAGAGGAAATAGATTTATTCGTTATACAAGAAGAAATACGCGAGATTTTAGGAGAAAGAGAGTTTAAATCTTTTTCGAGACGCTCCAATGAAAATTCTGTTCGATTTTTGGAATATTTTAAAATAGAAAAAAAAATGGATTGTTTAATGGGGTTCCCTTTGTTTTCTATTCAGATAAGGGGTAATGCCTTTCTGCATAATATGGTACGGATTCTAGTTGGTACAATAATTGATAGAATCCAAAATCGCATCAATTTAACTCTTAAAGAAATTTTAGACTTAAAAGATCGAACAAAAGCAGGAAAAACAGCTCCCTCTTATGGATTGTATTTTAGAAAGGCATATTATCCTAAAGTACCCGATTTATTAGATTCTGGTCTTGAATTGTTAGATTCTTATCCTATTTTTGGTTCATCTTATTATAAAAACCAATTACAAAATAATATTAGACTAAAGAATTTTGTAAATTAATTTTGCATTTAATGAAAAAGTATTTAAGATTTATCCTTATTTTCTTTTTGTTTATTGGTAGGAATCATTTTTTATTCTCGCAAGATTATAACTTTGAAGAATATATTCAACAAGAGTTTGGTTTCTGGCTGGGGGGAAGTTTCCCTGCTCCAAATTCTAAAACTGAGAAAATTTTTAATTCTAGTATGAGTTTAGGTTTTTTTTATAGATACTATTGGCCAAAACCATTTCATTTAGAATTGGGAACCTCTTACGCAAACTATAAATCATTATCTATGCAACAAATAACCACAGTCCCAGTTTATTTATCTTTAAATTATCCGTTTCCTATGTTTACAAAATTTCAGTTATTAGGAAAAATAGGGTTTGGTGCATCTTATTTAGAGATTCGTCCTAATAATTTAAGTGGATGGGATCCCATGTTGTATGGAGGGTTGGATTTTGCAATTTTTGCTAGTAAAAGATTTAAAGTAGGACTACGCTTAGATGGTTATTTTATTTACGATAGTTATAGAAAGAAACCAGACGAGCTAAAATATTTATTTCTTTTACCGGGAAGTTATGATTATAGAATTGTAAATTCTTTAAATTATAAAAATCAAAATGTCATTTTTTATAATTTTGGTTTAATGGTATCTTTTTTATTTTAAGAGATTTTATGGTACGAATCATTTTTATATTTTTTACGCTTTTGTTGATAAGTTGCAAAAAAGATTCCAATAATCCATTGTTGAGCTTATTATTTAATAATAAAATTACATTATTATTAAAGGGTACTTATGCGACAGATAGACCATTAAAATTCGAAGAAATTAATAATAATCAAATTTTTGTAGATTCCGTTACTTCTACTGAACCCATCGATACAACGAATGTACCCCCTTACAATTCATTACCCATATATTTAGATATAGGAGAAGTTCGGCTTTCCACTAAAGCACCATTATTAGATCTTTCTTTAATTCAATCAGAACAGGATTCACAAAAATTTTGGGATGTGCTTTCTCCGAATAGACAAGTATTTTGTAATCAATTGTATACCTATAATTCTGAATTAAATAGTTGTTTAAAAAACAATGGTATTGTGGGTTTTGAGTTGATGATGAATGGCGAAGGGGTAATTTTCCCTTCTAGAGATGTAGGATCCGGAACTTACTTTCATAGTGGTATTTTCTTTAGGAGTGTTTTTTTTGGTTATGCAAAATTGGGTGGTAATGATTCTATCGGTAAATTTGATAATCAAGATGTAATAGGGATTGACGTGCTTCGCTTTTTAAACTATGATCCCGGTGTGGATAGTGGGTCTATTGCTTTGCTACCACCTCAAATGTTTCCTTTGCATTATAAGGTTTATCCAGGAACAGAAAATGTGCAAATTTTTCAAGAATATGTACCTACGATTATAGAGATTCGATTTAATTTAAAAGAAAATTTAATGTTACATGCATTTCAGGATACCAATAGTGGCCAATATCTAACTTATGTTGGGATTTCAGATTGGAGAAAAAACCATTCGGGGCAAGTTTATACTGGAGGTAATTTGTTGTCAAGAATGAGGATGATTTATCCATCTTTGTCAAACACTCTTCAAGTTTTTGGAGGTACCTATACAGGCAGACATTATTATGCTTTATATTATCGTTATGAATGCAGTGATGGTAGTTGTAATAAAGATGTGGATCTCCTTCCTTTAAGTGCTACACCAGTTCGAAATGGTAGTGATAATTTTTTAAAAGATATTATGCCGGGGAGTTATTTTTTACAATGTAGATACGATGAGATCTATGATGGGTATCCAGAAAAGGTTCTATCAGAAATTCCTGTTGAGATAACAGAAAGAAACCAAAATATTCAAATTCAATGCAATTGTGGATATAGTACGAGCTCAGGATGTTGATTTGTGGGATCCAAAAATACTATAGTTATTTTTTGTGATGGTGCTTCAAAAGGGAATCCGGGACATTCGGGAATAGGTGCAGTGGCGTATCTTTTAAAAGATTTTTCTAATAAAGATTTTTTGGATTTTATGAATACTTTTCACTACGAGAAAAAATTGTTTGAGTTGTCTCAATACATTGGGGTAAATTCAAACAATTTTGCAGAATATACTTCCTTAAAATTAGCCTTAGAAAAAGTTTTGGAAATTTTTCAGAAAAATCAGTTATTAAAGGATTTGGCTTTGTTGATCTTTATGGATTCCGAATTGGTGGTAAATCAATTGAACGGAATTTATAAAGTAAAAAATTCTAATTTAAAAAATATTTATAATGAAGTTCAAGAAATCTTAAAAAAATTTCCCAATTGGAAAATTCAGCATATACCAAGAGAACAGAATCAAGTTGCAGATCGATTGGCGAATTTATCTTTAAAAAAAATTTTTTGAAAAAAAAATCTTTAAACTCAATTCTGTTGCTTTTGTTGCTTAAGAAAAGATTTATTTTTTGATTAAAATCAAAACAAAAATTCGATAATAATTATTAAAGATGATATCTTATAAAATTCCAAAAGTCCGTTGGGAAGTATTTCTAATTCATCAATTAGTTTTTTTAATAGCATTTTTATTAGACTTTTTTTTATCGAAAAACTTTTTTATTCTTGTTCCTTATGAATTTTTATTTGTAACCCTTTTTTATATTTCTTTATCGTTTTTATGGAGCCTTTTGGTTGAGTTTATGTATATTGTTTTAAAATTTTTTTCTACTGTTTTATTGCGGTTAGGGGATTTATGGAAATATTCAATTCCTTCTATTTTAGTTTTTTTGTTGGTGATCTATCCATTATTTAATTTGACAGAATTAAAAAACATAAACTTGGATTTAGCAGGAATAAAAGGAAATATATATATAGTTTCTATTGGACTGACTATACTGATTTCCATTTTATTAATTTTATTTTTTCCCATGTTTTACGGTTTGAATGGAGGATTTGCAATAATTTCTTGTATAATTTCTTATTCTTTTATTAGTTATATACAGTATACATTTAAGATAGTATTTACTTTATTTGAATTTTTGTTCTTATACTATGCTTTCGTTTTTTTATTTTTTTTATTTCTCCAGACGCGAAGAAGATTTTCTTTAAATATACTCTACGAAAATTTTATTTATCCCTTTATGTTTATTACTTTAGTTTTTTTAATTTTATTGGTTTCTATTTATTACAGAGTTAAATTTAGCAAACATTTTTTCCATTTCCTTTTAATTACTTTTATTATTTATTTGATTTTATTTGATTTAATTTTAATTTTATTATTAAATTTTGAAAGTACTTTAAATCGAAGGCTTTTTAAAATCAGTTTTTCTAAGATTTTAATAATTTTTATATTCAATGTTTCTTTAATTTTGTATTTATATACTAACTTTAATTCCAATTATTTGATACATTTAAAAAAAACGAATTCTAACTTAGTGTATTTTATTTTGACTAAATTCCATTTTCTATTTGATAAAGATAAAGATGGAGAAAATAATTTGTTTGCCAATGATATAGAAGATCTAAATATTTTTAGTCGAAGCGAAGGAAAATGGATTAAAAATGAAGAAATCCGATTACCAGAAATGAATCAGAATCAATTTTCCAATTATATCTTCATTACAATCTATTTGAGAGATTTCCCCAATGAGTCTAAGGAATATTTTGTTGCTTCTTCCGTAGATATAAGAAAAACCTTGTTTTCTTTATTGTATAATACTTCTTCTTATGAAACTTACTTATTATTGAACGGTGGTAAGAATTTAGATAAATCAAAAAGCATTTTAAGCTTTTTAACAGAAAATTTTTTTAGAACCATATGTTTGGGGTATTTAAATAATAACTCATATTTTTACGCAAATTCTGAATATAAGCTTGATAAAGGATGCGAGATTCTCGAAACTATAGAAACTATAAAATTACCTTTGTTGAAAGAAAATATAACTTACTTTTTCGAAAAATCTAAATATTATATTCAAAATTATAAGACAAATAAAAACTTTATTTGGTTACACTGGGATATTCAAGATTATAAGCGAAATATAGAAAAAAGCGAGTTAATAGATTTGCTCATGACTACATCTTTTAAAGAAAATTTAAGGATTCCTTATAAAAAAATTGTATTTCTTTTTTTCGATAACAGAATACCTTATTATGAAGTTTATTCAGATATAGAAGATAATAAACTAGTGCTAAACAATAGATTTTCTTATTATGGAACTTTATATAGATTATTAGTTTATAATGAATTGAAATTTTCTTCGTTAGATTTTTTTAAAGAAGACTTTTTTTTAAATGAATACCATTATATGGTGACAAAAAATATAAATCATTATATTTTTTTGGAGATAAATGATCTTTATTGGAAAGAGCTTAGTGATCTTTTTGGAAATTCTATCCTACCGCCTCTTTCTTATGATACCAAAGAAAAAATTTTTTATGATGGAAGATGGGGATATAAATCAAATAATTTTGATTTATTTGAATGATAATCATGATTTGAAATTTTTTAATGGGATTTGTATTTTCTAAAATATAAAAAAAGTTGCCAGAGAATCCGTCCATTACTAAAATAGACTTATGGTGGTCACATCTACAAATTTTGAAAAAGAAGTAATTCAAGCATCCTATGAAAAACCTGTCCTTGTGGATTTTTGGGCAGAGTGGTGTGGTCCTTGTAGGATTCTGAGTCCATTATTAGAAAAATTAGAAAAAGCATATGACGGAAAGTGGAAATTAGTAAAAATCAATACAGATCAAGAACCTCAATTAGCAATGCAATTTCGCGTAACGGGAATTCCTCATTGTGTACTATTCCATAATGGAAAAGTGGTAGATTCTTTTACGGGTGCTCTTCCTGAAAAGATGATTCGTCAATTTTTTGATAAACATTTACCTTCGAAAGAAAAAGAGATGGTTAAGGAAGATTTAAAGAGTAAGGATGTCGTAAAAAGAAAAGAGGCGATTCAGAAAATCTTTCAGTTACCGAGTGTTGATGAAGAGATCATTTTAGAAGGTTTAAAAAATCTGATTCTTTTTATACAAAATAAAGATTTAACTACAATCAACGCTTTTTTAAATCATGTAATACAAAGTGTTCCTTTTGCATCTTCTATTTTGGATTTTATTAAAAAAAATAAAGATGAAGATTATTTTTGGGATGTTTTAGAAAAAATTTTTTATTTGTTTGACGAAACTAAAAGAAAAGAAATTTTAGATAGTTTTTATAATGCTTTTGAATCCAAAAAAGAAGAAAAGTTTAAACAATTATTGATCCTATCTTTCCAAATTATTGGGCAGAATCATCCTCTATCTAACGAATATAGAAGAAAAATTTCTCGACTGATCTTTTAAATTCAAAAAATGTATGCTATAAGTTTTGATTTCTAATAAGAATTTTTTTTAACTGTTTTTTTATTTTGCAGTTTTTTTTCTTTATTCAAAAAGTAATTGTGAATTTTGTTTAAAAAAAATATCTGGTAAAGAGGGAGTTCAATTTATGTTGATTTTACGTCCTTTATTCAGAATTGTTATACATTATTTGGATGATCAGAATCCGTTTAAAAGGCATGGAGATTTGTTTATTGACTTTCCTAATTTAGATACTCTGATCACTTTTGAAATAGATTCCTATTATTTAGAGATATTAAAAAAGAAATACGACTATGTGTATCTCCTTATGCAAGATATAAATATTTTGGGAAACAGTAAAGAGATACCTTTATATTCCAATATAACTGAAATTTATAATAAACACCATGGATGTGATATACTTAACATTCCACTAAAAAGAAAAGTAGACCATCGAAAAGAATATTTGCGAAAAGAAGGGATTTTACCAAATGAAAAGGGTAAAATAGAACAGTTTATGATTTCTAATATCAATGGAATAGTTTTATATAAAAACGACCAACTAATTTTAATAGACAAAGAATAAAAAATGGAAAATCCAATAAAGTTAAAAGAATTAACTATTGAAGTAGAGAATAAAGAAATTGCAGATAAATTAGTAAAAGTCATTAAATTCATTGGAAAAATTTCTAATGATAATGGATTCGAGCTGAATAAAAGGTTTAGTGATTTTTTTTCTGATAAAAATTATAATATGATTTTAGATTTAACCAATTTAAACTATATCAATTCTACAGGTATTGCTATTATTTTTTCTATGTTTTTTAAATGCAAAGATTATCAAGGAAAGTTGGTAATTGGGGGGGTTCATGAATTTGTTAAAAAAGTTTTATCAATGATGACTTTACCGGATGACTTTAAAATTTATAATAGTACAGAAGAAGCTTTAAATATTTTTTGAACTGAATAAACACTTTAATAGATACAAAAATTGTTTTACTTTATGTTTCAAAAACTTAAATCAATCAAAAAATCGATTTTATTTATTCCCGGTTTCATTGGTGGGATTCTATTATTTTTGGTTGGTCATCAACCCAATGACGATGCATACATTTCTTTTCGTCATTCTAGAAATTTTGCAGAATATGGAGAGTTGGTATGGAATGTAAAGGATACAGAAAAAGTTTTGGGTACTTCTTCTCCCTTGTTTTCTTTTTTATTGGGATGCTTTGGAGTTTTATTTGGTTCCCAAAATATTCCCATTCTATCACTTTATTTTAATATTTTTATTTTGGTTTTAAATAGTTCTTTTGTTTTTAAGATTTCGCATCAGTTTACCAATTCTACTTTGATTTCTTTTTTTATTACATTACTAATTTCAGTAAACTCTTATAGCATTCGCACTCTAAGTCAAGGATTTGAATTTGGTTTATTTACTTTTTTGATGTTTGCTAATGTTTACTTATTATTGAATGCCAATACGAATTACAAAAAAAATATTGCTCTAATTTTACCTAACTTACTATTGCTAACTCGAATAGAAGGAATTTTTATTTATCCCTTAGCTTTTGTAATGCTCTATATTTGGCATAGAGAAAAAAAAATCAAAAATTATCAAATACTTTTACCTTTTCTTTTTCTCTTTTACCTGATTTTCAGTTATTATTATTACAATGGTTTTCTACCTCAATCTATTCATTCAAAAAAATTTTATAAAGAATTTTTTCCAGTATTTCCTTTATCAGATGATTTTTTCGAAAATATAAGGCAAAGACTTTATGTTGTTTATCAATTTTTATATACAGCATTGTTTCCCATCTTGAGATACGGAACTGAGCAAATTACATTTGAATTGGAAAAATACCCGTACAAATCGGGAAATTTTTTTTTAAATTCAAACTCTAGTTTGTTAAATTTTTCTTTTTTATTGACTTTTGTGGTTTTGTATAATTTATACAAAAAAAAGAAACTTTTGGAAATCTATTATTTTGCATATATACCCTTTTTTTTAGCTTTTGTATTTTATACTATACGAATAGAGTTTTGGTATCTCGTACCCGTGATCTCCGTTTATCTTTTATTTTTAAGCATTGGGGGATATTTATTAATTGATCTTGTTTTAAATTTTTTATCAAACTTTTTTAGGGTTATCAATAATAATAAAATCTATATAAGAAACTTTATAATGATTTTCTTTTTATTTTTGTGGTTTGATAAAAACTTTTATATGATCAACAAAAATATTTTACCTTTTGACAGCTATAGAGGTATTCTTTATCCACCAGGAAGTCGAGATAAAGTAGAATGGGAAAGATATTTTGCTTATAAAGAAACTATTGATTTTTTAAATAAAAATCATATAAAAGGAGAAATAGCAACTTTCGAGGTAGGGGTTTTGGGTTTTTTTTATGATGATAATCTATTGGATTTATTTGGATTATGTTCGCGAAAAGTAATTCAACACTATTTCGAAAATTTAAATGGTTTAAAAGAAGATAATACAGTTTATGTTTTAAAAAAAGAAAAACCAGCGTTATTTATAAGTGGTATGAATTTGAATCAAGAAAGCCCTTTAAAAAGTTATTTGGAAACTAACTATAGAATCATTTTTTATTCTAAATTTACAGTTTTTGGAGATACCTTATATGTTTGGAGAAGAAAAGATCTTTAGAAATTAATAAAAAAAGTTGGTAAACGAAATAAAAAAGATAGACAAAAATATAGAACAAACATTTTTTGATTTTGAGACTCATTTTCATTAAACAGGAGTTTTCAATGAAGCTTTTTATTGGAATAGCAATATGTTTATGTTTTTTTGGTTTAGAAGCTAGGGTTTTTACTACTCCAGAAGAAGTGTTAAAGGAAGCGTTTCCCGAAGCCACTATAGATAAAAAAAGAATTTATTTATCCAGTGAAGATGTGGAAATTTTTAAAAAAAAATTAAATTTTAAAATTAAACATAGATTTTATAGTTTTTATATTGCAAAAAAAAATCAAGAAATTCAAGGTTATGGAATTTTGCATACTGATACAGTTCGTACAAAAGAAATGTCTCTAATGATTCTATTAAATAAAGATAAAGAACTCTCTAAGTTTTATCTAATTAGTTTTTATGAGCCTCTTGAATATAAACCCAATGATAGATGGATGAATTTATGGCTTCAAAAACCAAAAGAAAAATTGGTATTAGGAATCGATGTACCTGTTATATCGGGAGCAACTCTCACATCCAGAACAGTATCACAATTTGTGGAATTAACGAGAGAATTAGTAAAATACTTAAATTAGTAAAATCCTTAAAATGAAATTTTTAGCAACAGGAAACATAAGAGACCCGAAAGGACCAAAAAAGATTATTGTTTTTGCCTATACTTTTTTTCTTGTTTTTATTTTATTGAATTTATTGTTAGAAGTTCTTAATACACCGTTAAATAAAGATGAATTTTTTAATTCTATAGAAACTTCTTTAATTATACGATTAGAAAAAGGTCATATTCAAATCTTTTTATTCGGATTCCTATTGGTTTTTTATTTTTCAACTTTAATTTATGCAAAATTCGAAGATCAACGAAAAGAAAAAGTCATAATATTTACAATCTTTTGTTTTGTTTTGTATATTTTTTCTTTAATTTACTATCAGATTTCAGATTGGTATTATTATTTTTATTGGATTAGTACTTTTTTATTTCATATTACCCTATTGGTTTTACAAATTTTTTTGTATAGGGACATCAAATCATGAAACAAGTCAGGCTATATAAGATTTTGGTTATATTTTTATTTTGCTTTGTGTTGATTCAGATGATTTCGGGGAGTGTGATGTTTTTTACAAAAATAGGATATATTCCTTCTATGTGGTATGAATATTATTATGGTTCAGAAGAAGCAGGGAAATACTTTTTTATTCAGGACTCTTACAAAGAACCTTTAACACCTAATGGCAGAATAAAGACTTTGTATTCCCATTTAATTGCTTATGGTATATTGATTTTTACTATTACTCATTTGATTCGTTCAATCAATACAAACAAAAGTTTAGAGAGTAAAATTAATAATTTCTGTATGGTGTTTTTTGCTATTGGTTTTTTTGAAATATTAGCTGATTTTTTTTTAGTTTTGATTCAAAGTTTTAATTTCTATGTAAAAATATTTTTCTTATACATTCGTTTTTTTTTGTTTTTGGGTTTTGTTCTAATTACTTTGTTAAGTATACTTATTTTTTTCTTGATTCTAAAGAAACAAAAAATAGAGTTTCAATAAAATTCAAACTCTTGTATAATTTTATGCATTTAGGATAGTAGTATTGTAAGAAAAAATTATTTGGGTATGAATTGCAAAGAAGCAGAATTAATACAATATCGTAGTGCTGTTGGTTTTGGGCCATCGGGAAAAACATGCCCTAAATGAGAACCACAACGCGAACATAGTACTTCTGTACGAATCATATTATAAGAAGTGTCTATTTCTTCTTTGATCCTTATTGTTTCGTTTTCTTTTTTAATAAAATCAAAAAAAGAGGGCCAACCACTTTTTGATGAAAATTTATGTTCAGATAAAAAAAGAGGAAGACCACAGGCACAACAGACATAAATCCCTTTTATGTTTAAAGGATAATATTTCCCACTAAAAGCTCTCTCTGTGCCTTTCTTTCTTAAGATATAAAATTGCCATTCATTTAAAAGCATTTTCCATTCTTCTTCTTTTAAATGAATGGTTTCACCTTGATAATTATGATTCAATAAAGTAGTGTAATCCCCTTTTATGTAAAAGGGTTGATCCAAAAGTTCATTTTTGATATTTTCTTTTTCCATAAATACTTTGAATTATTCTTTAGTAAATTTGGCTTCCCAATTTTCGTTAATAGGGAATTCATATTCAAATAAAGAAAAATTTCTGTCTTCGTTAAACAAATCTCTAGGAATCCCTAGTTTCTTCTTTTTTTTAAAATAACATGTAGTAAAGTTCTTTGGCAATCTCAGTTTTATAGATTTTTGGTATGGGATAAATGTATTGGATAAAATTTCATACTGTATATTTAAATCATTTTCGTTAATTTGTTCTCCATGGATTTTCGCTAAATAATAGCTTCCGTAATTATTGGAATTTCCATCGTCTAAATATAAATTACCTTCTATCTTTTTATCGGGATAAATTTCTATAAAAATTTCATTCTTTAAGGAATCTTCTGCATTGTTTCCCGTATGTGAAATAGGTAGGGCTGCACCGGATTTAACTAACAAAGGATAATAACCTCTATTTATTTTTATAGTGAGCCAACGATTTCCAGAATAGGAAATGCCAGTTTCAAAATCGTACCAATTCCCCGGTGGTAGGAATACTCTTAAATTTTCTAAAGAAGGGTATAATACGGGACAAGCCATTAAATGGTTTCCTAATAAGAATTGATTTTGTACTTCTTGATCTTCAATAGGTAAACTGCCATAATGATAAAATAAGGGTCTAACAATAGGTATTCCTTCTTTATGGGCAAGATAAAATAGATAATAAAGATATAAAATTAATTGGTATCTTCTACGAATGTGTTTTTTTACTCTTAAAAGAGTCTGGTTACCAAAACTCCATGGTTCCTGATTGTAGGAAAATAATGTAGTATGGTTTCTAAATAATGGCAGTAAAGAACCTAATTCTATCCATCGCTCAAAAAGTTCCGAATTTTTAAAAAATTTAAATAACGAGAATAACCCTTTGAATGGAGATCCAAATCCTCCTACATCTGCACCACAAAAAAACATTCCTGATAGATTAAGGTTGATGACCATATACAAATTTTCTCTCAAATCCTTCCAAGTAGTATGATTATCACCAGTCCATAGGGCAGAGTATTTTTGCAGTCCAATACTTCCTGATCGCGATAAAATAAAGGGCCTTTTTTTAAGTTTTTCAAAACTTTTAAAAGTAGCTTCTGCTTCTAAATTAGCATAAATATTTCTAATTTTTAGATGGTTATGACTTTCAAATTGAATATCGTAATTTAAAGGTTCATCTGTTTTGCCCATATATAAAGTGGGTTCATTCATATCATTCCAGATGCCATCTACGCCAATCATTAAGAAACTTTGTACTAATTTAGACCACCATTCTCGAACCTTTTCTTTAGTGAAATCAGGAAAATGCACTTTTCCAGGCCAAACTTTGCCAATAAAAAAATCATTTTTTGAATTTTTACAAAAAAAGTTGTTTTCAATTCCTTCTTTATAAACTTCATAATCCTCATCAATTGCAATACCTGGATCAACGATTACTACTAATTTTATACCTGCTGGGTGTAAGTATTCTATCAATTTTTTTGGATCAGGAAATCTTTTCGGATTCCATGTAAAGACTTTATATCGATTCATATAATGAATGTCCAAGTAAATGGCATCTAATGGAATGTTATAGCTTTTTGCTCTTTGAACAATTTGTTTTACCCTTTTTTGATTTTTATAAGACCATCTGGACTGATGGTATCCTAAACTCCATAATGGGGGTAAAAAAGGATAGCCGATAAGCTTAATATAATTTTTATAAATTTCTTCTGGAGTTCCAAAAAATAAAAAGAAATCTACTTCTTTACTTTCTCTTTTATGATAGTAATTGCAATCTATTTCGCATTTATATGGCGAATTTTTGTTTGTTTTTATAGAAATTTCCAAAGGATAAGAAGTATAAAATAGGATAGCAAAATGTTTTTCTGAATTTTTTTTTCTAAAAAATAAAAAAGGGAACGAAGCATAAGGTTGATTTTTTATCGTATAAAAAAATGTATCAATATTTCTTAAGATATACCTATCATTTATTTTTTGATAACTTCCATTAATAGCTCCTAAACCATAAATATTTATGTCATCATATAAATAAAGCTTAAGAAAATTTTGATCTTCAATAGTATTTACAATACCAGTAAAAAACAATTTATTTTCAAAATCAAATCTTATATTTCTTGTAGGTGGATCAAAAATAAAATGGAAATATCTCTTTTTTGATTGAAGTTTATTTTCAGCATCTTTAATAACATTCATTATCTGCTTTGAGCTTTGCATTGGCGAAGAGATTACTTCTTCTTGCCCGAAAAAACAAAATCTAAAAACATTCCTGTCGTATGTATATATATGAATTAAATCTTTAAAATTATCTTGTATTTCTTTATTCATATAAAAGTTTGATTTTTACTATGAAGCTTTATTTTAAACTCTTTTTAATATTTATCGGTATGTTATTAACTTATCTGTCATTTTTTCCTTCAAATTATACAATCAATAAAAAAAAAATTGAGAGTTTATCAAAAAATGATTTAAGGTCAATTTATAAAATTTATAATATCGAATTCAATCCCTTCAATTTTCAAGAATTTGGGACGAACACTTGCTATCTTTATATTATTAAAAATCAACAGATTCTAAAAAATTGGGCTAATTCTTGTAGATTGATCTTTCCTGTTCATAACCAATTATCTTTCTCTGACTATTTGGATTTTTTAAGCTTACATTACCTTTTTTTAAAGAATAACAACTATAGTGTGATAACTGTATCAGAAGGTAAATATAATAGTTTGGGTATTTATTTAGCATTGTACAATCAAGATTTAGAAAAAATTATTTTAATTGGAGAACTAGATTATGATTTACCTCTAATTTGGCAGATTATAGAACCTAAGATATGCTATATTTTTAATTCAAAAGAGAATTGCGTCGAATACGAAATCATTAAATATTTACAAAGAAAGGAGGTCTATGAAAGAATTTTGTCTCCTGTAATATGGATTGTTAACAAAAAGGATTTAAAAATAAAATATAAAAAATCTTTTGAAATTTTTCACTTGCTTGGCATTCGTTCAAAAAATACCATAACAAAAGATATAATTTTAAAAGAATAAAATTTATTTTTATACGTTTTTATAAAACTTTATTTTGAAATGATGCTTAAAGAGTTCATTTTTAAGTGTTGGTTTCAGCTGAAGCCCCAAATAAAATCTTCTTCTACTATCTCGTTGGTAATGTGATAGCGGTGACGGATTACCACCTCCGTGATAACTATCTCCGTAGAGTTGTGGTTGCGATTGCAGCTACG
>JBKBRY010000036.1:0-20454 GCA_046291925.1 Leptonema sp. (in: bacteria) | reverse complement strand
AATTTTTTTCTTCCGATTAATAACTATGTACATCATGAGTGGTGGGACGGAAGAAGCAATGAAGTTTACTCTATTTTCTGGGATTTTCCGTAGTCTTCGTATTTATTTGAAAATCATGATTATTATAAAAATGATTACTTTAAATAAACATTTAATCAATCATTTATCCGAAAATAGATTTAATTTATCATTTTCAACTTAATTTTAAGTCAATCTTGAATAAACATTTATTAAAAAAATTTATCAAAGCAATCTGTGAATAAGTCCATACTGAATTCAACGCATTATTTTTATTGAATTGACAACTAAGTTACTAGTTTTTATCTAAGGTTATGTTTCCTACACAACAAATAAAAGGAATTTTAATAGATATCTTAGCAAAAAGTTTTACAGCTGAGAGTATAGATAACTTAGGAAAAGATCTTTTTCAAAAATTCAATGTTCACTTGCTTTCTGGGCAACCTTTCGGAACTATGCTTAGTTCTGATGTGGCTGCTCGAACAATTGTAGAGTATTCAATTCAACAAAACAAAATCAAAGAACTGACCGAGCTTATAATACAAATAGGATTTGGTAATAAATTTGGAATACAATTAAAAGAAATAGAAATGTCAAATTTAAATGAATTATTAAAAATACTTTCTTCTTTTGGTTTCCATTATATGAAATCAAAAGGAGCATTGGAGTTTACGAACGAATCGGACAATTGGGGTTATTTAGAAGAAAATCGAGAATATTATTTTTCTTATATGTCTATTGATATTGTTGGAAATTCTCAAATACAACTTAAATATGAAAAAAATTTAATTGAAGAAGTATATACTAGGTTGCACAAGTTAATTAAAATTGTCATAGAATTATACGAAGGTAAAATATGGAATTGGGCTGGTGATGGAGGGATTGCAGCTTTTTTTCTAAACAAAGTAGAAGAAGACGCTGTTCTTGCAGGTATAAAGATTTTTCATGAACTCTTTTTATTTAATCTAAATCCTGAAAGGAATAAATTTGATGAACCTATCAAACTAAGGATTGGAATTCATTCAGGTAAAAGTATTTACAAAGAAAATAAAGGTATGATTCTTTCTGATGCTATCAATTTTGTTGCTCATTTGGAGAAAAACTTTACTGAAACAAACCATATTTCTATCTCAAAAGATATTTATGAGAAACTCAATTCAAGAATCCAATCTCTTTTTTATAGTAAAGGTGTCTTTGAAGGTAAAGAATGTTATACAGCTTCTTTTGATTTTAAAACCGTAGTAAATTTATAAATATTTACCAAAAATAGGGTAAAATCAATCTTTCCCTTATGAAACTTAAAGTTTTATTGATTCTACTAATTATTTTTATCGTTATTCCGATTTATTCAAAAGAAAAAAATTTAGGTATTGGTATTTCTATCTTATATCCAACGGGATTGACTTTAAAATATAAGTTCGAAAAAGATCTTGCTTTGGAATCCGTTTTAGGTTTTAGCATGTATGGAAGGTATTTCCATATAGGTTTATTAAAAGATTTTTCTCTTATAAACAATAATTTTTATTTGTATACGGGTGGTTCAATTCTATGGGAAGAAAAACAGAAAAAAGAAAAATTTTTTAAAGGTGTTTTTGTTAAAAGAAAAGGTCTTTATGGAGGTGCTCGAATGCCTTTTGGATTCCTATACTACGATTCACAAAAAAACTTTGAAATTTTTGGAGAAGTGAGTTTGAATTTGCTATTCTTTAATTCAGTAGAAGCTACTTTGGGATTAGCATTAGGAATGCGTGTATATTTGTAAATGAAATGTGGAATCTGTAATTCATTAGAGATTAAAGAATTATTTTATAAAAAAGGAAGTGATAATCAAACTTATGCAATCATACAATGTAAAAAGTGCAAAGTAGTGCAGACTTTCCCAAAACCAGCTTTTACCAATCATTTCTACCAAAAGAATTATTTCGAAAAGCGAACTGATAGAGGATATGACAATTATATTTCTAAAGAATCCAAAGAGGTGTTGATTAGAACATGGGAACTCAATTTAAAAGATTTAAATTTTTTTGATTACGAAAACGAACTTTTCCAAAAAAACAAAAAACCCACTTTATTAGAAATAGGATGTGCAGGAGGTTTTTTCCTAGAATATATGTTAAAGCGAGGCTGGTTTGTAGAAGGAGTAGAGATTTCTAAAGAAATGACCGAATTTGCAAAATTGAACCTTAATTTAAATGTTTGGAACGGCGATTTTATTCAGTATAACTCTAAAAATCAATATGATTGTATAGTAATGTGGGCGACCATTGAACACTTTTTCGATCCTATTGCTATTTTTAAGAAAATCAGCACTTTACTAAAAAAGAATGGAATTTTTATTTTTTCTACTTGTCGATGGGGATTTTTGGCTAAAATCAAAAAAGAAAACTGGAGATTTATGAATGTGCCTGAACATTTATATTTTTTTCAAGAAAGACAATTGGTTCAAATTCTCGAAACTATGAATTTCAATAAAATATCATCTATTACTTATGGTTCTGGATTTACTCGCAAAACCAATATGGGAATCATATATAAAACTTTAAAATTTATATTCGACAAATTAGTCAAAAAGCTAAATATGGGGGATATGGTTGCTATGATGTTTAAGAAAGCATAAAAATGGTAAATTTAATTAAAGAACTATATTTCTACAAAGAGTAGAGTAACAACAAGATTCTAGAATGGTCTAATGCTTTGGATATAAAAACTTTTTTTGAAAAGTTTAGGTAGCCGAGGAAAATTCCATTAAAGATACTTGCTCAGATTTGCTCATATTATCTAGGCAACTTTTTTAGCGGAAAAGGCTAATCGAAAAAAATCTTTCGAAATCACTTTTTGGGTACTTCCCCCATGGATGCGATAAAAAATTTTTTCATATAGAAGAAAAAAGAGCTGAGAAACCATATAGCAATATTCAAAAAAAATTATATCTCGTAAGTTTCAAATTATTAACCATTCAACACACTATCGTTCACAATTGAAATTTTTAACTTTATGGATGGGATATAAAAATAGAAAATTTGGATTTTATTACTTATATATGAAGATAAATTAAATTATATATTTTTTTATTAAAGAAATATGTCTAAGAACTACCAAGAAAGCTTTTGCAATTTGTCTAAATTTTAGTGGAATCACACCCTATCCTATAAATAGAAATACATAAAATCTAAATGGATATACAATTTGATAATGACTACGTTCTAATATTAATCCTTAATAAAAAGTAGGTTTCTAAAAGAAAAATTTCTGCTGAACCAATACAAAATTGAATTTAAAAATAGAAACAAATGGAATCCATTTTAAAAAATGTTAAGAATATAAACAAAAAGATTTTGAAATTTGATGAATTTTAATGTCTACATAAATTAGAATTTGCATAATATTTAAGCATATAAAAATAAAAGACTTAAAATCAATTTACTAAAAAATTAAATTCAAATTTGCTTGCCTAAATTAAATGCAAATTTTTTTCTTTATATGTATGAATGATTATACAACTAGTTCAAAAATATATCAAAAAATTTTAGAAGTAATTACAGATTTAACTTCCTTAATGAATCATACAGATAATTCTAATATTTTGTTAGAAAAGTTTTTAGAGGAATGTATACGAATTACAAAAGCAGATTCTGGCAGTATTATGCTCTTGGATGAGAAAAAAGAAATATTAAAACCTATTGTCGCAATTGGATTAAATAAAGATGATTCAAGTATGAAATTGCGTATAGGACAAGGAATTACAGGTTGGGTAGCACAAAATAAAAAAACTAGAATTATTAAAGATGCATATAAAGAAAAGGATTATGTTAGAGTTCGCAATGATTTATTATCAGAAATTGCCGTTCCTATGATCTATAGAGGTGAATTGATAGGAGTACTATCATTAGATTCAAAACAATATGATGCATTTAATGAAGATGATGCAATTCTTTTGGAAATTGTTGCCAATCTTTCGGTAGGTATTTTTGTTAAGATTTATGATAATGAATTATTAAAGTTAAGAGAAAAGTTTCATAAGATTCTTTTAGAAATTTCTTCAGTAATTACGAAATCACCCAATTTAGAAGATATCTTTGAAGAAATTATGCAAAGAACTCAAAAAGCAATAAAAATTTATAGAAGTACACTTTTTCTTTATGATAGAAAAGAAAAAAATCTAAAAGTAAGTGCAACTTATGGATTTCTTGATGATGAATTTGTAAGTTTAACTTACAAACCCGGCGAGGGAATTACAGGTAATGTGTTTCTTGATAAAAAACCAATTTTTATCCCAAGTACAAAAAATGAACCTAATTTTCTTAATAAACTTAAATTGGTTTCTGAAGAAATCGATTACAGTTTTTATTGCTGTCCAATTTTGAATGGAACAGAAGCATTTGGAGTATTTTCGATTTTTACCCAGCCGCAAAGCGATAATTATACTATAGAGACAATTGAGTTTTTGCAAATTTTATCTACATTTATTTCTCAAGCAATCAGAATTCAAAGATTAATAGAAGAAGAAACCAAACCATTTATTGCAGAAAATATTAAATTACGATTAGAATTATCGCAAAAATATAAATTTGGTAATTTAATAGCTAAATCCGAAAAAATGATACAACTATTTGAACAAATACAATTGATCGCTGATTCTACAAGTTCTGTTTTATTGATTGGAGAATCTGGAACGGGAAAAGAATTAATCGCATCAGCAATTCATTATAACAGCCCAAGAAGGAAAATGCCTTTTATAAAGATTAATTGTGCTGCAATTCCAGAACATTTGTTAGAGAGTGAACTTTTTGGATATAATAAAGGTTCTTTTACAGGTGCTATTTCTGATAAAAAAGGAAAATTCGAAATAGCTGATGGTGGAACAGTTTTTTTGGACGAAATCGGGGAGTTGGATATTTCCCTACAAGCAAAGCTTCTTAGAGTGCTTCAAGAGAAGGAAATCGAACCAATAGGAGGAAAACCCAAATACGTAGATATTAGAATTATTGCAGCAACAAATGCAAATTTAGAAGATTTAATATTGCAAAAAAAATTTAGAGCAGACTTATATTATAGACTAAATGTGATTCGCTTAGAAATTCCACCACTTAGAGAGAGAAAAGAAGATATCTTACCCCTTGTAAACTTTTTTATAAAGAAATATTCCTCCCAAAACAATAAAAATATCAAAGGTATAACTCCCGAAGCAATTCACTTATTAGAAAAGTATGATTGGCCGGGAAATGTAAGAGAGCTGGAAAACATAATGGAAAGGGCGATCGTGCTAAATCAAACGGGAATATTAGATATAAAAGACTTTAAGGAAATCGTTGCCAAAACCAATACAAAAGATAATATTATCCAAACTTTACCAGAAATCTCCCCATCGCCATTTCTAGATATTATATCAGAATTGGATTTTTATAACAATTATTATCTCGAAAAATACGAAGGAAAAGTTTACCAAACAATAATAGGAGAAATAGAAAAAAAAATTATTTTATATGCTCTAAAAAAATGCAAATATACAAAAACAAAAGCGGCAAAATTTTTGGGTATCAATAGGAATACTCTTGATAAAAGAATCAAAGAATTAGAAATTGAATATTAAATATTTTGTATTATATTAGAACTTATTTTTTCTAAAGAAATTTTTCTTTTAGTTGTTTCTTGTTCGATAGAATAGATATAGATTGACTCTGTTTTGCTTTTTGGTTTATATTTTCCAAGTTTTATGATTTTATAATTGTTATCATTTTTTAAATATTTTAAGAAGTATTCATCAAACACCAAAAAATAGTTTAGCTTTCGAGTTATACTTTCTAAACGAGAAGCACGATTTACTGGGTCTCCAATAACAGTATAATCATATTTAACTTCTGAACCAATATTCCCTTCTATTATTTTCCCAGCAGTAATACCGATACCAGTATATAAATTTTTTAAATAATCTTTACTATTTTTTCTTATATTATCTAATTCTTTACATATCTCAATTCCAGCATTTATAGAATTGTTAATTTCTGAAATTTCAAAATAAGCCAGTACACCATCTCCTGTTAACTTTAGTATCTCACCATTATGTTGTTTAATGATCTGATTTACTGTTTTGTAATAAATATTTAAGAGATTTAGCAAATCATCTTTTGGTAATATTTCTCCAAAAGTAGAGGAGAAAAAGATATCTGTAAACATAACAATTTTTTCTGTTTCTATTAGTTTCCAATTTAATGGATTATCGCCTATTTGAACAGAATTTATGATTTTATCGATTACATACTTGTTTAAAATAAGGAAGTTTTTAGTAATAGAATTTAAAATATTTCGTAAAGGAATCATCAGTGAATCTTTCGTTTCTTCTAAAATAATCGTATTCATAGCCCAGTCTGGATAGAGTCTTTCTTTTATATTTTCTTCAATTTCTAGATTGTAAATATTGGTATGCCTATTGTCTTTTAATATTCTTAAATAGCATTCTTGTAATTTATCTTCTGGCCCTTCTAAAATCTGATAAAATATATCATTAAACGAAAAAAGAACTCCTGTTAGATTGTCTCTTGAATTATTGCGAATAGAAACTTCTGCTATTTGTTTTAATTCTTCTTTACTCAGTGGTCTTGAAAATTTACTTATGTAGCTTAATCGTTTCATAATAATAATATAATAATATACGAATTTCCCATTATGACAATAAAAAATTAAAGAGCTATTATTAAAAAAATATTACAAATAAATTTGTAAGAATTAATAAATTAAATTTTTTTATTAAATTAAACAAGATTTAAAACTTGTAAATTTATATTTATAATAAAAGTTTGTAATATGTATCTTAAGAAAATGTTTATTTTCTTTATAGTAATTGTAAATATTTTGATAAATTGTAGAAAGCCTTTAAATAATCCTTATCAAAATTCAGATGCAAAAACTAAAGTATTTTATTCTGTTTTAACTGATGAACCAAGAACTTTAGATCCTGTTAGAGCTACAGATTCTATTTCTATAACCATTTTATCAAATATTACAGCAACTCCCTACGAATATGATTATAAAGCAAGACCTTTAAAAATAAAACCTTTGTTGGCGCAAACTATGCCAATTATCAAAAAAAAATTATATAAAGGACAAGAAATTTATTCTTTTAGCTTTAAGATTAGGGAAGCTTATTATTATAACGAAACTTGTTTAAATAAAACAGATCGTAAAATCCTAATCGATGATTTTATTTTAACAATGAAAAGAACAGCCAATAGGAAATTAAATCCTTTTGCATTTCCTATCTTAGAAAATATTATTGGTTTTTATGAATATTCACAGAAGTTAGAAAAAATTGTAGGGAGTAAAGAATTACTAAAAAATTATGTCGATAACATAGAAGGTGTAATTAAAAAAAGCGACGATGAGTTGGAAATATTATTAAAAGTATATGATCCTAGAATTCAGTATTTTTTTTCAATGACAGCATCTTCTCCGATACCATATGAGTGTATTAAGTATCAAGAAGAAAATCCTAATTTTGTTTTCGATCACAATCCCATTAGTTCTGGAGCATTTTATTTGTATGAGTGGAAGCGTAACCAAAGAATGATTTTAAGAAAAAATCCAAATTATCACGAAATCAACGAATATTTTAAAGAACCTTTGCCACGATTAGAAGAAGTTTATTTTTCTGTTGTAAGATCTGCCCCAACAATTTGGACTTTATTTCGGCAAGGATATATAGACAGAATTGGCTTAAATCAAGACACAATGCAACAAGTTCTTGATGGAACAGTTTTAACAGAAAAATACCAAAAATCAGGAATTCAACTAACTTATGCAAAAGAACCTGTTACTTATGGATGGGTTTTTAATTTAGAAGATCCTTTATTTAAAAATAATGTAAATTTAAGAAGAGCAATAGCGTGTGCTATCGATGTAGAAGAAATGATTTATCGATTTTTTAGAAATAGAGCAATTCCAGCAAATGGTTTGATCCCTCCAGAAATGGAAGGAAATTTAGAAGATGATCCTCTTGTAAAAAAATATCCCATTAGAAACTGTAAAGATCAAGTTTTTGATTATCTTAACAAAGCGGGTTATCCAAAAGGTAAAGATTTAAAAAAAAATGCTAATTTAACTATTCAATTAACTGCTGTTGCTGGTGGTAGTACAGCCTTATACCAATTTTATACAGAATCTCTTTCAAAATATGGAATTCATCTTAAGGTTAATTTGTATGATGCACCAACTTTTTTTGAAAAAAGAAATAAGAGAGAATTTCAAATAGCAGGATGGGGTTGGGGGGCAGATTATCCTGATCCACAGAATTTTTTTCAGTTATTTTATAGTAAAAATATAGATACGGGATATAACGAGTCGGGTTATAAAAACTCCGAGTTTGATTTTTATTACGAACAATTATTAAAAGCAATCCAACCAGAAGAGCGAAAAAAAATTATCTATCATTTAAACGAAATTCTTTTAAGGGATTTGCCAGTTGTATTTACTTTTCATCCTATCACTTTTTCTATTAATTGGCCATGGGTAGAGACTATAATCCCTCATCCCTTAGATTTAAATCAGCTAAAGTATAGAAATGTAGATCCCCAATTGAGATTTAAGAAATGGTTTGAAATTAATTCTTTGTTCTAATTGGTTAAATTTTATAAAGAAACAGTTCCCATTTTAATTAATGATAATCATTACAAATCTATATTGTTTTATTTTCCAATGCAAAACATAGAAAAAATTTTACCTAAAATTTCTTCTGTAGTTACTTCGCCAGTAAGTTCTGCTAAATGTTCTATCGCATAATTCAATTCTACTGATAGGATTTCTTCAGGTGCATTTTGATTCCACAAAGTTAGAATTTTTTCTAAGGATTCAAGTATCTTATTAAAATGGTAGTACTGCCTTTCTTCTAATAAATAAGGATCCGTTACTTGATAGTGATTTTGGATCAATTCTTCTATTAGGTTTTTTAATTCCAATAAACCTTCCCCCGTCTTGCAAGAAGTATAGATTACTTTTGTATTTTGATCTTGGATAAAATCCTCTATCTTCCAAGAATCTTTGTGTAGGGTATCTTTTTTGTTAATTATATGGACTAGGATTTTGTTATGATTTTTTTTTAAGAACTTCGTTATTTCTTCAGTAAATTCATACTTTGGTAAAGATCCATCAATGATATGTAAAATAAGAAAGCTTCTTTCCATTGCCTCTTTGGTTCTTTTAATCCCTTCTTGTTCTATTTTGTCATAAGTTACGCGAAGCCCAGCCGTATCCACAATTCTGACTAAAATCCCCGCAATTTCCATTTCTTCTGAAATATAATCTCTTGTGGTTCCTTCTACTTCGGAAACAATGGAACGATCCCACCCAAGGATTTTATTCATCAAAGAAGATTTGCCTGCATTTGTTTTCCCTACCAATGAAATTTGGATACCTTGCGAAATTTTAGATACTAAAGAGCTATTTTCTAAAAGGTTTTGGATTTTGTTTTTGATTTCGTATACTTTTTGAATTAAAACTTCTTTTTCTGTATATTCAATATCTTGATCAGAAAAATCGATTTCTGCTTCTAGGTTTGCTTTTAGCAATAGAATTTCTGAGCGAATTTTATGGATCAATTTATAAAGATCGCCAAAGTAAATTTTTTTTAAAGAATTGAGTTCAAACTCAGATTTTGCTTGGATAATTCTATTTATAGATTCAGCCTTTGTTAAATCGATTTTGCCATTTAAAAAAGCTCTTCTTGTAAATTCACCTGGTAGAGAAGGTCGAGCCAATCCTTTTAGAGATACGAAAGAAATTATTTTTTTTGCAATAAGTGGATTGCCGTGAATATATAATTCTGCCATATCTTCTCCAGTATAAGAAAAAGGAGAATGAAAATAAACAAACATACCATCATCGATCCATTCGCCATCGAGATAGAATAAAGCTCTTTGCAATTTTCTTGGATGGAGGGTGTTGATTTTTTGATTGTTTGGAGTTTTTGCAATTAAGTTTAGAATACTTTTAGTATTTTTACCACTGATTCGAATAATTCCAATAGCCCCCCTTCCAGGGGGACTAGATAAAGAAATAATCGTATCTTCAGTATGCATACTTTAAAACATTATACTTCTTCTATATCTCCTTCTTCAAAATTATCTTCAAAAGTTTTTTTTTCTTTTTCAGATGTAATTTTGATAATTCTTATTCTTTTATATAAACCATTTCCTTCGGATTCTGTAGTAACTCGTTTATCTTTTTCTAATTCCAAATGAACAATTCTTCTTTCGTAGGGATTTAATGGTTCCATTAGCAAGGATTTTCCCGAAATAGCTACTTTATTTGCTAAATTTCTTGCTATTTTTTGTAAAATCGTTTTTCTTTTTTCCCTATATCCATCTATATCAATCAAAACTCTTTTATCTTTTTTTAAAGTGTTACTCAATAAAAGATTTAATAAAAACTGAAAAGAATCTATATTTTTCCCTTTTTTTCCAATGATAAAAGATTTATATTTAGATTTAATGGAGATAATATAATTCTCGGAAGTTTCTTTTACAGATTCTATTTCTATTCCAATTCCTAATTTATCAAATAAAGTATATAGAGTTCCTCGAATTTTAGATAAATCTGGTATATTTTCTTTATTTTTAACTTTTAGAATAGATGGCTTTTTCGAAAAAATTCCTCCCCAAAAGCCTTTATCTATTTCGTATTCTATTTTGTCCTCATCTAAGTCTAATATTTTTTTTGCTTTTTCTAAACCTTCTGCTTTGGATTTGATTTCTATTTCTAGAATAGTATTCATATTCCACCTCATTATTATTTATTTTACTATTTTGGAATGGGATATATTGATTCATTTTTTTAGTTATCTATTTAGGTTTCTGATTTGGAAAATTTTTCTACAATCAATTGCCATAATATAGAAATGATGTTTTGTACAGTCCAATAAAGGGTTACACCGCTTGGCATTCCCCAAAAGAAAAATAGCATAAGTATGGGCATAAAGTACATTAAAAATTTTTGTTGTGGATCTAAAGAAACCATCGTTAATTTTTGTTGTAATAGTTGCGAGCCTACCATTATTAAAGGAAGTATGTTGATATGAAAATTATTTAAAAAAGCAAAATTTTTAATAACATATATAGTATCAGGTTGGGATAGATCTTTCATCCAGAAGATAAAAGGGCTTTTCCATAATTCTATAGATTCAGCAAAAGCACTATAGAGAGCTATAAAGATTGGAATTTGAATCAATATAGGGAAACACCCCATTGCTGGATTAATCTTATGTTTTTTATATAGATCCATAATCCTTTTTTGTCTTTCTGCAGGATCTTGGTATTTTTCGTTTATTCGATCTATTTCTGGTTTTAGATTATGAATTTTCTTCATTGTTTTTGCTTGTACTTGATTTAAAGGATAGGTTAACAATTTAAAAAAAAGTGCTATTAAGATTATAGTAAATCCGTAGTTATTCACATAAGAATTCGTAAACCTCATTAAAATTACAATCCAATCTCTTAATTTAGAAAATAAAGCTAAGAAACCAGAAGTATAAATTACATCGCGAATACTTGAATCTAATTCATTTAAGCCAAATTCTTGTTTTTGTATTTCTTTATTAAAAAATTTATGTTCTTCGTCAGTTTTTAGTCCTAAAAAAACAATTTGATCGATGATCAAAGCATCTGTTCTTTTTTTATCTTCCTTTAGTAATTTATGAAATCCACTTATACTTTCTGTACTTTCGAGAGAATTTGCTTTAAAAATTTTTAAATCCTCACTTTGTTTTTTTGATAATTGAAAATCCACAAATACAGTAGTAAAGGATGCACTACCATCATAAGGGGGGTGATTCAAAAGAATAATTCCATCGGGAAGATGTAAGCCATTTTCTGTTTCTAAAAATTTAGAATAACTGATAAAATATCTGCTGTTGATCCCAAGGTATTTTAGGGAGTTTTCTTTTTCATAAAAAATGGAATAAGTTCCTTTTTGAGATCCATTGCAACTAAAAATGCTTTGATTCATTCCAAATGCTGGTAAAGTTTTTAAGCTATCATTATAATTATAAAATCTTCCATACGAAGCTAAGATTCTACTATTTTCTTTATCTTCTGGTTCTGGTCCTAAGGCAGAGAAAGTCTTAAAAAACAAATCACCATTTAAAATAAAATCGTTCTCTTGGTTATTTTGCAATATGATTATTTGATGAAAAAAATTTTCTTTTTTTAAAAAGCGATAGATTTTATACAAAATTAAATTATGATCTCTAAATGCAATTCTTTTTGAAAATTGTACTTGAATAATATGTTCATTTTCCGTTGTTGTAAAATCAAAAATCCCTTTGTTGAGTATGGGTTCGGCAATTTGATTTTTATATAAATGGGGTTGGAAATCCATTCCCTTATACCGAGTGATTTCTAATGCATTGTATTTTTTTTCGAAAGGATCAGTAGAAACTTCAATAATGCTTTTTGGTATATTTACTGTTGGGCTATTTTTTACATAAATTTTTTTTATCCTCCCCCCTAAAGAATCCAAAATAAAAATATTTTTTTCCGTTTCTATTAAAAATTCTTTTTCTGTTAAGTTTTTATTATCATAATCAAATTCTTTTTTTTCTTTTTGTTTTTCTTCTAAATTGTCTTGTATTTGCTCTTGATCTTGTTTTACAGGGTGTGGTTTATTTAGATCCAAAAATTGAAAAATTAATATTGTACTAATTCCTAATATCATTATGGGAAGTAAGGAACTCACTACTTCTTGTTTTTTTTCTTGCATAATTATCCTCTTAACTTTTTAATTTGTAAACTATTTAGTCCATCCATAATTTGTTTTTTAATAAAATAGCTTTTAATATTTTTGCAATCCCTGCTTGGTAAATTTCGATTAGGGAAAATAGCCAAATCTATAGAAAATTCTGTCTTTTGGTATAATTCCCTTATTGCTTCTTTTACCAGTCTTTTGAATCTATTTCTTTTATTGCTTTTTCCCCACTTTTTCGAAGCTGACACAAAAAATCTCATAGAATTCAATTCATTATTTAAATAAAAAATTTTTAGATGCTCTGTATATAAAATTTTCCCTTTTTTTAAAAGAAGAGCAACTTCATTTTTTTTTCTTATAATATTTTTACTTTTTAAAAGCCTCATCAGATACTGTAAGTTTCCATCTTCCTTTTCTTCTTCTACTGGATAAAACTTTTTTACCATTTTTTGTTGACATTCTTTTTCGAAATCCATGGGTTCTCGCTCTTGATATTTTTGAGGGTTGATAGGTTCTTTTCATAATTGATCTCCTAATTTAATTACTTTTATACCAATTGATAAAAAATTTTTTATTAGTATATATCAGTATTTTTTTAAATGGTTTGTGGTCAAATCTTTAACTTTAAAATAAATTGTTAATAAAATAACTTCTTGGATTCAAGAAAAATTTTATTTAGTTTCGGAATTATTGTTTTATAATAGTAAGTTTAAATCTATATTATTTAAATGGATTATTTTCGATCTGAATGAATCAAAAATTAGCAAGTGTAGATAAAACCAATTTGATATCTTCCCATACATCTTTCTTTAAAGGGGATTGATCTCCACCATTTCGTAAAACATAACTAGGATGATAAGTAACTACAACGGGGATGTTTTTATAGGAATAAATTCTACCTCTTAGTTTGGTAATGCCTACTTTTGAGTTTAAAAGAAATTGACTTGCAGGATTTCCTAAAGCCACAATCATTTTGGGTTGAATCAATTCTATTTGGCGAATCAAATACGGACTGCAAGATTGAATTTCTTCTTGATCTGGAGGTCTATCTTTTTCTCCTTTCATTTCTACGGTAGGTCTACACTTTACTACATTAGCAATGTAAACTTCTTTTCTGGGAATTTGCAATCCTTTTTCTATAATCTTTGTTAGTAATTCTCCTGCTTTACCAACAAAAGGTCTACCTGTTTCGTCTTCTGTTCTTCCCGGTCCTTCTCCAATAAACATCAAATTTGCACTAGGATTCCCTTCTCCAAAAACGACATTTTTTCTTGTTATGCATAATTTGCACTTTTTGCATTGCAAAGCAATACTTTTTAATTCCTCTAAGGAATTTACAAAATCAAAGTGGGAATTTATCCATAAAGGTTCAAGGATCTTTTTTTTGGTATGATTTTCTAATTTTGCGTACTCAAATAAATCCATTTAAAACTCCAATATTTTCGATGCCAATTCTGCCAGTTCTGACCTTTCTCCTTTTTCCAAAGTAACATGAGCAAAGATGGATTGTCCTTTCATTTTATTAAAAACATAGGAAATTCCATTCGTATATAAATTTAAATAGGGATGATCAATTTGATAATAATCTCCAGTAAAAATGATTTTTGTGCCAACTCCAGCTCTTGTAATAATGGTTTTTGCTTCGTGAGGCGAAAGATTCTGAGCTTCGTCTATAATAATAAATTGTCTTGGAATCGATCTTCCACGTATATAAGTTAAAGGTTCCACATCCAATGCTCCAATTTGTTTTAAGTAAGCAATAGTAGTTTGTAAATCTTTTTTGTTTTTCTTATCACTATTTTCTATTTCATCCTTATCTTCGCTTTCAAGCAAAAATTCAAGATTATCATAAATAGGTTGCATCCAAGGTTTGATCTTTTCTTCCAATTCTCCAGGTAAAAATCCGATGTCTCTGCCCATTGGTATTACTGGCCTTGCTACTAATAATTTTTTGTAAGTTTCTGTTTCTAAAACCTGATGCAAACCAGCTGCTAAAGCAAGCAAAGTTTTTCCTGTACCAGCTCTTCCTGCTATTGTGATTAGTGAAATTGTAGGTTCTAAAAGAGCATCTATTGCAAACCTTTGTTCTTTGTTTTTTGCAAATACATTAAAAATTTTCTTATCTTTAATTAGATATAGTTTCCCGTCTTTATGAGCTCTAACAAGAGCATTTTTGGATTCTGATTTTAAATGGATAAATTGATTCACTAAAATAGGTTCTTTCAATGGTTCTAATAGAAATTCAATTTTTTCTTTATTCCAGAAAAGAGGTTCTCCTTTATACAGTTTATTGATCCACTCATCTGTTGTATGGATTGTAATTTCTCCAGAATACAATTTTTCTAGTTGATTTTCATGATTTGTATTGTAGTCTTCTGAATGTAAACCTAATACATCAGCTTTTATTCTTAGGTCTGCATCTTTTGTTAAAATAGTTACTTTTTTATTATAAATTTTTTTTAATTTTATACCTGTAGAAAGTAAATAATTATCTTTAATAACCCTATCCAACCCTTCAGGTAATTCTTCTAAATTGTCCAATATAAAAACTTGTAGTATTGAATGATTTTCTAAAGGAACACCTTCCGTTAGTTTCCCTCGTAAGCGGAGTTGATCAATAGATCGAATAATTTCTCTTGCTGCTTTCCCTATACTTGTCATTTCTCTTTTAAAAGAGTCTAATTCTTCGATTACAATCAAAGGGATGATAACATTTTTCTTCGGAAATTTAAGATAAGCATTGGGATCTAAAAGAAGAACATTCGTATCAATGATTATGTAATCCATAAAACTTCATTTAATAATTTAATTTAATAAAAAAACCATAGATTGTAAAACAATTTTTATTTATTTGTACTCTATGATAAATACCATTCCTCTTAAAATAAATTTCGACAAAAACTTTTTATATATTCAATGGAAAGATGGAAAAGAATGTAAATATAATTTGCTCAATTTAAGAAGATATTGTCCTTGTGCACAATGTAGAGGTGGACACGAAATCAACTCCATAAGAACATCACTAAACATCGACAAGATCGACATGATAAACTGGAAAAAAGTAGGAAGATATGCAATTTCTATAACATGGTCTGATGGCCATTCTAATGGAATTTATCCCTTTGATGAATTAAGAAGAGTTTGTGATGAAAATAAAGAGTACGGCGATTGACTTATTCTTTCCATAAAATACATTCTCCAGGACAGATTTCCATCTGTTTTTGGATCTTTTCCCAATCTTCTTTGTAGACAATTGCATTATTAATATTGGTTCCGTTATTGTGTGTTTCGGATAAGTCTAGCTCATCCATTCTAAAGTATTCTGGCAAATTTGCTGTGCAGCTATTACAAGAAGTACAATCAATTTTATTTATATAAACAATTTTATATTCTAGCGAAGTAGATAAATTTTTATTTAGAATTTCGTTCTCCATAAAAACAAAAAAAATAATAACGAAAATTTTGGCGATTTTTTATTTACAATGATTTCAAAAAAATTATGAAATTTTATTGAAGGAGCCGATGTAATCTTTAAATGCTTCTAAAAAATAGATTGGATAGTGACTATCCTGTTTATGAGGATGAATTCTGGACAAATAAACAAAGACAAATGCATTCTATGCATTATTCCATAAGCTACCGTGCATCTTTTAAACCAGAACTGCCAAACTTTTTTATCAATAAATATTTAAGAGATCGCACTCAAGTAGTAATGGATCCTTTTTCTGGAAGAGGAACAACAATTTTAGAAGCCAATTTGCTAGGTTATAAAGCAATACACAACGATTTAAGTCCTATTTCTTATTTTATTGCAACCGCAAGAAAATACATTCCCACCTATGAGGAGTTTTTAAAACGATTGAAAAAAATTAATTTTAAGAAAAGAAGAAAAGAAATTTCTTCTGAAGACAAAGAAAGATTTTATCCATTTTATCATCCAGATACTTTTGTCGAAATTTTGAACTTAAGAGAAGAGTATCTAAATAATAAAGAAGATCCAGTTTTAAGGTATATAACCTTTATTGCTCTTTCGCGTTTATATGGTCACTCTGATGGTTTTTTTTCCGTTTATTCATTCCCTCAGTTTTCTGTTTTACCTAACATCCAAAAAAAAAATAATCTTAAAAAAAATCTTAAACCTGTATATAAGGAAATTCAATCCCGAATTTTAAAAAAATATTTACAAGATCATAAAGATCCTTTACCAGAAAACTATCGCATTGCTGTATGGAATGAATATTATCAATTCGATACAACTAAGATGTATTTATTGCCTAGTGGAAGTGTAGATTTGATAATTACTTCTCCTCCTTTTCTCGATAAAGTGGATTATAAAAAAGACAACTGGTTGAGAGCTTGGTTTTTAGATTTAGAAGAAGAGTTAAATTCTTTACAGTTTGGGATTTACAGAAATTTAGAAGAATGGGAAGAATTCATATATAAAAGTCTTAAAGAAATGGTTAGGGTATTAAAAAAATCTGGAAGAATTGTAATCGAAGTAGGAGAAGTAAATTACAAAGGCAAAATCGTTTTTTTAGACGAAGTGGTTATAAATCTAATACATAAATATTTTTCCAATGTTTATATTGATGAAGTTTATATAAATAACCAAAATTTTACTAAACTTTCTAATTGTTGGAACATAACCAATAACAAAAAAGGTACAAATTCGAATCGATGTGTCGTTTTAAAAAAAATTCATTCAGATTTACCGTTTAGAGAGAATATTCCAAAAAACCGATTCTCTTTAATTCAAAATTATATTTGAGGTTTTTATACGGAAAAGATCTACTTGTTCAATTTATGCAAAAAATTTTCTTTGCTATCTTTAATGCTAATGTGCTTATATAAGGTAAGGGGACAATGATCTTAAAAAAAAATAGTTAAATTTTGTAAATAACCGATAATTATGCAAAGAGGGAATTATGTTACGATCTTTATGGACAGCAGCTACAGGAATGATTGGACAACAATACCAAATGGATACAATAGCAAATAATTTATCTAATGTGAATACAACAGGTTTTAAAAAAAATAGAGTAGATTTTGAAGACCTAATATATCAACAACAAGTTCTTGCAGGAACTCCAGCAACTCCTGTTTCTGAAATTCCCACGGGTGTCTATGTGGGTAGTGGAGTAAAAGTAGCCGCAACACAAAAATTGTTCGAAATGGGAAGTTTGCAAAACACAGGAAATAAGTTTGATATTGCAATTACTTCCGAAGTAGGTTTTTTTAAAATTCTTCTGCCAGATGGAACCTTTGCATACACAAGAGATGGTTCTTTTAAGATTGATTCAAATAAGCAAATTGTGACATCGAATGGATATTTATTAGAACCACCTATAGTTTTACCAGAAGGTGCAATCAATAACAGTTTACAAATATCAGAAGATGGTGATGTTTTTGTAAAAATCAATGATGATATACGACCTGTGAAAATAGGAAAAATTTTGTTATATAGGTTTGTGAATCCAGCAGGATTGCAAGCAATAGGAAACAATTTGTTTAAAGAAACTGTAGCAAGTGGAGCAGAGATAGAAGGCATACCTGGTCGAGAAGGCTTTGGTAGTCTTCTACAAGGATTTTTAGAGATGTCTAATGTTAAAATTGTAGAAGAGATGGTAAACATGATCGTTGCCCAAAGAGCATATGAATCCAACTCCAAAGCAATCATAACTTCTGACAATATGTTAGGCACAGCAATTTCAATGAAACGATGACATTTATAAAAAAAATTGATAGTATTTTTTTATTTCTTTTTTTTGTAAATCTCTTCATTTATTTTGAATATCATAGAATTGATAAAATCTTTCTTAAAGCTGAAGATTTATGGAATGATAGTTTGTATACCAATAAAATTTCTCAATTGAATGTAGGGAATATCATAGTTATGAATTTTAATGAAAGTGTTTCTATTCAACAAGAAATCGATTCTACAAAAGACAAAAAGCTTGTAATCAAATTGATACCTGATAAAGTACTTTTCGATTACTTGCCAGAAATAAAAGATGATAGGAGTTCTCAACAGCAATTTAGAAAAAACCAAAAAGACAAATTAAATTTGATTTTTAAAATGGCACTTAAAATTACTCAAGTAAATCCAGAGACTAATACTGTTTTACTGGAAGGAAGTAAACAATTTTTTTACAATGGGGTTCAGTATAGAATTTTATTTCGTGGAGAAACAAATCCCATATTTATTAAAAACAACAATATTTCCTCAGATTATATTTATAATACAATCTTTCAGATTGATGTGATCGAAACGACAAATCAAAATTTACAATTACAAAATGATAAAATCGAAATCAATGAGGAAACCAAAAGAAAAATTTTTTTAGAGTATTTGAAAAAAATTTTAGAGGAACAATCAATCAATGTACCGTAAATTTTTTTTTCTTTTGATTGTGTTTAGTTCTTTATTTTCTCAAGAAAAAATTCCAGAACAAGAAATAAAATTCAACCAAAAAAACCAAAAACACAAATTAAAAGACATTGTGAGAGTGTTGGATTATAGAAATAACCAATTGGTAGGATATGGAATTGTTGTAGGCTTAAAAGGAACAGGAGATTCAAAATTCATAACAAATCGTGAAATTATATCAAAAATTTTAGAAAAAATGAACATTCAAATCAGATTGGATGGGTATGAACCAAGAAATACAGCAAGTGTTTTAGTAACTGCAGAAATCCCTCCATTTGCAAAAAAAGGAGATAGGATAACCTGTATTGTTTCTTCGATTGGAGATGCCAAATCATTGAGTGGGGGGGTTTTAATCCAAACACCTTTATATGGTGCTAATGGCAATATTTATGCCGTAGCACAAGGAAAACTTTTGTTAGAAAAAAACATTTCTAAAATAGAAGAAAGAACTACTACAGCTACAATTCCTTTTGGTGCAATTATAGAAAGAAACTTAGAAGATAAAGATGTATCAAATTCTGTTCGCCTTCAACTGAATGAATTTGATATTTTGTCTTTAAATTCAATTTATAAATTTTTAAAAGAAAAATATCCAAATCTTAATACGAAAATTGATGGAGGAGGGATTCTTATTAACTTTCCAGAAAACCAATTTTCTTTAGGAGAATTATCTAAAATTTTAGAAGAAGAAATATTACTTCCAGAAAAGACTAAAATCATAATTAACCAAAATTCGAAAATTATTGTAGCAATTGGAAATATCTTAATAAAACCATTTTATATCGGTAGAGTTTATGTACCATCAAATTACGAAAAAATTCAAAAAGAAGCATACCAAGGAATATATGTAAGAACACCTTCAGATGAATTTCAATATAAAAATATGATTTACATCCAAGCAAATTCTATGGAAGAACTTGTAAATGAATTTAACAAAAGCAATTTATCCATTGAAGATATTATAAATGTACTTCAAATGCTAATTGAATCAGGATATATTAAGGCGGAATTAATTATAAGATAACGAATCCATTAAAAAAAAATCAATTTCTAAAATAATTCTAATTAACCTATTTAGTTCGACTTAATATTTTTGAATAAATAAAAAAAATCATTGGTTAAAGAATCCTGAATTTTCAAAAATTTCTATATTTTTATGTAAATTTACAAACAAATTTTGAAAAAAAAATTATAATTTCAAACATATAAACTATATGACATACTTTATACAATCCCAAAATCCAGTCCCTGACAAAGAACCCTCTGCTTCTTATGATTCT
>JBKBRY010000035.1:0-20567 GCA_046291925.1 Leptonema sp. (in: bacteria) | reverse complement strand
ATGGTACATCCAAAATCTGAGAGTATGTTTTTAATTGTTCTGTTGCAGCCAGTCGATAATCGTCTAAGCTCATAATAGATAAAGAAAAGTGATTTTCCAATTTTAATTTTGCAGATAGTTTTGCTAAACTCGTAGTTTTTCCAGAACCATTAGGACCTACAAAAAAGATAACTTTAGTTTTATCTGATTTGTGAATTTCTGGATCGTAATAAATAAATTTTGCAATTTCCTTAATAATAAAGGAATGAAACTCTATAGGATTTCTTTCTAATTGAGAAGGTATTTTTCTTTTTAAGACCTGAAAAAACTTATTTGTAAATTCTTGAGAAAATTCTGACTTAAGTAATTTTTCTCTAATTTTTAGATAATTCACATCTTTATCGCTAAGTTCATTGAATACATTTTCCTCTTCTTTAGGTTTGCTCCTATATTCTTCGGCATTTTCGAAGTCTAAAAGAATTTTTAATTCTTCTTTCGTTGGTTTTTCTATTTTAAAAATAGTTTTTTGATCTTTCTTATCAGTATAAGATGGAATTTCCTTTTTCTCTTCTATAGAAGTATTTATATTCAAGGAAGTTTGCTCTTCTCGAATTTTTTGTAAGGAACGAATCAGATTGTCGATGTCCTGAAAATCAGAAAAAACATCGTTGTCTTTTTTGGATTCTTGTTCTTTGGGTTCTTGTTGATTTGTTTCTTTAGAGGTTGCCTCCCATTCTTTTTTTAAGTCCGATTTTAAGACAATGTTTTCTTGAACATCCTCTGTGGTTTTTTTAAATCTTGGAGAATAACTTAAATAGCTTTTGTTGGGGGAAGTATAGTTAGGATAAGGAGAATTCTCCTCGGGAATCATAATATGGACTTCGTATAATTTTTTTGATAAAAATTTTGTACCTAAAATTCCTCCATTTTGAATTTCCTTGGTATCTAAAATATAAACATTTTGACCATATTTTTTTCTAATTTGCATCAAAATTTCTTGTAAACTTTCGCCTCTAAATTTATCGTATTTCACAATAAAAGAATTATGTCTATTTAAACTTTATCCTGACAATTATTTTTTCTATTTTTTCCTTTTGGATTTTTAAAAAAACAAAATCCAAAAAGGTAAAATAAAATCATTAGTTTATTTTATTTTTCGTTGACATTAATGAATTTTTTTAAAAAAATTAAAACAAAAAGACCTTTTACAAAGATTTTTAAACCAAGAAAAACTAGATAAAACAATTAGAAAATAGAAAGAATATATAAAATAAAACTCTATGAAACCTTTCATTTAAAACTTTTTGGGAAAGCAAACTTTCAAAACTATGAATCTAAATGAATAGGAATCCAAAAGAAAAAGATAGGATTGTATCTCCCTCCCTAAAAAAAATTCGTTGTTAGCAACTTACAATGGAATTTGTTATTGTTTTTATAAAATTCCAGGGGAAGTTTTAGACAAAGAAAATTCTTATCAAAAAATTTCGTATATTAAAAAAAACCAAAAACTTCCAAAGTAGAATCATAGTGATAAAAATCAAAAAAATTTTGTAAAAATTGCAATAAAATTGCCATAATTTTGAAATTTTAATTGACTTTTCATTTTTTTTTTTTTTTTTTTTATACTATGTAATATGAAAAAGTTAATTTTTATTATTTTGTTTTTGAGTTCCCTTTTATGGAGTTACGAAACAGAATGGGACGATAAAGGTTTTGGGCAAAGTAGCTTTAAGATACATGGTTACTTCTGGTTTGGCTATGAAAACATAGATTCTCAGAAAGGGCAGGTAGATCAACAAACAAAGCAAGGTTTTACAATGAATCGGTCCTATATTCGAATTGATGGTTCTGTAAAAGAAGGTGATTTTAAAGGTTGGAAGTATCATGTTACTATTGATGGTATGCCTGGAAATATTGCAAATAATGGTTACGAGTTTCTAAAATATGCTTTTTTTACAGTACCTTTACCTTTTAATTTAAATCTTATCGGAGGTTTACAAAATACTCCTACTATTGCGGGTGGTAAATACAGTTTAGAAGGTTTATGGAAACATCGCTTTTTAGATTCTGAGGGCAAAGCAATGTGGGATCAATTAGGCATTACCACAAGTTCTGATTTGGGAATTGGCATCAATCAAGAAGAAAATTTCTATAATTTCCTATTTGTTTTAGGAAATGGAGAAGGATTTAGAAAACCATACAATGCAACTTCATTAAGTAATACTACACTTGGAGATTTAGCAAAAGGAGTAGGAGATTCCTATGGATACCATCTATATGGTAGATTTTCTCTAACTCCTTTGGGAGTAAAGGAGGATTTACCTACAAGAATTTTTATTCACTTCCCCTTTGTTTTAAGAAATGTAGTTGGAATACAAAGAGTAGAGACAGAATCTATAAGCACCTTGAATTTTACTACCCAACAATTCACAATTTTAAAAGGAGATCCTACTGCTAAAAAAGATTATGCTTATGGAATAGAAATCAATGGTATTTTTAAATTCAATGATCTTCAAATTGGTACAGGAATTGGTAAAATTATAGATAAAGATAAAAGAAAGCCAGCTTATAAAATAGATCAAACTTTTGTTGCTTCGGGGAGCATACCTTTAAATCAGCTAACTACCTACTATCAACCAGCCCAAGAGTCTATAGGACAAGCCGATTATATTTATCTTTATCTCGAGTACCAAAAATTTGGCATTGTAACGCGGTACTACGAAAATACAGATGATGGCACTTTAAGTGGAAAGCTAAAATCCAAAGAAGGGTTATCTGTAATAGAGCAGCTATTTTATCAAGATACTACAGATGGAATTATAGGAAATCTTTCTCTAGAACAAGCATTGGCTTACATGCGTTCTGGAACCGTAGATTCAGGAAAGTCTAAACAAAAAACATTTTTACTAGCTATAGAATATTATTTTAATAAAAGATATAAAGCAGCCATAGGATTTAGCCAATCTACAACAACCAATAAAGATGGAACACCTTACAAAATTACGCCATTGAAAGCAAACAACATTTCTGGTTATACTACAGATAATTTTGCAAATTATGTATCTTCAATAAATGGTATACCTACGAATCTACTAACAGATAAAGATCTTATAGGAACAAAAAGAGTAGACAAACAAATTTTTTTCAGGTCTCAATTCACCTGGTAAACAATCGCCTCTTGATTATCGCCTCTTAACAGAGGCGATAATTCAATTAAGCACAAACTCAATAGAAGAAAGAAAATTCTTGATGGTCTCTTCTTCGAAATTTACTTGAAAAAAAACAAGATAAAAAAGAAAATATTGGTGATTGAAATATAAATAGCTTCGTAGTTCAATAAATTCATCTCTTTGACAGATTTTGTAATTTCTTAGATAAGGATGGTTTTCTAAATTTAGAGTGATATCCAAAGTTTTACAATTAAAGAATGCTTTCTCGAATTCCTGTAAAGATATATTTTTTCTATTTTCCAAGACAGTTGATCGTACAAAAATTTTGGGAAATCCTAAATTCATTCCCTCTAAGTTCCATTGATTTCCTTCTTTAAAAATCCTATATTGAAAATCATAAGGGAATGCAAACTGCCAAGGAATCCGCTTATCGACAAATCTAATTTCTTTTTTGTGAGTCAAATTATAGATAGGCATAGGAATTAAAACAGAAAACGATAAAAGATAAAAAACAAAGAACTTAATAAAGAAATTCATTAAGAACTAAAGGACTGAAATTTTTTAAAAAACAAACAGGATTGCCTTTATTCAAAAAGTTTTGATCTTGTAATGTTTCTTTAGAAATAAATTCTACCCCTCTTAGAATACCTTTAAAATCGCAAGATATAAAATAAGGCTGTCCAGGAATAAAATGATTTTTTCGCTTGTCATTTAGATCATCATAAATGTCTTGTTTGAATTGAACAAAAATTTCCCTTCGCCTTTTATCATAGAAAACCAAATAGATAGATTCTACTCTGGAAAATAGCAAGTTGGCCTCCCAGTTTTCGTTCTCCATAAATTTTTTTTCTTCCAAAAAACTTAGATAAGATTCATAATTCTCTTGGGAATATAAAAAAGAATTTGTAAACAGAATGATTAAAATCAAATAAACTTTTATAAATAATTCCATTTTTTCAATATTCTTTCAGCTTCTTTCTTGACAGATTTACTCGAATCGTATTTATATTTTATTTCTAATAAATCTTTAAATTCTTTTAACTCCAACTCTTCTATATATTCCAATGCTTTTTTTCGGATATTGGCATCATCGTCTAATGCCATAGTTTTTATTTCTTCTTTCAAAGCTTCGTCTTTCAATCGAATTAAAGTTAGAAGAATTTGTTGTTTTAGCAAGTTGAACTTTGCCCTTTCTTTGGGATCGGGATGATTAGAAATTTCGTTATACATTTTTTTTAATTTTTCCTTTAATTGTTTTTGTTGTTCTAAAGATATTTGATTTTGCAATTTTCCAATAGCATTGATGGCATATCCTTGTAAATACATATCTTCCCTGTTATCTAAAGCAGTTTCAATGATCTCTAAAAAATCTATATTTTTAGAATTCCCTGCATATAATAAAAGAATTCTTTTTATTTCTTTATTTGTTGTTTCGTCGTTGTATTTTTCCTTTAAAAAATTAGAAATTTCTTTTTGATTGTATTCCAATATACCTAAGGTTCGGATTAAGGCTCCCAAAAAAATTGAGTTTTGAGTAAAATCTGCTTGCTTTAATAACTCTAAAAATTCTTTTTCTAGTTCTTTAATTTTTAAATTCTCTATACCTTTTAAAGCAGCAAGTTTTACTTTTTCTTCTGGATGATATAAATTTTTTTTATACGCTTCTTTACATATTTCACAATCCGCTAAATTTTCTGATAAAAAATTCAAACTTACTTCTTGAATCATTGGATCTCTATCTTGAATAGATATGTCAGCCAATATAGGGAAAAATCTTTTTTTATCATTTTGGGATAGCTTATCCAAACTCTTAATCGTATAAATTCTTTCTTTATAGTTCAAGTACTGGATCTTTTTGACTATCAATTCAAAATTTTCATTTGCCAATTCCTTAGTTTGTTTGTTATTTCCCTCGCTTGGCAAAGAAACATGTAAAAAGAAGACCAAATATAAAATATTAATCTTCTTCATAGAGAGATTTTTCCTTTAGTAAGGACTCTAATTCTTGAACTCGTTTTTCTAATTTTCTTAATAATCGATGATTTTCTACATTTTCTTTATATTTTTGTATAAGTCGTTCTATATGACTGTGAAGTTCCTCCACATCCCATGGCTTTTCTATAAAATAATTGAGTCCACCTTTATTGATGGCATCAATTGTATCTTGTAACCCTGCTTGACCTGTTAATAAAATTTTAATTGTATCAGGTAGTATTGCATTGACTTTTTCTAAAAGTTCGTCTCCCTTTAGCCCAGGCATAACTTGATCTGTAATGATCACTTCTACAGATCCCCCATTTTGGACAATATCTTGGATCATTTCCCATGCCTCTTCCCCACTAGTTGCAATTTCTATTTCGTGGGTTTCGCCAAAATACCTTAACAATTGTTCTCTTAGAGTACTTACTACAGTAGGTTCATCATCCACACATATTATAAAACCCTTTTCCATATCTCCAGTCTAAAATAAAACCAAACCAAATCAAGAATTAATATTTTTAGAATTCTTGAACATAAAACTTTTTTTAGTTGACAGAATCCATCACAAAGATATTTGAACGTATATTCAAAAAATATGGGGGATGCATGAAAATTCAAAACAAAAATATTTTAATTACTGGTGGTGGAAGTGGGATTGGTAAACTTATGGCAATAGAGGCTTCTAAAAAAGGAGCCCACACAGTAATCATCTGGGATGTCAATCGAGAAAATTTAAAAAAACTCAATGAAGATTGGCAAAACAATCCAAATTTACAAAAAACAAAACTAATTATTGAATTTTGCGATGTGAGGAATAATAATCAGATTTATCAGTTAGCAAAAAAAACTCTAAAAGAAGTAGGGAATGTAGACATTCTCATTAACAATGCTGGGATCGTTTCGGGTAAATCTCTATTAGAGCTTTCTGATGAAGAGATTATAAAAACTTTTGAAATCAATGTATTAGCATATTTTTGGACAACAAAAGCATTTCTTCCTCACATGATCAAAAATCAATCGGGTTTTATTTGCAATATTATCTCTGCCTCTGCTTTAGTTGGAGTTTATAAACTAACAGATTATGCTTCTTCTAAATCTGCTGTTTTTGGTTTTGATGAATCTTTAAGAATGGAAATTCAAAGAAATGGTTGGCCTGTAAAAAATTTAGCCGTATGCCCTTTCTATATCAATACAGGTATGTTCGAAGGAGTAAAAACAAGATTTCCTTGGCTACTACCTATCTTGGATCCAGAAAAGGTAGCTAAAAAAATCCTTCAATCCATTGAAAAAGATAAAAGAAGGCTTTATATGCCTTGGATCATCTATTTAATTCCTTTGGGTAGATTATTTCCTATTCGTATTTTTGACTGGATGATGAACTTTTTAGGTGTAAATCATACAATGGATGACTTTAAAGGGAGAAAAAATTAGATTTAGGATGGATTCAACCCATCATAAATAAATCAAACAATTAAGATACGCTAAATGGGCACATTTATCTCTTTTTTATATTTTGTTAATAATTCATTAAGATTTTCTTTTAGTTCGAATTCAAAAAAATGTATTTTATCTTCTACTTTTGGGGGAATATAAGACATAGCCCTCTCTGTAAAAGCCGTTATACTTAAACTTGGATTTACTCCTAAATTCGCAGGTATCATAGAGCCATCACAGATATAAAAGTTTTTATAATTAAAAAGTTGATTTTTTGTATTAATGACTCCATTTTTTGGATCCTCACTTATACAAGCCCCTCCTAAAATATGCGCCGTCATAGGTATATCCAACAAGACTTCGTTAATAGAGCTTCGAGGAACCCCATTGATTTCTTTTGCTAAAATCCTAGCGAAGTCATTTGCAATAGGAATATAAGTAGGGATTTCTACACCTTTTTCTATCTTGCTTGTTAAAACCTTAGTAAAAGGAGACAACAGTCTACGCTTATGTACAATTTTGATGTAATTATCCAAGGTTTGCATTACTAACAAAATAAGGGATCGATCCGCAAAACCAAAAGGGATAAGCATCCGAATCGCATCTAAAGGTTGTTTTAGGAGCTGCCATAGAAATTTGATTTGTCGGGGAATCTTTCCACCTCCATCTACTAAAACGGGAGCTGCTAAAAAATTCATTGCATCGGATTTTCTTCCGTATCGAACTACTTCTATATGGGTTTCTTTCCCAAGAAATACAGATGCACTAATTGCTGTACCTTCAGAAAAATTCAAATCCTTCCTTTTGCTAGTTACTCCTATTATAGATTCTGAATTGGTTCTAACAAAATTGCCTAAGGCATCGGAAATGTTCGGCATAATTTTTTTTTCTTTCATTTTAAAAAGTAATTTTAAAGTTCCTAAGACTCCAGCAGATAAAACAATACCTTTTGCAGTAAAAATTTTTCTTGGAAAACCAAAAAATCCTGTCGTTGTAATCGTATATACTTTATACCCCTTGGAACCATCTGAATCCAAAGGTTCAATTCGAATCACCTTTGTTTCGGGGAAAATTTTCGCATCTAATTTCTCTGCAAAATACAAATAATTTTTATCGAGTGTATTTTTAGCATTGAATCTGCAGCCCACCATACAATTTCCACAAAAATTACATCCTACTCTTTTTGGACCTTCGCCTTCGAAATAAGGATCTTCGTATTCTTGATTGGGATTACCAAAAAAAACTCCATTTGGTGTAGAACAAAAAGTATCTCCAAAACCCATTTTTTCAGCTGCTTTTTTTAAGAACTCATCACCTAAAAAAATTTTAGAAACCTCTTGAACCCCCAACATTCTTTTTGCCAAATCGTAAAAGGGTAAAAGTTCTTTTTCTCCCCCTAATTTTTGAATGATTGAATTTTCAAAAAATTTTTTCAAAGGCACATAAAGAGTATTCGCATAAACAAGGCTTCCTCCTCCTACTCCAGCACCAGAAAGTACCAAAACATGTTTTAAAATGTTGATCCTCTGAATTCCATAACAAAAAATTTTTGGAAACCAAAAAAATTTTCGAAAATTCCAATTTGTTTTAGGAAAATCAGAGTTCTGGAATCTCTTTCCTGCTTCCAAAACAGCTACTTTGTATCCTTTTTGGGAAAGCCTCATAGCAGAGACACTCCCTCCAAATCCTGAACCTATAACAATAAAGTCATATTCATAGTTCTTATTTTCCATAGAGCTAAGATTTGATATTAAAATCAATTTTCAAGTAAATTTTCATCTAAAATTCCTAACAATGCCTAGTTTGCACAATACAATAAGAGCCTTCATAGATAGTTATCACACCGCGAAATGGAAATCAAAAAGCAATTGCCACAAGAAACGGGGATTTTCTTAAAGGATCCCTTTCACATATAGATTTTGGATAACAATAGGCATCAAAAAGACATAGAAGTGTAAAAAACACACATGCTGTTAATCTTTTAAAATTATACAAAGTACGGAAACTACAAAACCTTGAGGAGAAAACCAAAAGTCGAGATTTTTGTATCGATTATTTTTATAAAATAAAATTTATTTTATTGACTTATTTTTTTTAAAAAATACATAGTACGAATATGGGTTTAAATCAAATTGTCAATATTAGTTATCATCCTGTTTTAGTGGAGCAAAAATCACATATAAACTACAAATACTGGGATACGATTTATAATTTTTATTATGACAATAAGCAAAAAAATAATGTGGAATATTTTTATCATCTTCTGCATTATATTAATAAAAATTTTTCAATACCTAAGGAATTGGAAGTTCCTTTTTCAAAAACATTTGGTCATGGAACTGCAAAAATTAAAATCTACTTTAATAGCGAAATTTATAATTTGTATTCGCCATTTGTTAAGATTAAATCGGATAGTCTGATAGTACCTTTACTTAGGAAGATTTCAGAGGTAAATTTTGGACAATTAACTTTGGCACAAATTTTTTTAAAAGGCGATCATCTCTACTTTTATTACGAAGATTCTATGGAAAACAATGATCCTCATAAAGTATTTTCGATTATTGATGAAATTTGCTATTATAGCGATTACTATGATAACTACTTTATCGAAAAAATGAATGTAGAATTCGCAGAAAAACCAGATGTGAAACACCTACTACCCGATGAATTACAAAAAATTTACAATCAATATTTAGAGATATTAAACGAAGCTTTTGAATATTACGAAATATTTAAAAATATAAACTATTATAACAATATCAAAAATATTTTTTTGATTAGCCTACTTAAGATTCATTACTTGCTACAACCACAAGGTACTTTAAGAATAGAAATTGATAATTTAATCACCCAATTATTACAAAACTCAAAAAAGGATATCAAGGAATTGGTAGAAGAATCCTATCCTCATTTAGAGAATTTAAAAAATCTATCTAAAGAGAAGTTTAAAGAATATTTTTACAAAGTTGATTTTTTTCTTTTTCCTCTAAAAAAAGCAAACTTAAAAACAGCTCAAAGTTTTTTAAAGGATTATTATCAAATTTTAGCAGATTGGTTTCAAAAAGAATATTATACAGACTGTACTACTTATGGGATCTTAAATCTATTGGATTTTTTAGATAGATACTATGTGGAAGAAGATATAAAACTATATTTGGATTCCATTCTAAAAGAAAGTGCAAAGAAAGATTGGAAGACTTCTGCTACCATTATTTTTGATTGCTACAATAAAATCTTACAAAACTCTATTCCTTCTATACAAACATCAGTACACAAACCAAATAATGATAACCTTCGTAAACCAATACCTAAAGAACAAAAGTATTTTTTAAATCTATATATAAAAAATAAGAGGTAAATATGAATCCTAACGAAGGATCAAATAATAAGGATTTTCTTGAAAAATTTGCCCAATTAGTATTCAAAATTATTACAAAAGATGGTAGTGGAAGTGGTTTTTATTACAACGAATATAAAATAATAATTACGAATTATCATGTCGTAAAAGGGCACAGAATCGTAGGAATTGAAGATATTAATAATAATTCTTTTTCTGCGGATGTATTAGTTATCAACCCTGCTTTAGATATCGCTTTATTAAAGCCTAAAAAAGATATTCTCTTGAATTATAAAATTGATTTTATTGAATCCATACAAACGAAAGCAGGAGAGAAAGTTAAAGTTTTAGGCTACCCTTATGGAATGCCTTTTACCATTACAGAAGGAATTATATCTTCGACAAATCAAATTGTCTCTGAAAGAAGCTTTATTCAAACAGATGCTGCAGTAAACCCCGGAAATTCAGGTGGACCTATTATTGACGAAAAAGGTAGAGTCATAGGTATTACAACACTAAAACTTACAGAAGCAGAAAATATTGCCTTTGCTATTCCCACAGAATATATAAAGCAAGATTTAGAAGATCTGATAAAAAACCCTAGTATTACCTACACTGTAAAATGCCCTTCTTGCTTATTTATGTTACAAAAACCTTATGAATTTTGCCCAAACTGTGGTACGGAGTTAAAAAACTTTCATGAACATTTCCGACTCCCAAAAAAATCAGAACTTGAAAAATTTATTGAAGAAATTTTATCAAACTTAGATATTGATCCTATTGCTGCCCAAAAAGGCAAAGAGTTCTGGGAATTTTATTTTGGAAGTTCTTTAATTCGTTTTTTTTTATATAGGGAAGAATATTATTTTCTTACCTCTCCTTTGGTTAAACTACCCAAAATCAATATGGATAAGTTTTACGAATTTATCCTTTCTAACCCCCATCCTCCTTATATCTTAGGTATTTTAAATAATAAGTTGTACCTTTCTTATAGAATTCACAAAGGAGATTTTAAAGAAACAAATTATAAAAAAATTAATAATGCAATCATGAATTTTATTCCCCTATCAGATAAACTGGACGATTTCTATATAAAAAATTTTGGATGCGAATATGTAGAAGAATCTAAAAGATTTATAAAATGATTTGATTCCTTGATCATCTTGTTCAATTTAAATAATCATCTTACTTATATAGTAAAAAGCCCCTCACTTGAATTTATTTTAAATTTATGTCCACCTCTTTTCAGCTTCTTACTCTGCGTTAAGCAAATCCTTTAGGTGAGGAGCTTCCATAAAATGCTTGCTCTATTCTAAGATCCTATAAGGGAAAACTTCTTAGAAGAATTTCATAAGAAGCCTTCGTATGCTATAGAATCTTGAATATTTTTATATAGTTCAAACCACTTAGTATCCTATTTTTTTATAATCTTTAAAACCAAAAAAAAGATGCAAATGATTTTGATTTAAATATATCTAAGAATTGGATAGCTAAGGGATCAATTAATCTTTGTTTAATAGAGAAATCTATCTCTTATCAATCCATTAAATAAACCTATATTCTTCTTTTTTCTGCAAGTGTTTACTTAACCTTCCAAATAAAAAATAAAAATACATGCGAAAATCCGAAATTAGAGACCAAAAAGGATAGGTAAAAGTTGCTGGTCTATTTTTTTCTATAAAAAAATGACCAAACCAAGCAAATCCATATCCACAAATAGGTAATGCAAAAAAATACCAAAAATTCATCGAATAAATAGAATAGAGAAAAATCAAAATTACGCCAGTGGTACCTACGTAATGCATAACACGATTGATTGGATGGCTATGTTCTTGTAAATAAAAGTACCAAAAATCTTCGTAGTTTTGGATTGAATTTTTTGGAATTGTCTTCATATTTCCCCCTTTTATCTTATTTTAAAAATTTATAAAATTTAGCAAATTCTTTTTTTAATAACAATCAAATTTGATTCAATTTGAAATTTAATAGTATGAAAAAAATCAATCTTTATAAATTTGTATTTGCTCTAAAACTTTTTTTGCGATTTCTTTATAAGAATTTAGAACCAATTCACTTGGGTTTTCTAATAAAACTGGTTTTCCTTTTTCTCCAGCTTCCATTATAGATGCTTCTAAAGGAATAGAACCTAATAAGGGAACCTGATATTGTTCAGCAAATTTTTTCCCTCCGTCTTTAGAAAAAATATAAGAGACATGCCCACAGTTGGGGCATATAAATTCTGACATGTTTTGGACGATACCTAATACAGGTATTTTTACTTGTTGAAACATAGTTAAAGCTCTTGATGCATCATTAATGGCAACAGTTTGAGGTGTCGTTACCACAACAGCACCATCCACCTCTATATATTGAGCAAGAGATAGTTGAACATCCCCCGTACCAGGTGGCAAATCAATCAACAAGTAATCTAATTCTCCCCATTCTACTTCGAATAAGAATTGTTCCATTGCTTTACCTAGCATGGGACCTCTCCAAATCACTGCTTGACCAGGTTCCAACAAAAACGAAAAAGAAATTATTTTAATAGCATGCTGTTCTAAAGGAAACACTTTCCTGCCATTCCCATATAAAGGAACTTTGCCTTCTAATCCAAACATTTTACCAATTGAAGGTCCATATACATCAGCATCCAAAATCCCCACCTTATAACCTTCTTGGGATAAAATTATGGCTAAGTTGGCTGTTACCGTGGATTTACCTACTCCACCTTTTCCAGAACCAATCAAAATAATATTTTTTACTCCTTTTATGCCATTACCTACTTCTTCGGGTTTTATACTCTCATCTAAGACATATCTTATTTTAAATCCTTTAGGAAAATTTTTCTGATTTAAAAGTCCGCGAAGTTGAGACTCTATTTGAATTTGGACTTTTCGATCCTCGTCGGGTGTCTTTAAAATGATTTTGAGCTGTCCATTTTCTTCTAAAATTTTATCAAACATTCCAATTTCTAACAAGTTGAGTTTATAAACAGGATGCTCAATTTGCTGTAAGGATTGTTTTACAATTTCTTCTAATTTTGAAAGATCCATAAATTTAAGAAAATTCTTATCGTATTCAAGACAATAGAATTTTTTGCTTGCTAAAAAAAAATTTAAGGTTTTATTATCCTAAAAGGAAATTTTATGGGTTTAAAAGAATATTTAACCAAAGATCATAAAGAATGTGACCAACTTTTCGCAAATTTTGAAAATTCCCTACAAAAAAAAGATTTTGAAAATATTCTAAAAACATTGGATGGATTTACTAAAAAAACAATAAGACATTTTAAAATCGAAGAAGAAATACTTTTTCCTCTATTCGAAGAAAAAACACAAAATACCATGGGACCAACTCAAGTAATGAGGATGGAACACCAAGAGATAAGCTTTTATTTAGAAGAATTGAAAAAACTTTCAGAAAATTTAAATTCCAATACAATCCATACTATGCTAAGCATTACAGAAACAATTGTATTCCTCCTTCAACAACACAATTTAAAAGAAGAACAAATTTTGTATACAATGTTCGAAAGGGTTCTTGATCATCAAGATCAACTATTAGAAAAAATTAGTAATTTTTCTTTATAAAAATGGATTTTACCAATAGAACCATTAAAGAATTGGATGTAAGCCATCTGCCAGCTCCTGAACCTTTTTATAAAATATTAGAAACACTTTTAAACCTTAAAGAAAAAGAAGTATTAAAAGTAACCCATAGAAAAGAACCTTTTTTATTATACGAAGAACTAAAAAAAATGGGTTTTTTTTATAGAACAAAGCAAATTTCTGAAAATCAATTTGAAATTTATATTTATAAATAAATGTTTGTAGGGATCTTACCAGAACAAGGACCAAAACTTAGCATTCCTTTAAGGTTTTATATTTTGGGAACTACTCATATAATAATTGCTTTAATCTTTTTGATTGGATTCATTTATAATTTAAAACCCAAGGAATTGATTTTTTTTAATCTCTTTTATAATAAAACCTTTTTGTTTTATATTCATTGCTTTACGGTGGGGTACTTGCTTTTTATTATCTTCGGTTCCCTTTTCCAGATCTTTCCTGTTGTTTTTGGAGTTAAAATCCAGAAGGTAAAATTAGTTAATGCTTCTCTAATTTTGGTATTCTATGGAATTTTATTTTTTTTATATCAAATAGAAATTCAATTTACGTATTCTCTTGGTATCATTTATGTAGTGGGGTATTTCATTTTATTGATACTCCTTTTTTTTATCATTCCACTACTAAAAAGGGCAGGCACCAATATAGGATTCTTATTTGCTTTTTTTGCTTTTTTTTCTGGACTTGTTGTTATCCAAATTTATTTTTTAAAACTTTTTGATCTTATAAAATTAGAAATTTCTTTTTTTAAGTTGGGTTTTTTTCATTCAGTATTCATGTTTATAGGGTTCGTCCTACAACTAATCGTATCCATGTTTATTGTTATTTTACCTTTATTTTATGTTTCAAAGCCGTACCCCAAAAAAATCAAACTTTTTTTAAACATATTTTATTTTTTAGTGCCTTTTCTATTTATTATTATAAATTTATTTTATGATAATATTTTTATTTTTAAGATCCTTTTCTTTTTGAGCAACTTAACCTTTATTTATTTTACTTTGAAAATCCTATTTTCTAGAGAAAGAAAAATTCGTGATATTACCATTTCTTTTTTTTATTTTGCACTACTTAACTTTTTTGTTGCAAATATTCTTCTATTTTTTGATATTTTTTTCTTTTTTGCTTTTTTATTTTTTATGATTTTTATAATTGCCGTAATCCAAGGTATGCTTTATAAAATCGTTCCTTTTTTATGTTGGTTTCATCTACAAAGTTATAAAAATCAAATGAGAGCGCAAAATCCAGCTTTCCCTCTTTCCTTATTTACTTTTACTATGCAAGATTTTACTTATAAAAAACTAGAAAAAATCCAATTTGCACTTTTGCTAGTAATCTCTACAATAATTCCTTTAATGACTTTCCCTTCTTGGATTCTAATCGTTCTAGTCTTGGTTCTATTTTTCTTTATCTTTTCTTTGATTCAGATTCTTTATGCATTAAGAAAATATATTGTAACTTATAAAAATTTTCAAATCATTTAAATTTTTCATTTTTTCTTTTAGGATTTCATTTAAAAGCCATAATTTTTCGTTTGCAGGTTCATAAATATTCCATTCGTATAGTTGGTACTGAAACCAAAAAATCAAAATTCCCAACAAAAAAAATAAAGAGGTTTTTAGCATTAAAGGTTTTCTTCTACGGAAAAAAACATCTAAAAAACCACTTAAAAGACCATAAAAAAAAGATAAAAAAACAAATCCAAAAGAAGAAAATTTGCCAATCACAAAATAATAAAAAAAGAGGATAAGCACCAGAATATCGAAAATATCTCCTAAAATACGATTATAAAATTTTTGGATTCCCTTTAGTCCCTTTTGCCTAATTTCTTTCTGGTGGAGGTATTCTTTCATTCTTTCAAGTATTTTTTTGGGTTTAATAAAAACATTTTTATTCAATTGTAAAAGATTAAAGTCATTGGTTGCGTTGGGATGAAGCGATTTCTCTGAAATACCATAATTTCCTCCAATAGTTTTTAGAATTTGATCATCAATTAGATAATTAAAAAACTTTTTATATTTTTGCATTCGGTTATATAAAGAAACTGGACGGTTCGACTGTACTTCCCTTTCTTTAATAATGGAACCTCGCTGAATCATAACACAAAAGTCTCTTGGATCATCAAAAAAGTGGATTTCTATTTTTACCACTTCTCTTAAAAAATTATATTCAATTGTACAATCTGTACCATCAGAAAACCTTGCAAAATAGCTCCTGTGGTATCCCTCAGAGGATTTTTTCCTCTTCCATAGATGCAAATAAGCTTCCTTGGGAATGTCCAAGGTTTGTTTGTTTAGTAAGAAATCATGAGTTCCATTGGACTTCATTTATTATTTTATTCGGAAAAAGTTGACTTTTATAAGACTAAAAAAATATCAAAACTATGAGCGAAAGGCAAACTATCTTAAGCAAGGATATAAAATTCCAAGGTTTTCTTAAATTTGACCATAATGTAAAAATTGATGGAAAATTCCAAGGCTCGATTGAGTCAACTGGCAATCTTACCATTGGTCCTTCGGGAGAAGTGAATGCAGATGTTAAAACACTCAATATCGAAGTACTGGGAAAATTTAAAGGAAATATCATAGCAAAAGAAAAAATTCATTTTAAAAAAAATTCTGTAATCAGAGGGGATATACATTGTAAAGAATTAGAAATAGAATCAGGCTCTAAGTTCACTGGTACCTGCATAATGGATACTTTATGAATTCTATCTTTTTAAGGATCCCAGCAACTACTGCAAATTTAGGTCCAGGCTTTGATGTTTTCGGACTGGCTTTAAACTTATATAATTATTTTTATATTGAATTTCTAAAAGATGCGAATTTTGAAATTTATTTAAACAACAAAATTTTATTTTCTGATATATCTACCAATCTCATCTTCCAATCTTATACAAATGTGTTAAAACACTATTCATACAAAGAAAACGAAATTCCACGATGGAGAGCTACCATTCAAATAGACGTTCCAATTGGTAAAGGTTTCGGTTCCTCAGCTACAGCCATTGTAGCTGGTGTAGAAATTGCCAAATATGTTCTATCAATAGAAAAAGATATCCACTTAACATTAGAAGAAGAAATTCAGTTTTACTTAGATTTAGAAAATCACCCCGATAATGTGGTGCCAGCTAGATTGGGAGGTTGGGTATTTTATTATGAACCTAAAATTATAATTCGAAAGCAATTACCTGAAGATTTAGGAATTTGTATTCTGATTCCTGATTTTCAGATACACACAAAAGAAAGCCGTAAAAAACTAAAAAACATGTACAGCATAAGGGAAGTTTTATCGAATATCAAAGGTTGTCTTTTATGGCTTGAGTATATAAATACAAGAAACCCTACTTTTTTAGAAATTGCATTAAGCTCCGATACCTTGCATGAACCTATACGATACCTATCTATACCATATATAGAAGATTTAAAAAAACTTATAAAAAAATTTGAATTTTATGGTATGACTCTATCAGGCTCTGGACCAGGGATCCTTTTATACTATGACAAAAACAAAGAAAATTACTTTAAAGAAAAAATCATAGAAATGAAACATTTACTAAATTACGAACGGAATCATAAAATCAATTACAAATTTTGCATTCCAGATTACGAAGGAACAGTATTTTATGAAAAACCCATTAAAAATTTTTTTGTGGAAGAAAATGAAACTTTTATTAATTTATAAACGAAAAGGAGAAACTATGAAGCATTTACGTTTGTTTTTTTTACTAATGAGTTTTTTACTCTACTGTAAAGAAAATTCAGTTTTTATAGAAGTGGACGGGAAAAAAATAACAGAAGCTGATCTAATCAAAGAAATGCCAGAGCAATTTAAATCTTTACGAAGTGAATATGAATCCAAAGTGAAAGAATTGATTAAAGAATTGGCTCATAGAAGAATGTTCGAAAAAGAAGCAAAGGAAAAAGGAATTTCTGTTAATGATTATTTTAATCAAATTCAAGACAATTCGCCCAATCCCACAGAAGAAGAAGTTAACAATTTTTATAAAAAACTAAAAGAAAGTGGGCAAGCTAAGAACATAGAAGAAAAAGATTTAAAAGCAAGAATTGCTCAATACCTTAAGCAAGAAAAGGCTCAATTGGCATTAACAGAAGAAATTTCGAAGCTAAAAAAAAAATACAAATATAAAGAACCAATAGAAAGAATCCAGATAAACATTACAAAGGATGATCCAGTTAAAGGGAATCCAGAAGGTAAAATTGTAATTGTGGAATTTTCTGATTTTGAATGTCCTTTTTGTCTTAGATCTCAAGATACCATAAAACAAATTCTAAACAAATACGGAACCAAAGTCAAATGGGTTTTTAAAGATTTTCCCTTAGACTTTCATCAAAATGCAAAAGCTGCACATATTGCAGCAAATTGTGTCCATCAACTTAAACCTGATCAATTTTGGAATTTTTATGATATAATCTTTCATCCCAATAGAAACAAGGAAGTTTTTAATAAAGAATTCTTAAGGGCAAATGCTATAAAATTAGGTGTATCAGCTACCAATTACGATTCCTGCTTTTCTGATCCCAAAACATGGGAAAAAATTCAAAAAAATATCGAAGAAGGAATGCGAGTTGGTGTTACGGGAACTCCAGCTTTTTTTATCAATGGAAGGAAAATCTCTGGTGCACAACCTTTTGCTGTTTTTGAAGAAATAATTCTGGAAGAGTTTAGCAATTAAGGGAAATCTTTTCCCTTTTTATTCTATTATATAAAATTTTCCTGTTTTGGGATCGTAATAAATTTTTTTTTCCTTAATAGGTTCCTCTTTTTTGTTTTCTATATCTTCCTCGTCAAAAAAAAGGGAATCCAAAATAGTTCTTTTGCTTTTTTGGGCTTCGTATTCTTCTCGAAGTTTTTCTATTTGGCTCATTTTTTCTAATAATTCTCTTTCTAACTCTTCTTCGTAAGTACTTTTAAAGATTGATAACTGATTTTTTCCAATTTTTAGATTTAAAGCCAACTTCGTATATAAAAATCCACCAATAAATCCTCCTAAATGCCCAAAATGAGATATACTGGAACTTTTATCAAATAATGCCAAAACTAAAGAACCTAAGCCAAAAAGAATAGCCGCTGTTCTTGCTTTCATAGGGAAGAAAAATACCAATAGCATAGAACTAGGATAAAAAATAGCAAGGGCAGCAAGCAAACCCATAATTGCTCCAGAAGCTCCTATCGTGGGAACAGATAAATCGGGTTGAAAAACTACCACAAACAAAGAACCAAACAACCCAGAAATAAAATATAACCAAGTAAAAGGAATGGAACCTATAGTAATTTCTATTGCCTTCCCTAAACTCATCAATGCTATCATATTCACTATAAGATGTAAAGAAAAACCATAGAAGCCATGCAAAAATATAGCAGTAAAAGGTTGCCAAACAGCACCATTCCAAAAATCTGCAGGTACCAATCCGTATTTTAAATAGATTTCCTGAAGAAGCATAAAATCTTGCTTAATAAAAAAAGAATAAAAAATTAGTAATAAATGTATAGCAACATTTATAACTACAAGAGCATTGGTTACGATTGGATAATTTTTCATATTCTCAGAGTAAATATATATATACTTATGGAAAGGTAAATAAATTTTTTATTTTTTAAGGCACAGATGTACCCTATTCTTGCAATTTTTGACTTATCTAATAAAAAAAAAGCAATTCTTAAAGAAATGCTGGTTAGCAAACGTTTTTCAATCATAGAGAACTTTTCTTTATTTTATTTGAATCGTCCTTTCAAAAGGATTGTGTTTTTGGAGCTTGATTGGAATCAACTTTTAACACTACAAAACGCAAATTTTCCTTACATCATTCTGACAGATTATAAAAACAATACGATAGAATTTAAAAAACAATTCTTAGAAGAGAATTTTACTTGCCTTTATTTTTTGGGAAACCCTATACACTGGGAGTTGCCTATTTTTCCTATTCCTAAAAGAAATCGTTTAGCAATTTTTGCCAATCTTATTTTATTTAAAAATATTTATAAAAATATTTTTGAATTTAACGGTTTTCGAACCATTACAATCTCTTCGCATATTGAGCTCAACTTCATTTTAGAAAGGGAATCTCAAAACCAAAAAGAAATTTTTTTGATTACAGATTTAGATAAAAATCATAGTTTTTTAGATTTTTTTCAAACAGTTCATAAGTTGATTCAAAACAATGATTCATTACAAAAATCTTTAAGACTTATCCTTCTTAAAGATACAAAAGATCCTTTTTTTTCGGAGTTATTAAGCTTAAAAAATTATTTAACTTTTAAGAAATACGAACTTCCTCCTATAAAAATGATTTTTGACTACCATCATTTTATTTTTGTTTTATTGGAAACTTTATTTCTTCCCTCCCCCAAAAAAATTGATACCCTATCATTACCTTCTCTAAAAGATTATTTAATAGATTCCAATCTAAACTACGAAGAAAAAAAATTATATAAACTTTATAAAAAAAACTATCTGATGAATCGGGCTTTGTTCAAAAAAATCTCGCCTTTTTTATGGCTTTACGAAGTTGTTCCCTTAAAAGAAATCCCCATTAATTCCTTAACTCTTGGTTAAGAAAAAAACGCCAACAACAATAAGTAGGGTTCCTAAAACCCTTTCGAAATTTACCTGTTCCCCTGCAATCATTCCATAGCCCAAAGTAATCAAATACCCTAAGGACATAAAGGGCCTGACCAAACTTAAATCTTCATAACTTAATACAATCAACCATAAAAGAACTGATACTCCATAAAAAAGAAAAACAAACCAGATGTATTTAGATAATAGAATTGACAAAAAAAAATCAAACCATTTTTCTTTTTCTGCAAAAGGAAAAGATCCAATAGAGTTCATTGCCACTTTCATGAATATTTGTCCCATAGCTCCTAAAAAAATGGAAACCGCCAAAGCAAAAAAAATTAAAAACTTCATACTTTCGTTTTTTAAAATACAAACAAAAAAACTATTCAACCTCCAAAAGGGCTAATTCCTCTCCTATTTTGACCTTTGAATTCTTTTCTTTTAATATTTTTATAATTTTC
>JBKBRY010000034.1:0-21674 GCA_046291925.1 Leptonema sp. (in: bacteria) | reverse complement strand
AGGCAACGGTTGTGGTATCTAACATATTCTTAATATGTTAGAAAAAAGATTTTCTTTTCCAAAATTAATTCATTGACAATTCAAAGAAGTAAAGGTGGTTTGACAACTTTAAGATTTGAAACTAAAAGTTTATTCAATTATGATTGAATTCTCTTGCTCTCTTAAGATTTTTTCTGTTTCTTGCAGCCATTCTCTTGCTTTATCCACCAATTTGCCATTTGGTTCTATATTGATTGCTTTTTTAAACATCTTATATGCTTGCTTGTATTGGTTTTCTTCAAAATAGAGAATCCCTTTCCTAATCAAGGATGCTTGATCTAAACTTGTATTTGGATTCTCCAATACTTTGTCATAATAAGATTTTGCCAACTCATTCTTTTTTTGGTTTTCTGATAATTCTCCTAATTGATAAAATACACTCTCTAACAATTTGTATAAATCATTTTTTTGTTTTTCCAATAAAGAGAATTCTTTATTCTGTAATAATTCATTGCTTTCTTTTTCGATCTCAATCAAAAGATTATTGGCTGATAAATAATCATTCATATTGATGAAAACTTTGCTTTGAACAAATTTTTTTTCTAAATTTTCTATAATTTCATCAAAATTTCTTTTAGTTTCTTTTTCAGTTTCAGTTTTTAGTTTTTGGGGTTTTTTTGAAATTTTACTCTCTAGGTCTTCTTCTTTTTTATCTAATTTATCTAAAATTGTTTTGAATAAATATTGATCATAATATTCATGTTCAAAGGGTACAATTTTCTTCTTAGATACCAAATTCTGTTTTAAAATCCCAGCATGCAAATTGTCTGGATTATATTCTAAGGCAATCAAGTAACTTTTTTTTGCTTTTTTATATTCTTTCTTTAGATAGTAATAATCACCAAAAGCCACATGAATTCTCGATTTTAAGTCAGAAGAATCAGTTTTTGCTAATAAAGATTGGAGAATTGATTTTCCTTCGTCCTCATGCCCTCTTAATAAAAGGATTTTGCCAAGTAAAAAATTTATTTCCTCTTCTAATATTGGATTAACAATTTTTTCTTTTTTTAATTCTCTTAATATTTGTAGAGAGCGATTCTCATCATTCAATCGAAATAACGAATAAGATAAACCGTATTTAGATAGTTGAGTGATTTCAGTATCCTCAGAAAAAGACAAAACTCTATTATAAATGTCTAATGCTTTTCGAATAGATTCATAAGAATTCTGCCTTAAATATTCCTCTGCCATTTTTAAATCACTTTTTAATTTTTCTGGAGTATTGAGTTTAGGTTCTTGTTCTTTAATCAAATTGGGAGTCATTTGCCGTGAAAAACTATAATACAATTTTTTATAATTTTCCCTTATTTGATTATAATCTGTTGCTAATAGAAAAATTCCAGAACCTATAAAAAGAATACCCAATAAAAAAAACCAATAAGCTTGCTTTGTATTCATAATTCCTCATCTAAAATTCTTTTATACCAAAAATTTGCACGAGATGGATCATAGGATTGAACATCGGGATCAGTAAAGTATTTTTTTGCTTCGCTTTTTTGATTCATTTTGAACAAAACTATGCCATAGTAAAATTTCAACTTGCCCATTTCTTCTTTGCTTAAAGCATCTTTGTTTTTTAATAATTCTTTTATTTTAGACTCAGCTAAGCTAAAAGCATTCTCAGAAAAAATCAACTTAGATATACGATCCAACTCTACTTCGTATGATTGTTTTTCTTTTTGGGTTACTTGTTCGCTTTTTGATTTCTCTGTTTTCTCCTTCCCTTTTTCATCTTCTATTTTGTCTGCTTCTTTTATATCTTTAGGTCTTCTTTTTGCTTCTTGGGAAATTTTCTCTCTTATTTCCACGGGCTTTTTTAAGTAGTAGTATGCTACAATTTGATTTGTTTGCGTATTGAATTCTAAAAAGCTATAATAATAGTTTCCCTTAGGAAGTTTTTTGTCTACATAAACCCCTGCAACTAAAGGAAATTCTCCCAAATATTCAGCATTTCGCTTTAAATCCTCGTATTCATTAATTAAACTTTCACTTCTATAGATTAAAACTTTGATTTGACTACTATTTTCGCTTATATAATCCCAATTAATACGCACATTATTTTCTTCTTCGATTTGAACTTTAATATTATTTATATTGGTTTTTGTTGAATCCTCAGCTTTACTCATTTCTTGTGCTTTCTCTTGTTTTGGGTGTTCCTTTTCCTTTGAAGTTTGAGGAATGATGATCCCATATGTAGTGAAAGTTTTATTTCCATAAAATAATTTCAATTCATTATTATTAGAGATAACCGGCATAACCGCATAAAAGTATCTCCCTGATGGTAAATCTTTATCCATAAATCCAATACTACCCGATTGAACAATGCCTAAAAATTTGGAATTTAGTAATTTTGACTCAGTATTGATCGGCTCATCGCTTCTATAAACTTTGTAAAACTTGACTCCAGAACCTCCATCTACCCAAAACAATTGAATTGCATTGCTGCTTACTTGATAAGAAATCAGGGAGTCTGGTAAAAAATCTGCAAACTGGTATTCCATTTGGGGTTTTATATAAGTGTGACTGATATAAGAACTTCGAAATTTAAGATCAGTAAATTCTTGGTTTAAAACAATATCGTATGTAGATACTCCATAAAAAGTAGGTTCATTGGGTATGGGATTTTCGTCTAAGAAATAGGGCTTTGTGTTTTCTCCAAGCAATTTGGCTTTTTGTAGTCTTTCTTGAGAATCTAATGGTTCTCTACCTCTATAAATTTTAAATTTAATCTCTGAAATAGCAGGAGGTTTCCAATTTAGGACTACCCCTCTATCTGTATTCAAAGCAGATAATTCTAAAATTTCGTAATCCGAAGGTTTCAATTCATTTCTGTTGATTTTTGAGGTAGCATCGAAAGGCTGCGTAGTCGAAGTAGTTTCTTGTTTTTTTGAATCACGATAGACAATAAAGGGATTCACTGTATAATTTACACCAGGTTTTAAAATCAATACACCTTCTCTACTTAACTCAAACGAAGTAACAACTGCATAATAATATACTCCTTCTGGTAAATCCTTATCTACAAAAGACCGAACAAAAGGCTCTAACGGCGGCGAAGTAAGATTGTAAGAATTTAATAAAATTTCTTTAGTAGAAATAGGCTTAGAATACCGTACTACATATATAGGAGTGCTTGTTTGTGGATGGGCATCCCAAACAATTTTGGCAGAATAGGGATAAGTTGGATCCATAAAAACCTTAATGTTAAGTATGCGTGGGAACTCAGACAATTCAGTTGTTGTTTTTTCTTTTGATAGGTTAGAATCGGTAACCGTATTTTCTTTTTTTGTAGTTGTAGGTGTTAAAGATTGATCATCAATTATTGCCATCGGTAAAGGATCTACACCAGGAATATTTTTGTCTCTACCAATTGAATCCAATTCAAAAAAAGTATAAACAAACAAAAAAAATAAGAACAATTTTTGTTTACTCATATTGATTCCTCCTTAATCTCGGTAAAATAATAATAATAATTCAACTTTAAGCAATCAAAAAATGAGAGGTTTGCCTTATTACGAAGATCCCAATTACCATAAATTTTTATTGTCTCCCGAAAGAAGAGAGTTATTTCCTATTGATAAAATTTTTTCTCAAATTGATTGGAAAAATAAAAAAAATATACTAGATTTTGGAATGGGAAATGGCTTTTTTCTACAAGCCTTTTTTGAATACGGAGACAGTGATGTTTTTGTGTGGGGGGCAGAGTGTCAAGAAATTTTAATAGATTATATTTTGCAAAGGAAAGTTAAAGAAAACATTAAGAATTTTATTCCCTTCTACATAGAGAAAACAGAACATCCTTTACTTCCAGAATGGATACCAGAAATGGATGTGATTTTTTTTTCTTGTGTATTGTCTACTTTTGCGAACCCTATTTTAGGAATTTTAGGAACGGGTAGAATTTTAAAAGAAGATGGCATTTTTGTAATTATAGACTGGGAAAAAATTGAAACAAAAAATGGACCTGATATTTCTCAAAAAGTCTCATCAGATAGAATGAAATTTTGCATAGAAGAAGCAGGTTGTTTTATAACGAAAACTCTAAATATCAATCCATATGTTTATGGTTTTATTGCTAAAAAAGATAAAAATAAGTTTATTAACATAAGTTATTTAAAACAATTATAAATTCAATCTCTTTTTAAGATTTCTCTAGGCCTATTATTTTGAGCTGCACTTAAATAGCCTAATTCTTCTAATTTTTCCATTATATTTGCAGCTCGATTGTACCCTATTCTTAATCTTCTTTGTATATATGAGGTAGATGTTTTTCCTGTTTCTAATATAATTTTCCAAGCTTTTTCGATTAAATCTTCGTCTACCTCAGAAAAACCAAAATCGAGAGGAGTTTCTTCTTCTTGTGGTAGTTCAATATAGCCAAAAAAACCATACTTTTGAGTTTCTCTAACAATTGATTCAATTTCTTCTTCTGTGATATCAGGAGATTGAATTCGAATCGCTAAAGTAGATGCAGGAGATTTATATAGCATATCCCCTTTCCCCAACAAAGTTTCTGCACCATTTAAATCTAAAATGATACGAGAATCTACTTTTTGAGCAACCTGAAAAGATACTCTAGCAGGACAATTTGCTTTTATTAAAGCAGTGATTACGTCTACTGATGGCCTTTGAGTTGCTAAAACTAAATGAATACCCACTGCGCGTGCTTTTTGAGTTAAACGAATTACAGATTCTTCTACTTCTTTAGCAGAAATCATCATCAAATCCGCTAATTCATCAATAAAAATGACAATATAAGGTATAAGATTTCCAGAAATTTGTTTATTTCTTACTTTTTCGTTGTAAGAACGGATATCCCTACATTTTGTTAAAGAAAACAACTTATATCGATTTTCCATTTCTGTAACAGCCCAATGCAAAGCCTTTTCTGCTAATTTGGTATCAACAATTACTGGATACAAAAGGTGGGGAATTCCTTCATAAAGTTTTAGTTCTACCATTTTTGGATCAATCATCAAAAATCGTATTTTCTCAGGAGAGTATTGATATAAAAGGGACGCTATTATGGAATTCAAAAAAACTGATTTTCCAGAACCAGTAGTACCTGCAATTAACAAATGAGGCAATTTTGTTAAATCAATATATCGAGTTATACCAGAGACATCTTTTCCTAATGGTATATTAATATCCCGTTTTTTAGAAAAAAATTCCGAATTATTTTGAATTAACTCTCTTAATCGAAAAAATTCTCTATTTTTATTGGGTACTTCTATACCTATAGTTGTCTTTCCAGGTATAGGGGCTATAATTCGAATGGATAAAGCAGCAAGATTCATTCTAATTTCGTCTTGTAAACTAAGAATACGATTTACTCTCACCCCTGGCTCTAAGCGAACTTCATACATAGTGATCATAGGTCCCCTGGTAGCTCCTACTACTTGGGCTTTTATACTAAAGTCATTCAATAACTTTTGCAACTTCTGCCAATTTTCTTGGATTTCTTGCTGTATAGTTAAATCCGAAACAAAAGAAATTCCATCGGATTTTATATTATGGATTGGCAAATGATAGGAATCTACCCTTTCGGAAGAAATTACCATTTCTTGTAGTTCCTTTAATTTTTTTTTATAAAATTCTGGATTTAAGTTAAATAAGCTTGAATTGCTAAAATTTTCTTCTTTCATTGGTGTTGGTGTTGGTGTATCCTGAATTCCACTACCTTCCAGCTCTTCTAAAGATTGGTTTTCCTCTATTTCTATCTCTTTGTTATTGTTTTCATCTTGATAGTACGCTTCGTCTTTTCTTCCCTGATAAAACTTTTCTTCTGTTGTATTTACAGATTCTTTATCTAAATTCTCTTCTTGAAAAACTTCATCATATTTTTGATCGATTCTAGTTGTATCCTTAAATTCGTGATTTAAAAATTCTTCTTCTGCTTCTTTATCTAAAAGTTTTTTTAATTTACCAGAATTTGGATTTTCTTTAGAAACTTCGAACAATTGTAACAAAGAAGGTTCAAAATTTAAATCCTCTAATAGAGGCTTTTGGCTATCATAATTCAATTCAATTTTTTTTTTTATCGAATCTTCGTGACGAATTATAAATCGACTTTGCGTGGAATCGTAACTTATGCTAAAAGATTTTGGAATTTTTTCTTGCACCTCAATTTCTTCGTAATCAATCATTCCTTTTAAAGGAATTTCGTTCTCTTTACTAATAGGATCAAAGCCTTTATCTAAAGTGTTGTTGTAAAAGAGAGGTTCCTCTTCCAAATCCTTTAGCTCTTTTTCGTTAGTACGAGTTTCTTTACTAAAAACACTTCTATTTTTTTCTAAATCTTCTATGATTTCTATTTTTTTTTGAATCCAGGGGGGTTTTTTACTGGAAGATAAAAAAACCTTTTTAATAAATTCCATGTTTTCCCCTTCCTTATCGGAAGTTTCTTCTTTTTTTTTGCGTAAAAATTTAAATAAATTTTTGCTATTCCACAAAAGGAATAGGATTCCAAGAAAATATCCGAAATTCAAATTTGTTAGATTTTCTTTTTTTAGTTTTAGTATCCTTTTGATTTTTACATAATCCAAAGAAAACATCTTTAGAATAGAAAACACAAAAATTATAAAAAAAAGAATAAAGGCACTAATATTTCCAATTAATAAATTTCCCCAAAACAATAATTGATTTCCCACAAATCCCCCATAGGAAAAACTAAAAAAAGTTAAAAGAAAGCTAAAAGAAAACAAAAAGAAAATACTTCCCAAAAAACCATTTTGGATATACCGTAAATCTTTTCTAAAATAAGACTTTAAAGTAACTAATATATAGATAGGACCAATAAAAAAGCTAGCAGTACCAAACAATTCATACATAATAAAAAAAAGATAATATCCAAAGACTCCCGACTTTTCTTTTGCATCTACACTTTGACTTAAAAAAATACTAGAAACTGTTAGAATAAGACCAAAAATAAAAAAAAATAGATTTATAAAATTACGATTTTCTAAAAGTATTCTGTGAATTTGGGTTTTATTGTCTAACATTTTTTAATAATTATCGTAAAAGTTTCAATTTTTCTGATCAAAATATCTATAAAATTTATATCCAAATTTCAAGTTTCTTTTTTATCACATTTGAATCAAAAAATATTTAGAGTATTCCTTGTGTTTAGATTCTTAAAAAAATTGTAATAATTTTTTATAAATTTTATTAGTAAAAAAAGAATAAAAATTTTTTCTAGTGTTGATCAATAGAGGCTAACCTATCCATCCAATTTTCTATATCAGAATAGATGTTCCCAAAACTTCCATTACTCATACATAAAATTATAATTGTATCATACTGATTTTTTTTTGCAATCACACAATAGTCTAAAAAGTGTTTTTTTAATTTTTCGAATACTTCTTTTGGAGTTTGGCAATAAAAGGCTTTTGAATTAAAAATTTTTATATCTTCTATTAGCTTTTTTACATTTAATTGTTCTTCTGGTTCTACTTTGGAGGGATTGTATATTTCTGTAATATAAACAGCCTTTGCAAGCAAAAATGATTTGGGATATTCTTTCTGAAAAATTTTTCTATGACTAGTAGCACTCCTAGGCTCATAACAAGCTATTATAAGGGAATTATGGAATCGATTCTTAAAAGCTTTTATGGTTTCGAAAACCGCTGTAGGATGATGAGCAAAATCCTCGTAAAATTCAATAGACATTTCATCAAATCGGATTTTTTTTCTTAATTGTTGTCTTCTCATTACTCCTGGAAATTCGTTGATAGCTTCTATTATACTTTGAGAATCAATGCCAATTTCTTGTGCAAGTAAACTGGCAGCCAAAATATTAGAATAATTATGCATACCAAAAATTTTTGGAACTACCTTCCCAACAGGAAGTATTAAACTTTTATCTAATATAGAGAATTTATAAATTTCTTTATAATTTTCTTTCTTTTCTTGCTCCGTATTTGACGAATAGTAGATTACATTTTCTAATTTTTCTAATATAGTTCGTATGTTTAAATCATCATAGTTTGCAACTATTTTTCCTTGCTGAGGGATCCATCGCAATAAAAGTTTAAAAGAATTTATATATTCTTCCATATTTTTATAGATATCAGCATGATCATATTCAATTGAAGTAAGAATCAAATAATAAGGTCGGTAGTGCAAAAATTTTGGTTTTTTATCAAAAAAAGAAGTATCGTATTCATCGCCTTCTATAACAAAATAATCTCCTTTCCCTATCTTAAAACCAGCATGTCCATCTAAACGAATCCCACCAGAAAATAATCCCGAATCCAATCCTGATTTTTCTAAAATGGAATGCAATAAAAACGTAGTTGTAGTTTTTCCATGAGTTCCAGCAATTACAATTACTTTTTTATTTTTTAAAAAAAACTGATAAAGTGCCTCCGACATACTCATTAGGGGTAAGTTGTAATTTAAAATTACTTCGACTTCTACATTCCCCCTAGAAATTACATTACCCACAATATAAAGATCATGTTTTGGTTCACCGTTAGGGTTTATGATATTATCTTTAGAAAAATTTTCAACACGAAATCCCCAAGTAGCCAACTGTAAAGACATAGGAGGATATAGCTGGCTATCCGATCCCGAAACTTCATGCCCTGAATCCTTTAACATTTTAGCGAAGTTCCCCATTGCAATTCCACCAATACCAACAATATGTATCTTCATAATATCCCAAGCTTTTTTAAATCATAATAGGAATTTACTAAATTATTGAATACAAAAACTATCAAAATAAAAACAAAAAACAAAGCTAAAGTTAAAATACTTTCTAAAAATAATCTTTCTATATCTTTTTTTAAATATTTAGACCACAAAAAAATCCCAACTCCAAAACTATAAAGAAATGAAATCATTATAAATACATTACCCAAAATAGGATGCAAAATAAAAAATAGAATGGAAGCAGAGACTATCACTGAACTTTGTAAACAAAAGTATTTTTTTTTAAAATCAATAGAAGGCATTTGTGAATAAATCTGAAGTTTATCAAAAAAAATTATAAAAGTCATGATAAGAAAATAAAGTATTAAGGGCAAATAGAAGTAAGAAAAAATTATAAATTTAATATTTATATTTTTAAAAAAAACAGAATACCAAAAATAAGGGCTTAGCAAGACGATTAAGGGATAGTGAATTAAAAAAGGTAAATGCAAATTATAGAAAATTTCCTTAGCAGTATTGAACTTTCTTGTATTCAATTCTAAAAAAGACATAGGATTTTCGAAAAACAACTTTAGCAATTGTATAGCCATTAAGAAATTCATTAGAGAATTTAACAAAAAAACTTGTTTTTGATAGTTGTAAATGAAAATTTAAAATTCATACTACCAACTTCTTTTGATTTTAAATGGATTCTATATAATGTTATAATTTTATATTATTTATTTATAGCTTCTCCATAAGAATCTGCTGCAGCTTCCATTAATATTTCTGATATGGTAGGATGAGGATGTATTGTATTCGCAATATTTTCTGCCAACAATTCAGATTTCGCAGCCAATAACCCTTCTGTAATGATTTCTGTTGCATTTTTTCCGATTATGTGTATTCCCAAAATCTTTTGATACTTTTTATCTATAACAACTTTCGCTAAACCTTCACTTTCTCCACTTGCTCTTGCTCTTCCCGAAGCTTGCAAAGGAAACCTACCTACAGATACAGAATATCCTTGTTCTTTGGCTTTTTTTTCTGTTAAACCAAAAGAAGCAACTTCGGGATTGCTATAGGTGCAAAAAGGAATTAAAGAATAATCCAATGGTTCGAACTGAATAGAAAATTTTTCAGTTTGATTTAATTTATTTTCTTTTCTTAAAGATAGATAAAGAGCTTCTACAGCTTTAATTCCTTCAAAGCTTGCTACATGGGCAAGTGCAGGTGTAGGGATACAATCCCCAATTGCATAAATATCAGGATTTGAAGTTTGGTAATAATGATTTACTTTAATTTTGTCTTTAATTAAATCAACAAACACAGTACTTAAATTCATTTTATCTGTATTTGCGATAATTCCTGTTGCCAAAAGAATTTTTTCGAACTCTTCTTTATGGAGTTTCTGATCTTTATCTAAAAATTCCACCATCACAGAATTAGAATTTTTTTCTATATTTTGGATGCTACTATTAGTAAAAATTTTGATATTTCTTTTTTTAAAAGAGTTTTCTAAAACTTTTGCAATTTCTTCGTCTTCGTTCGGTAAAATTTGAGGTAAAATTTCGATTATCGTTACATCACTACCTAATGAACAATAAAAATCAGAAAATTCTATACCTATTGCACCAGCACCAATAACTAGTAATTTTTTTGGAATTCTTTGTAAACTCATTGCTTTTTTATAATCAATTACGAATTCCCCATCAATCGGAATGTTTGGTAATTCCCTCGCCCTTGCACCAATAGCAAGTATTGTTTTTTTTGTTTTTAATTCTTCTACTATTTCTTTTAGAGATTCATCTTTATAAACTACAATTGTATGAGTATCTTTAAACATACCATAACCAGCATATACGTCAATATTATTTTTTTTCATTAGATATTGTACCCCTTTAGACATTTGATTTGCTACATTTCGTGATCTTTGAATGATTTTACTAAAATCAACTTTATAGCTTTCTACCGAAATTCCAAACTCTTCCGATTGCTGAATTTTTTGCAATAAATGAGCAGAATCTAATAAGGCTTTCGTAGGAATACAACCCCAATTGAGACATATACCACCCAATTCTGATTTCTCTATAATGGCAGTTTTTAATCCCAATTGAGCCGAACGAATGGCAGCAACATAACCTCCTGGACCAGATCCAATAATTACTAAATCATAATTTTGCATATTTCTTCCTTGATTATTTACATTCTAATTTTATTAAAACTTCGCTTGTGTCAAAACAAATTCTAATAAGGCTTCGCAGAAATATTATAAATGATTTTCTTATTTATCTTTAAAAATGAAGGAAGATTAACATCAAATTCTGATTCTTCCGCGGTATAATATATAGCATGAATTCTATCTTCTATAAATTTAAGATATCCTAATTTTTTTATTTTTTTATTTCCATCAAAAAATTCTCCTAAAAAGTCATAGGAATAAATTACAATTTCATTGTAAGGTATTTCTTCGTAATCCTTTTTTAAAAATTTCCATTTCGGGAAATTGATTTCAATTGCTTTATACCAACCATTTGCATATAAATTTCTTTCTTCTTTGGTTTTAGAAGTATTTTGCAAACCTCTATATTCCAATTGAGGACCATAAATGTTATCTTCTGATTTAGCTATAAAATGAAAGTACCTTTTTGCGGAGTAGTAGGTTTTCCAATTTGAGGGAACTTGAAATTGTATTTTATGATCTACTAAAACGATATTTACATCTACCCCAGATGGATTCTGTAAAATTAGTGAACCTGATTTACAAAAAGAAAAAAATAATAAAACTATAATTAAAAAAATGATTTTAAGAAAACATCTCATAAATTTGCTTTTTTCTTTATTTATATAATAAAAATATTAATTCAGCTTTATAATCCTTTTTATTTTTTCAAGTTAATTTTATTTAAAGCTTGATCAAATTATAACTTAAAATTTTATTATTTTTTACTAATTGCGATGTATTTTCTAAATATAAGAATTTATAAACTAACATTTTTGTGGAAAGGCTTTAATCATCTTTTTATATAAAAATATAAAAAAAAGGAAAAATTTATTACTTTTTGCGTCTATAGAATAGATGGGTTCCTATATTACAACTAAAAGGTGGAGGAAAATATTATGAAACTTAAATCCAAAATTTCTTATTTAGCAATGATTGGTATTGTCCTAATTCCTCTTAAAGTAAAAGCTCAAATGTATTGCGTTGGGGATGGATGTTCAAGTATTCCATTGCAATCCTCTGACTTAAATAATATATTTTATGCACTCCAAAGTAATTATTTAAACGAGGTACTAAAAGATATGTCTACTGCCAATGCTATGGCATTATTGAATTCAATTCCAACAGGAATGGTAAACTTGGAAGAATTCACTATTGGTGCTAATATTTCTACAGCACAAACAAAATTAAGAAAAATCGATGTAATGGTACCCAATTATGGTACCATAGAAGATGTACCCTCAAGTGGTGTTTCTTTAATACCAAGTGCTTTTATAGGTTCAAACATTGGGTATTTATTTTCTGATACACCTCGCCTTAGTAAACTTCCTTGGTATTCTCCTTATAGATTTGATATTTTTATTTCTTATTTGAATTCTGGTATCGATAACGAGAAAGCAGGCAATAAGAAAAAAAACGAAGAATGGAACGTACTAAGTAAAAGTACGGGTTTCGAATTAAGGTATCATTTAGCAGAAGGAGATAAAGAGATAAGCTATTTATTTGGCTTTAATGGTGTATCTTTAGGTGTTGGATACCATAATACTATACAAAAACTTACTTATAAAAAACTAGATTCTAAAATTTCTATGAATGCTGCTTATAATACAGACTTAACTTGGAAAGCAGATAATATCCTTGACTATAAAAGTAAAATGGATGTATATTTAGTAGATATACGAACAGGAATCCAATTGCTTTATTTATTCAGATTTTCTATTGGTGCAGGTCATTCCTGGTTAAAAGGATCTACAAACCTAAAATTCAATCGATATGGCCCAGTTGCAATTTATAGTGATATTTTAACAATATTAGGATATCAAACACCTACGAGTTATTTAGGATTGAATTTAGAATCAAGTGGTGGCTCGCCTTATAAAAACATTACTTTTTTAACATTTGGATTCGAATTGAATATTCCCGTTTTTAAAATTTTTCTCGACATAAAAGGAAATTCAGAAATATATAGTGTAAATTTGGGAGTTCGGATCTCTTTATAAATGTGGGACTATATAATCAAAAAGATTTTAAAAAAAGAAGTACAAGAAAAGCCAAATTTACATAAAATCAATACTTTATCTTACGTAGAAGCATATAAAGAAACAAAAATCAATAAAAAAAATCAAAAAGAAAGAAATCACAAATCTTTAGAAATAAGTAAAGAAAGTTCAAAATACAAACGAGTCCTACTCTGCCCTGTATGCAATGTAGTAATGGAAATAAAGATTTATCCATCCACAAACATAGAAATTGATATTTGCCCTAAATGCAAAGGCATTTTTTTAGATAAAGGAGAATTGAAAGAAATTACAGGATACGAATTAGAAATTCAAAAATCGTCCAAAAATGACTTCTTGATTTATACGCCATCAGGGAAAAATTATCTTAACAAAAAATGATTTTAAATTTTTTTTATAAATATTTTTTGTTAATTGAATTGAAAAAAGTGTATCCAGCGTACATAGAATTGAGAAAACTTTTTTTAAAATCAATATATAAAAATGCGATTATTTACATTTTAATATTTATCATTGCTTGTACACCTAAAAATCAAAATCACAATTTACTTGCTTTATTAGACATGATCCCAAATTTGGGAGACTACTGGGCTCAAATATATTGGGTAAATTTTCTTATAGTATTGGATCCCAATCATACTGATTTTATAGAACCTGCAACACAAACTCGAATTGATAAAAACAAAAATAAAATTATTTTAATTTCTGGTTGGAATTATAATGACAAAAGTAATAGAAATTATCCTTCTTCTGAAGAATTAAAAAAAAGAGTTTTGAATAATTGGAAACATTTATTTTCCACTTCTCAATTTATAGAATTAAGCAACAACTTGGATGTATTCGTATTTGATTACTTAACTTCTGATCCCATTGATAAAAATGGATGGAGGTTAAGATTGCTGTTAGATCAATTTTTTACAGAAGAAAACAAAACAGTAATCATTTATGCTCATTCCATGGGTGGATTGGTAAGTAGATTCGCATTGTATTACAAGGACTCCCCAAGTTATATAAAAAAAATTATTACTGCTGGAACACCATTTCATGGTTCCCCGTGGGCAAGTCCAGAATATCAAAAAGATAAAAGCTTACTTGGAGAATTAGCCCAATTTTTAACAAATACAGAAGGTGGTAAAGACTTACGATGGGATAACTATGATAACTCTTTACCTAACTCATCAAATCAAAAATTAACGCAAATCAACCAAAATTTTGATAGAGATTCTTACCTAATTACTCTATACGGAGAAGTACCATCAGGAACAAGTTTTGAAAGTGACTCCTTACAAACTTTTGGTATTTTTTGTACTTTATTAAATGATTTTAATAATCATGATTGCGTAGTTCCTTCTCGCAGTGCTTATTTGGACAATCATAGCGTCTACAAAAATCTTAAAATAGGAAAGTATGATCATACCGACGTAAATTGGGGCACAACAAATACAAGAAATTTTATTTTAAATATCATTTTAAACTTGTAAAAATACCACTCGGTATAAAAAATATATTTCAAGCTTTTTTTGGAACTTAAAAATAAAATTATTTATAAATTATTATTTCTACCCAGTGATTTTTTTAATATGAAATATACAATCTAACTGAATCATCTATAGAAGGCAAGAAGCCCTCTTTTGTTTTACCATAAAAGAATATACCACTAAATCTCCCTACTTTATTTTCTTGGGATTATGATTTTATTTTTGGTTTTTTCTAAGGACTCAAACCTTTTCTAAAATGACATAACTTTATCCCCACACTCAAAATTACTACCTACATAAGCATAGTTATTAATGTCAAGCATTTTATTTTTAAAAAGAAAAGTCTTTTTTCTGTATATCCATAATATGATGCACATAAACCATTACCAACTCAACAAAACACATAGATATTGTATCTATATCCAGCCAAAACTCTATGCTTTTTTAAAACAGAAAAGTAGAGGAGATATCTCTGGATATATAGAAACCTTATACCAAAACTACAAGGATAGATTGATTCAAAATAAAAAGTTAGATGCTCTACAAAATGCAGTAAGTGAATACCAACCAAAGACGAAAGAATACAAAAGGATAGTGATAAGAGCAATCAGCACAGACTTATGGAAGCGTCTAAAGGAGTTAAAGGCTTTTTCTGGGTATTCCATTAGTTTTATTTTGCGTATTTTCATAGAGTGGGAGATGGAGAAAGAAGAATCCATAATCCCATTGAGGGCAAGTTATAATCAAGGGCAAAATTACACAAATTTTTTTCTTCCGATTAATAACTATATACATCATGAGTGGTGGGACGGAAGAAGCAATGAAATTTTCTCTATTTTCTGGGATTTTCCGTAAAAACATAGTTTTAAGCGAATTAGTTGTTTAATCTATATCTAAATTTATAAACACACTGATTACAATTTTTTTTTAAAATACCAAACTTCCTTGAAGAATTGTGGCAATTCATGAAAAGAATTGTTTTATTTATACCAATTTATAGACAAGTGATTTCCGCTATAAATTAAATTTGTTTTAAGTATTGTATCAAATTTTATTTAATCTTTTGGTTAGAGATAATCTTTATTTTTATTTGTTTTGGAACGTATATATTAAAAATTGTCTTTATGTTAGACCATATCTATATCCAAGGAGCGAAAGAACACAATTTAAAAAACATTACATTAAAAATTCCAAGAAATCAATTTGTAGTAATTACTGGAGTTTCGGGTTCAGGTAAATCTTCTCTCGTCTTTGATACGATTTTTGCAGAGGGTCAAAGAAGATATGTAGAATCATTAAGTACTTATGCAAGACAATTTCTTGGTATTTTGAACAAACCTAATGTGGATATAATCGAAGGACTAAGCCCAGCCATTTCTATTGAACAAAAATCAACTCACAATAATCCAAGATCTACAGTTGGAACAGTAACAGAAATTTATGATTATTTGAGACTCTTATTTGGCAATTTAGGACAACCATATTGTCATAAATGTGGTAGTATAGTTGAATCTGCAACTATAGATCAAATAGTTGAGAAAATTTATAAATTAAATAGAGAAACTAAAATACATATATTATCTCCTCTTGTCTCGAATCGAAAAGGATTGCATAAGGAACTTATAGAAAATTCAAAAAAAAATGGATTTTTGCGAATTAGATTTGACAATCAAATTTACGAAATAGATGATTTGCTTAATAACCTGCAACAAATAGATAAAAATAAAAAACATTCGATAGATTTAGTCATAGATAGATTGGTTCTAAGAGAAGAAAACAAAAGTAGGATTTACGATAGTTTAGAACTTGCTTTAAAAGAAGGAAATGGAAATACCATTGTTTTGGAAAGCATTAATGGGAGTCATCAAAAAGAACATTTTTTTTCTAATAAGTTGTATTGTCCTAAGTGTGAAATTTCTATATTAGAACCAAAACCAGTCCATTTTTCTTTTAATTCCCCTTTAGGTGCTTGTTCTTATTGTAACGGTTTGGGTGTTCTTTTGGAATTTGATGAAAGCCTTATCATACAAAATCCTTACAAGAGTATAGAAACAGGAGCTATAGAACCCTATGGCGAGATTGATTCTACTTCCTACCATTACGAAAAATTTTTGAAATTATCTAAAATGCTTAAATTCAAACTTAACACACCTTGGATTAGTTTAAAAAAAGAAGTTCAACAAGCAATTCTTTATGGATATTATGAAAATAATTTTATGATTTTCGAAGGAGTTATTCCAGCTTTAAAGCGAAGATTCAAAGATACAAAACTCGAAGAAATCAATGATTGGTATAAAAAATTTATGATAGAAAAAACCTGTCCTCAATGTAATGGGCAAAGACTAAGACCAGAATCTTTAGCAGTAAAATTTCATAATAAAAACATCACAGATATTGTAAACTCTTCTATAGAAGAACTCTTGCTTTTTTTTAATCATTTAGAGCTTTCCGACTATGAAAAAAAAGTTGGTGGTAGGATTTTCCAAGAAATTATTCGAAGATTGGAATTTTTAAACAATGTAGGTGTTGGTTATTTGACGTTATCTAGGCCAGCTGGAACGCTTTCTGGAGGTGAAGCTCAGAGAATTCGCTTAGCTACCCAAATAGGTTCTTCTTTAACTGGTGTGATTTATATCCTTGATGAACCTTCTATAGGTTTACATCAAAAAGACAATCAAAAATTAATTCAAACTTTAAAAAATCTTAGGGATATGGGTAATACCGTTCTTGTTGTAGAACATGACGAAGAAACTATGTTGGAGTGCGATCACATAATCGATTTAGGACCTGGTGCAGGCAGTCAAGGTGGTTATGTTGTAGCTCAAGGAACCCCTAAAGAGATAATGAATCATCCTGATAGCTTAACTGGAAAATACCTTTCTAAAAAAATGAAGATTGAAATTCCAAAACAAAGAAGAAAAGGAAATGGACTATTTTTAAAACTTTTTAATGCAACAGAAAATAATCTAAAAAACGTTAATCTTGTAATTCCTTTAGGTAAATTTATATGCGTTACTGGAGTCTCTGGTTCTGGTAAATCTACACTCATTAACGAAGTATTATACAAAGGTTTGGTCAATTTAATGTCAAATAAAAAAAAACCAAGCAATTTCGAAACAATAGAAGGGTTAGAAAACATTGATAAGATAATTGTAATTGATCAAGAACCTATTGGAAGAACTCCTAGATCCAATCCTGCCACTTATACAGGTGTTTTTACACCTATACGAGAGCTTTTTGCTAGTTTGCCAGATTCTAAGTTGCATGGTTACACTCCAGGAAGATTTAGTTTTAATGTAAAAGGAGGAAGATGTGAAAATTGCCAAGGTGCTGGAATTTTAAAAATAGAAATGCATTTTTTACCCGATGTCTATATTCCTTGTGACAACTGTGGTGGTAAAAGATTCAATAAAGAAACATTAAATATCCAATACAAACACAAAAACATTTATGATGTTTTAGAGATGACGGTAAAAGAAGCCTATAGTTTCTTCGAAAACATCCCTTCAATCAAATCTAAATTAGAAACTATGATTCGAGTAGGTTTAGATTACCTAAAATTAGGGCAACCTGCAACAACTTTATCGGGTGGAGAAGCTCAACGCATCAAATTATCTACAGAGCTTTCTAAGAAGGGGACGGGAAAAACTTTATATATTCTTGATGAACCAACTACAGGCTTACACTTCCATGATATAAAAAAACTTTTGGATGTACTTCATGAATTCGTAGAAAGAGGGAATACAGTAATTGTAATAGAGCATAATTTAGATGTGATCAAGACAGCAGATTGGATTATAGATTTGGGTCCAGAGGGCGGTAATAGAGGTGGAGAAATCATTGCAGAGGGAATACCTGAAGATATTATCAAAATAAAAAAAAGTTACACAGGACAGTTTCTTAAAAAGTATTTATAAAAAAAGTTGGATTTTTCAATTTTATAAAAATTTATGACATTTTGATGAAGATAGGATTTATCGGTTTCGGTAAAATGGCAAAAGCTCTTGCTTCTGGAATTATTAAACAAACTGAACATTTTATATACTTTTATGATATCAATGAGAATCTTAACTATGGGGATTTTTTAAAAACCAATAGAGTAAAATCTTTTTCTTCTATTCGAGAATTAGAAGAAAATTCAGATGTAGTTATTTTTTCTGTAAAACCACAAAACTTAAAAGAAGTCGTTAAACATTGTGTCGGCTATTCGAACAAATACTATATTTCTATAGCTGCAGGTATTTCTTTAAAAAAAATTTTGAATTGGAATTCAAAACTTCTAAACATTGCACGGGTTATGCCAAATTTAGGTGCTTTTGTAGGAAAATCTGTTTCTGGAATCTATTCAGATAATATGGAATGTAAAAAAATCGCAACAGAAATTTTTCAAAGTATAGGAATTACAATAGATATTTCCACAGAGGATTTAATGCATAGTATAACAGCATTATCAGGTTCTGGTCCAGCATATGTATTTTTATTTATTCAATCAATGATAGAAGCAGGAATTCGTTCGGGCTTTTCTTACGAAACTTCTTATGATATAGTTTTACAAACAATTTACGGAGCTTTAGAAATTCTTAAACAAAATAAAGAAAATCCTACAGAATGGATTTATAAAGTTACTTCTCCTGCAGGTACCACTATCGAAGCTTTAGCTATTTTAGAAAAAAATCATTTCAAGTATTCTATATATGAAGCAATTAGCGAAGCAATTAAAAAAAGCAAAGAGTTGGGAGAATAAAATGGAAAAATCTAAAAACATAAAGCTTATAACTTCTGATTATGCAGTAGAAATTTTTAATCAATCTATTTTAGATTATCATAAAGAAGATACTATCTATGCCAGAGAAAAAAATCCTTTCTCAGAAAATACTATTGAATGGTTGTTATATCATAAAAATTGGATTGATTCAGTTCAATGGCATTTAGAAGATGAAATCAGATCTCCTAATATAGAAGATAAACAAGTCGTTTTTTTAAAAAGATGGATAGATAAATCAAATCAAGAAAGAAATGATACAGTAGAAAAGATTGATGATTGGTTCTTAAATCAATTTAAAAATATTTCACCACAAAAAGATGCGAAATTGAATTCAGAATCTCCTGCTTGGATTTTGGATAAACTATCGATTTTATGTTTAAAAATTTATCATATGAATTTAGAAGTCGAAAGAGACGATGCCACAGAAGAACACAAAAAAAATTGTAAAAATAAATTAAAAATCCTTATAGAACAAAAAAATGACTTATCCATATGTTTTGATGATTATATTCAAGACATCTTAAATGGCAAAAAATATATGAAAGTATACAGACAAATGAAAATGTATAATGACGAAGAATTAAATCCTATTTTAAGAAAATTAAAAAAATCTTAGATATGCATTTATTAATACTTCGCTTCTCTTCGATGGGAGATGTAGTTCTCTCGGTTCCAGTATTATACTCTTTGGTTAAAAAATATCCCGACATTCAAATAACTTATTTAACAAGAAAAGAATATAAACCTTTTTTTTATAATATACCTGGTGTTGAGGTTATTGGGATCGATTTTAAACTAAATCATTACAAGGGAATCTTGGGAATTTATAGAATTTACAAAGAAATAAAACGATTGGGACCTTATGATTATGGAATTGATTTGCATGGCAGTTTGCGTACAAAAATATTAAAATTTTTCTTTGGTAAAGAACTTAAATTCGCAACTATTGTAAAAGGAAGAAAAGAAAAATTGGCGCAAACAAGAAGAAAAAATAAAATATTAAAGCCACTACCCCATACCATTGATAGATATTTTCATGTTTTTGAGAGAGCAGGGCTTTTTGGTAAAATCTCTTCGGGACCTTGGATCTCCTTAGATATGTATTCAAAAAAATTAGCAAAAGAATTTCTTACAAGACAAAATATTGAAAAAAAAGAAAACATATGGTTGGGGGTTGCACCTTTCGCAGGGCATGAACCCAAAACATTGCCACTTGATAAAATCAAAGGTCTTTTAGAAATCATCCAAAAATACTTAAATTGTACAGTTTTTTTATTTGGTGGTGGAAAAATAGAAATTCAAAAACTCGAAGAAATCCATCAGAAATTTCCAATGAACACCATAGTAGTTGCAGGTAAACTCCCTTTAGAAGGCGAAATGGCTTTAATAGAAAAATTAGATCTTATGATAGCTATGGATTCATTTAATATGCATATCGCTTGTTTGATTGGAATTCCAGTAATTTCTATCTGGGGTGCTACCCATCCCTATTCTGGCTTTGGACCTTACGGACAAAAAGAAGAAACTATCATTCAAATTCCTCCAGAAATTCTGACCTGTAGACCATGTTCTATTTTTGGAAATAAAAAATGTTATCGTAAAGATTTAGCATGTTTGAATTGGATAGAACCAGAAGACATCTACCAAAGAATTTGTACAATTTTAAAAATTCCTATATCAGAAGAAATCAAATCAAAAAAAACAATTTTAAACCAGTTTCAAATAAAAAAATAATTGCACTATTTAGGAATTCAATAAAATCTATCCAATGCATGGAATCATATTTTTACAACTATACCATTACTACAATAAAAAATGTAAAGAAAAAGAAATAAATTTAAGTTGGATTCGTTTATTACAAAAAGCACAAATTAAACACTACACCTATAGCCCTAACAAAGCATATCCTGACGAAGAAATAGTACAACTACTTTTAATTTTATCCCAAGAATTCAAAATGACTCTTCCTGAAATTTTAGAAGATTTTGGCGAAAATATTGTAGAATATTTACTTGTGTCATACGATTTTTTACTTAAACCAGAATGGAAGGCTTTAGATATAATACAAAATGTTGCCCAAATCCATTCGAATTTAAAAAATTTCACTACTACTGTGGATCCTCCTTCAATTCAAACCAAAAAAGTTGATCCAAATTCTGTGGAAATCTATTATAATTCGCCAAGAAAACTTTGTTTTTTATTAAAAGGACTGGTTCGTGGACTTGGTAAGTACTTTCAGGAAAATTTAAAAATTCAAGAATCTATTTGTATGCATAAAGGAAGCGACCACTGTTTGATTCTAGTCTCTAAAATGTAATGATTATTTAAAATTTAAAAAAGAGAATTTTATTGATTTTATTTTAATAAAAAATTTCATGTTTTTTATGATAATCTTAAGAAATTTCGAAGAATTAATTTATTGTGTTTTTAGAGCAATCAGTGGTTTTTTATTTATGCAACATGGCATTCAAAAGCTTTTTGGAGGATTAGGAGGAACTCAAGTTTCGATTGCTTCTATTTAT
>JBKBRY010000033.1:0-25978 GCA_046291925.1 Leptonema sp. (in: bacteria) | reverse complement strand
TTAGAGTAGAGGTATTTAAGGAAGGAGTCGAGGTTGTTATTAGAGAGGTTACGAAGGATAAGGAAGTAATGGGGGAGTATGCTTATACCCATAGAATGAGATTCTGTAAATTTGTAATTTATGTTTTCGCTAAAGTAAATGTATGATAAATTTTCATTTATTGTAGTTTCTGGTGGAATAGAATTATCATTCATAATAATTCTATTATACACAGAAAAATAAAATTTTTTACTTAAAAAATCCGAACTACCAATGCTTTTTAAGAAAATTTTTATTTGGATTTATTTGCTATAATGTTGATTTTTGGTTATGGTTTTACCAAAATGGGTAAAATAGAGAGAGGGGAAGCCCCCCTTTTAATCTACTTTAATGGGGATTTTTTTTATGTTTTCCAATGCTTTTTCTGATTTAGGTAGGATAATTGTAAGAACACCGTTTTTGAATTTTGCTTCTACTTTTGTGTCGTCAATTTCTACAGGAAGTGGGATAACTCTTTTAAAGCTTCCATAAGAACGTTCTTTTCTATAATAATTTTCTTTGCTTTCTTCGAATTCATGTTTTTTCTCGCCTTCTAGTACGATACTATCTTTTGTTACAGATACCTCAAGTTCTTTTTCACTAATACCGGGTAAGTCTGCTTCTACAATGATTTTATCTTTATTGTCTTTGACATCAATTCTAGGATAAAAGTTACTCCATTCTCTAGAGCTAGGGAATCCAAAATCTCTGAAAAATTCTTCAAATATTTCATCTATCTTTCTTTGAAAATTCGTAAAATAATCAGCAGGGGTCATAAATTTATCTTTGGTATTTTCTTCTATTTCTTGTTTTTTCCATTTTGATGGTAGCCATTTCATATTACACCTCCTTAGGAATTTGTTTTAATGGGTATTTTTTTGGGTTTTTCTTCTTCAGCTTTTGGTAAGAAAATTTTAAGAATACCAAATTTATATTCTGCATTAATTTCTTTTTCATTAATTTTAAAAGGTAATTGAATCGATCTTACAAAATTTCCATATTCAATTTCATTTTTTAAAACTTTATATTCATCTACCACAGGTTTTTTTCTTTCGATAGATAGGGTTAAAATATTGTTTTTTAATTCTAAATTGATATCGTCATAAGAAATACCAGGAATTTCAGATTCTACTAACAAACCGTCTTTAGATTCATAAATAGAAATGTATGGTGAATTTTGTCTTTGCTTAAAGTGAGAACGAAGCATATTATAAAAGTCGGATATATCTTGCATGATTATATCGTCCCAACTTTTTAAATACATTTTAAACCTCCTTTTTTCAAATTTAAAAAACCTTTAGCAATTTTTATGCCTATAGGTGAAAATTATAATGAAAAATTATAACGTAATTTTATTTTTGATTTTTGCCAACTTTGGTTTTTAAACTTTAACAAACTTTGATCAAGATTCAATTTCAATCTTTTTGAGTGTTTATTTATTTTTTTTAGCGGTTCCCTTTACAAAAGGTTCAAAGTGTATTTTTCCCCTTAATTTTTTGTTTCTGATTTCTATAAAGATTTCGCTATAATTTTCTTTAAAAGAATATGGTAAAAAAGCAGTTCCAATCCCTGTTTTTAGAATGGGAGAATATACCCCACTTTGTACAATTCCTATAAAATCTAAATCGGAAATCATATCAGGTAAAAAACAAGGGGGCGAGCTATATGTTTCTAAGATTTCTTTTCCATAAACTTTATAACCTTCTCTTGGAATTCCATTTTCTTCTAAGAGAAAAGGCAAAATGATTTTTTTGGGATGATTTTTCTTTTGTTCTAATAGCAATTCTTTGCCATTATACGGAACTTTTTTTTCTTTTACTATCCAACCAATACCACTTTCCACAGGAGTTCTGTCTTCGTTAAGTTCATGGCCATATAAAGGATATAGAACTTCTAAGCGAAGGCTATCTCTTGCTCCTAAGCCGCAGGGTTTGGTGTTTAAATTTATGAATTCCACCCATAGTGGGGGGCATAGCTCGTTTAATAGAATTATTTCGAATCCATCTTCACCTGTATATCCTGTTCTGGAAATGAGTATTTCTTCGTTTTGGTATTTGATTGTTTCAAAGTGATAATATTTTAAGCTTTGTATAATATTTTTATAGTTAGAAAAAACTTGGATAAGGATTTCTTCTGCTTTAGGTCCTTGTATGGCAAGCATTGACAATTGATCACTTAAATTTTCTAATCTTACATCTTTATAATTTTCTGCTTCTAAGAAAAGAAAATTCCATATTTTTTCTGTATTGCTTGCATTAACTATAATCAGAAAATCATTTTCTGATTCTCTCATAATCGTGATATCGTCTTTTACCCCACCTTTCTCGTTCAGGATTGCATTATATCGAATTTGTTTTATGTTTTGATCAAAAACTAAATTAGGGGTTATTTTTTCTAAGAAGTCGATAGAATCCGTACCAGAAATTTTGATTTGCCCCATATGGGATACATCAAATATGCCTACATAATTCCTTACCGATAAATGTTCTTCTAAAATAGAGGAATATTGGACTGGCATTTCCCAGCCAGCAAACTCCACCATCTTTGCTTTTAAATTTTTATGAATTGGATTCAGGATTGTTTTTTTTAAAGACATAGAATTTTCATAGAAATTTATAAACCATGAGCAACTGCATTTTGCAGTTACTCAAGTAAATTTATTTTAATTTTTCTTTTAGTTGGTTATGATCTTCTTCAAATTTTTTGTGTTCTTCTGACATTTTTGTATGATCAGATTTGATTTGATTTACCAATTGTTCTAAATCATTGGTTGGTAAATCTTTTGCTTTGGCTAAAGATTCTTCGTGTTTTTTGATTAAATCTTCGTGAGATTTGATTAATTCTTCATGTTGCTTTAAGAGATTTTGTTGTTCTTCTAAGGTTTTTTTATCTAACTTTTTAGAATTTTTGTTCAATTCTTCTACAAGGGTTTTATGTTCCTCTTTCATATGATTGTGATGTTCAACAACTTGCTTATGTTCACTTTCCAATTTACTAAGTTCTTCTAAAAGCTTTGCTTTCTTCTGATCTTTACATTGTGTAAATAGAAAAGGAACAACAATCAAGAATAAAATTTTTTTATTCATAATAATTTTCTCCTTTATTTTATTTATTGATTGATTACAACCATATTGAGTAGATAGCTTAAAAGGTCAATTTTTTTTTTAAAAGTGTTGTATAATTGTATTTTAATTTTTAGAAAGATATCATGAATCGTGTATACAATCTGAATAACTTTTCATTCTATTTTATAAAACTAATAATTTTTTTAATCGCTTGATTGTTATAAAAATGAATGATTTAATTGTTTGAATCTCTTGTTGCAGCAGTGGGCGCTTTGATGATGGGCTCAGCGCCCATTTGGAAAATAAATGATTTAATTGTTGAATGTTTTGCTGCAACTGTTTTGTATGATTATTAAAAATATTATTGATAAATACAATGGAATGCTTTATTCACCTTGTACTAAAATACAGAATTCTTCATAAACAAAACCTAAAATTCTGTATACTTCAAAATCTATAGCTCGAATTTCTTTGATTCCAGCTATTGCAGCAGTGGTACGAATACTTGCATCTCCTATAGAAAATAAGTTGAACCAAGAGATTATGCAAGACTTTCCTTGTCTGCTTCCTATATCCGATTTTGGAGATACAAAATGGTTAATCGTTATATTCTGATAAAAATAACCTGCTGGAGGTTCGTAAGAACTTCTGAGATCCAAAATTCTACAAGAAGAAAGTAGCAATAAGGCTATAATAATAAAATTAAGCTTCATAGTAATGTACAAAAATTTAAATGCCAGATATATTTTCAATTTAGTTTATTCAAGACTGAATTTTTTTTAGGAATGATAACTAAAATTTTTTAATTTTTTTTGTATAACTAAAAATTATGGTTCGATTATCCTAAATAGGGTTAAGGTAAAAATTTTCAGATTTACGTCTAAAAAGGATTCTTTTAATGTAATTATATTTTTCTTAATTATTTTTGATTTAAATATATTTTCTAAAAAGTAGTCTATTTCAATAATATGAACTTCTTTTGTTAGAGAAATTCTATAGAGAGGATTTTGAAATTTTTATTAAATTTAAAAAATATTGCAATTTTATACTTTAATAAGGGAATTTTATAAAATGAAAGTCTTTTGCCAATCAAGAAAGAGATCATATTTTTGGCTCTTTTTTTGATTTTCTATATCTATTTTATTACTTAATCACTCCTTTTGAAGGATTCTTATTAAAGATAATATGGAAGATTTGTATTCTCATTCATCAGAATTTCACTCTTTCTTAGTTTAATGGAAATTCATTTCGACTTAAATCTTAAATTTTTATTTTAGAAATAAAACTCACCATTCCATAATAACTTTAAAAATATTTATAAAATGCTTTTAAAATTAAAATTCAATAGATTGCTTTTTTATCAAAACTTGTAAAAAAAGAAATATTTAATGTTATTTTTTTGTTGACGATTGAGAAAAAATAAATTTTTTTGTATATAAAACATTTGTTTAAACATTATAAAGAGCGAGGTATTGCTATGGGTAAAAAAAATTCAAAGCCAGAAAATATGTCAGAAATGCAAGAAGAAAAAAGGTACTTTATTAGTGAAGTGTTTGGAGAAAGAAAATTTTTACTTTTAAGAGAATTTGCAAATCGAAAAGGACTTATCTATGTGGATGAATTAAATGAACATTTGGAAAGTTTAAAAAACATAAGGGGTATTGGTCAGAAGAAATTGAACATTATCTTGGAAAAAATCAAAAATCCAGAAGTTCCAATCAAAGTAGAACCAATACAACTTAAAGAAATTGAATGGGAAACTCCAATAGAAAGAGTATTTCGAGGATCTTATCATTCTTTATTGAATTATTGTTTTAAGACAGGGCGAACTAAATTAAAAGATTTAAAAACTCTAACTCTAGAAGAAATTCGTTCTATAGATTGGCCAGGAAATGCTATTTATAAATCATTTTTGAAAAAATTAGAGAAATTTGGAATTGTTCCTAAAGAAAGCGACGAATCTTTAGATTTGGACAAGCATACTATGGGCAAGTTAACAGATGATGTAAAACTAAACAAAGCCTACCAAAATGCTCATGTCTCTAATCTTCGAGAGTTTTTACAATTAGGTAGAGAAGGAAGGCTTGCTATCAAAAATTATGGAGAAATAAGTGAAAATCTTTTACGAGAACTTCTAAAAGAACATAACATAAATCTTGATGATTTTGAAAATCAATATTTTAGTAAATTACCTCATAGAAATATGGATTTAAAATTAGATGATATTCTCCCTAAAATGAAAGAATTTTTGACTCAAAGGGAATATTTTATTATAACAAATCGTGCAATCGAAAAGAAAACTTTGGAAAGCGTAGGTTCAGAATTGGATTTAACAAGGGAGAGAGTTCGACAAATCGAAAAAAAAGCAGTTATAAGAACGAATATATATATAGGTCCTATAATTCAAAAATATGCGGAAGAAATTTATAATATGGTTAAAGAAGGTGGTGGAAAATCTAAGTTATCTAATATCTGTAAAACCTTAAAATGTAAGCCAGAAAGTGTAAATTTGATAACCTATTTAGCAGGCTATAAAGATTTAAGAACAGAAGATGATCTAATTTTTATTGATCTAACACGAACAAGAGTTTGGAATGCACCTTCTTACGATTATGCTTAAATAAATAAAATTGGAACATAAAACACCTTGCTAAGGGAAATTTTCCTACTGAAATTTTATTTAAGATAACTGTTTTTAAGTGAGGGGAGAGGAGTCAGCAAACTGACTCCTCTATTCCTTTTCCCTTGCCTTCTGTAAAAAATAAGTATAATTTTTGATTCCTTTATAGAAGTGTTCATCATGGTAAACAATAAAAAGGGAAGATATAATTCCAATGGTTACAATTCCAATCGTTTCTGTTTTATTAAGAGAGCTTGGTAAATTTTGATTTGTCTTGTAGGTTCTATAAATACCATAAGAAAATCCAGTTGTAATAGGAAAAGAAAGCATAAAAATTGTGAATCTTCTTTCCCATTTTGTTTCTGGTTCTTGTAGTTCTCTAAAATCAAAAAGAAAGGGTTGCCATTGTTGAATGTTTTCTATACCTACTTGGGGTAAAAAATATTTTTGAAAATAGTACCTCTGAATTTCTTGATTGGATAGATGATTTAACAAAAATTCTTCGTAATTAGAAATCACAGATGGAGTTTCTTTTTTTTGTTGCTTTACTTGTAAAAACTCTTCTATGGATATATTGGGATTCGAAATATAAATTTCTGCGGGATTTTGTTGGGTTCTTCTTTTTAAAAAAAAAGGTATACTAGGAGGTTGATAATTTGGACTTCTGGTTGTTGGTTTCTTTTCTTCGATTACTATTGGTGCGAGATTTTGAGAAAATAAAAATTTACTGTTGAATAAAAAAAGAATAATTAATATTAATTTTTTATGAATATTCATTAATTAGGAATTTCTTTTAAAATTCTTATAAAGAAAAGAAAAAAATTGTAGTCAGTTTAAAAAAATTAAAATTTTTATAGGGTATGAAGTCAATCCTCATTACAGGTGGTTCCGGTTTTATAGGAAAAAAGTTATCTGATTATTTTATAAAAAAAAACTATAAAGTTTTTCATCTTTCTAAATCAGGAAAGATTATAAAAGATATTCAATCATTTCAATGGGATCCAGAAAAAAAATACATTTCGGAGAGTGGGAAAGAAATTTTACAACAAGTAGATGCAGTGATTCATTTGGCAGGTAAAAATATTGCTGAACAACAATGGAATGAATCATTTAAAAAAGAAATTATAAATAGTAGAGTAGATTCAACTTCTTTTTTGTGTGAATTGTTGAATTACAACCAAAATCAAAAAAGACCAGAAGTTGTAATTTTTGCTTCAGCAACGGGATATTATGGTGATCGTGGTTCAGAAATTTTAACAGAAGAAAGTAATCCGGGGAAAGGTTTTCTTGCAGAGACTTGTAAATTGTGGGAGCAAGCTTCTATAAATTTACATCCTGAAATTCGTAAGGTTCATATCCGAATTGGTATAGTTTTGGATAAAGAAGAGGGTAGCTTACCTAAAATGTTACTGCCTATGAAATTCTTTTTAGGAAGCATACCAGGTAACGGTAAACAATTTCTGAGTTGGATTCATATTCAAGATTTGATTAGAATTTTTGATTTTGTTTTGGAAAACAATAATGCAAAAGGTGTATATAATGGTACTGCACCCCATCCCGTTACTATTGAAGAGTTTTATAAAGTTGCTTCGAAACTCTTAAACCGACCTATTTTCTTACCAAATATTCCTGAATTTTTGATTCGATTTATTTTGGGTGAAATGTCAAAATTAGTTTTAGATAGTGCTTGTGTTTTACCAAAAAGATTATTAGATGAAAATTTTGAATTCAAATATAAAAATATTTCTTCTGCACTAGATGATCTGATTTTATAATTTCTTTTATAAATCGGGAAATAAGTATTTTAGCTTATTTAATTGCTCTATGTTTTTTTTCTCTTTAGCTGTAATTATAGAAGAATGTATAGTATTTTTGTAGGGATTTTTTAGATTCACTATATCTGACAACACTTCTTTTAAAAGTTTTTTTGCATTTTCTGAATTTTGATGTAAATTTTTGATAACCATTTCTACATTCACATCATGTTCATCTTCTTTCCAGCAATCATAGTCGGTTGTCATACAAATCATTTGATAGGATATTTCAGCTTCTCTTGCAAGCTTGGCTTCTGGCAGAGCACTCATATTTATGATATCTGCACCCCAGGTTCTATATAAATGAGATTCAGCTCTCGTAGAAAAAGCAGGTCCTTCTATACAAATTAAAGTTTTATTGATATGCATATTGACATTGATTGCTTGACGGTGTTTATAAATTACATCTCTTAGTTCAGAAGAAAAGGGATCGGCAAACATGAAATGAGCAACTATTCCGTTCTCATAAAAAGTATGAGGTCGTATTCCCTTCGTTCTGTCGATAATCTGTGATGGTAAAACAAAATCAAGAGGTGCTATTTCTTCTCTTAATGAACCAACAGCAGAAAATGCCAAAATATGTTCTACCCTTAAGAATTTTAAAGCTGCTATGTTGGCTCTGTAAGGGACTTCAGAAGGATTGTAAATATGACCTCTTCCATGACGAGATAGAAAAGCAATTTTAATATCATTATACTTTCCAACAAAAATTGTATCAGATGGATTTCCCCATGGTGTTTTAGGATTCAGTTCACTAATAATTTTTATTTCGGGAATTTCATAAAGTCCGGAACCACCAATAATTCCAATATTTACTTTTTCCACAAACACAAAATTTTTATTATTTATATATATGTCTATGCCATTTTGTTTTTAATATATAAATTTTTATCAGGTTAAAAATTTAAATAGATTAAAAATTTTATAAATATTTCTAAGTATCATCCCAATAATATAGGTATATTGTCCTATTTCTTTTCTTATATGACTTCTTTATAGAATAATTATTCATTGTTCTATATGGGCTCGGGTATCGATAAGTCAATCTGCTATCATTAATATTTAGGGCAGGGAGCAAAAAATCTTCTATGCTCGTTCCTCTGTCCATTAATTCCCATTCTAAAAATACTCTAAGAATAAAACTTATTGAGTATCCACTTAAATTTCTTAAATCCCAATACTTTTGCCAAAGGGATGGATCGATTTTGTTTAGTTTGATTTTTTTGTATTTTCCTTTTGGCTGATATTGTGCGGTTGCTCTTCTATTATGGGGAGCAATTTTTAGATGGAGTAATCGATTTTTAAATTTTTCGTATAGGTATTCTAAGAATGAATTTATGTTTCCATAGGACATGCTTAGAAGTTCTTGATATAGATTTATTTTTAGGTTTACACAAAAATAATGAATTTTTTTTAGTTGGTATTGATCTGTGTGTTCCATATAATTATATTGTAGTTAAAATTAGGTTTTTTTTCTAAAAAAGTACGATAAAACTAAATTTTTTTTCAAAAATACCTGCCAGTAGGCATGAGATGTTTTTTAAAGCTAATCAATAACTTTTCCATTGTATTTTTGGATATTTATTTCTAAGTTTGTGCCATATGGGATTTGAATTTTTATTTTTAGTAATTTGTAATTACCTATTAAAAATTTTAAAAAACTTGATTCTAATGATTTGCTTTAAAAAATTAAATATATGAAAACAATTAGTATTATCGGTGTAGGCATTATGGGTAGTGGGATGGCTATGAATCTACAAAAAAAGGGATATCATTTAAAACTATATTCTCGAAATCCTAATAAAATTCAGCATTTAAAAAACGAATCCACAATGATTACAGATTCAATAAAAGATGCAATTTCCAATAATGATATTACTATTTTATGTTTAACAGAAGATTCTGTAGTTGAAAGTATTTTTTTTCATCCAGACTTTTTAAATACTCCTCAGAAAGTGATTATAGATACTGGGACGACTTCTCCTGAATTGACTTTAAAAATGTTCGAAGAAGCGAAGAAAAGAAAAATTCGTTTTTTTGATGCTCCCATGACAGGTAGTAAAAATGCTGCACTGGCAGGAGAAATTATTTATATGATGGGTGGTACGGATGAAGATTATGCTTTAGGAAAAGATGTTTTTGAAACTTGTGGAAAACTTACTTTTCGTTGTGGTCCTGTATCTTATGGTCAAAGAGCAAAAATAGCATTGAATTTAGTACAAGCAGGTATTTACCAAATTTATATTGAAGGTTTTATGCTTGCTATCAAACAAGGTGTGGATTTTGATGTTTTTTTTAATATTTTGAATTCTTCGGCTGCAAAATCCCCCATCCTTGAATTCAAAATAGGAAATGCAAAAAAAAGAGATTTTTCTCCTCATTTTTCATTAAAAAATATGAATAAAGATATAAACCATGCAATAAGAGAATCTTTGAAATACCAAGTAAGTCTTCCTTTGTCCTCTAATTTAAAAACGTTATATAATGCTGGTATGAATGCAAATTTCGCCGAAGAGGATTTTGCTTCTTTAATCAAAATTAACGAAGAATTAAATAAAATACAATTATAAATTATTTTGTATTTTCTATTACTCTTTTATATAGATTTCCTAATTTTTTTGCTGAGGTGTAAATATCATGAGTTTCTGCAATTTTTATGCTGTTTATAGAAAATTTTTTGTATTTTTCTGGATCTTTTACAATTTCTATTGTCTTTAATGCTATTGTATGGTAATCACCTGGTTCTACTGTGTAGCCGTTGGTATCATTTTGGATTAGTTCAGGAAGGGCAAAAGAGTTTACTCCTACACATGGTAAACCACAAGACATAGCTTCTAATACTACCAATCCTTGAGTTTCCATTGTGGATGCTGTTAAAAAAATATCATAAAGAGGATAAATTTTTGCTAGTTCTGTTCGATTTATAAACCCATGAAATATTACAGAATCAAATACTCCTAACATTTTAGCTTCTTCTTTTAGACTTTTAAGTGCAGGTCCATCTCCATAAATATCTAATTTAGCATTAGGAATCACTTTTTTAATTTCAGCAAAAGCTTTTAGCACAATATCGCAATTTTTTTCAAAAGAAATTCTCCCTACATGAATTAGTCTTGGTGGGTTGTTGGGTCTTTCTTTTGGTACTCCATTGAACATTTTAAAATCAATTCCATTAGAGATTACTTCTATAGGTTTTTTCACGCCCTTATTGATCAATTCTTGTCGAATCAATTCCGTTGGAGAAATAATGATTTCGCAAGTTTCGTAGAATACATTTGTATATTTCCATAGAAATGCTTTTTTGATTGCAGAAGTTGCTTTATTCTCAATTTTCTCTAAGTTTTTTTTGATCTTTTTTCCTAAAATAAAATAATCCAATAATTTATCTACATTTAGAAGTCTGTATAAAGATAAATACATTTCTTGTTCGGAAATCAAAGTATGATATGTTCCTATCATAGGAATTTTGTATAGCTTGGAAGCAAGTAATGCATATTGACCTAATAAACCTGGTGTATGTACATGAATCAGTTGGGCTCCCAGTTTTTTTATAGCTTCTTTAATTTTGCTTCTAGAAGGGAGTACAATTTTTACTTCAGGATAAGAAGGTAATGGTGCATTTTTAAATCGAATTACTTTGATATTAGGGTGTAGTTCGAAGTCTTTTTCATTCTCTTTGTATTTGGGGGCACAAATTACAAATTCATATCCTTCGTTGGCGAGGATGTTTGTAAATTGTTGTATGGAAATGGCAATCCCATCTATTTTTGGTAAAAATGTATCTGTAAAAATAGCTATTTTCATAAATCCACTCCATATTGTAAAATTTAAATATTATTTATAAATTCAATCCTTTTAATAAACTCATCAATTCCTTTTTTAGTGGGTTAATATAAAAAATATAAGATACAAATGAAATCAAAATATAAATCAAAAAAGATATACTCATATTGGTTATAGATAAGTATAAGATTTTAGATTTTTTTATAGGTTTTCCTTGTTCTTCTTTTCCCAACGTAGAAAGTATAGAATTTAAATTACCCAATCTTAAAAATTCAAGGATACTAATTCCAAAACTTAAAGTAAAAACATAGGGGAATAAAATGGGAAAGAATGACAAGACAAACAAAATCAAACAAACGATTAGAAAGATAAAATTATAAAGTTTTCCTAATAAATTTCTCATTGGATCTATTAGTTTTCTTATGAATTGGTTTTGTCTATCTATTTTTTAGAATTGAGGATTATAAATAAAATGAATTTATACTGGCTCTAAAAGTTTTGATTTAGAATTGACAAAATGGAATTTTTTATTTATATTTAGTTATGGAATCTGAATTGAATCAAAAAAATGAATCAAATGAAATCATTAAAAATTTATGGGAAGAAATAAAGAAAGTTTACGATCCCGAAATTGGAATCTCTATTGTAGATTTGGGTCTGGTTTATGATGTATGGGTTGAGGATTCAAAAGCTTTTGTCAAAATGACCCTAACTTCCTTAGGATGCCCTGCAGGTCCATTCCTTGAATTTCAGGTAAAGGATGCATGCAAAAAGGTTGAAGGTGTAACAGATGCAGAAGTAGAAATAACTTTTGACCCTCCTTGGAATCCAAAAGAAATGGCCTCTGAAGAAGTAAAAATGATGTTGGGTATTTTTTAATTGAAAAAATATATATTTTTATTTTTTCTTTTCTTATTTTTCTGTAAATTAAAAAACGAAGAGAAACACAAGGAATCTTGGAATGCTTATATAATTCAAAATTTGTTGTTATCCCAATGTAGTGTAAATTTGAGTGATCAACCTACTTTTAGAGAATTACAACAAAAAAAGGTTTTTGACAATTGTATAAGTTGTCACTCGGCTACCAATAGCTCGGGAAATTTAAACCTCGAAAATTACGAACAAACCAAAAGCTTTACCGTTCCTTTTAAACCCGAAGAATCTAAGCTTTTCTTAGTAATCCTTTCGGGTGGAAGTATGGAAAAGTATTCAAATCCTTGTATCCATTACGCGATTTATCAGTGGATCAAACAGGGTTCCAAAGAATAAAGCTTTTTATCTAAAACTATTTAAAATTTCTAATATTTCTAAATTTTGATTGTGGTATTTTTGTTTGTCTTTTGTAAAAGTAAAATATAAATTGGCGTGTTTGATTAATAATTCCTTTAGTCTTTGCTTTTCTTTATACTTTTCTATGCTATTGAGTTCTGAGTATAACTGATAATAATATTTTATAAAAACATATTCATATTGAATAATATCAATGTTACTATTGATTTCCTTTACTTTAGATTCGGTATAATCTTTAAACTTTTTGTAATTTTCTTTAAACATTTCTTCTTCGATGGATTTTAATTGTAATCCCGTTTCTTGTTTGTAAAAATCATATTTTGATCGTTCTTCTTTATTTGTTTCGCCAGAATAAAAGTTCATTAGATAATATAAAGAAATACTCTTTGCCATCTTACATTCAATGGAATTACTGATCTTTTCGCATTCTTCTGATATATTTTTAAGTTCAATTAAAGATTGCAAAATGACAGATTCTTTTGGTTTTTTATATTTTTCTTGTAAGAAGTATTCAAGTAAACTGGAAAAGTAATAATTCAAATATTCAAAATACTCTAGGTTATAGCGAAATAGATCTTTATGCTTCCAAGCAATTCTAAATTGCTGTAAAGAATTCAATAGATCTATGCTTTGGTTTCCTTTGTTATATAGAGTCCAGTATAGTTTACCTAATGCAAAATATGCTTCTACCAAAGCAGAATCTTTTTGTATTGCTTTTTGGTATTCTTGTATTGCTTTTTCGTATTCTCCATCGAAGAAATAATTATCTGCTTTTCTTTTTAAAAGATAGGCGGCTTCGATGTTTTCTGAATCTAAAGTTCTGACTACAAAAAGACCTTCTCTAACGCGTAGTAAGTTACCAGTGCCCGTAAGAACTAATCCATAAAAAGGATGATTCAATATAGAATTGACTGTAATTTCTCCTACGATGTATGCATTCTTAAACTTTTCGTGATGGGGATCTTTATGTACTACATAAAGATTTTGTCCAACTTTTAATCCTTTTTTATTGATTACCTTTACAGTAACTTGATCCTTTCTAGTATCATACTCTTTTATGGGAGATTGCTTATCTAAAATTTCTGCTACTTTTACTTTCGATTTGATTTCTCCTACAAGAATTGTTTTTTTAGGATATACTGATTTGTAAGATTCAAATGCATAGATATAAATGGTTTGATCCTTAGAATTTAATCTCCAACTTTCATTAAAAATAAAAAAGAATAAAATCAATACAATCCTACCCATTTTTTTTATTATCGCTTATTCAATCGATTGTTATTAAAAAAAATTTTAAAAAATGTAATTTTATATGTAAAAAAACACTAAAAGATTGACGTTATAATCAATTTTTAAAAAAGGATACAGGAAGGGTCTATGAATCAAAAAATTCAATATTCTTTTTCGAAGGGTATAGCAACTTTAGTGATAGATTCTGATACACAAAATACAATCGATTTACAATTTATAGAAGAGTTTCGCTTTGCCTTAAAAGAAATATTAAAAACAGAAGCAAAAGTGCTAATTGTAGAGAGTGCTAAAGAAGATTTTTTTTGTAATGGATTTAATCCAGATGTTTTTTTAGAAGCAACCGAAGAGCAAATCAAAAATGCAATGAGGCAGTTATTGCTTTTAGGAAATGAACAATTTTTTTATCCTTTACCAACCATTTCTGTGATTTCTGGATATGCAGCGGGAGGTGGTGCCTTTATAGCAATTTATAATGATTTTCGTTTTATGTCAAAAAACAAGTCAAGAATCGGTTTTACAGAAGTTCACTTATCAATGACGATACCCTCTCTTGCTTTGGAAATATTATCTTACAAGATAGGATTACAAAATACATTAAAAGCGGTAATTACAGGAAGAATGTTTAAAGCAGAAGAATGTCTAAAGTATAATTTAGTAGACGAGGTTTTCGAAAATTTCGAAGATACGAAAAAAGCAGCATATAGATTAGCCAAACAAATTTCAGAACTGCCCCTTTCTTCCTTGAAATCCTTAAAACAAGGTACCTTGCGCTGGATACCTCGAGAGCATTTTGCAACACAAATAGAAAAAGATTTGGAGGAAATCGGAGAATTGATGAGTAAACCAGAATGCAAAAAAGCTTTTAGTTTATTAAAACAGAAAAAAAGAAAATAAAGTTATCTTATCGGTTTTGAAGAAATTCCTGATTTTGCTTCTTTTGGATTTCTAAAATCAATTTGCCTAAAGGAGTATTGATAAAATAATAAAACCATCCATAATAAAATGCCAAAACCAAAAAACCAATAGCAGCGATTCTTAAAGCAAGGATCCTTGCTCGGTTCCATCTCTCTACCTCTTTTTTGTGTAACCATTTCAAAGACATCAAAAAAAGATATACTCCTATAAATCCGTACAAAACTATAAAAAACATTTAGCTAAAATATTATTATTATACTATCAGTTCAATCAAAAAATAATAAAAAAGAAATCTCTTTTATGTTTCAGTTCTCTTTTGGAAATGACACCAATAAGTCATATACATTCAAGTCGATTCAAAAAGCTAATCTTTCAATCTATAAAAATATTTTTAAAATACTCTTTAAACAAAAAGAGATCTGAATTTGTATTGCTTTTCAAAAATTCTATAAAATGCTTTTTAAAAAACTTTTTTACATTGTTCTTGACATAAACTTGCAAGGATTTCTTTGCTTTTATATTTTGGGTATAAAAATTGATTGTTTTATGGTAAAATAAAAAAAAACTATAGGTATTTATGATAAAAACGACTTTCAAAGCATACTTTCGGTGTATGGATTGTTCCTCTGAATTTTCTGTTGATGAGATTTACTTTCGATGTCCTAATTGCAATGGTCTTTTGGATGTTGTTCATGATATAGAAGCCATCAAATCGAAAACTTCCCAAGAATGGAAAGCATTATGGGAAAAACGATTTAAAACAGGAGAATATCCCTATTCTTCTGGTGTTTGGGGAAAAAAGGAATGGGTTTTACCTGAGCTAAAAGATGAATTTATAGTGTCTTTAGGTGAGGGCGCTACACCATTGATTCCAGTGTATAGATTTGCAAAAGAACTTAATTTAGAGAATGTGTGGATCAAACAATGTGGTATTTCTCATACAGGTTCTTTTAAAGATTTGGGAATGACAGTTTTAGTGAGTAAAGCTAAAGATTTAATCTATAAAGGAAAACAAATCAAAGCCATAGCATGTGCTTCTACAGGTGATACTAGCGCTGCTCTTGCAGCTTACGCATCTTATGCAGAAATTCCTGTGATTATATTTTTACCAAAAAATAAAGTTTCTTTAGCCCAATTGATTCAACCTATTACAAACGGAGCTTATGTTTTTAGTTTAGAAACTGATTTTGATGGTTGTATGAAATTGGTTCAAGAGATAACTTCTGACTCTAGTAATGGAATATATTTAGCAAATTCCATGAATCCTTTACGAATCGAAGGACAAAAAACTGTAGGGATCGAAGTAATTCAGCAATTAGGATGGAATGCCCCCGACTGGTTTGTGATACCAGGTGGAAATTTGGGAAATGTATCTGCATTGGTAGAAGGATTCAAGCTACTTTACGAAACGGGGATTTTATCTTTTATTCCTAGGGTAGCTGTGGCTCAAAGCCATAATGCGAATCCCCTTTATAAAAGTTATTTAAATCAGTTTTTAACATTTGAACCTGTACAGGCAAAACAAACTTTAGCTTCAGCAATCCAAATTGGTAATCCTGTAAGTTACAAAAAAGCTAAAAGAGCTTTACTTTATTCGAATGGAGTAGTAGAAGAAGCTACAGAAGAAGAGTTGGCTAATACAGCTGCTTATTTAGATACCCATGGACTTTTTGTAGATCCTCATACGGGTGTTGCTTTGGCTTCGTTGATTAAGCTAAGAAGAAAAGGTATCATCAAAGAAAAAGAGAATGTTGTTGTCATCTCAACTGCTCATGCTCTTAAATTTGTGGAATTTAAAGTGAAGTATCATAACAAAGAATTCCTTGATATAGAAAGTAAATATGCAAATCAACCTATTGTTTTAGAAGCAAATATCAACAAAATTAAAAATGCGATTCAAAAGTTACTACCATTATAATGGTTTTTTTCAATATTACCCAGACATAAAAAAATTTTTTGATAATTTTCAAATTACTGCTAAGGTATATAATAACAAATTAGAAAAAAAATTGAATTCTATATACGAAAAAAATTTACACTACGAATTTTTTACAAAAAATTTAATCGTTATAGATGCCATAATTAAAGAATTAGTGCAAAATGCCATGAAGGCGAACATAAAGCGGTGGGTTATAAAAAGATATGCATTAAATCCTTTGAACGAAATTGATTATAAAAAATCTTTAAGAATTTTTAAGCATATTTTGTATTTTATCAAAATCGAAGAATTTGAAAAAAAAATATCCGATTTTGATTTCTATTTTTGTATTTATTTTTCCTTTCATTCTAAAGTTTTGATTTTGCATGTTTTGAATGAAGGGTATCTATTTCCACAAGAAGAAGCAAGAATTCGAAAAAAATTTTTAGAATCAAGAGAAATAAAAAATGTTTATGATTACTATTCTCATTTTAGTGATACAGAAGAGGGAGCGGGAATGGGTATTGCGATGATTGTAATGTTATTAAAACAAATTGGTTTAGATCATAGAAATTTTTTAATTTTTAATACTAACTATCAAGAAAAAAATTGGATTGTTTCTAGAGTATTTATACCAATGGATTTAAATTATAAAATCCCTAGAAAAAAATTCGAAATTTTATTAAAAAATTCAAATGAAAATTCTGAATCCCTTAGAAAAAAAATACAAAATCAAACCTTGTATATTCCCTTTTTATAATACGAGTATAGATCAATTGATTTTCATAAATATTTTTGGATCGGGGTAATCATTATAGTTAAAATCTCTTTTAATAGGGAAAAAACCACTTTCCAATAGGAATTCTTTCAATCTTTCTTCGCTTTTGATACCATAGCTTTTTAAGACATTTTCTTCGATTATGACAGAAGATACGTCATCGGCACCACTTTGTAAAGCAATTTGGCCAACACCTTGGCCCAATACCATTAAGCTGGTTTCGATATGCTGAATATTATCAAGAAAAATGCGACAAATTCCCAAGACTTTAAGATATTCCTGAGCAGGAACATTCCTAACATAAAATTTTTTGGTCTGTTTCTGAAATGTCCAAGGTATAAACGATAAAAATCCATTTGTTCTATCTTGTAGTTCTCGAATTAGATTCAAATGTTCTATTACTTCCCATCTTGTTTCTTCTGAGCCCCATACGATATTTGCACTTCCTTTAAGATCCAGTTTATGACAGGTTTCCATTACATATACCCATTCTTCTGGAGATGCTTTTTTAGGGGATAAAATGAATCTCATTCGCTCTGTTAAGATTTCTGCACCGGCTCCCGGCACGGAATCTAAACCAGCTTGCTTTAATTGTAATAAAACTTCTTCTAATGAGAGTCCTGTGATGTTTTTCATATTTAGTAATTCTACGGGAGAAAAACCTCGAATATGAATTTGTTGCCCAAATTCTTTTTTTACTGAACTTAGAACATCTAAGTAATAATCAAAAGGAATTTTGGGATATACTCCTCCTTGTAAAAACATCTGAGGTGCCCCTAAGGCAATTGCTTCTTCCATTTTTTTTAAGATTTCATCTTTGGATAAAACGTATCCTCGATTTAAATCGATTTCGTCCATAAAAGAACAAAAAGAGCATTCGACATTGCAATAGTTTGTGTAATTGATTACGCGAAATGCAGTATAACTTACAAGACCCGGTTTGTTTTTTTTGTTTCTTATTTCTCTGGCTACATACTGAATTTCTAAGAAGTCACCTTCTAAATATAAAATATATGCTTCTTCGGGAGTAATTCGAATTCCATTAAGGGCTTTATTCAAAATTTCACTACATTTTTGATTTTTTTTATTGTTTAATGCAATCATAATCAATTTTTTCCTTTATGCAACAGAAATTTTACCACATCGTACACATTGACTATCAACCACAGGTTGACCACACAAATTACAAGGAATTGTGTTGCCTTTTTTAAAATTAGGTAAAATGGAATACCTTTCATCAAAAACAAAGCATTCGCCTTCCCAAAAGTTCTTTTGATTTCCAAACATAAGAAAATAATCTAAAATTCCACCTTCGATCTGATACAGACAAAAGCCCTTTTCTACAAAAAAGGGAACCACTTTTTCGCAACGTATACCTCCAGTACAAAAGCTAACAAAAATTTTATCCTCGTTTTCAAAATAATATTTTTTAAACCAGTCTAAGTAACTCGGCAATTCACGAAAGGTACGAATAGGAAATTTAATTGAATTTCGGAAACTTCCTATACTCCATTCATAATAATTTCTTGTATCTACAGGAATTACTTTATTTTCCTCCATTAGTTGATGAAATTTTTTTGGAGAGATAAAATAATCTTGGTTTAATTCATAGCGGATTTTAAAGGGAAAAGGAATGATTTGTTCTTTAATTTTCACAATCAATTTTTTATATGGAATCACTTCTGTATGTTGGAATCGAATACGTGTATTTTTATTTAAAAAAAAGGGATCTTTGTAGCAGTTTTCAAGAAAAATATTGATTTCTTCCTTATGCCCCGATATAGATAAATTGATTCCTTCTGGTGCTAATAGAATCAATCCTTTTAAGTTTAATTTTAGACAGTTTTCGTAAAACCAACTTTTAAAAAATTCAAGTTTTTTGTTGGGAATCTCTCGGAATTCGTAAAACTGTAAGATTTGCATATAAGATCAATTTAATTTTTCTTTATGATATAGCAAGAGATTTATCAAAATGATTTACGAATTAAGACTTAATAAAATAAAATTTTTTTATAATCGTTTTAAGTTTTTAAATTTTATTGTCTTTGAACAATTATTCACTTGATAAAATAAAAAAAATAACCGATTTGGAAGTTTCTAATATTATGGAAGCTAAAATATTGATGCCAAAAGACTTTTATATAAATGGCTGGCATGCAGGGATAAAACCTGATCAAAAAAAAGATTTTGGTTTTATTTTTAGCGAAAAGCTCTGTTCTGTAGGAGCAGTATTCACAAAAAACTTATTTGTTGGTAATCCTATTATAGTGGGTAGAGAACACATGAAAGATGGGGTTATGCAATGTGTGATTGTGAATTCTGGTAATTCCAATGTAGCAACAGGGAAAGAAGGTTTAGAATTGGCATACCAATCTTGCAAATGGGCAGCAGAAACCCTAAAAATAACAGAGACAAACGTATTACCCTCAAGTACTGGTGTTATCGGGAGACGATTAAATCCAGAAACTATAAAAAGAGCATGCAAAGATATTATACACTATTTAGATAAAATCCCCTTAAATTTTGCGGAAGCAATCATAACTACAGATCAATTTTTAAAGATAGAATCTTTTACTAATTATAAATATACGATATTAGGCATTGCAAAAGGTGCTGGAATGATTTCTCCAAATATGGCGACAATGTTAAGTTATGTGATTACTGATGTTTCTATTCCATCAAAAGATTTACAAAATATGACTAAATGGATTGCAGATAAAACCTTTAATAGAATTTCTGTAGATTCGGATACATCTACTAGTGATACTTTTGTAATTTTAGCAAATGGAGCATCAAAAATCAGAATGGAATTTCCCGAAGAAAAATTCAAAAAAATAGAAGATTTGGAATTTGATTTATTCATTCGATTTATCAATTTGGGAAATTCAGAAATCCATGCTCCTTTGGGGGAAATTGTTCAAGAATTTAAAAAAATTCTGGATATTCCAGAAGAAAATATAGAGTTTCTTTTAAGATTGTACCAAATATGTTTAAAGTTGGCAAAAAAGATCGTGAAAGATGGAGAGGGTTCTACAAAGATTTTTAGAGTGAATGTACTGAGGGCACCCAAAAAAAGCATTGCAGAGAAAATTGGGAAATCTATTATCAATAGTCCCTTAGTTAAAACTGCAATTTATGGGGGAGATCCCAATTGGGGAAGGTTGATTATGGCAATAGGTAAAATCGAAGAAAATTTTGATATTTCCAAAATAAAAATATTTTGTAATGGAAAAGAACTTTTTCCTAATGAAATGAATCAGGAAATATTAAAACAAAATTTTCAACAAAAAGAAATTTATTTTGATGTAGATTTAAATTACGGAAATTTTCATGATAGCTTTTGGGGTTGCGACTTAGGATATCAATATATAAAAATCAATGCTGATTATACAACATAGGTATGGATTTTAATTTTTTTATTCGAAAATATTGGGTGAATTTATTCATTACAACACTGATCATTTTAAATTATTTGATTTTTCATTTTTTTCTTTCTTCTTTCTTAGAAAAAGAAATTTCCCTTTCGCTTTTTTTCTTCTTAGTGGTATTGATTCTTTTTCCTTTAAGGGAGTTGCTACTTTCGTATGCTTTTATTGATTTTAATTGGGATTATCTCATAGATTCCGAATTTCATCATTTTGAATTTTTAGCAAAATTTTTTACTCTGGAAAATTTGATCTATAGAGTAACACCAGAATTGATGATTTGGTTAAAAATTACTGAGTGTCGTCTTTTTATATTAAATTCTGATAAAAAAAGCTATATTATGTATTTATTCAACAAAGGAAAAGTAGAAAATGTTCATTTGATTCCAAAAAGAAAAATTTACTATTTAACAAAAATATTTAAGAAATATCATAATATCATCACAAGAAAAGATAACTTTTTAGAAATTGACGAAAGAAGAATTTTTGAAAAATTCAATGTTTATATTGTCGTACCATTTTATCATTTAAATAGGTTGATGGGATTTATTAGCTTTCATAACGAAACTAAAAATCAATATGTGAATCGCGCTTTAGAGTTATATGCAACAAAAGCTGCTTTTTTAATTCATGATGAAATCCTAAGAAAGCGAATTCAAAATATATCAAAATTCGAAGAAGAAATAAAAATAGCTGAGAAAATTAGAAAGATGTTACAATCTTCTACACCGCCCAAAATTCCAAATTATAGCATAGAAATCCAGAAGATACAAACAGCTACAATCATAGAGTTTTTTGAATTTAATGGAATTTATTTTTCCATAATACTTTCCATCCCTAAAGTGAATGGAGTATCTGGAATGATTTTATCAGGAAAACTGGGTTATCTATATTCTTACTTACAGCATCATCGCAACAATTTTACAATAAAAAATTTTTTAAAAGCATTAAAAGAACATAAAGAACTGAATTTAGAGAATTATCCGGTAGAAATATTGATTTTAGAGTTTGATCCCGAAAAGAATTATGTCACAATGTATTGTGATAGTCCTGATCATTACTCAATAAAATTAAAAAATAAAATAGTAAAATTTAATTATTTTTATAGATTATCACTGCTTTTAAAAGAAAAATATTTTATAGAATATTTGGGATTTCCTTTAATGAATTTTTTATATAATGGTTAATGGTATGCGTAAATACGCAAATATATTGATTTTGTATGTTCTTACTTTTTTTTTATTTTGTTTGGTTATATATTATTCGTTTAAAACTCCCGTTTATAGGGGATCTTTTTTTTATTTTTTTGATCATACTATATTGATTGCAGAACAAAAAGAATTGATTTTAAAAAAATTTAACTATAAGGAAATCATTTTTCCTAATAAGGCAATCATAGAAATTGGTGATTCTAAATACGAGGTCTTTTTAAAAGAATATTCCCTAATCAATTTTTTGAAAATTTTTTATTTACCTATTTTATTTGCATTGCTTAGTTTATTTTTTGCAATATGGTTTTATAGTTCATTACATGATATTTATTTTTTTATCTTCTTTATATTAAAAAGTTTTTTAATATATTTATCCCTTTTATATGTATACTACGATATTGGGTTTCTATATGATGTATTTCTTTTTCTTTTTTGTTGGTTCTTTTTTTCTTATTTAAATTTGCAAGTTCGATTCATAGGAAAAAGTATCAATACTTTTCTCTTACTTTTCGAAGCTACCGTTTTATCCATTTTATTTTTTAATTTTATAACATCGGATTTTTTAAATCTTAGAAATAAGTTATTAGTTTGGTTTGAATTTGTTTTAATTTCAATCTTTGTATTGTTTATGATATACAATATTTACCGACTTATTATCTTTAAATTGGATAAAATTGATAAGCAGAAAATCATTAGTTTTATAATAGGCAATCTCTTAGGATTTGCTAACTTGATTTTATTATTTAAATTTCAACAGCGAAATGATTTTATCTATATAATGAATTCTCTTACCTATCCTTTTTTAATTGCTTATAGTGTTTACCGAATGTATTTAGTTCCCAGTCAAATCATAATAACGAGATCTTTTATAACAGGTTTGTTAACTGTTCTATTTTTAGGCATTTATTTTTCTACCATGTATTTATATACTACTTTTTTCCCGGAGTATATCGAGGCATATAAGTTTTATTATGATATATTTTTTTTGATCATGCTTTCTTTAATCATTGAACCTCTAAGACAAAAGCTTTTTAGAATTATAAATAAGAAATTTATTATACCAGATAAACACTATATACTTTCCTTAATGCGACTATCAAAAATTTTATCTCGAATCTCTAGGCCAAACCTTGCTATAGAACAATTTTTATCAGAAGTAAAACAAGTTCTAAAACTAAACGATTGTTTTCTGTTATTGCCTAAGAATTATATCTATAATATTGAATTATCTCCTAATTATGTTAAGGAATTGGATTTAAAAGACATCTTATGGAGTTACATAAAACCAGAAAAAATCATTGCAACAACTTATATAGTGTATTCTACTGATATAAAAAAAAGATTATTCAATTTTCTATACGAAAATAAAATACTATTACTTATTGGTTTAGGAGAAAAAGAGTTCGTTTTAGAATCTATATATACATATACATTAAAGTTTATTAATCTAATTTATAAATTAATATATAAAAAAGAATTTAGTATTTATAAAAGAAATTTAGAAAATAGATTACCCAAGTCTGCTTTGCTAATTGGTTATCCAAAAGTTCGGAAAAAATTTTATGTACAAGAAATTCGCTATTTACAAGAGATTGCTCGATTAGCTACTATAATGATGCACAATATGTATATACTTTTTAGAGAAGTAGAGAAAAGAAAAAAAATTCGTTATATAATGCAATCAGGAAAATTTCAGAAAAAATTTAGTTTTCATTTGGAAAAGTTCTCTGAGGGAATTCAAATTAAATATTTTAATCAACCAGCACTTTCCGTATCGGGAGATTATATTGATATAATCAAAATTGATGAAGATCATCTTGGGGTGTTCTTAGGAGATGTCAGTGGTCATGGTTTAGGAACAGGATACTTAGTTAGCTCAATTCGCTCTATAGTTCATTATGGGACAACAAATCATTTCCCTTTAAAAGAAATAATTAATTTGATTAACTTATTTTTGACAGATAGATATATGGGCTATGAATTCTTTACTTTATTTGCTTTTTATTTGGAGATTTCCACTGGAAAAATGGAGTTTATTAATGCAGCTCATCCTGGTATATTAATAAAACCTAAAAATCATCCATTATATAAAATAGAAAAAACTCAAAAATTGCTGGGTATATCTGAGTCTGGATACGAAAGCTATTCGATTCAGATTGAACCTGAAACCAAACTTTTTTTATTTTCTGATGGTGTTTTAGAAACTGTAAATCCAGAAAATGAGCTTTATGGGGAGCAAAGGCTTATTAATTTTTTGAATCAGTATCATCATTTACCAATAAGTGAAATCACGAAATTGTTGTTTAATGAATTAAAAAATTTTCGGCAAGGTTTAGAATTTCAGGACGATACAACCTTTTTGGCAATTGAATATAATCCCACAAAAAGTCTTTTGAACTTTATTTTAAAGGCGTTAGGATTTAGATTTTGAGCATCTATATATTTAGATTTATAGAGTTTAACTTAGAAAATTTTTTTCACTTTTTTATTAAAAATACTTTACTTGCCAATTCATTAAATAATATGTATATCTATAAGTCTAGAATATGCATACAATTTCTAAAGAAACTTTAATAATTTTTTGTAAAAATCAAGATAAAGTTTTAAAAAATCATTTTGAAAACATAAATTTATATGAAGAAATCTATATTAGGTCTAGATTTAGGCGGTAGCAATTTATTTGTAGTCGCTTTTGAAGAAAATAACAATCACATAATTTTAGAAGAAAAACTGGACACAAATGCAAAAAAAGGAATGGAATATGTGATCCAATTAATATCCAATCAGATTATAAAATTTACAGAAAAATTACAAAAAGAATACGAAATTTCTGCGATAGGATTAGCAATTCCTGGCATTGTAGATCATACCACAGGTTATGTTCTACAAGCACCTAATTTATATTGGAATCATCTCTCTTTGTTAGAGAAATTGGCGATCCCAGAAGAGTACAAAAAAAAATTGGTACTTATTAACGATGTAAATGCTGGACTTTATGGAGAGTTATCGGATTTTAAGAAAAAACCTAACATTGCTGTAGCCTATTTTTGTGGTACAGGAATTGGAGGTGCAATCGCTTTTAATGGCAAAATCTTTTCTGGTAATTATGGCTATGCAGGAGAAGTAGGCCATATGATTATTAAAATCAATGGAAGGCGATGTATGTGCGGAAGAAAAGGGTGTTTAGAAGCTTATATTGGAAAGTGGACCTTAAATAAGAAAATTCAAAAAGCGATCAAAAATTCCACAAAAACTATATTAAAAAAAATGATTGATTATGATTTAAGGAAAACACCGATTAAATCAACTTCTTTGCAAAAAGCATATCTTAAGGGGGATCCTTTTACCAGAAAGCTACTCGAAAAGTATTATTCCTACTATTTAGCAGTAGGAATAAGTCAGACAGTGAATTTATTGGATCCCGAATTGATTATTTTGGGTGGTGGAATTATGGAATCCTTAGGAAAATATTTAATTCCCTATATCCATTTGTATTTAAAAAAAGAAACTTTCCGAACTCCAAAATTGGTTTTATCAAAAAAAGGGGATTATGCAGGAGTTTTGGGTGCAGCACTCTATGCTAAAGACATCTTAAAAAACAAAAAATCTAGAGGGAAGACATAATTATAAAAATTTCTTGGATCCGAAATTGAATCTCATAAATTTTGAGTTCTGAGATGTTTTTTCTCTAATAGGTGTTTCTTTTATTTTTATGTAAAACTGAAAAATAATTCCTATATATTGGATTTAAGGAAAATCGAAAAAGATCGAAAAAAATTCCTTATTCCTTTTATCCCACCACTGGCAATGTACATAGTTATACAAAGGAAGAGAAAATTCAGAAAAAAAATACTCTGGCAGTGGAGTATCTCCTCGTTGTAGTAGAGGAT
>JBKBRY010000032.1:0-26243 GCA_046291925.1 Leptonema sp. (in: bacteria) | reverse complement strand
CTAAGGATTTCTTTATGGAAATTTGGCAGAATATTGACACATACTTTATATTTAGATTTCAATTCGTAACGAGTGATATTTAACATACATATATATTGTAAGGAGAAAAAAAAATTCTTACCAAAAATAAAATTGTTGAAAGTTATATAAATTTATAATATTCTTGTTTAATTGCAGGGTTTATAAAATCTGTGAGTAAATTTTTTTGATTATGTATTTTACAAAAAAAAAATTTTTAATTCAATATATTTTTTTAGTTTTGATCTTTTTTTGCAAAACATATAATTCTAAAGAATTGGCTTTAAAATATGTTCCCGAAGGAAAATACATCTTCATTGATTCTCGTGGCATCTTCGTCATAGAAAAAAATTTAAAGCTTTCAAAAGGTTTGACTCCATTGTTTCTTATCCATGGTTTTTCCAGTAATATACATACTTGGGAAGAATTTATAAAAAATTTTCCGATTCCTTACCCAATTGTGGCAATGGATCTTTTGGGATTTGGGTTTTCCGACAAGCCAGAAGTTCCCTACAGCCGTGATGCCTATCTAAATTTAATTTTCAATATACAAAATTTTTATTCTTTCGAAAAAGTAATTTTGATAGGGAACTCTATGGGTGGAGAATTATCTTTACGATATACATTGAAATATCCCAAAAGAGTTCATAAATTGGTTTTGATCAATTCATCTGGACTCATAGAAATCAAACATCCTCCTTATTTCTTAAAAAAAATTTATGTAAGTTTTTTAAGTATTACTGAATTTCTTTTAGTAAATCGTCCGGTTGTTCGTTACGCTTTACGCTCAGCTTTTTATGATCCCTCCAAAGTAACTCATAAAAAAGTAGACTTCTATTATTTACCCCTCAAAACAGAAGGTGGTACTTTAGCTCATAAGGGTTTATTTCTTAGTAACTATCAAAAACTTTCTTTGGATGAACTTAAAACAATTCAAACTCCTACTTTAATTTTATGGGGGTTAAATGATCCTTGGATTCCCTTAGAGCATGCTTTTCTATTTTATCAAAATATAAACAATTCAAAATTGATTTTATTGCCAGATACTGGGCATATAGCTCAAGAGGAAAGTCCAGAACAAATGATTCCTTATGTAATTTCATTTATAAAAGAATAAAAGAATTGATTCTCAAAATTTAATTTGAATTTTGTCTTTTAATGAATTTTGGTGTCAAGATAGCAGGGATTTTAAATATTACAGAAGATTCCTTTTCTGATGGTGGAGATTTTTTAAAATTTGAAAATGCTATAAAAAAGACTCATACCCTTATTTTAGAAGGAGCAGACGTAATTGATGTAGGTGCGATTTCAAGTAATCCAAACGGTAAAGATGTGCCGATAGAATTGGAGATCAAAAGATTAAAACCTATCGTAGGGTATGCTCTTAAGAATAGAATTGCTATTTCTATTGATACTTGGCGTTTAGAAGTCCAAAAATTTTTTTTGGAGTATCCTATTCACTTTTTGAATGACATTACAGGGTTTTCTCATCCCGAAATATATCCGATTCTAAGGGATCATTCCTGTAAATTGATTTTAATGCATCAAATTTCTTCTGGCAGAGCAGAGATTATCGATCATAACGAAAAGATTGTAGAAAGAATCTTTCGTTTTTTTGATCAAAGACTCGAGCAATTCATACAAGCTGGTATTTCAGAAGATAGAATTATAATAGATCCGGGTATGGGTTTTTTTTTGGGATCGGATCCTATGATTTCTTTTCAGGTTATCAATGCAATTCCAGAAATAAAAAAGCGATATAAGCTTCCTGTTTATATTTCTGTTTCGAGAAAATCCTTTTTAGGAAAAGTTGCGAATATAGAAAATCCCAAGGAAAGGAATTATGTTACTTTGGCTTGCGAATTAGAATTGATCAAAAAGGGTATTGATTGGATTCGTACTCATGATCCGAAACCAATACGAGATTCTTTAAAAATTTTACAATGGATTCAATAGGATAAGAATTCAAAAAAAATTTTTCAATTTTCTAAAGTAAAAGTGACTGTTGTATGCCAGATAAAATCTTTATACTCACCGTTTATCTTGTAAGGTTCAGATAAAACTTTACTTTTTTGTAAAAATACTTTTCTTACGGATTGAATAAAATCTTGCTTAAAGGCATCGATATTTCCAGATTGACTTTCTATTTTTCTTATTTGAACATCTTTTATTTTTCCATCCGATCCTATATATAATGCTACAGAAACTTTCACTTTTCCTAAATTTGATTTTTTTGCATTTTCTGGATAGTCTTCTGACGAAATGGATACTGCTATTTTTACGCTAAATCTTTGACTAAAATCCAAAGAAGGATCTGTAGCATTTTGCCAGTTAATCACTTCCTGCTTTTCTTTTTTTTCTGTTTCTACGATTTCTTCTGAAAGCTCTTTCGATTGTTGAGGAATCTCTTGTGTTGTGAGTTCTTCATATTCAATAAAAGACATTTCGGGCACAACTGTTATTTTTTTTGAATCCAATAGTTTTTTTTCTGGTAAAAGATTGTAGATCAAATTTAATATAAAAATTAAAAAAAGTTGAATCAAAAAGCCTATAAAAGTCCATATTCTTAGGTCCCATTTTGATAGAATTTGATACAAACTTATCATAGGGATTCTGTTTCTTTTGTTGTAATGATTAGATGTTTTATACCAGCAGATTTTAATTTTTGAATCACTTCGTACATATATCGAAATGGTAAATCTTTTTCTATATTTAAGTAAACTCTAAAACTTGTAGGAGCATTCGATGCTTTTTCGTATATTTTTTGATCCAAAAGAGAAATAGGAATTTCTTCGTTAAAAAAGTAAACCATATTGTTTTTTGCCAAAAAAGAATCTAAATAAATGATTAAGGGATAAGGAGATGACTGGATCTCTGAATTTAGTCTTGGAAGTTCAACTTCTCTTGGTTTTTGATCAGTAAGCATTGTAGTAGATATATAAAAAATAAGTAAGAGGAAAGCAATATCTCCCATTGCAGCAACGGGAATTCCAGAAACATTTCTTTTTTTTCTTAACTTCATATTATTTTAATGATTTTTGAATGGTGATGGAAAAACGAATTAAATTTTTTCTTTGCATTTGATAGATAAGTTGTGGGATGATTTCCGAAGGACAATCAGGATCTACTTTAATAGAAAAAACCAATTCTGAATTGTTCTTAAAACTTTTTTCCATAATAGGTAGTATTTCTTTTAGTGTGTATTTTTTAGCTTCGTGAATAAAATTTTGATCTTTATCAATTTCAATTTTAAATAAATTTTTTTTTTCGATTTGTAATGGGGGAGCATCTTTTTTTGGTAAAGGAAGTTTTACACCTTTCAATTCTAAAAGAGCACTAGCTGCAAGAAAAAAGATGATCAAAAGAAAAGCAATATCTGATGTACTTGCTAAAGAAATTTCTTCAGGATCTTTACTTTTTCTATTTACTTTGATTGCCATGTTGCACTTCGTATAGTTTATTGATTAATAAATTTCCGCAGCGTTCAATTTCAACCGAGAGAGAATCAATCCAATAGATAAACAAATTATAAACTAAATAAGTTGGGATTGCAATCAGCAAGCCAGCTTGAGTAGTAATTAATGCTTCTTCTACTCCAGAAGCTAAATCTTTTGCTGTTGGTGCTAATTTCACAACAAATTGAATAAAACTATGCCGCATTCCAACTACAGTTCCAAAAAATCCTAACAAAGGTGCTAAATTTCCCAAATTCGATAACAAATTCAATCCCTTTTCTAATTTACCTAATTCAATAATAGACTGACTTTCGATCTGCTTTTCGATAAGAGAAATCTCTTTATCTTTATTTTGTATTCCTATTTTTAAAATTCTTGATACAATGGTTTGATCTTCTTTTAGAAATTTTTCTAATTCTTCTAAATTGTTAATTTTTTCAGAAAAATTTTCAAAATAATTTTTTAAACGAACCCCACTTCTTTTAAAAAAAATATATCTTTCTATAGAAAAACCAATGATAATTGAAGAAATCAAACCTAACGGGATCATCGTAAATCCCCCTTTCTGGATCCAGTTCCAAAGAGATTCTTTTTTTTGAGGGGCTTCTTGTACTTCAGAATTTGATTTGTTTTCTTGGGATTCTTGGGAGTAGAGTAAAGTTGGATGAATCATAAAAAAATAAATTCCTATGAAAAAAAATAATAAAATTGAGAAATTAAACAAAGAATCAAATTTGGTCTTCATTTGAGACTAAAAAAAAAATATATTTTAACTTGTCTATAAATTTGAAAAATAAATAAATATATCATTAAATGCAATTTTATGTTAGAGTTTTTCTAAATATAAAAGAAGCATTTTCTCATAGACCATGCTGTAAATTTCTTGACTGAATCGAGCAAAATTAAAAAATCTTCTTATGGATTTTTCTCATTACTTCCCCCCACCTGCAAAAATTATAGATACCCAAGATATGCTTTACAAACCAAAGGATCCACTCAAAGTAAAAGTGCTTTCCAATACAAAACTTGTTCCAAAAGATTACGAAGAGGATGTAAGGCATATTATATTCGATTTAAAAAACACAAACTATAAATATACAGAAGGTCAGTCATTAGGAGTTGTTCCACCTGGCGTAGACGAAAAAGGAAAACCCCATAAGCTACGATTGTATTCTATTGCTTCTCCTAATGGTGGTGATCCAAACTATCCTAATACAGTTTCTTTATGTGTAAAGCGGGTAGCCTACAGAAACGAACAAGGAGAAATTGTAAAGGGCGTTTGTTCCTATTATTTGTGCGACCTGCAAGAAGGAGATGAGGTTTTAATAACAGGTCCAGCAGGGAAACATTTTTCTTTACCAGAAGATCAAGAAACTGATTTACTTTTCTTTGCAACTGGAACAGGTATTGCTCCGTTTCGCTCTTTTCTTTTTAGGATATTTAGTCAAAAGGATTCTTACAAGGGTAAGATCTATTTATTTTTTGGTTCAAGATACAAAAAAGACCATCTTTATGCAAACGAAATCAACGATGACTTATTAAAAATCAAAATGGAAAACTTCTCTTTGATTTCTGCTTTATCCCGAGAGAATCCCTCAAAGAAAGTTTATGTTCATCATCTTTTGGAAGAACATCAAGAAGAAATTAGTAAAGTTTTAGAAAAAAATAATTTTATTATTTATATATGTGGATTGCAAGGAATGGAAGATTCCATTTCTAACTTTTTTAAAAATTATTACGAAAAGAAGTATTCCGTATCTTTTACAAAAGAAACATGGTCAGAAGCGTTAAGATATCTATCCAAATTGAACCGTTTTATAGTAGAAACCTACTGACTGTTTAAAAATTCTTTTTTAATATAAAGAATGGATTTCCATTCTTGAACATGGTATTTTTTTTCGAGTTTTTGCTTCTCTTTGGGACTAATACAAATATAGGTGGTTGTTTTACCAAAAGATTTCTCTTCTAATGTGGCATTAAACTCGCTCTTCTTTAAAGAAAAACTTTTTATTTCTGATAAAGGAAAAATACTTCCGTCGGAACCAAGCAATTGATTTGGTTTTGGATTTGCCATATATAAAAGTAGGGAATGATGAGGTTTTAGAATTAAGCTTTCTTTTGTATTGATAAATTCTCCATACTCTCTATGAAAGGGGAAAGAAACAAAATACATTTGGTTCGGATCTAAATTAAAAGAAACTTCTTTTTCTGATAAATTCGTAAAAAATACATATTTTAAAACTTCATCCTGATTTTTCTTCTCTCTATCCAAATAAAATTTATTTTTCTTTATAAAAAAACGTATTTCAAATGCTTCTGGATTGATTGGCAAAAATTTCGTATAATATTTTTTAGAGAACGGGAAGAGCCTTCTATAAAACTCTAACTGTTCTTTATTATAGTTTTCAATAGGATCGGAAGTAAAAACTAAACCCCCAAGGATATGATTTACATAAAGTAGAGTTAGTTTTTCTTCTTCTGTTAAAAAGATTTTTTTAAAAAGATCTGACTTTTTCAATGCGCGAAATTTATCTCTTAGATAAAAAACATCAGGATCGTTGATAAAATTTTTAGTGTTAAAACTATGCCTATAGATTGTGGAATTTAATGAATTAAAAGTCGAAACCCTTTCTAAAAAGTTAAATTTTTTTAGAAAATTTTCCCACTTTTCTTCTACATCACTTCCAATTCGTGTATAGTTTACATTGCCAAAGGCATGAGAAAAAGGAATTCCACATCCTAAAATTTTAATATTTCCTTTTCTCCAATTGATAACTGAATGGATAAAATCTAAAGCATCTTGCATTTGAATTGCTCTAGTTTTTCTCTTTATGGGATATATGCATGCTGCGTATAAAAAATCTAACTTTAACAACTCAAAACCCCATTCTTGAGTAAAAACATTCAAAACATGTTTGATGTACTCTTGGAAGTCCGGATGGTAAATATTCAAAGCATAAAATTTCCCACTCCACAGAGGATTAAATCCAGCTACGACAAATCTTCCTTTTTTATCTTTAAGAATCCACTCGGGATGGTATTGGTATAAATAGGATTTTTGCTCGCATATAAAAGGAGCAAGCCAAATACCAGCTTTCATTTTATATTGCTTGATTCTAGAAGCAAGTTCTTTCATTCGATTATCAAAGTCTGATTTTAGATGCAACCAATCACCGACTCTTTTCTGGTAACCATCATCAATTTGGAATACACCGATAGGAATAGCATTTGAATTTATAAATTCGATTCTTTTTAATAATTCGTTAAAATTCAGATTGTTGTAGTGATAATACCATGTAGTATATCCAGTCACTAACTCATCTTTTATTTTAGGAGGTTCTAATAGATCGGAAATCGAATCAAAAATTTTATAGTAGTCTCCATAATTGATGTAAAGAGAATATAAATTCATATTAGAAGCAATGATAAAATTTTGAAAATCTTTAATTATCTTTAAATTTGAGTTTTGGTAATCTAACTGAAAAATTGTATAGGATGTTTTTTCGTTTAAAGAGCAAAACATTAAAATGGAATTGCTTTTATCTCTTAAATAAGTATAAAAATGGGAACGAAGTAAATATTTAGAAAATTTATTAATATACCTTATAATGGTATGTTCACTAAAAGAAGCAAGTAGCCATTTAACTAAACTACTAACATTTTTTTGTTTGCTTTGTATGGGGACCTCGTAAGTCTGTGTCCAATTATTATAACCTTGGTGTAGAAAGGTTATAAAATTTTCTATGTTGGGAATTTTTAGAACTATAGTAATAAAATCTATAGGGATATCATCATAGTTAAAAAATTCTTCGAAAAAAACATTTAGAATTCTATTTTTAAAAACTATGTTAATCTTTCCAAATTTGGAATCTACCTGAATTCTTTCCTGAAGATTTTTATGAATTTTAATTTCATAGATTTGATTTTGCTTTTGAAAAGCAATAGATTCTATAAGAAAAGTTTCAAAATTCATATAATTTTACTCCATCAGAAATCTGTACTGTAAAAATATCTGCTTCTAAGTTTGTTTTATGTTTATAAATGGATTGCAATTGTCTTTTATAGTTTTCAAAATATCCTTTTTTCAGAAGGGTTATGGCACAACCCCCAAAACCTGCTCCTGTCATTCTAGAACCGAATACCCCTTCTAATTTTTTTGATTCTTCGACAATTAGATCCAGTTCTTTGCAAGAAACTTCGTATAAATCTTTTAAAGAATCGTGGGATTCATATAATAAATTTCCTATATTTTGTAAGGTAGTTTCTTTTAAAACATCTTCTTTGGATTCTTTTAATATACTTATAAGATTTTGAACTCGTCGATTTTCGTTTATCACATGGAGGGCTCTCTTTTTTAAATTTTCTTGTTGAATTTCTTGGACAGATTTTTCGGGTGCATCTACCAAATTTTTCGTGTTATGTTTTTTTGAGAGAATTTCTAAAGCTTGTTTGCATTCCCTTAGCCTTTCGTTATATTGGGAAGTAGCCAATTCTCTCGGGACATTGGAGTTGATCACAATGATATCAATCTCTGGATAAAAAAAATTGATATATTCATATTCCAAACTAAATGTATCTAAAAGAATAAAATGATCTTTTTTTCCCATTGCAACAGCAAATTGGTCCATAATTCCGCATTGTACACCAACAAATTCATTTTCTACTTTCTGACATTGTCGAGCCAATTCAACTCTATCTATAGGTTCTTCTCTTATAATTAATGATTTGACAATATAGCCCGTTAGAACTTCCATAGAAGCAGAAGAAGACAATCCTGAACCAATCGGGAGATCATAAAAATAATAAATCCAAATTTCAAAATTTTGTAAAGAATCTTTTAGATATTCGAACACTCCAATTGGATACCGAATCCATAGCTTTGAATTTCTGATTTTTTCTACTTCCTCTTCTAAATTGATTGTGTATATTTTTTTATCTAATTCAGAATACATGTGTATGACTTTGTTTTTGCTATTATTTTCGAGATGCACTGCAGCATAAATTCCTTTATCAATTGCGAAAGGTAGAACCTTACCACCGTTGTAATCGATATGCTCACCTATAAAATTTATTCTACCGGGAGCAAAGAAAAATTTTGAAGGATTTTTGTTGAAAATCTTTATAAAATTATTTATTAAAATATTTTTAGTATCCATATGTTTTTTTAATGTTTTTGCTTATATTAAATCTTTCTATGGATAATTGAATGATTTCTTCTATTAAATGGGTTTGGCTTAGTCCTTCGTATTCCCAAAGTTTAGGAAACATGCTTATATCAGTAAAACCTGGTAGAGTGTTGATTTCGTTTATATAGATTTCCTTGTCTGTATAAAACATATCTACTCTTGCGAAACCTTCGCAATACAGTGCTTTATAAGCAGAAAAGGCCAAATTCTTTATTTTTTCAATTTTTTCGCTTGTAAGATTTGGTGCTGGAATATAAAGTTCTGCTCCTTTGGGATCTATATATTTTGCTTCGTAAGAGTAAAATTCATGATTCGATCTAATTTCGCCTGGAATTGTTACTTTAATTTCTGTATTCCCTAAAACAGAACATTCTAATTCTCTACCTTCTATAGATTTCTCAATTATGATTTTTGTATCGTATTCAAATGCTTTAGATACTTTTTCCTTGAATTCTTCTAATGTTTTTACTTTATATACACCTACTGATGAACCTTGTCTTGCAGGTTTTACAAAAAGAGGTAAACCTAACCTTTCAACTATTTCTTTATAAGGAATTTTATCTTTTTCGCTAATTTTATAACTTACAAAGGGAACGATAGGAATTTGATTTGCGATTAGAATTTGCTTCATGGCTTCTTTGTCCATGCATAAAGCAGAAGATAAAACATCACACCCTACAAATGGGATATTCAATAGTTTTAATAAACCTTGGAGACTTCCATCTTCTCCGAAAGTTCCATGGGTAATTGCAAAAAAAACATCAACTTTAATATTATAAACATTGTTTTGTTCTATAAAAAAAAAGGGATATTCAGAATCCATTCTTATGTAGATTTCTTTAAGGTTTAGTTTTAAGATATCTTCTTTATTATTAGGAAAAGAATCTAAATTTTGAATATAAAAGATTTTCCCTTCTTGAGAGATGTAAAAAGCCTTTATAGTATACTTATCTTTATCGATTGACTGATAAATGTTCTTTGCAGAAAGAATCGAGATTTCGTGTTCAGTAGATCTTCCACCAAAAAGCAATGCCAAATTTATTTTATTATTGTTCATAATTGGAATGTATATTTGATTTTAGAAAATTCTTCTATGGCTAAATCAAGAGAATTATAAAATTCCAAATATTTTTTAGCTCCTCCTTTGGAATTTAATAACTCAATGCCTTTATTCCCATATTCATTTTTTACCCACTTATAAAAAAAATAAATTTCTTTTTGTAATAAGGAATTTCCTTTATTTTTGTCTCTAAGATTCAAGATGAAATTTGCAAGATCAGAAATCCCAAATCCGTTAAGTGCACTAGTAGGGAAAATGGGAATTTCTTTAGAATTTGGATATATTAGAGATAAGGAACTTCGTAAGGCATAATAAGTTTTTTGGGCTTCTTTTTTTTCTTCCCATTTGTTGATGATAAATGCATTGGGAACTTCCATAATACCCGACTTCATAAATTGAATTTGATCTCCCATGAAAGGTTGTAAAACTAAAAATAAATAATCGGCGATTTTATGGATTTCAATTTCACTTTGCCCTATACCCACTGTCTCGATAAAGACAATATCAAAAAGATAATAAAGGATCCTACAAACACTAAACGTATGTTTTCCTAAGCCTCCTAATTCCCTATCAGATGCTTGACTTCGAAAAAAAATTCTATTTTCGTCATAAGGTAATTTCAATCTTGTTCTATCACCCAATAAAGAACCCCCTGAAATTTCACTAGAAGGATCGATGGCAAGTATAGCTATTTTGATATTTTCTTCTTTTTTTAATATTTCTAAAGAAAGCTTCCCTAATAGAGTAGATTTGCCAGCACCTGGAGTTCCTGTAATTCCTACGAAAAATCCATTTGTTTTACTATTTTTTTTTAAAAATTCAACGATTTCTTTTTTATTTTCATTGAATTCTGATTTTGTATTTTCAAAAAGACTAATGAGTTTTGCTACAGCGAATTTATCTCCCTTTAGGGATTGTATTGCTATTTCTTTGGAATTTGTGGTTTTATTTAAAATGGTTTCCATTGTTATATGTTATTACTTTACAAATAAGTTTTCTTTTTCTTCGATTATATCCATGAACTTTTCCATAATTTCTATCAATTGATAATCAGAAGGAGTAAATACTTTTTTAACACCCATAGCCAATAGTTTTTCAAAATCACTTGAGGGTATAATTCCTCCAACTACAACTGGAATTTCTTCGAAAGCTTTATATTTTTTTAAACCATTTATAATTTCTTCAGTAAGCTCTAAATGTGATCCTGATAAAATCGAAATTCCTATGATATCAGCGTTTTCTTCTATTGCGGTATGAACAATCTCTTGAGGTGTTAATCGAATTCCAGAATAGATAACATCAAAACCACAATGTTTGGCTGCAACAGCTATCATTTCGGCACCGTTGGAATGTCCATCCAGACCTGGTTTACCTATAACAATTCTTGGTCTGTGTCCCTTTTGGTTTGTAAAATCATTTACTCTATTTCGCAATTTTTCTACTCTTTCGTTTTCTAAGAATAATTTTTGACCTTCTATACCAGTTGGTGGGCGATATTCTCCGAATACTTCTCTTAAAGCATCAGCCCATTCACCTGTTGTCACTCTTGCTAAAGCACATTCTATCGAAGGAATCATTAAATTTTCGCCTTTTCTTGCACATTCTTTCAGATATTCTAAAACTTCTTTTACTTTTTTCTGATCCCTATTTTTCTTTGTTTTCTCTAAATTTTCTAAGGTTTTTTTTGTAGATTCTACGTCTACTTTAAAAATCCCTCCATCTCCTGCTTGGAGGGGAGAAGGAAGTCCTTCTGTCCATCGATTCAACCCTACAACAATAATTTCTCCAGAATTGATTTTGCTGATCCTTTCTGACATAGATCTTACAAGTTCTGTTTTTATATATCCAGATTCTACAGCAACTCGTATACCTCCCATATTGAGGATCTTGTCTATTTCTTTTTTCACTTGCTCTTTTAGTTCATTCACTTTAGATTCGATTACATAACTGCCATCAAAGATATCTGGATATTCCAATAAATCTGTTTCGTAAGCTAAAATTTGTTGTAGGCGTAAAGACCATTGCTGATCCCACGGTCTTGGCAAAGATAGAGCTTCGTTCCAAGTTGGTAATTGTAAAGCTCGACATCTAGCTTTTCTACTTAAAGTAACGCCTAAGGCTTCTATTAAGATTCTCCAAGCATTATTTTCGGGTTGTTTTTCTGTTAAACCTAATGAATTTACTTGTACTCCATATCGAAAAATCCGATATTTTGGATTTTCTACATTATATCTTTTTAGGGTAATCTCGTCCCATAGTTCTACGAAAGCTCTCATTTTGCACATTTCTTCAATAAAACGAATGCCGGAATTTACAAAGAAACTAATTCTTCCAACGATTTTATCAAAATTTTCTTTATTAACTTTTTTTCGTTCTAAAATTGTATCTAAGAGACCTATAGCATTCGACAAGGCATAGGCTAATTCTTGAACAGGTGTTGCCCCTGCTTCTTGAAGATGATAAGAACAAATATTAGAAGGATTCCATTTGGGTAGATATTCAATACAATATTCGTACATCTCGCTTATAAGTCGAAAGCTTGCTTCGGGTGGAAATATATAGGTACCTCGAGCTAAATATTCTTTTACTAAATCATTTTGTGTTGTTCCTTGTAATAAGGAAATGTCAATATTTCTTTCTTTTGCAAGGGCTATATATAAAGCCAAAAGCCACATAGCTGTAGCATTGATTGTCATAGAGGTATTCATTTGATCTATAGGGATACCCTCAAATAGTATGTGAAAATCATCTAAAGAATTTATCGGTACTCCCACTTTTCCTATTTCTGGTAATGCAAGAGGATGATCCGAAGAATACCCACATTGAGTAGGTAAATCAAAAGCTATGGATAAGCCAGTTTGACCTCTTTTAAGCCCTTCTCTATAAAGTCTGTTGGTTTCCCAAACATTGGTATGACCTGCATAAGTTCGAAATATCCATGGTTTATCTTTTGTTACCTTTCCATTTTCGTCATAAAGAAAATGCTTTTTCTTTTCGGTATTCATTGGGAACTCCTAATTTGTTGAATTTTCGTCGGTACAAGCACCAAATTCTGCTGAACCGACCAACTTATAGTACTTATACATCACTCCTTTTGTGTATTTTGGCTTAGGAGGAATCCATTCTTTTTTGCGTTTTTGTAATTCTTCATCGGTCACATCAAAACTTAATTCGTTTTTATCTGCATCTATAGTAATTCTGTCCCCATCCTTAACAAATGCAATGGGACCACCCACAGCCGCTTCTGGAGATACATGGCCTACAACCATTCCATAAGTTCCTCCAGAAAATCTACCATCTGTAATTAATCCTACTTTTTCTCCAAGTCCTTTTCCGATTAATGCCGAGGTGGGAGCTAACATTTCTCTCATTCCAGGACCTCCTTTAGGCCCTTCATAACGAATTACAATGACATCTCCTTCTTGAATTTTATCATTTAAAATGGCATCCATACATTCTTCTTCTGAATTAAAAACTTTTGCTGGACCTTGAATAGAAAAATGTTTTACACCAGAAATTTTGGCAACAGCACCACCTGGGGCAAGATTTCCTTTTAAGATAACAAGGTGTCCTCTTTTGTATAAAGGCTTTTCTAAGCTATAAATTACATCTTGGTTCTTGGGAATCTCAGAAGAAATATTTTTTAAATTTTCCTTGATGGTTTTACCAGTAACGGTTAGACAGTCCCCATGAAGAAGTCCAGCCTCTAACAAAATTTTCATAATTTTTGGTATGCCGCCGTATTGATGAAGATGGACAGTTAAATATTTACCAGAAGGTTTCATATCTGTTATATGGGGAACTTTTCTTGCTATAGTTTCGAAATCATCAATTGTTAAAGGAACATTCATTGCTCTAGCTATTGCAAGGAGATGCAAAACGGCATTTGTGGAACCTCCTATTGCCATAACCACTGCAATTGCATTTTCGAAAGCTTGTCTTGTTAAAATCATTGAGGGGGTAATTTGATTTTTAATTAAGTTTACTAAGGCTTCGCCCGATTCAAAAGCAGATTTTTCTTTTTCAGAAGCAACAGCTGGCATTGTAGAAGAATAGGGCAAGCTCATACCTAATGCTTCTATTGCAGAAGACATTGTATTTGCAGTATACATTCCTCCGCAGCTCCCAGGACCAGGACATGCATGTTTTTCTATTTCAAGAAATTCTTCTTTACTGATTTTGCCAGAATTGTATTCTCCTACTGCTTCGAATACAGATACTATGTTGAGTTCTTTACCGTTGTAGTAACCAGGCAAGATTGTGCCTCCGTAAACAAAAATAGAAGGTATATTCAGTCTTGCCATTGCAATTAGGGCACCCGGCATATTTTTATCACATCCACCAATTGCCAATACTCCATCCATTTGTTGCCCATTACAAACGGTTTCGATGGCATCAGCAATCACTTCTCTACTAACTAAGGAAAATTTCATTCCTTCGGTACCCATCGATATTCCGTCGGAAATGGTAATTGTACCAAATACCTGAGGCATGCCACCTGCTTTATAAATTCCGCGAATAGCAGCTTCTTCTAAAATTCTAATTCCAGAATTGCAAGGTGTGATTGTACTGTATGCACTAGCTACGCCACATATAGGTTTTTGAAAATCTTCCGTAGAAAAGCCAACAGCTCTTAGCATAGCTCGGTTTGGAGCTCTTACATCTCCCTCTGTAATCAAATGAGAACGAAAATTAAGGTTTTTTAGGATTTGCATACATTCAAAATTTATTTTTGAAAATGTTTGTAAATAAAAAAAGAGAGTAAGAGATTCTAGTTTTTTATTAAATTTAAAAATTGTTGATAGGCTTTTTCTTTTGCAGGTTGCCAGTGATTTTTTTTATAGGGCACCAATACAGAAATTACTTTTTTTTCTTGCTCTTCGATAAGGATACCACAAAACCAAGCGGCACCACTCCAAGTTCCACTTTTACCGTAGAATTGAATTCCATTTTCTTCTCTTTTTAGGGATTCTAAAGTCAAATTCATATAGTCTCTTTCTTCTTGAAGTAAGAGTAGAAACCAGTTGTGAATTTCAATTGGATAGAAGGTTAACTTTCCTCCATATAAAAAACTAAAATCATCCGTAAAATCTTGTATGAGAATTTTTCTATTCAAATATTTTGTTAGATTTGTATTTAAAAATAATAAAAATTTTTCTTTTTGGATTTTATTTAATAAACGAATAAAATAAGGATTTTCTGAATTTTTTAGTTTTTCTTTTATGCTTTCTTTTTCTAAAGGAGAGAAGAGACGGTAGTAATAACCAGAAGCAGTAAGGAATATTTTGAATAAAGAACCAGAAGAAAATTTTTGCTTTAATAGTTCGTTGGGGCATTGGATTTTGGTTTTCTTCTCATTTGTTTTTAAATTGTAGCGGGTTTCTAATATACATATTTCTTCATTAGAGTATAAGATTTGAACTTTTAAAAGAATCAGGATTATTAAAATGATTTTTTGGATTGTCATAGCTATCTTTATTTAAATTTCTATAAATTATGCTTAAAAAATTAAAAATTCCTTATACCATGACTTTGATTGTTATCACAATTTTCTATATAAATTTTCAATTAGATGAAAATATTTTATTTTTTGCAGATAATTCAACAAAATATTTTCAAGGTATAGCGGTCATTTATAACCATTTTAAAGACGATACCATCCGTTGCCAATGGCTCTCCGATTTTAACTATTGTAAATATTTTATTTTCACCAACACGATGGAGCGAAAAGGGGATACTATAGTAGGTGCTTTCCCTTTTGCTTTAAGTTATCTCAATGGCTTGATCATTCAGTATTTAGGTCACGAATGGATTTTATGGTTACCTGAGATTTTATTTGTATTAATGGTTTTGTTCTTGTATCATTATAAGCTTTTGGATCAAAGTTTAATTTTTATTCTTTTTTTTCTTACTCCTTTGTTCTTACAATTCTATACTTTTTTTGATGTTGCTTTACAAATCTTTTTTTTGAATTTTCTTTGGATTTATCTAACCAAATTAAAAATAAATGAAATCAATCCTTTTTCTGCCTTTCTTTTAGGTTTTTTAACAGGATTGAATTTTTATTTTCGAATGGAAGGAATTTTTTATCTTTTTTTTGTAGTTGGGTTATTTTTTTTGTTGGATAAAAATAAAAAATTTCATTTTATCTATGGTTTTGGCATCTTGGTTTCTATGATCTTACTTTTGGGGCTCAATTCATATTTTTATAATACTATATTTGGAAATAGGATTCTAATGAATTTAGATTCTATTTTCAATTTTAAAAATAAAATGAGTAATGTAGTAAGTATTTTATTTGGGAATTCTTGGCGGGTAGGTTATTTTTTCTATATGCCAGTGTTCCTTTGGGTGTATTTATTTGCCATACTCCATTTTAAAAAAATGGATTTGTTCTGGAAAATTCAATTGATTTCTATTCTGGTAAGTATGATTTTTTTGGTTTTTCTTGCACCAAACGATTCCAATGTAGATTATGGAACTAGATATCTTTCGAGTTTGATCATACCTTCTTTGTTGCTATATGATTTTCTAAAAAGAGATTCTCTAAAAAAAAGAAGGGTATTGAATTTTTTAATTTTTATTTTATTGATGGTAAGTGCTTATTTTTCGTATCAATATTTTAATAAAATGGTTTTTAAAGTAAATCGGGATGCTGGTTTGATTTATAACCAAATTCCAGAAGAATTCCGAAACAATACTGTTTGGGTTTTTCATTCGAATTTTGTTCCTTCTTTAATGGGAGCCTATTTAATGGATAACAAGAGTATTATAGTAGAACATCTGGATGAAGTAGAAGACGTAATCAACATAATCAATAAGAAAGATGATTTTAAAAAAGTTTTAGTTTTTCACTCTTATTTTTATTTGAACTTGCAATATCCTGATGAACAAAAGTTATCGGATAGATTTTTTTACGAAGATGATCTTGTAAAAGAAGAATTCTTAAGTAAACTAAAAGCAAGCAATTTTGCTTTACTAAAGAAAGAAATATTCGTAAGAAATAAAAAAGTTTTTGATGTATTTACTTTAAAAAAATCCATGTAAGCAAATGGTTTTTGTTTTTTAATAAAAAATTATCAATTTAAATTGACAAACAAATCAGTTTTATTATACAAGTAATCTATGATTTTAGAAAATTCATTAGAGCTTCCCTTTCGCTATTCTAGTTTTATTCAGAACTTCCACCAAGAGAAAAATTTAAAAGCCTTTTACAACGAAGAAAAACAGTTGTTTTTTTTAGAATTTACACCTGATAAAAATGTTGAGGGTCCTCCCAATCATGTCCATGGAGGGTATCTGGCTAGTATCCTTGACGAGGCTATGGGAGCTATTATGTTCCTTTCTGGATATTTTGGTATGACTTACCATTTCGAAGTTGTTTATAAAAGACCTGTTCCACTGTCTTGTACTCATTATATTGAATCTAAATTAGAAAAAGTAGAAAAAAGAAAAATTTATATAAGTGCGAAAGTTTTCTCTAAAGACAAAATATATACCACGTCAAAAGCTATTTTTATGCAGTTTGATTTTCAAAAATTAGGTCTTACTCCTGAATACAAACTTTTGATGGAATTTCAGACTCTTAAAAAATCGGGGATTTCCCTTCAAGAAGCATTGAAAAAAATACACAATCTTTCTATATAGGAAAGAGCTTTTCGTTTTAGTACAATTAAATTCTTGACTTGAAGTTCTTTTTTATTTATTAACTTCTTATATGAATAAGATCAAAATTGAATATCTACCGGATAATAAAATCATCGAAACAGAAGGTGAATTATCTATTTTACAGATATCACTAAAAAATAAAATTCCCCACACGCATGTGTGTTTTGGAGAAGCCCAGTGTTCTACCTGTAGAGTAGAGATCCTAGAAGGACTTGAAAATCTTTTTCCTAGGAATCCTCAAGAATTGGCATTAGCAAAAAAAAAAGGTTGGGACGAAAGAATTCGATTGGCATGCCAAACTATTCCTAAGGGAAACCTAAAACTTCGCAGATTGATCTTAGATGAGTATGATTCTCAGATTGCACAAGAAGAATCTTCGAAATATTTGCAAGGTGTTTTTGATGAAGTTGTTGTACTTTTTTTAGATATTCAAAACTTTACTAAATTTGTCCATTTAGAATTGGCTTATAATGTCACTTTTACTTTAAATCGATATTTTAATTTAATAGGTGATGTAGTTTTACTCAATGATGGTTACATAGATAAATTTATTGGCGATTCTCTTATGGCAATATTTGGCATCGGTAAAGAAAAACCTGTAATTGAATTTTGCTTAGATGGTGTGTATTCTGCTATAAAAATTTTGGAGGTTACCAAAGAATTCAATCACTACTTAAAAACAAATTTTGATCATGAATTTTTTGTACGAATTGGATTGGCTTATGGAAAAGCAGTTTTAGGAAATATTGGGCATAGAAAAAAGTCCCAATATACAGCCATCGGAAATGTAGTAAATTTAGCTAGTAGATTGGAAAATGCAAATAAAAAAACAAATACAGAAATTTTAATCTCTGATTCTTTGTATCAATTGCTCAAAAACAAAATCTTAGTGGGGAAGAAATTTCACTTAAAATTAAAGGGGTTTTCTAACGTACAAATTGCATATGAACTAAAAGATCTATTACCGGAAGCAAGACAAAGTAGGGATCAAAAATTTAATGAATTTAACCAATCAAGTAAAAAATTAATAATCAATTCGACCAATAAAAACGAATCTTCTTTAGACAAAGTTCGTTTTTTAGAAATTCCTAAAAATTTAATTCCTTTAGAAATCGATAAACAACATTCACAAATCACTTTTAAAGTACGCCACCTTTCTATAGAGATTACTGGACTTGTAAAAGATTTTGATGCAGAATTTTATTTGGATCCAGAGAATTTTTTAGATTCAAAAGTTAAAGTAATCATTCCCGTAAAACAGATTACTACTTTTATAGAAGCAAGAGATCAACATTTATATTCTTCGGATTTTTTTGATGTAGAAAATTTTCCTAATGTTATTTTTGTCAGCACTGAAATGGTTTTAAAAGATCAAAATGAGTATTTATTATATGGAAACTTATTTCTTCGAGGCATTACAAAAAAGATTGCATTGGGATTGAAAAAATCGGAAAAGATGGATCCTTATGGAAACCATAGGCTATGTTTTACTGGAAATACTATTGTGAATCGTGAAGATTTTGGAATGCATTACAATATTTTACTAAACGAAAATGAATTTGTTATAGGTAAAGAGATTAAAATTTTCTTTGAATTTGAATGCATTAAAAAGTAATGTTATATGTATTCTTTGACGGTATCTATAAGAATTTCTATACCTTTTTTTATTTGTTCATCGCTTTGGCTAAAGCTTAATCGAATGCTTTTATTTCCTTCATAAAAGGGTGAATTTTTATTTTGTTCTGAAAGATTAGGGTAGTAATAATTTCCTGGAACTACAATAACATTTTTTTTCTTTAGGATTTCGTATAAATCTTTTGTTTCTATTTTAAGAGTAGGAAAAACCAACCATAAAAAAAATGCTCCTTCGGATTCGTGAATCAAAATCTGTTTTTTGTTAAAAGCATTTAGGAAAAGTTCTATCGCTAAGTTTCGCTTTTTTAAATAATAAGGTGTAATAGAATTCCTACATTGATGGATAAATTCAAAATTCCTAAATTGATTCTTTAATAGATAGGGAGCTATGCGATTAGGCGATAAAAAGTGGATAGATTGAACCTTCCCCACAAGGCGAATGATTTCTTGGTTTCCGACCAAAATTCCAGTTCTCAGTCCTGGCAATCCTGATTTTGATAAACTAAAGCTATAAATAAAAAAATCACTATATACAAAAGTTTGTTGTTTGTAAATTATGTTAGGGAAAGGAGCTCCATAGGCGCAGTCAATGATTACAGGGATTTGGTATTTTTCTGCACATTCTTTTAAAAAAAGCAATTCTTGATAAGAAAAAATTCTACCCGTTGGATTCGTAGGATTCGAAATAGCCATACATCCTATTTCTTGATGTAAGTTTTCTAAGGTATTTCGAATCTTATCCCTATCTAAGTGGTAACGAAAAAAATTATCATTTATAATCTCTGGAATACCTAATAAAGAAATACTGTGATTTTTTTGTAAAGGTATATCCTCGTAGCCAATATATTCTGGAGTTATAGGGAAAAAGACCTTTAAGCTTTTTTTAATATTGGAATTGTATCCAGAAAAGAAATTAAATAATATATAGAAAGCATTCTGACTTCCCATTGTAATGGCTATATTTTCTTTAGAGAGATTCCAGCCAAAATAAAGTTTAAAAAATTCAGCCAATTCTTCTCGAAATTGTTGGTTGCCAAGAGGAGAATCATAAATCCCAATCATTTCGAAGAAGGTTTTTTGATTTGCTTCTAATTCTCGATAAAGAGAATAGAAATATTCTTGCATTTCTGGAATAAAACCGGGATTGCCACCCCCCAACATGAATAAATTCGGATTTAAATTTAAAGCCTCGTCGAGGTCTTTCATTAAAATAAAGATTCCTGAATCTTTTTGGTAATGTTTGGCAAAGTCTGAGTACTGCATTTTTATTGTTACAGTTTTTTTTTATTCAATTTTTTTACAACTTTGATTTTTCTCTTTGGTTTCTATTTGATTTTTAAAAAATAATTCAAAAATGTGTAACCAATGACTCTTTTTAGTTTTCTTGTGGGGATTATACTATCTGCAATTGTAATTTTATATATCTTAGATTTTTTCGATAAAACAAAAGGAAAAAGTGTAATAAAAAATAAACCCATAACCCCAGAGAATTTACAAAAAGCTATCAAAAAAACTCTTAAAGAAAATCGAACCAAAGAAAAAGAAAAAAGATTAAGAATTTGTCCTATTTGTGGAACTATTTTAAGCGAAAAGGAATATTTGATTGCTGCGTTTGAACCTTTAGAACATCCACAAAAAAAAAGAAAAGTGCAAATTTATGGATGTATTTACTGTTTTACAACGGATGGAGTAAACTTAAAGAAAGATCAATTGGATCCTTCTGATTTGTAAAAAATAGTTAGAAAGTATATTCGAAAAATAATTTCAAAAAAAAGATTTTACGAACTTGGATTTTTATTAAAAAAAATTATTATTGACAATTTTTAGAAATGTAGGGGGTAAGCGGTCGTTTCGGTACGCTCGCTTCACTCACCATTCAACGACCGCTTTTCGAGACGCTCCACTTCGACAAGCTCAGTGGACACTGAGCTTGTCGAAGTGGGCGCTTTGATTAAGGATTTTGTGATTTCCAAAAAAAGCTTAAAGAAAAAATATATTTTTTGGTAAATGCATATGAACAACTTTATTACAAATAGCTCAGCAAAAGATCTTAAAAAAAGACTTCTTGACCTACTTGCAAAATCAAAGGAATTGAAATTTCTTGTTGGTTTTTTTTATTTTTCAGGCTTAAAAGAATTGTACGAAGGGCTCAAAAAGAATCCTGATGTGATTCTGAAGGTTTTGGTTGGTCTCAATGCTGATAGAACCTTATATGGGATCATTGAACATGGTGGGGATCATAAAGGACTTTCAGATGAAGAAAAACTCCATAAATTTTTTCTTTCTCTTAAAAACTCTATAAATACAGATCAATTTGACAACAAAGAGTTTTATGAGCAGGCAAAATTCTTTATTGAACTTATCAAATCCGATCGCTTAATAATCAGAAAGACTTTTGAGCCCAACCATGCAAAACTCTATATCTTTAAGCTTCAACAAACACAGGTTGCAAGAGAGGCTCTTTTTATTACGGGAAGCAGTAATCTTACCTACTTTGGTTTAACCCATCAACAAGAGTTTAATGTAGAGATCAGTGATTATGGCTTAGAGGAGGCAGAAAAATATTTTGATGATTTATGGGAGATGGCTATACCCATAACAGAAGACGATATTACAAAAAAGAGGCTTATTGAGTTCCTTGAAAAAGAGACCCTCATTAAAGAGATAACACCTTATGAGGCTTATGCACTTGTGCTTAAGACATATCTTGATTCTTTTAGGGGAAAGGAGATAGGTCAAAGACTCATCGAAGTTTTCGAAGAGCAAGGATATAAGAGGTATAAGTATCAGCTTGATGCTATAAAACAGGCATTATCGATTATCGAACAAAACAATGGTGTAATTATTGCTGATGTAGTGGGTCTTGGGAAGACTGTGATTGCCTGCGCTGTTGCCTTTGAACTAAATAAAAGAGGGATTGTGATTGCACCTCCTGGACTTATTGGGGATGAGACAGGCACAGAAGGATGGAACAAATACCTTGAAGATTTTCATCTAACCAATTCCGGCTGGAAGGCATTTTCCCTGGGAAGACTTGAGGAAGTTGCAGAGTATGTCTCGAGAGTAAAAGATATAGAGGTGGTGATTGTTGATGAGGCACACAGATTCAGGAATCAGGATACAAGGGATTATGAACTTCTTAAAAATATATGCAGAAATAAGATTGTACTTGCTCTTACTGCCACACCTTTTAATAACAAGCCTGCTGATATCTTCTCTCTACTTAAGCTTTTTATCACACCAAAGAAGTCTACGATCACATTGACGGATAATCTTGAACTCAAATTTACAGAATACAAAAGCATATTTGACAAGCTAGCCTACATAAAGCGATATGTTAACTCTAATGATTCTAAAAAAAGAGAGAAAGCCGAAATCTATTACAAAAAACTATTCAACAACAAAAAAATTGATCTTAGCGATGTGATAAAATATTCCCATAATCTTGCAAGGCAAATCAAGAATACGATTGAACCTGTCACCATTAGGAGGAATCGCCTCGACCTCCAAAACAATCCTTTTTATAGCGATGAAGTAAAAGAACTCTCTAAGTTAGAAGACCCCCGTGAATCTTTCTTCGAGTTGACAAAGGAGCAGTCAAAGTTTTACGACAAAGTAATTGATAAATATTTTGCTCTACCTGATGCCAACAGTAAGCAAAAGGAATCTAAAGAAGGCATGTTTAAAGGTGCAATTTACAGACCCTTTCTATATAAAATAGGGATTGATAATTATAAGTCTGAAATCTCTGACAGTTTTGAAAGGAAAGAGAATTTTCAATATATCCAACAGTTTAACCTCTATGATCTTATGAGAAGACTACTTGTTAAAAGGTTCGAAAGTTCTTTTGGTGCATTCAAACAAAGCCTCGAAAATTTTAAAGAAATTACAGATAAGGTTCTATCGTTTATTCAGAAGACTGGTAAATACATACTTGACCGCCAACTTCTTGAGAAGATTCACGACAAAGATCTTGATGAGATTGAGGAGGCACTAAAGAAATATGCAGAAAGTATTACAAGGGGTGAATATCCCAAGAATCACGAGGTCTACGAGATCAATAAGCTTAAAGACAAAGAACGTTTTCTTGCCGATATTGCATCCGATAGAAAACTTTTTGAGGATATCCTGAGAGAGCTGGAAGATTTAGATCTTGTAAATAACGACCCCAAAGCAAAAAAACTTATTGAAGTAATTCAAGAAAGCCAGAAGGTTGATAAAAAACGAAAAATAGTCATCTTCTCTGAATACATTGATACCGTTAAATACCTTGCACCAATTCTACAACAAGAATTCAACAACAGAGTCCTTGTAATTGCTGGAGATCTTACAAAGTCCAAAACTACACAAATTTACGCAAACTTCGATGCTTCTTATCCAGAGCAAAAGCAAGAAGATGAGTACGATATTCTTCTAACTACTGATAAAATCTCCGAAGGTTTTAATCTCAATCGTGCTGGTATGGTAATCAACTATGACATTCCTTGGAATCCCGTGCGTGTCATTCAGAGAGTCGGTAGAATCAATCGTATAAGCAAAAAGGTCTTTGATAGCCTTTATATTGTAAACTTTTTTCCTACGGAAAAAGGGGCAGACTTTGTCAAAAGTAAGGAGATAGCAGAAAACAAAATGTTTCTGATTCATAATGCACTTGGTGAGGATGCAAAGATATTTGGTATTGATGAAGTGCCCACTCCTTCCGGATTGTACAAACGTATTCTACAAAATCCTGAGGAACTCGAAGAAGAAAGTTTCTATACAAAAGTTTTAAAAGAATTCGAAGAGATTAAATCTCAAAATCCTGAAATCATAAAAAGTCTCGAAAACTTCCCGCCAAGAATCAAAGTAGCAAAAAAGTCAGATAAAGACGAGTTGTTTGTTTTTATCAAAAAAGGTAGGCTATTTATCCACTGCAAGGACATGCAAGATAAAAACCAAACAGCAATCCAATTAAACCTCGAAGATGTAAAGGACAGAATTTTGCCCTCTTTCCCCCATGAGCCAGCTTTGCCATTGAGTAACCATTTTTGGGATGAATACGAAAAAATCAAAAAGCCTTCCAAGCAGACTCCATCTCCAAAACCTGAACAGAGTTTAGAGCAAAGAGCAATCAATATTCTTAAAACCCTGCTTAGTTATAGTATAAAACCAGATAACTCTAACAACTTTCAAAATTCGGATATTGTGTTTATAAAAATGCTTCTTGAGGATATTTTGGAATATGGCACTCTTTCGGATTTTACTTTAAGAAGAATTGCAAATATAGAACCGAACAATATAAGCAGTGCACTTAAAGAGATAGCTTTCATAAAATCAGAGATAGGAGAAGATTATCTTCAAAAAGAGATTGAGAAGCTAAAACAAGTTGAAAAAGAAATTATCATTGCAATTGAAAATAGATGTGTTTAATTTTGCCTGTGATTTTGGAGAATCAGAATGTTCAACGATTTACTTCGAGATATCATAGATGAGTTTGATAATAACAAGTTTATCCAATTTTTTAGAAAGAAGAATGGTTCATTTAGAACCAAAAATAAAGAAATCTCTGACTACAACGACGAGGATTTTAGAGACTGTGTTTTCTTGGGGGAAATTCATTTCGACACAGTGCAAAAGCTTGTAGTCTATTCCTTCAAAGCTAACCAAAATCTTACAGAGCGTTTTGGGAAGAAAGCCCAGTATGAAAAGGGAAAACAAGTTTTGAAAGGAGAGCAAGCTGATGCTGGGATTTTTATATTTCACGATAGCAACAATGCATTTCGATTTTCTTTGATACACGCAATTTATACAGGTAGGCACAGAGATTGGAGTTATTTCAAAAGATATACTTATTTTGTTAGTGCTGAGGAGACAAATAAAACATTTCTTCAAAGAATTGGCGATGGGGATTTTTCTTCCCTCGAGAGTATCAAAGAAGCATTCTCGGTGGAAAGGGTAACAAAGGAGTTTTATCAAAAAATAGCAAACTGGTACTTCTGGGCTTTGAAAAATGTCCGTTTTCCAAAGGATGCAGAATCACAACCCAATGGCAGAAACATTGCCCTTATTAGACTTATCACAAGAGTCATCTTTATCTGGTTTATGAGACAAAAAGGCATTATCAAAAAAGAGCTTTTTGATAGGAGATTCCTTGAAGGCATCTTAAAAGACCTATCACCTAAAGAGTCCACATACTACAAAGCAATTTTACAAAACCTCTTCTTTGCAACATTAAACACACCTATTGAAAAAAGAAAATTCCGTAGAGAAGAAAGATACAAAGGCTATCTAAACAAAGACTACATGAACCACACATACTATAGATACCATGTATTATTCAAAGACCCTAATATGATAAAAGAGTTGTTTAACGAAATCCCCTTTTTGAACGGTGGTCTTTTTGAGTGCCTTGATAAGAAAAAAAATGATGAATCCAATGACACAGGTAGAGAAATCCGCATAGATGGCTTTTCTGATGATCCAAAAAAACAGCCCTATGTGCCGAACTTTTTATTCTTTTCTGAAGATAAAATAGTTGATTTGAACGAAGACTACGGTACAAAGAATAAAACATACAGTACAAAAGGGCTTATCGATATCCTTAGTTCATATAACTTTACTATAGACGAAAACACACCCGTTGATGAAGAAGTAGCCCTTGACCCAGAACTTCTTGGTAGAGTCTTCGAAAACCTCCTTGCCAGTTATAACCCAGAGACAGCCACCACGGCAAGAAAGGCAACAGGCAGTTACTATACACCCCGGGAGATCGTGGACTACATGGTAAAGGAATCCCTTAAGGAATACTTTAAGGTTAATACTAAAAGCATCTCTGCTTCCGACCCCAATATCGATCTCTTTGAATTTTTCAACCCACATCAAGAGATAAAAATCCATAGAGGCAAACTCCCTCACTGGAAACAACAGGGTGTATGGTATTTTGTCACTTTTAGGCTAGCCGATTCAATTCCAAGGTATGTTCAGGAAAGAATTAGAGAAGAACGGCGAATATGGCTCCAAAAGCACTTCAGTACCAAAAGCGTTCCTGCTTTTGATAGCAAGGATGCTTTGGAAATTTTAGAGACCCTGTCAGAAAATGAAAGAAGAAAGTATTACCGACTTTTTTCTAAAAGAATACAGGAACTGCTTGACGCAGGTTATGGTAGTTGCATCTTAAAAGACGAAAAAATCTCAAGAATTGTTGCAGATGCCCTGTTACATTTTAACAATGTCCGCTATGTC
>JBKBRY010000031.1:0-26596 GCA_046291925.1 Leptonema sp. (in: bacteria) | reverse complement strand
CATTTATTAGCAGTGGTCTTATGGCTGTTGCATATTTTGGCTGGCATTCTTATAAGGGATTTTGGCCAATTATGAACCAAGGTGAACTTGCTGCCCTTTATTCTTTTGTCTTTTTGTATATCGCTGCACGAGGAGATGGTAAGTATAGTTTAAAAAATTTGATAAAAAAAACTTAATGGGCTTCTGCCCAGTTTTCACCTATTCCTATATCTACTTTTAAGGGTACAAGGAGATGTGTGTTGTTTTCCATTTTATCTTTTGCTATTTTTTTTATAGTATCCACTTCGTCTTCTGGAGATTCGAAAATCAATTCATCGTGAACTTGTAAAATAAGTTTTGATTTTAAATTTCTTTTTTTTATCTCTTTGTGTATTTCAATCATAGCAATTTTTATTATATCTGCACTAGTTCCTTGTATGGGGGTATTGATTGCAACTCTTTGGGCTGATTCTTTTATTTTTTTATTATCGGAAAAAATATCAGGAATGTACCTTCTCCTTCCAAACAGTGTTTCTACATAACCATTTTTTTCTGCAAAAGCAATAACAAAATTTATGTACTCTTTAACTCCTTTATAGGTATTTAAAAATTTGCTGATATACTCTTTGGCTTCTTTTAGTTCAATCCCTAAATTTAAAGAAAGCCCATAAGGTGTTGCTCCATATATAATCGAAAAATTTACAATTTTAGCTTTTGCACGCATTTCTGGTAAAATCTTGTCTTTCGGTAAATTGAACAAGGATATAGCCGTATTCATATGTATATCTTCGTCTTCTAAAAATGCTTTTATCAATTTTTCATCTTTGGAATAATGAGCAAGAATTCTCAATTCTATTTGCGAATAATCTACTGAAATTAATTTATAACCTTTTTCTGCTACAAAACCTTTTCGTATCGCTTTTCCTTCCTCTTCTTTAACTGGAATATTTTGCAAATTTGGATTGCTTGATGACAATCTACCTGTTGAGGTAATCGTCTGAGAAAAATTTGTATGGATTCTTCCTGTAGTTGGTTCTACCAATGTGGGTAATAAATCAATATAGGTATTTTTTAATTTTGCAAGTTTTCTATATCTCAAAATAGCATCTATGATTGGATGAAAATTTCTTATATTTTCTAAAACATTTTGATCGGTGGAGTACCCCGTTTTCGTTTTTTTTTGTATGGGAAGTCTCAGTTTTTCAAAAAGTATAAATTGTAGTTCTTTTGTAGAATTGATATTAAATTTTGTGCCTGCTTCTTTATAAATAGTGTGTACCAATTGGTTGATTTGTTTATCGTATTCTATCGACAAATGTTCAAAGTAGTTTAGATCGATTTTAACACCATTAAATTCCATTTTGGAAAGTACTGTAATTAGGGGACATTCGATTTCGTACAATACTTTCAAAAGATTTTTCTCTTGTAATTTGTCTTTAAGTAATGTATACAGTTGATACGTTATATCTGCATCTTCGCAAGAATAGATATATACTTTCTCGGGATCAATTTGATCAAAACTTTTTTGTTTTTTGCCCTCTCCTGCTACTTCTTCGTACTTTATAGTTTTATAACCCAAATATTCAATAGCCATATCATCTAAATTATGTTGTCTTATACCCGGATTTAATAAATAACTTGCTATCATAGTATCAAAATAAATATTTTTTAGTTCAATATTATATTTTTTAAGAATTTTATAATCAAATTTTATATTTTGACCAATAAACTTTTTTTCTTCTGTATTCAGAGCCATAAAATATTTTTTAAAGGTTTCGCTAGAAATTCCTTTTGATTTATAAGGAGATTCTTCATCAACAATAGATATGTAATAAGCATTATTTTTTTTGCTACACAAAGAGACTCCAACCAATTTTGCATTAAAAACATTTAAAGACGAAGTTTCTGTATCAATAACTATTTCTGATTCGTTTTTAAATTCTTCTATGCATTCTTTTAGTTCTTCTTCTTTGGTTATTAGAATATAATTTGAATTTTTTTCGTTATATTTTCTTATTGTTTTTTCTAATTGATCTTCAAAAAGCTCTAAATTTTCTTTTGTTTCTTGGTTTTTATTAAATTCTTTAAGTAAATCTTTATAAATTTGTTGAAATCCCTTTTGTCTAAATAAAAACAAAACATTTTTATTTAAATAATTTGGAATTTCAAAATGATTTTCTTCCAACAGCAAAATGTCTTGTATATCTTTTTTTATAGTAGCTAAATTTTTAGAAAGAAAAGCATTTTCTTTTGACTCCAATAATTTTTGCTTTATTTTAGGATTCAATTCATCTAAATTTTTATAAATATTTTCTAAGTTTTTGTATTTTTTAAGTAATTCGCACGCATTTTTTGGTCCAATTCCTTTAACACCTGGGATATTATCAGAGGAATCACCTACAATAGCAAGATAATCTGGAATTTGTTCAGGTAAAACCCCTAATTCTTCTTGTAGAGTTTTTATTGATATTTCTTGAAATTCCGAAACTCCTTTTTTTCCTCTCAGCATAATTATATTTTTATCCAACAATTGATAACAATCTTTATCTCCAGTTATTAATATAATTTTATATTTTTTTTTAAATTTTTCAACCAAAGTACCCATTACATCATCAGCTTCGTAATTAGAAGATAATATAATTGGAAAACCAATTTCTTTTAAAAAGCTTTTAATTACTTCGATTTGATAGATCAAATCTTCTGGTATTGGTTTTCGATTCGATTTGTATTCCTTGTAAATATAATGGCGAAAACTTTTATCAGGTGGGTCCCAGGTAATTGCTATTCTTTTGGGCTTATAGTCATTTAATACCTTAAATAGCATTCTAAAAAAACCGTAAATTGCTCCCGTTGGTTGTCCTTCAGAATTTTTAAAATTTTGTTGAATCAATGCATAATAGGCTCTATACGCTAAAGCATGGGCATCGATTATAATGAATTCTCCTTGGTATTTTTCTTTTTCCATCCAATTATAGAAAATTTTTTTACTATCCCTTTACAATATTTTTTTCTAAGTTGAATTGATAATAGTACACAGAAATTTATAGATTAGCTAATCTTTTTATATTCAATTTTAGTTGTATGATAATCGTAATTAATTAAATTATAAAAACTAATTATGAAGAAAAAACAAACAAAAAAAATTGACTTTACCATCGGAGATACCACTATTGATAACAATAAAAAAGAAATCGTAGAGATTTCGAAAAATCTCTCTTATGGAAAAGAAAAAGCTGCAAAACTTTTGATTGCTCTAGGTCCTGAGCAGGCTTCTTTAATTTTAAAAGAGCTAAGTGAGAATGAAATTTCTATTTTGGTTGAAGAAATGTTAAAAATTAAAAAAATATCCAATAAAGAAAAAAAAGAAATTCTTAATGAATTTTACGAAAGTCTTAGAGAAGATTTTATCTATTCCACTGGAAAAGAAGAAGCCAAAAAAATTTTAGAAAAACTATATACTCCAGAAAAAACAAACGAAATAATAAAAAAAGCGGAACATAAAGATATAAAAAAGGAAATCCAATACATAGAAAATTTTGATCCAAAATTACTTGCTTCGATTCTAAGGGAAGAAAATCCACAAATCATTGCTATAATTTTAGCAATGTTAAAGCCTGCCTTTGCAGCCAATATACTAAAAAATTTTGAACCTGAAAAACGAAATGAAATTCTAATTAGAATTGCAAATACATCTCAAATTTTTCCAGAAGGTTTAGAAAAAAGTATTCGAATATTAAAAGAAAAATTAGAAAAAAAATCAAATGAATATTATTCAGAAATGAGTGGTATCCAAACAGCAGTTGCAATTTTGAATCATTTAGATCGAAAACACGAAAACGAAATCTTAGAATTTATCGAAGAAAAGGATAAAGATTTATTAGAACGAATCAAAGCAAAATTATACACCTTCGAAGAACTTGAAAATCTTGATTTCGAGGAGCTTCGCTTACTTCTCTCTAAAATAGATGCGAAGATAATAGCTTTATCCTTGATAGGTATGCCAGAAAACTTCAAAAAATTGTTTTTAAATTCTTTATCTCAGAATAAAGCATCTGATGTACTTTTTGAATTGGATTTACTAAACAATGTTCCTTTAAAAAAAATACAAGATGCACGAAATCATATTTTAAATTTTGCAAAAACTCTTGATGAACAGGGAGAAATCATTATTAAAAAAGAAAAAGAAGATCTTTATTGATTTAACTATTTAGCTTTTTTAGGATTTCTTGAAACACTTTTTCTAATTTTTTATATTCTTCTAAGAGTCTTCTGTAATCATCCAATTCTTGATCTTTTCGCTGTATTATTTTTATCAGATTCTTAATCAAATCCATTACAAATTCTGGGTTTGCTTGAATTAATGCCTCTAAATGATCTTTGTGCGCTACAGCTAAGGTACAATCATCCAAACAAATTGCTGTTGCAGATCGCAGAGAATCTGAAACCAATGCCATTTCTCCAAAAATATCACCTGTACTATTCTCAGAAATTTTTATGCTTTCTCCATCTTCTAGTTCTCTATAGAAACCTACTTTACCCTTTTTAATTAAATAAAATTGTTTACCATGGTCGCCTTGACGAAAAATGACCTCACCCTTTTTATATGTTCTTTCTAATTGCATAATGGTCAAAGGCTTTACAAAGAATTGTCGTATTTTATCGCTACCCGGCAAATTAAGAAGAAATACAAATCCTTTCAAGAATCTAAAAATTACATAATTAGTATAAAAAACTAAAAAATCTTTAGAACTAATGTCTATGGAAACAATAATCCCAGAAGAATACCCATAAGGGTTACTATCCGAAATGTATTTTAAAACTTTAGATTGAATAGGATACGAAGTTTTATCCTTATAGTGGAAAATCAACAATAAATTTTCACCTTCTAAGAACTCTTCTTCCACATCTAAAAAAGTAGAATAGGTCTTTAATTCATAACAAAGGGACTGAACAACACGTTTATTTTTTAGCAATATATCTACATCCAAAATAATAGGAATTGCAATTTTTTTATTCTTAAAGTATTCTGGATTCACACTTCCTAGGATAAAAAAAATCATAGAAAAGGAAAGAGGCATAATAAAAAATAGAGTATGTTGGTATTCCAAGCGAACTTCGAAGTAATTTATAAAAATATCAGGAAATAAACTATATAAAATTGCTTGCACTAGTGTAATAAAACTAATTGTCAATTTAACATAATCTTTCTGGAATCTAAAAAAAGGGGTTTCTGGAAGATTTTTCGTTCCAGAGGAATAGAGAATCCATTGCCTATGAGCATTTTGTTTTTGTAAAGTAATCCAGTCTTCAAACCTTATATTTTCTTTTTTTAGTACTTCTAAATTGGGATAGTTTTGGATTTTTGAATAAATAATTTCGAAAATAAAAACTATAAAAACAATAATGGGACCGATAAAATAAAAATAATATTCTTGCTTCTCAAATGTCAAATAGTCATAAAATCCATGAAGCAAAATAGGTACAACAAAAGCAGATACCAAATTGTAAAATTTAAATCGCTTTAAAGAGTAAAAAAAAATTTTTCCAATATAATATGATTGAATCCCACAGGTAGCTAAGTGCATTGGTACAGAACTGATTAAACGTAGATAGGTTACTTTTGGATCAAAGTGGGTTAAATAAATTAAATTTTCTAAAAAGGCAAAGCCTGCTGCGTATTGAACTCCAGAAACAACAATTTTATTGACGTCTATCTTTCTTTCAAATGTATAAGCAAAAACGTAAATCAATAAAAAAGAAATTCCCTTCTCTATAAAGGCTGCTTTAAAGAAAGCAACTAATATATCTTGTTTATAATCTACAAATTTTATTAAAAAAGGAGCAAATAACAAAATAATAAAACCGCCCAAAAAACCAGACAAAAAAGATTGAATCAAACCAGAAATTGGTTTTAATTTTCCATAATATACTAAATAAAAAATTAAGAATATAAGTTGAATCGCATTGAAGTAATAAAAATTAAAATTCATTTTGTTTTATTTTCGGTTTCACAAAGATTTATTTACATAAACTATATGTAAATTTTCAAAGGTGTTTTTTAAATCTAAAAATAAAGTATTAATTAAATTCATATTCTGGTTGGTTTTAATTATATCTTCTAAATTTTTTGCAAGTATACTCAATCTGTTTATTCCATAAGAAGCAGCAGAACCCTTGATTCTATGTGAATAGAATCTAATTTTTTCTAAGTCATTTTTTTCTATGGATTCATTTAACAGGTTTATATTTTTTTTTGTTTCTTCTAAAAATATAGGAATTAATTCCTTTAATTCAATGGATACTTCTACTTTATAAGTTTGATTCATAAGTATTAAGATATAGTACTATTGCATAGAATCTTTAGTCAAGAAAAAATCTATCCCTTAGGATTGGCCTTTCTCTTTGGATTTGATTAACATAATTTAATTCTATTGTAGCACTAAATATACCTTCTTCATCGTTTAAATGTATTAAAGGATTTCCATCGGGATCGATAATTTGGCTTTGCCCATTAAATTCTAAATTTCCACTACTCCCAATTGCGTTGGCACTTACGACATAACACAAATTTTCTATAGCTCGTGCCCTTGCTAAATATACCATATGTTGAACTCTTCTTTTAGGCCATTGAGATGGAATTATAATTAATTTTAAAAAATCACCATACGTTTTAAGTGAATGTTCGTTAATATAATAAAATAACTCTGGAAATCTTAAATCATAACAAATTCCAAATCCTATTAACCAATTTTTATATTCAACAACTTGGAAAGAATTTCCTTTTACTAAAAAATTCTTTTCCAGAAATCCACCCCAATTGATTAAATATTGTTTATCATAATGATACAATTTGCCATCTGGTGTTATAAAAAATAACCTATTGTATATTGCTTCTTCTTCTTGATAAGGCAAAGTTGTGCAGATAGTGACTTTATAATTTTTCGATAAACTTTTTAGTTCGTTTATATAATCATCAATTTTTTTTATAATTTCTTTTAATTTAACAAAGTCGTATCCCGTAATCCCCATTTCTGGTAAGACAATTATGTCGTTATTTTCTTTACTTACAAAAAATGTAACTTTATTTAGATTTTCTTCAATGTTGCTTTTATTGATTTCGTATTGAACAACTGCTATCTTTAAAATATTATTCAATGATTTCATAAGAGATTCTCGATGCAGACCAATATTTATATTTATCTTTTTTTAACTGAGTTTGGATTCCTCTTACTGTTATGATAGAATTTCCATCCTGGTCAATATTTGGGAATAATTCATTTCTTGCTTTTTTAAAACTATTGAATAGATCTATCTCTTGCGTTGTAACAAAAGCTTGAATATATTCTGTCCCTATTGGTGGTGTTAAAATCCATTCAAAATCGTGGTTCTCGGAGGGAAATACATATTCCTTATCTACTTCTACAGACTGAAATCCCGAAAATTTATTTGGATAAATTAAAGTCATTTTACCTTTCGCATCTATGGAATATAATTGAAGATATACTTTCTTTGGTGCATTTTTATTATGGCTAATGATTTTTATTTTAAGTTGTAAAGCTTCATTTACTTTATACACTGGTTTTTCTTTATTTAAATTCAAAAGTACTGTATAAGGACTATTAGGGTTATTTAAATTCAGATAAATATCCAATTGATTTATAATATTTTCTGAAATTTTATCTAAGACCTCCTCGTAAGCACCAGAACTTCTTCCCGCAGAAATTATAGTTCCTGTTTCTGTATGGACAATCCTATAATTTACATAAAAATTTGAATTTTGATTTTGTATTTCTCCAAATATAAAAAAATGAATTCCTTTTAGATTTCCTAATTTTGCTGCATCTTCTTGATTAATTAAACCTGTTTGTCCTTTTTGCAATTCATTATAAATTTCTTCGATTTTTTGTTGTTCGACTATATCGTAGCGTTGCTGTTGTTTTAAAATTGCAATGATATCGTTTGCTATTTTGGTGTTTGTACCTTTTTGCTTGTTATCTTCTATATAAGAGAAAGGCATTACAGCAATAGGGTGACTATGCAAAAAATTTACAAAGAAAAAGCCAAATATAAGGTAGCATAAAAACCTCATAAAGTATTAGACGGATATGGATTTTTTTTGTTTGATTTTTCTAGTCAATTTTTTTCATCTAATAAGATTGAATTTTTTTCATCTATTTCGTATTTAAATATTTTATAAAATAATAAACTCTGAGGAGAAAAATCTTTAAATAGATTTTCATTCACATATCGTATTGTATTACATCGAAAAGAAAACAAAAAAAAATGAGATTCTTGTAGAGATCTAAATTCCAATCCATAATCCCAAACAGGCAGACATCTTGCTTTAAATTCAGGTTCATACTCTTTATTGGCTAAAATTAACTGTTTTAAACTTTCTAGAATTTGCTTATTGTGAATTTTATATTTTTTACTGTAATCTCTTTCTGGATTTATAGGATCTATGGTTTCAGGATAAATATAAAAATATACTCCTTCTTTTTTTTGAATTATTTCTATTGCTCTTGAATTTAAAGTTATCAACTTGTCTTCAGTAAATGCAAGAGTAGGTGAGAGCAATCCACCTACTAAAGCAATAAAAAAAAATAATTTCCTGTTCACTTTATTTTAGACATATAGGTTAGGAGTTTGTTCAATTTTTTTAAAACATATGGTTAAAAGAAAAATTTCCATTAGCTTCGTATTGGGATCTTCCATAGCTGATATTAATAATTGTATTTCTTTGCCATACAAGTCTAAGGCCTCCACCCGCAGCTCTATGAAAATCTTTAAATACAAATTCCTTATAACTTGGGGCAACCCTACCTACATCATAATAGGCCAATATTACGAAATCAATTCCACCTAAAGCAGAAACCCTAAAAGAAGTAAATCTCAATTCTGTATTAAAAACTCCCATAACTCTATCTACAAATTGGTTTGCTGGATACCCTCGAATCCCATTATTTCCCCCCATTCCCAATGCAGACTCTCTCATTGTATAGATTCTTCCTGCTTCAAAAAAAGGAACATTGCCATCAGTCTTTTGGGTTTGGATCCGATAGGCAAAAACCAATTCTTTATCGATTGATTTAAAAATATTAGAAAAAATTTCAATATATTGTCTAAAAGTTAAAGTATATCGATGAAAAGTATAATTAGCTCCTGTTGCCTTTCCAGAACCCTCATAGTGAAAATCAGTAAAGATACCATCATTTGGGTTTAGCTCTCTTATACGTGGTCGAGAATCATATGCAAATGCAAGTCGGATTGTATTAACAAATTTTGGTTTTTCTGTTGCATCGTATCCAATTGGTTTTTCATGATCAATTTTTGTTTTTATATTGGGATAAAATTGGCCCTTATCTACATCATTTTGGTAAGATTGAATTTTATATCTTTGTAAGCGGATTCCTGCAAACCATTTAAAATTCGTATTTCCAATAAAATCTTCCGTGGTTATTGTAAAAAAAGGTTTTATACTATCATAGTTAAAATATTTGTCTTGTGATTCTTTTAATTCTTTTTCACTTTTATTATAATTTGTAATATCTAAAGGGTTGGGATTGCTTAAGTAATTTGTATTTAAGGTAATTGCATCATTTACTTTATAAAGAGTAGGTGTAGATTGAAAATTTTCATTGATTGGAAGTTCACCTGCTTTTATTTTTTTTTGCCTTGGAATATCCTGAAAATTGTTATATCCATAAAACTGTGCATTTAAATATCTTTCTAAGCCTATGTTCATTCTTACACGGAGAGGAGAACCTAAAAATTTTAAACTGTCAATAGAAAATTCATGATATTCAAATCCTTTAGTTGTTTGGTAAAACTGCCCATATGTCTGAAATTTAAAGGGAGCATAACCTTCTTCGTAATAAGTTCCATAAATTCTTACCCCATAACCAAATCCATCATCTGTGCTAAAACTGATAAGTGGTAATCCGGTAAATTTTAAACCTTTCAATTCATCTTTTTTTTCTTCTTGAGAAAGTAGTGGAATTGAAAACAGAAATAAAATTGTTATTAACCAATTGATAAACGATTTTCGGATCCTATTCATATTTGTACCCCCATTATAATATTTTTTTTATATTAAATGAAAATTTTAAACTCAAATGATTAGAAGCATTTGTCTGACTTTTCACATTTAGATCAAAACTACCTCTAAGTCCATCTTCCAATACATCAGCAGAAAAATTATTCAAAGTAATCTCTATAGAATCAATTGTAACAGGATTAGGGTTCGATAGGATTAATATCCTACTGTATCCGTTTCCTGTTTCTGGGCCTATATTGATACTTGCCGAAACTGGCAGGTCCACTTTTAAACTAGAAAAAGTGTCTGGATTAGAAATTTCCAAAGTGATTTTTCCCGTTGCTTGTAAGCTATCTACATAGATGTATAAATTTTTTTTTCTGTTGCTTATAAAATTATTATTGTAATTTTCCTGATAAATTATGCAAGGAGTAGGATCAGAAGAAGATACGGTACATCCACTTAGTTCACTAATTCCATCCCAATAGATACCATTTAAGATTTGTGGATTAAAAAGAGCAACCAAATTATAATCTGTTGTTGGTTGATCTGCAGAAGATTTACAAAAAAATAAACTAAATAACCACAAGTTTACAATTAAAAATTTTAATGTTTTCGCATTCATAAAATCTAGAATACAATTTATTTATAATAGTCAACTCAATTTTTAAAATTTTATATTTTTATTTTTCTTTTTTGAACAAACAATCAAAAAAATCAAGCCTATTTAAAATTACATTTTCTACAAAATTTTATAGCCTATTGCTACAACCTTTATATTATTTTGTAAATAATGGATCGAATGATCATTTTCAAAATTGTTGTTACACTCATTTTAGTAATTTTAATTAGCTACGAATGGATTGTTTATAAGAGATGGAAAAAAAGATTTTTGAATACTAAATTTATAAATTTTTTTTCTTTTATTTATTGGAGTATTGTTGTAACAACAAATTCAGTTTTTATATTCTTATTGTTAAGCAGGAAAAGCTTTTACTTGATCATTAACGATTTCATTAAACCTTTTTATTATTTTTTTCTTTCTTGGAACTATTCATTTTTTTTTAGTTTCTTCCTTTGGTTGATTTCCTCTATAATTTTTTATTTGGTATTTTTAATTTATAGAAAATCAAAATTAATTTTAACATCACAAAAGGGGGAAGCAAATAACATCGAAAATAGCCCAAAAATTACTCGTAAAGGATTTTTAACAGGTGTAGGTGGATTGATTTTAGATTCCGTTCCTTTTTTTGCAACAGGAACCGTTTTTACTGGAATGTATTATAGTTCTATAGAATTTCAAGTATTTAAAAGAGAAATAAAAATTTCAGATCTACATAAAAGCTTTGTTGGTTTTAGAATAGTCCAAATTTCGGATATTCACATAGGTTCTTTAATCAATGAGTCCTACTTAAAACCTACTTTAGAAATTATTCAATCATTAAAACCCAATTGCATTTTTGTAACTGGAGATATACTTGATAATTCTATCCAATATTTAAATATATTAGGTTGGTATTTTGCTAAACTCAATGAAATATGTTCTGTATATGCAATTTTAGGAAATCATGATCATATTGATAATTCACAAAAATTAATCAAAACTTTAAAAGAAACAAAGACTAAAGTATTAGTAAACGAATACGCAGTAATACAAAAAGAAAAAGGATATATCAATCTTATTGGATTAGATTACCCTATGTTCCATTTTACTAAACGAAGAGAAATCTCTCAATATTGGTTTAGGAATATTTATAAAAAAATCAAATATAAAGAATATCCTATTATTGTACTCAATCACCATCCTTCAGAATTTGAATATTTAAAAAACGAGAAAGTTGATTTAGTTTTATCAGGACATACCCACGGAGGACAAATTATCTTTTCGAAAGATAGAAATTCTCCTTTCGCATTAGGATCTAATTTTTTAAAATATTATATTGACTATTACAAAGAAAATAATGTGCAATTATATGTAAATAGAGGATTAGGGCATTGGTTTCCTTTAAGAATCAATTGTCCAGCAGAAATCACTTTATTTGAGTTGGTATAAATTTATAAAGTTTTTCTAATAATTTTTGCTCCCAATCTGGAAAGTCTTTTTTCTATATTCATAAAACCACGATCAATCTGATGGATATTTTGAATTACAGTTTCGCCTTCCGCGCACAAAGCTGCAATTAACATAGCCATTCCAGCACGAATGTCCGGAGAAGATACGATGCTGCCATACAATGGTGTTGGTCCTATAACTACAGCTCTATGGGGATCGCAAAGTACAATTTTTGCACCCATGGAAATTAATCTATCAGTAAAAAATAGTCTAGATTCAAAAAGTTTTTCGTGAATTAAAATTGTGCCCTCGCATTGGGTTGCAGTAACTAACATTACAGAAGTCATATCAGCAGGAAAGCCGGGCCAGGGAGCAGATTCAATTTTTGGAATTGCTCCCCCAATATCCATTTGGATTTTTAAACTTTGATCTTTTGGTACAATCAAGATTTCTTGATTTCCTTTTTTTTCTTCACGAGTTAAAATACCCAATTTAGAGAAAGCCATTCGAATCATTCTTAAGTTTTTTAAATCGGGCTCTTCTATAAGAATCTCTCCTTTTGTGGTTGCTGCTAAAGAAATAAAACTTCCTACTTCCAGATAATCCGATCCTATTTTATGGGATGCACCTTTAAGTTCTTTTACTCCTTTGATTTTCAAGACATTTGAACCTATACCCTCTATTTTTGCTCCCATTTGGTTCAAAAAGTGACACAGATTTTGCACATGAGGTTCAGAAGCAGCGTTTCTGATTATGGTTTCTCCTTCTGCTAGTGCAGCAACACAAATTGCGTTTTCTGTTGCAGTAACAGATGTTTCGTCCAACAAGATATCATTGCCTTTTAAGTTCTCGGCTTTAATTTCGAATCCATCAGGAAATACCTTAACTCTTGCTCCTAACGCTTCGAATGCTAAAATATGAGTATCCAATCTTCGTCTTCCTATTCTGTCTCCTCCAGGTCTTGGTAAAAACACTTCTTTTTCTCTTGCTAAAATAGGTCCTGCTAAAGTTACTGAACCCCTCAATAAAGAACTCAATTCTTTTGGTATTTCCGTTTTGATTTTTTGATTTGGTAGGATTTTAATTTTTGTTAGATCTGAGGAATCAGGGTATTCTATTCTTAACCCAATTAGTTTTAGAATTTCTATCATTTGGTTTACATCATCTATAATAGGTAGATTTTCTATATAAACTGGTTCTGTTGCCAAAATTGAAGAAGCCAAAATAGGTAAAGCTTCGTTTTTATTCCCTTGAGGTTTTATAATACCATTGAGATTATTTTTACCTTCGACGATAAAGACTTCGTTTTTTTTCATAAAAACGGATTTGCAAGAAAAGCTTTTCTGTAAATTAATTTCCTTTTTTAAAATATTGTATTTTTTAATTTAATCATTTTAACAAATCACGATTATGAAGTTCCACACCCAAAATTTAAATCTTTCTTATGAATGCTTATTGAATTTCTAAGATGTCCACTTTTTCGCAAAACCTTTCGGTTAGTACTAATTCAAAGTGCTCTTTCTTAATATTAGGAAAATCATTATATGAATTCGAATATTCCCAAAAAATACGATTCTTTTTAAATTCAAAGAAAAAAGCCCGCAAATGGGGCTTTTTATTAATAATCCATACCCATTCCTGGGGCTCCACCCATTCCAGGAGCATCTTTTTCTTTTTCTGGAATTTCTGTGATGCTCACTTCTGTAGTTAAAATCATAGATCCAATTGATGCAGCATTTTGTAATGCACTTCTAACTACTTTTACTGGATCCAAGATACCTGCTTCTGCTAAATCTTCCCATTGTAGGGTTTCTGCATTAAAACCAATATTATCTTTCTCTTGTAAAGCTCTTTGAACAATAACACTTCCTTCAATTCCAGCATTATTTGCTATTTGTCTTAGAGGTTCTTCAAGAGCTCTATAAACAATCATTGCACCTGTTTTTTCATCATCTTGTAGATTTAAGGATTTGATCGCTTCTCTAGTTCTTAGAAGTGTAATACCGCCACCAGGTACAATTCCTTCTTCTACAGCTGCTCTAGTTGCAGATAAAGCATCTTCTACTCTTGCTTTTTTTTCTTTCATTTCTACTTCTGTAGCAGCACCCACATAAATTACAGCAACACCTCCTGCTAATTTAGCTAATCTTTCTTGCAATTTTTCTCTATCATAGTCACTTGTAGTTTCTTCTATTTGTTTTTTAATTTGATTAATTCGTCCTTTAATTTCAGCTTCGCTTCCATATCCATTAATAATGGTGGTATTTTCTTTATCTGCAATAATTTTTTCTGCTTGTCCTAAACTAGATAAATCTGCATTTTCTAACTTCATTCCTAATTCATCAGAAATCACTTGCCCACCTGTCATAATTGCAATATCTTCCAACATTGCTTTTCTTCTGTCTCCAAAACCTGGTGCTTTTACAGCACATACACGTATTGTCTTTCTTATATTATTTACTGCCAATGTAGCTAAAGCTTCTCCTTCGACTTCTTCAGAAATGATAAGTAATGGTCTTCCTGTTTGCACTACTTTTTCCAAAATAGGAAGCAATTCCCTCATGTTAGAGATTTTTTTCTCATGGATTAAAATATAAGGCTTCTCGAAACTACAAATCATATTTTCGGGATCAGTAACAAAATAAGGAGATTGATATCCTCTATCAAATTGCATACCATCCACAAAATCCATATAAGTATCAATTCCTTTTGCTTCCTCTACTGTAATCACGCCGTCATTCCCTACTTTTTCCATCGCATCTGCAATCAAATTTCCAATAGTTTGATCATTATTAGCAGATATAGCAGCAACAGCAGCAATATCTTTTTTATTGGAGCCTACTTGTTTAGCTTTTTTCTTTAACTCTTTTACTACAGCATCAACTGCCTTTTCGATACCCCTTTTTAAATGCATGGGATTAGCACCTGCTGTTACATTTTTTAATCCCTCATTCACAATAGCTTGGGCTAAAACTGTTGCAGTTGTAGTTCCATCACCAGCTACATCATTTGTTTTAGTAGCAACCTCTTTAAGCATTTGAGCTCCCATGTTTTCGTAAGGATCAGGTAGTTCTATTTCTTTCGCAACAGTTACTCCATCTTTCGTTACTGTAGGAGCTCCAAATTTTTTATCGATTACTACATTTCTTCCTCTAGGACCTAAAGTTGCTCTTACTGCATTTGCTAGTTTATTGACTCCTATTTGAAGTTTTCTTCTCGCTTCTTCGTGAAATTCTATTTGTTTTGCCATACTTGAACCTCCTTTGTTGTTATAATCAATTTATTCAATTACTGCTAGAATATCACTTTCTCTTACGATTAAATAATCTTTACCGTCTTTCTTGATTTCAGTCCCTGCATATTTTCCATAAAGAACTTTATCACCCACCTTAACCTGAATTGGTATTACTTTTCCGTTTTCTTGGCGACCAGGACCGACAGCTACAACTTTCCCTTCTTGTGGTTTTTCTTTTGCAGTATCAGGAATGATAATACTTCCGATTCTTTCTTCTTTAGCTTCTATTGGTTCAATCAAAACCCTATCTTGTAATGGTTTTATATTCATTCTTTAACCTCCTTCTAAATAGTTAATTTTAGCAATCATACATGGTGATTGCTAATTTCAAGTGACAAATAATAAAAAACACTTTTCCCGTCTACAAAAAAAATAGAGAATTTCGTAAAAAAAGGAATGGTTTACAATCATAAATTTTTTTAAAAAAATTCAAAACTTAAATTGTATTTGATTTATTTACTGCTGATGTAAAACCAGATTCAAACAAAACGAAAAGTAGTTGACTTAAAAATACAACTAATAATTTTGAACCTAGATGCGGGTGTGGTGTAACGGTAGCACAAAAGCCTTCCAAGCTTTTTGAGAGGGTTCGAGTCCCTTCACCCGCTCCATCTCCATTAAAATCATTTCTAAAATTAGGAATTATTACCTTTTTTCTTAGAAGTTTTGGATTTTTTAGAAGTTTTTTCGGTTCCCATATCTTGTTTATGCTTGGAAATGGGAGATTGGTTTAAAATATCCAATCTTTTGATTTTATTTTGTAATGTAGTTCGATTTACTTTTAATAGTTCAGCAGTACGAGAGATATTATAATGATTTTTCTTTAAAAATTCTTGAATCACTTCTACTTCTATGATTTCTAATATTTCTTCGTATGTCTTATTTTCATTTAAATGTTTTTCGACAAAACTAACAATATCCCTTTTTTGATTTGTGGTTTCTCCGCTTTCAATTAAAGAATCATCAAAAAAAATAATTAAATAACCTAGTACCTCATTTTCACTTTGTATGTTTGAAATTAAAATTTTTTTTCTAATTTCTTTTATATATAGAAAGAGATGATCAAAATCTAAATTCTTTTTAATATTTTCGGCAATTCCTCTTTCTATAGCTTCTTTAAAGAAAGCCTCTGCTAAGCCCATAGTATTTTTAAATGGTCCTTTTTCTAATATTTCTTTTATAAAAAAATCATTATAAAAAATAGAAACCCCATTTCGATTTAATGCAAATAATGGTAAGGGAATTGCAGAAAGAACGGTTTCTATGATATTAAATTTTTGTAGATCTATACTTGTAGAGAGATTTTCATTTTCTTTTTGATTTGTTTCTGAGTAAAATGTAGAGTTTAAGAAAATCTTTAAGTAATCATTGATTTGTCTTTCTTCCCAATTTTCTATAAATTTACCTAAGGTATTATAAACAGGGATGGGAGCTTTTTTAAAAAATTCAGAAATCGTTCTTGGTTGTATAATCTTTTCGATAAAATGTTCTGGGATTTTTGGAAATTTTTCTTCTAATCTCGCCTTATCCGTAGAAAATTGAAGCACTTTATTTCGCGAAAGAAAACCAACAATATAAAACTCTCCTGCTTGATTATTATCTAATAAAGGAATATAATTTAAAGGATATTTATAAAAAATTCTTAATAGTATGCCAACATCTAATAAAGACACAATTTTATTTTTTTTGCAAAGACAGATCCATCAATTCTTTTTTAATCTCTGGAAGATAATTTTTTAGCTCGTTTAAAGATTCCGTAAACTCATATTCTAAAATATCTCCTAATTCGATTATATCGTTCTTATCCAATGCCTTTGCCAATTGTTCCATTTTATTTGTAATTTCTTTAAAAACATCTTTAACTTTGTTATATAGCTCTAAAGGTAAAGCTTCTTTCTTTTTTTCAATAGCAGAAACAAGAATTGTTATATAAATATCTATATCCTCCAAAATTTTTAAAAACAATTCTATTGCATGGCTTTCTTTCCCTGTTTGAAAATTAATATTGATATTGGATAGATTTTCACTAAAAGTATCGATTTTATTATAAAATTCCTCCAAAGCATTTATAACATCTACATCCTCTAAGACTTCGGATAACATTGCATACATATTTCTTTCTGCAAATATTCTTAGTACTCTTAATTCTAACAATATTCCTTCTTTTAAGATTTTATAATTGTTTTCATCTAATTGATGTATTAATCCTATTAGATTTTCAAAACTATTTTTAAAATTTTTCTCTACATCTTCAGGTAGCTTAATAGAAATAGATTCATAAGATTCCCCCAAATATTTTTTAATCATATTTACCAATTCGTAAATATGATTAAATCCCTCTTTTAAACCTTTTAAAGAATTTACATTTATACTTTCATTTAGAAAAAAATAGGAACCTATTTCATCAATATATTCATAAAGAGAACGCAAATTAAAATATATCAATTCTTTGATATCTCCTGTATATAAATAAAATTCATTAACAATATCAACAGGTATATCTCTGAGAAATTTAAAACCTCGATTTTCTCTTAAAGTATATTTATAGTCGATGATATATTTTTCGAATTTGCGAACTTCTTTTTCGATATAGGAATATACCTCTTCTAAATTTTTCTCGTCTTCTATTTTATAATCTACATTTTGATCATTTATATAAATTTTCATCTTAAACCACCTTTATTCGTCTTTTATGCCTAATTTATTTTGTAAAAACTTGTTTAAGGATTTACTATTTTGGATAGTACTCTCCATACGTCCAAATTTTTGTCTTAACATTTCTTCTTTTCTCCCTAAAGATAACTCTTTATTTAAAATAATTTTTTTATTATCTCTAATTTTTTCTTTTAGCAAATCTATCCGAGAAGAAATAAGACCTCCAGATATCTTTACGTAATCAGAAAGTTCTTGATTTGTTCTAAAAGCCACTCCATCATCAATGATTAAATCTTCGTTTTTATCCAACGAAAAAAGCTCTTTTACAGAATCGGGATCATCTCTTAAAGATTCTTGCAATTTTTCTTCGTCTATAATAAGAAGTCCTTTTTTTATTTCTTCCCAGCTACTACCCAGCTTCCCAGTAGAAATTCCAATTTGAGCTAAAGTTCTTATAGAAGGATTAATTTTGGTTGGATAGGAGTTCCCTATTATGTAATTCAAAATACTAACCAACCTTCTTACCAATGGATCTCCTGCAAAAATACCGCTCGAATCTTCCAATTTTCGCAAACCATCTTCGATATTTTCATTTGGATTCGTAGATCTAAGAAGTTGTAAATCTTGCGTTCTGTCAAATTTATCATTTTCTTTAATAAATCCCATTAGATCATTATAAGATTTAACCCATTCGCGAATTTTATCTAATATTTTCTGAAGATCATATTCTATTTTTAGTTCGACTTCTCCATTTGTAACACTATGCAAGTTTAGCGAAACTCCCGTAACAATGCCTGATATATTTTCATTAGTTTCTTTTTCGATAGGAATGCCATTTACTAATAATTTGGCATTTTGAGCATCCTCAATCACATACAAGGGTTCAAAAATTACATTTTCTTCTTCTAAATATTGAACTGATAAATTTTTTAATTCCAAATTTCCTTTAAACTTCTTGCTAAACTTTAAAGAATGGATTGTTATAGGTTCTTCTTCTGAAAAATTTTTTAAATCCAATTGGTATTTTTTTTTGTTCTCTTCTAACTCAAATTTCTTGATTTTTGGCGTACCTAAAACATTATAAGAAACTTCAACATCAATAATTCCTTGTTTATCTTTTATTATATCCTCAGAATCAAAAATTTTTTCTCTTTCTATATTGGGTGCAGTGATTTCTATATTTTCGATTTTATTTTTAATTTCTGGTCCAAAATAAATTTTCTTTTTTCCCTCAAGTTTTTTTTCTGTGTTTTCTTGTTTTTCATAATTCAATTCAAATTCAATAGATTGGACTTTATCTTTTAATGGGAAAAAGTATTCAAAGTGATTCACCTTTTCTTTAGCAATAACTTTTTTTGTACCAATTTCCAATTCGCTATTATCAAAATCCGATTGATTAAATTCTAACCCTTGTTTTTTTTCTTGAATTTTTCCTTTTTGACCAATAACTTCCAAAAATTGCAATAGCTTATCTTGATCCTTAAATCCTAATCGTCCCCTATTGCCGAAAATATTTGAATTGAATACTAAAATTTTCTTGTTTTCACCAATATTTACTAAGAAAACACTAAAATCTTTATTAGAGCTTTCTTTGAATAAATTCTCAAGAGATTCAATATTTCCCCCTTTAAAATCAAAAGAATATTCTTTATCATTTATAATTACACTAAATTTTCCTGGTGGAATGGATTCATTGTTTTCGATTTCTCTCGATCGGATTTTATGCTTTTTTGCCAATTGTAAAACCTGAATTTTATGATTGACCTCTTTGACATTGGGGGACACAGTTCCTGTAATAGACTTTTCGTCACTAGAATAAAGTTTTTTTTGTGCAAAAGGTCCTGTAAAAGAATAAATGTCTTTGCTAAGATCGGATAACTTTTTTGCCTTTGCTCTTAGTTCTTCCCAAGCTTGAATGCGAATTTCATTTCTCTTATTATCTTCTTCTAATCTTTTTAATGGTATTCTCTCTACTTCTATTAGTTTTTGAATTACAGAACTTGTATCCATTCCCGAAGCATTAGGCATTACATAAGGACCAGGCATAAAACAACCCTCAAACTTCTATCGGAATTTTTTAAAATTTGTTTATAAAAAAGTTTCCTTTAATATTGTTTTTATTCATTGTTTTAAGTTCGTACATTTAATTATTAATATAACAAAAATAAAAATGGATTTTTAACTTAGATCAATAGTTTCTTCGTCGTTTAATATGTATAAATCGATTTCAGGATATACAATTAGTTCAAATTTTCCATTAATAGAATTAATACTTTTATAAATATTCCCTTCCTCAGTAACATCAATGGTAACAAGAAGATTTGCTTTCTCTATAGTTTTATGATTGTAAATCACAATAAGCTTTTTATCTATAAGAAGACATATTGGTATTTTCTCAGTCAACATTATATCGATAGAACCTTTTTTTAGATGAAGCAGGTTGTATTTACATCTCTTGTCATTGATTTTTAAATAAGTATTTTCATTTACACTGATCGTACCAATCTCTCTGTTATTCTTATAAATCCTTACTTCTCTTTTAATATTTCTTTCTGTATGGATTTCTTTAACTTTGTTAGAATTTATTGTTAAAAAATTTATTTGTTTTTCATTTTTAAAAAAACTAAAATCAAATTCAATCAAAATTAAAAATAACAACAAAAAAATCCATTTCCCAACAAAAAATGAGGGGGTTGATTTCTTTGTAGGTGCTTCGTTATTGATTATATTATAACTGGAGGATCTTTTTGCTAATTCTTTACAATAAGAACACTCACCAATTTTTCTATGAATGATTTGGTATTCTTTTTTTTCTATCAATCCCTTTTGTAATATTTCTCCCTCGCTATTTATAATGCCTGTAATAAAATACAATAATTCTACTATATCCAAATGTTGGTGCTTCATTTATATGCTTTCCTCGATTTTCTCTTTAATCTTATTAAATAATTGCTTAATTTTTCTTCTAAGATGCCTTTCTGAAATATTCATAATCTTTGCTATTTCTCTTTGGTTTTTTTTAGATTCAAGTAATAAAAAATACAATTGTCTTAAATCTTCATTGGGTAGAGTAGAGGCAATTCTATTAATTTTCTCTAACAATTCATTGAACAAATATTCATACGAATCGATATTTTTTATAGACTGAATCTCTTTACTGCTTAAAAAATAAAAGTTTTCTTTTTTATTTCTAAGGAAATCAATAGCAGTATTTTTGCAAATTTTTTTTAAAACGAAAAATTCTTTGTTCTCAAGGTTTTGGTTATTGTATTTTTCCCAAAATTTTATAAAAGATTCTTGCAAAATGTCATTTGTGTGAAAACTATCGTAAGTAAATTTGTATACATAATCAAACAAGATTTTATAGTACCTTTTATAAATCAGATCAAACTCCATAAAACAAGAGAAAAAAAATCACTTAAATGGACAAGTAAAAATGTCCTATTTTAGATTTATTTTCGTTATATTAATCAAACATAAAAATTTAGGAGAAAAATATGAAAAAAACATTAATTTCTTTATTAACATTGCTTTTTACAGTGGGTGTATTTGCTCAACAACCCGAAAAAACACCAGAAAAACCAAAAGATAAAAAAGAACACAAACATGAGGAAAAAAAACCAGAAAAATCAAAAGATAAAAAAGAAGAGAAAAAAAAGTAAAAAAATAAAAAAATACCAGTTTGCTTTTTGCAAACTGGTTTCTTAAAATTCAATAAAAGGTGTGGGTTAATGAGAATAAATTAATTTTTCTATAGCATCTGTAGTTTCTAATAATTGATTTTTATCATCATTTAGTATATTTATATGTCCCATCTTTCGGTTTTGTTGGGGGTTAATCTTACCGTAATAATGAAAATAAGTATTTGGTATATTCAAAATTCTATGGATTAAATCAGGATGGAGATCCAAATTGTTTATAGAAATTAAATTAATCATCCCCGCATTCGATCTTAATTCTGGTTGTAGTATAGGGAGATTGGATATTGCTCGTATATGGCATTCAAATTGAGAATAATTATAAGCTTCCATTGTTAGATGTCCTGAATTATGAACTCTTGGAGCAAGCTCATTAAAGTAAATTTTTCCATTTTTATAAAAAAATTCTAATGTCAATATTCCGATGTAATTATAATCAAGAATCATATTTCTAATGGCTTCTAAAATTTCGCTTATATTAAGCTCAAAATCTTTAAAAGTAAAAGATTTTCTTAATATTCCATTTTTATGGTAATTTATAAAGGGTGCAAAAAAGACTACATTAATTCCATTGTTAATTTTATGTCCACATGCAATGATACTAAATTCAAATTCGAAATCAATTTTTTCTTCTATGATAATTTCTATTTGGCTCGTATTCCAAAATCGAAATAGATTTGAAATTTGAAGTTCGAAATCCTCCAAAGTAAGCGTATTGGATAAGGAAATCTGATACTTTCCATCATACCCTCCTTCTGCTTTTTTCAGTATCCATTCTTTATTGGTTTTTTTTAAGTTATGGTATAAGTTAAAAATTTCTTCTTTCTTGTTTTTTAAGATTTTAACAGGAAATATCTCTGGAATCAAAATACCGTACTTTCTTGCAAATTCTTTTTCTAAGTTTCTATTTTTAGAAATTTTCAAAATTTCGTGATTCGGATAAATTTTTATTTTGTCTTTATAATAATCTAACAATTCCACTTCTATGTTTTCAAATTCATAAGTAATCACATCTGAAATTTTGATCAAATTATCAATCGCTCTTTTGCTACCATAATCTGCAACTATTTTATGATGACATATAGAAGAGGCAGGTGCATTTTCATTGGGATCCAATACAGCAACTTTGAATCCTTTTTCAAATGCTTTTAAGGCTAACATTCTTCCTAATTGACCACCTCCAATAATTCCAATACTAAAATTTTTAAACATTATTTTTTAAAATAGATTCTTTTAAGTTTTTATAATATTCATTTAGTCTATTTTTTAATATAGGGTACTTTAAAGATAAAATCCTAACTGCCAAAAGAGCTGCATTCTTAGCGGCACCGATAGCAACAGTTCCAACAGGAATTCCATTGGGCATTTGCACAATAGATAGTAAAGAGTCTATGCCTTTTAATGTTTTCGATTCGATAGGAACTCCGATTACAGGTAGAACGGTAAGTGATGCTGTCATGCCGGGTAAATGTGCAGCGCCTCCAGCTCCTGCAATGATTACTTCTAGTCCTCGAGTTTCTGCTGTTTTTGCATATTCAAACATCCATTCGGGAGTACGATGAGCAGATACTATTTTGATTTCGTAGGGAATCTGAAATTCTTCGACCATATTTGCGCATTCTTGCATAGTGGATAAATCTGACTTGCTACCCATTATAATTCCTACAATTGGGTGATTAGGAAACATCTTTTATATTTTTTCATGTTATGCCTTGGCGTCAAATCTTAAAAGTTTAAATTTAAAAATTGGCATAACGAAAATTTATTTGTTTTCTAAGGTTTATCGAAATTTAAAAAAATTTTATAAACGCAGTTTGTTAAATGAAATGTTTTTGTATTATTTTGATTTACCAAAAAAAAGCATAAAATTATTTAAACAGAAATATCATCAATCAATCAATCAATCAATCAGGATGGATCAAGTTACAATTGAACAAAAAATTGAATTTCTAATTTCGTTTTTATCAGAACATAGAAGAAAAAAATTTTATGATGTTCTAAATAAGCGAACTAAATATATAACAGTAGTGCTGGAAGATATTTATGATCCTCATAATGGTTCTGCATGTATTCGTTCTTGCGAAGCAAACGGAATTCAAAATCTATATATAATTGAAAGATCTAACAAATTTGCATTAAAAGAGGGCACTGCAATGAGTGCAGGAAAATGGATCAATTTGATTCTGTTTAATTCAAAAATTAAAGATCCATCCTTAGAATGCTTTGAACATTTGAAAAATCTCGGATACTCTTTATATGGAATGACTCCCTATCCCATTAAAGAAAAAAATTGTATTTCTCTTGAAAATGTGGAAATTGAAACTCCAATCGCATTAATTTTCGGTTCAGAAAAAAGTGGATTATCAGAAATATCTAAGAAATATTTGCAAAATTTTCTATATATACCTATGTATGGTTTTATGGAAAGCTACAATATCTCTGTTGCTTGTGCTATTTCTGTTTATACCTTAAGAACAAAACTCAATAGTTCCAATATAGAATGGCATTTGCCGGATTCTGACAAAAAAGAAATTCTATGCAATTGGCTTAAAAAAGAATTTCCGAATATAGGTATTTAATTTAATACTAAAAAGTATTTAATTGAATTTTTTTTGAACCATTATTCATTTTAAGTTTGACAAAAATTTGTAATTATTTTTTATGTATTATAGAGAGTGTTCGAAGTAGAGGGGGTAAATATGAATATAATTAAAAAAAGTTATATTGTATGCTTTTTTTTAATTTTGGTTATTTCGGCTTGTTCCAAAAAGGGAAAATCGTTTGTTATACCTTTTCAATCCAATTCTTCGATTTCTCCAGAAGCAAAAACCTATATAACAGACGAAACGATAACACCACCCATTCTTGATTATTCAAACGAAACCTCGTTACCAGTAGATTTTGGTGGCAACTTGTCTGTGAGTATAGACGCACCAGACTTACAATATGTAGATAGATTTAAACCCATAGCCATTTTATTTAGTTCTATGATGGATAAGGCTTCTGTAGAATCTTCTTTTACTTTAAAAGATTCAAGTAACCAAACCATAGAAGGGAGTTTTTTCTGGTCAGGTAGTAAAATGTATTTTAAGCCATATCGACCCTTAAATCCAAGAGAAACTTATAGTGTTACCATTACCACAAGTGCAAAAGATTTTGATGGCAACCATTTACAACAAGATTTTTCCCAAAGTTTTACCACAGAGGCTGCCTTTTTGATGAATCATACTTTAAAAGCTGGTACGAATGATTATGATGTGGCAACTTATGCATCTAATGGAGTAATTATTGATAAAAATGCTTATAGTGGCAATTTGATAGTAGAATCCAGTTTAAGTGGTGCGGATTATGTTATTAGAGTTCGATTGTTTAAATTGGGCATAGGAGAAGAGAATGCCTATACAATCTGTGATTCTTCTTTGCCTTGTAACAACAGTACTCCAGATATGGGATTATTTACAACGGATTTGTCCTCTTTGAACTCTTCGTTACAACCAAAAGAGGGAACCAATATTTACTATTATTATATAGAAACAACTTCCGGTAGAACTTATGTTAGTACTTTTGCATTTCAATATGGTAGAACTTCGAATGATCCCAATGAATTGCAATCTAATGGTGGTTGGTTAGCCTTAGAAAACAATACTTCCTTTGGAATGTACCAAATTAAAAGGTTGTTCGAGAGATTTATTAAAAGTGATGGAAGCCATACCGCAGATAACTTTACTATAAATGGAAAAAAATTTAGCGATTTTTTAAATGAAGCAAAATCTTATCCACCTACTTATGGACCTATTAATGGAGGAGGATGTCAATTAGATGATCCAGCTTGGTTGAATTCTACAAACCGAATTAATTATTTAACCAACTTTGGTCCTTATTGTAATTTGTCATTTGAAGTTTGTGCTATATTTTGTGGCACTGGTTATTCCGATAATTACGTAGGATATATAAATATCCCTCCTCTTGCGGGGAGCTCCACTAATGTGAATATAAATATGCTCCCTGATTCTACTAAATTAAGAATTGAATTATTAGGGAAAAAATTACAAGGTATGTTAAGATCCTATATTCGTGATGGAAGTTTCCCAGCAAGTTTATCCAACGGATATGTGATAGAAGATAGATTTTTTATGAACCAATCTACACAAAAACTTGCTTATGCAAATACTACTTTAACAGTTGATGCAAATGGGGATTTAAAAATTTCTATTTTAGGGGGGCCTAGTTGGGCTATCAACGATCCTAATTTTAATGTTAAACCTTGGAGCGATTCTATAGACTCCACGTCAGATTGGGAGATCATAAAAGGTAGTTGGCTTGATTGGCTATTAAGTATTTTTATTCCTGGGGTGATAAACCAATTGACTCCTAAAATTGTTCAAGGAACCATAAAGGATACGATACAAAAAGTATCTGCAAATATCATGAATGCGGTTCTCTCGAAAACAAGAGTAGATGGTACAAATGATGGGATTAATATATGTTTACCAGCATATTTACCCGATCCCCTTAAAACCATTTGCTTAACAACAGGTGCTAAAATGAAACCCACAAGCACTCATATTGGATGGACTCATTCTGGCTACAATGGAATTCGAAGTTATTTAGAAGCGAATATGACAGTAATAAATAACAATGCTACTTGGCCTAGACCACCAGTCCTTACCGGACCCGGAAATAAGGGTTTTATAAAATTCTTACCAACATCGTTTATTCCAGACAGCAATTTGGTATCGTTATACGCAGCAAAAAATTATAGAGGAGCTTTAGTAATCTTGAATCCCGACGTAGTCAATCAGGCTGCTTATGGTTTATGGAAAGAAGGAGCATTTAATTTTGTAATTACAAAACCTGTATTAGAACAAATTAACAATGTA
>JBKBRY010000030.1:0-26631 GCA_046291925.1 Leptonema sp. (in: bacteria) | reverse complement strand
GGGACCCTATACTATGGTTTCTGCATTGGATTATAATTACGACTATAACAAAGTCTTTCTTTTAGGAGTGGATACTAATTTCGCAACATATAAAATCGTCTTTGATGTAAGAAATCCTGAGGATGGTTCCTATTATTCTTCTGGAGATTCTTCCTCAGATACAAATTTAAATTCGAATTATGGATTGTACATAGAAAGCTTTGTTTACGATTCTGTTTCCAAAAACTATATTGTAATTGTCAGAAAAATAGATGCTGGAATTAATTATTATCACTTTGTTTTTTTGAATGATCTAATGATTCGATCAAGTCTTCCTTTCTTTACAACTACAGCTTCAGTAAATTTTTCATATGCAAAAGTATCAAAAAATCGAAAGTTGTATATCTCTTATAGAGAAGGCACAATTTGTTATTTAAAAGCCTTTTCTCTTGATTATGATTTCAATAATTCCCTTAATCCTCTAACTTTTCTAAGAGATATCTATCTGCCATATACCACAGAATGTAATTCTAATTTAGAATTAGAAACTATAGAAGGAATAGAAGGAAAAACACTATAAGTTTACAAATGAAGTACCTGAAAATTCTTTTTTTCTTTTTTTGTTTCTCCAAAAGTTTGTTTTCGGATATCATTTTTTTAAAAAACAATGTCTCTATTGAAGGAAAAATTTTACTACAGACTCGAGAAAAAGTTAACATTCAATTGGAAGATGGATCCCAAAAAACTATTGATAAAAAAGATATAGAAAAAATCATCTATGGAAAAACCAAAAAAGAAATTTTCGAAGAACAAAAACGCAAACAAGAAGAAGAGTTAAAACGCAAACAAGAAGAAGAGTTAAAACGCAAACAAGAAGAAGAATTAAAACGTAAACAAGAAGAAGAACTAAAACGTAAACAAGAAGAAGAATTAAAACGTAAACAAGAAGAAGAACTAAAACGTAAACAAGAAGAAGAACTAAAACGTAAACAAGAAGAAGAACTAAAACGTAAACAAGAAGAAGAATTAAAACGCAAACAAGAAGAAGAACTAAAACGTAAACAAGAAGAAGAATTAAAACGTAAACAAGAAGAAAAAAAGAGCCCCCATTTTGTATACTTACAATCTGCATTGCTTCCTGGTCTTGGGCATTATAGAATAGGGCAAAAAAATAAAGCGTTCGTTTGGGGAGGACTCTTTTTAACCTCTGTAGGATATTTTGCTTACAATTATCAGAAAACCAATTTTTTTAAAAATCAATATTTTAGAAGCTCTGATCAACTATCGAATTTAATGTATCTAGGTATTGTAACTCCTTTTAGTTTAGAAGAAATTCTTTTAGGTAGAACTATATCCAAAAACAAAGATCTTTTTAAAAAATATTCTCAAAATCTTAGTTATTCGTCTATGATTGTTCTTGCTATTTATTTCTCTCAACTTTATTTTCTTAAACAAGATTGGGATATTCTCATCCAAAGGGAAGCATATTTTATAGAAAGCTGCAGAGATTGCCAAACAGTATTCCAATATGCTACCAGATTCTAAAAAAAACAAACATAATTTTTACTTTACATCCCAAGACAGTAAGAAATCCTCTTAAATATGGGCACAGAAATTTTAAACAAATACGTAATTTTCACATTAGATGAAGAAGAATATGGTTTTGATGTTTTAAAAATTTTAGAAATTATGCGCTTAGACAATCTCATAGACATTCCTCACTCCAAAGACTATTTTATGGGAATGGTCGATGTTCGAGGTAAAGTAATCCCAGTCATTGATTTTAAAAAAAAATTGCAAATCCAACAAGAAACTTCAGCAAAGCCCGATAAATTGATTATTGTAGAAATCCATAATAAAAAAATTGGCCTTGCAGTAGATAATGTTTTGAGTGTAATGGATTTTGCACCCGAAGAAATCGATTTAGGACCTCCTGCCGTTAAGTCTTTCCATACAAAATATATCCTTGGGATTGGGAAGAAGCAAGATAAATTGATTATATTGATCAATCTTGCCAATGTATTTACAGAATCCGAAATACAAGCTTTAAATGTATAAAACTTCTGATAGAAAAATCTTATAACTTTAGAAAAAGCTTACAAATTATTAAATTTCTTTTAGAGTGCATTCCAAGAAAATATTTTTTTGATCCCTTCGTGGAATCATTCTTTTATACATTTAATTTTTAGATTTTGTAAAAGTGAATCATCGCTACTTCCAATCTAAGAGCCAAAGATGCTGTTTCCAGATACCCTTTGATAAAAATAAAGGGAATTGCCTAACAGCATTTTGCACAATTCAATGGATATTGAAAAAAAGTCATAACTAAATAAAGAAATAGACTTGGGAAACCAAAGAAAACAATTTTTAAAATTTAAAAAAGTGCCTATATAGAGAAAAAAATAAAACCATAAATCTTAAAAACACACTTAGAAAATCTTTTTTGGATTGACACAAAATGCATTTTAAAAAACTTGTTTTTAAGCTTTGAGATCGTAGCTCAGTCGGTAGAGCACCTCCCTTTTAAGGAGGGTGTCCCGGGTTCGATTCCCGGCGATCTCAGATTGCCCCGTTCGTCTAGAGGTTAGGACATCGCCCTTTCACGGCGGTAACAGGGGTTCAAGTCCCCTACGGGGTGCTTTCTCTTAGAATCTTTAAAAACTCGCTTTCTGGCATAGGTTTCGCAAACAAAAAGCCTTGCACATAAGAAATATCGAAAGCTTGAATCCATTCAAATTCTTCTTTTTTTTCTACACCTTCTGCAAAGGAAATCAACTTTAATTTTTTAGATAATAGAGCAATGGCTTCTACCAAAATTCTTTTTCTCTCTCGAAGATGTATATCTTGGATTAAACTTCTATCTATTTTAATAATATCTACAGGTAGACTTTCTAAATAAGATAAAGAACTATACCCTTTACCAAAATCATCCAAAGCAAAAGAAAAATTATGTTCTTTTAGTTTATCAACAATCTCTTCTACTTTCTGGAAATTTTCTATCAGGGAAGTTTCTGTTATTTCGAAAGTTAAGTACTTACTATCGAAACCTAAGATTTCCTTTTTTTCTAAAATCTTTTGAACAAAATCGGTTCTTAAGAGAGTAATAGGAGTGATATTCAAAGAAATCTGAATCGGTTTATGATTTTCTAACAGTTTTTTGTAAAATTCTATTGCCTGATCCAAAATTACATTTTCTACTTCTATAATTTGTCTGTTCCAAGTAGGGGATAAAATAGTTAGGCGGAATCATTTCTCTATTCCTTTGCCATCGTACTAAAACCTCTGCTCCTTTTATTTGCATTGTTTTTACATTAAAATAGGGCTGATAATACAAAACAAATTCATGGTTTTGGATGGCATTATAAATATTTTGCTTAATAAAAATAAAGCTCTTAGTATAGGATTCCATTTTAGGATGATAAAATTTATAAGTAAACTCTTGTTCTTTTTTAGCTTCGAATAGGGCATCTTCTGAATTTTGAATCATTTTCATTATTAAAGAAAAAATCCAATAGGTGAATTTCTAAGGCTTAATGTAAACAAAAAAAAACTTGTAAGATCCTCAATAACCAACACAGAACTACAAGAAACTTCTCCCTGCTTTTCCTCTGTGTTTAATAAAATTAAATGGCAAAATAAAACAAAATAGAAATTATTTTTTTTATGAATCCTATCTACTGGAGAATTATACATTCTTAAGTAAAAATCCATGGATTTTTTTTCTTTTAATAAAAATAAATACTTTATCCATTTGAAACGATCCTTCTCGATAATCTGGTGATGCCAATTCTGTGGATTTTTTTCATAATATTCGATGATATTAGACTTAGAATGTTTATATTTAAAATTAGTTTGATTTTCAAAAATTTTATAAAACTTCTCGGGATTTAGAACTTTGAATGCATCTACTTGAATTTTTTGCTCTTTATCTTTTAAGGTATAACCAAAATAAACAACGGGATGAGGCATTTTTCCTAATAACTGTTTACCAAAATCACCTAAAGAAAACATGTCGAACATATTATATATTTTATTTATCATTTGAAATTAGACGATAATTTTTTAAAACGCAAAAGATACCTTTAATTCTTTAGAGAATTTTTATGATGATTTAGCATTTATTAAAAAATTCAAAAACAAAAAAATTCTTCTTATGAAAGTTAATCTATATGGGTTTTTCTTAAATTTAAATCAGGTAAATTTAGAGTAAATAAAAATCCAATAAAAACAAATAAAGAATTCAGAAACATCATACAAGGGAAATACAACAGAATCCCTTTTTCGCTATACAAAAAAACGAAATAATGGTATATAGAACCCAAAAGAGAAGAACCCGTAGATGCCCCCAACTGCCTTAAAAATTGGATTGAACTTGTTGCAGTACCAAGTCTTTTTTTAGATACCGAGTTTTGAACCGCAACAATATACAAAGGCAAAATAGGACCAAATCCAATCCCCACCAAAATCATAAAAAAAATTTCTAAATTTTGTAATATATAAAAATAACTTATAAAAAATAAAACGAAAAATACAAAAATTAGCCATAGATTGCTAAAAAGTAAAATTCTTTTATATTTTCCTGTAATAGAACTAATTTTTCCCGAAATTGTACTAGAAATTACTATTCCTAAAGTAATTAAACTGATAAGATTTCCCATTTTAAGAGAATTGATTTTATATTTTTCTGTTAAATATAAGGGAAAAAAAATCAAAACACTAATAAATGTTCCACCTAAAAAAAATGTAGCAATCCCACTTTTAAAAAAAGTAGAATCTTTAAATAATTTAAAATCAAATAAAGGATGTTCGATTTTATTTTCGTATTTATAAAACCATAGAAAAAAAAGTATACCCATTAAAAATAAAACAATCTTTACTTCTATAGATAGATGCTCGAAATTAAGCATAGACAATAAAGACAAAGTTCCTATTATGAATAAAGCAGAACCAAGAATGTCAAATCTATGATTCGATATGGTGGAAATCTTCGGAAAAAATGTCTGAATTATAAAAAGAGCCAAAATACCAATGGGAATATTAATAAAAAAAATCCAATGCCAAGATAATATACTAGTTAAAAAACTTCCTAAGAGTGGGCCTAAAATACTACTAATCCCAAAAATAGAAGCAATCCATCCTTGAATTTCTCCTCTTTCTTTAGGGGGATACAAAAATCCGATTGTGCTAAAGGTAATTGCAAAAATACCTCCCCCTCCTATACCTTGAATAAACCGAAATAAAGAAAGTTGAATTATATTGGCACTTAGAGCACATAAAAAAGAACCAATTAAAAAAATAAAATTCGAAATAAGAATTAATGTTTTTATAGACATTATATCGCATAACCTCCCAAAAATAGGTAACACAATCACCGAAGATAATAAATAACTTGTTGTAATCCAAAAATAATTTTCCATCTGATTAAAGCTTTTTATGATTGCAGGGGAAGCAGTAGAAATGATCGTCTGATCCAAAGCTGCAAGGAATAAACTTAAGAATAAACCCAATAACAAAATTTTTTTTTCTCTTTTAGAAAAAAACATAAGTATTAAAGAATTAGATTTAGAATTTTTGACAAATAAAAAAATAATGGGCAATTTTTTGATCCAATTTACCCAAAGGGGTACGCACAGAATACCCCAATTGAATATTGGAAAAGTAATTTTCTAATTCTCTCTGAACTTCCTCTTTATCGAAATAAAAAATATTGGAGTTTTTCATTTCGGAACTTGCAAAGTGGGTATCTTCTTTTGAACGATAAGTTCCAACAAAAAAGGCTTGGGGTTTTAAAATTCGATAAAATTCTTTCAATAAAAATTTTCGCATTTCTGAATCATTATAATGAAGCACACCCCAACATAGAATCAAATCAAAAAAATCATTTTGGAAAGAGAGAGGTAAAGACTCAAACAATAAAAAATTAACTTGTGGATACAGTGTCTTGCAGATTTGGATTGCCTCAATCGAAAAGTCCATACCATATAAATTCGAAAAACCCTTGTCTAAGAAAAATTGGATATGCCGCCCACTTCCACAACCAAAATCCAATACAAAACTCTTAACTGGTAAACTCAGAGACTCCACAATTCGTATTACATTTTCGTCAGGGTACTTTAAAATTTTTTTTGATTTATAAAAATCATTCCAGACTTTTGGATTAGGATTCATTAACCAAATCTACCTGTTATATAATCCTCCGTCAATTTTTCTTTAGGATTGGTAAAAATTTTAAAAGTAGAATCGTATTCTATCAATTTACCCTGATAAAATAAAGCTGTAAAATCTCCAATTCGAGCTGCTTGTTGCATATTATGAGTTACAATAACGATCGTATAATATTCCTTTAGCTCTAAGATAAGCTCTTCGACCTTGTTCGTAGAAATAGGATCCAAAGAAGAAGTAGGCTCATCCATAAGAAGTACTTCAGGTTGCATAGCAATTGCTCTTGCTATGCATAAACGCTGCTGCTGCCCCCCAGATAAGGAATAGGCACTTTCTTGTAATTTATCTTTTACTTCGTCCCATAAGTATGCTTTAGATAAAGCTTCGTAAACCAACTCGTCCAAATTGCCTTTATAGCCATTGATTCTAGGACCTAAGGCAATGTTTTCGTACACAGTTTTAGGAAAAGGATTGGGTTGTTGAAAAACCATCCCCACTCTTAAACGTATTTCTACTGGATCCATTTTGGGATCATAAATATTTTCGTTGTCTAATAAAATTTTACCTTCTATACGAAAATCTTCAATAAAATCATTCATTCTATTTAAAGCTCGCAAAAATGTAGTCTTTCCACATCCAGAAGGACCAATTAATGTTGTAATATAATTTTTATAAATTTGCATATTCAAATCAGAAATCGCCTTAAAATTTCCGTAATACATATTTACATTTTGTATTTCAAATATTGGTGTAGGTACTTGATCCTCTTTTTGAGGACTCTGATTATTTTGAACATTGATTTTGATATCCTTCATAAAATGTCCTTTTTATTCTATTTTTCCTAATTTTCTTTGGAAATAGATTCGTAAGTAAATTGCAAAAGCATTCATTAGCAAAAGCACAATAACGAGAACAACAATTCCAGCTGCTGCTAAATCATGGAATGCTGCTTGAGGTAAAGATATCCAGTTAAAGATCTGAATTGGTATAACCGTAAAACTATCCATAATGCCTGATGGTGCAATAGCAACATAAGTTAATGCCCCAATCATAATTAAAGGAGCTGTCTCTCCTATTGCTCGAGATAAAGAAAGAATCAGGCCTGTTAGAATTCCAGGCATTGCTAATGGTAAAATTTGATAACGTATCACTTGCAACCTAGTCATACCTATGCCATAACCCGAGAGGCGAAAAGAATCGGGGATTGCTTTTAGGGCTTCTTGTGTTGCAATGGTAATTGTTGGTAATACCAATAATGACATAGTTAAAATTCCAGCCAAAAGACTTCGCCCGAATCCTAGACCTCGAACAAACATAGTTAGCCCTAAAATTCCATAGATTATGGAAGGGATTCCTGCCAAATTTTGAATGTTCATTTTTAAAAATTTGATGATTGGACTTCGCTTGCTACTATATTCTTCTAAATAAAACGCAGAAAGAATTCCTATACCTAAGCTCAATACCCCCGTGAAAAAAATTAGCCAAATCGTTCCCATAATAGCTGGGAAAATCCCAGATTTCTCTGGAAAACGAGAAGGTGGGTTAAGAAGAAAATCATAGCTTAATGATGGGATTCCATTTACAGCAATGGAAAATAATAAATAAAATAATAAAAAAATTACTAAAAGATTTAAAGTCAAACATAATAACTGAAACAAGACCCCAAAAATGTAATATTTTTTATAAGAATGAAGATCCGGTTTAAAGGTCATTGGTATACCTCTCTAAATTTTTTAACAATTAACAGTGCAATCCAATTGAATAAAAAAGTAATAAGGAATAAAAGAAGTCCAATTGCATAGATGGTATAGTATTCAATACTTCCTACAGGAGTATCTCCTAAAGAAACTTGAACAATAAAAGCTGTCATAGTCTGAATCGATTCTAAATAATTTAAAGTAATCTTTGGAGAAGAACCTGCAGCAATCGTTACAGCCATAGTCTCTCCTAAAGCTCTAGTAAATGCCAAGAGAACAGATGCTATGATTCCAGAAATTGCAGCAGGTATTGTAATTCTTGTTACTACATGAAATTTGGTCAATCCCAAAGCATAACCTCCTAATTGAATTCTTTGTGGAACAACTCTCATAGCTTCTGTAGAAAGAGAAGAAATTAGAGGAACAACAGAAATTCCTATAACAATTGTTGCAGATAAAGCATTAAATATTTCTATATCTGGAAAAACTCGCTTGAGTTTTGGAGTGATTACATCAAGAGCAAAATAACCATAAACTACAGTTGGAATCCCCCCCAAAATCTCTATAAACGGAGTTAAGATTTCCCTTATTGTTTTAGAAGCATATTGAGTTAAATAGATTGCACTTCCAATTCCAAGGGGAATTCCAATCAAAATAGAGCCTATTGCTACCATTAGTGTACCATTTAAAAGAGGTAAGATCCCTAATTTCTTTGGTTCTCCAAAAGGTGCCCATACCAATTCGAAAAAAAATTCCTTTGCAGAAACCTTTTGAAAAAATATCATTCCATCTAACAAAAGAACATAGAGAATTCCTATAGTAACAGCTAAAGCTATATAACCATTAAAAGCAATGAAATAAGAAACCACCCTCTCTAAAAAAGATTTAGAGGGTGCTTCTCCATAACGAGAGAATACCTCTTTCCTATTCTTTTGGATGGCTTCCGTTAAAATTTTTTTTTGCTCTGAAGGGATTACTTCCATAATTTTTATTGAACGCCATATAAATCTTTGATACTAAAAAATTCACCCGCACCTTTTTCGTTTTTTGGGGAACCTACTTTTTGAGATTTAAAATAATTTTTTAAGATTTCGTAATCTTCTTTTGGAAAGGGAATATAGCCCACTGATTTTGATAACTCGAAACCTCTATCTAAATAAAAATTAACAAATTCTATAACTCCTGGTTTTGTTAAAGATTCTTTTTTAATATAAATAAACAAAGGACGAGAAAGGGGAACATAAGAACGATTCATTACATTATCTAAATTAGGCTCTACTGGTTTTTTTGTTTGAGAGTTGATTACGGGTATCGCTTTTAATACATTCTTGTTTTCTTCGAAATAAGCTAAACCAAAAAAAGCAATTGCTAATTCGTCTTCACTAACACCTTTTACAAGGATATTATCATCTTCACTAAATCTTGCATCTTGTCGCACCCTTTCGTTTTTCCCTAAAATGACTTCCACAAAATAATCATAAGTTCCCGAATCCTGTCCAGGAGAAAAAACTTTTATTTCTTTGTTGGGCCAATTGGGTCTTATCTCATTCCATTTCTTTGCTGGATTTTTTTGATTAAAAATCTTATACAACTCTTCGACTGTAAATTGATCTACATAATTATTTTTATGGCTTACTATTACGCTTAAAGCATCGTATGCAACAGGTAGTTCTATAAATTCAATTTGCTTTTCTTTGCATTTTTCTATTTCTGATGGTTTGATTTCTCTCGAAGCATCGGAAATATCTGTTTCTCCAGCACAAAATTTTTTAAAACCACCACCTGTCCCCGAAATCCCAACAGTAACATTGTATTGGGAATTCACCTTCATAAATTCTTCTGCAACTGCTTGAGTAATTGGATATACTGTACTGGATCCATCAATGACAATATTTTGTTTTTTCTTTGCACAGAAAAGGAAAAAAAGTAAAGGAAAAAACAAAGTTAAGAATAAAAATTTGCTTGGTTTCATCAAATGTCTCCTTAGTTAAAATTATTTAATTTTCTTAAAATCTATAGCACTTATTTGTTACAAAATTATTACAAAAATATTGCAATCAATTAAAAATTCAATAAAGAACATAAAACAAAAACCAAAACTTAAAAAAACTTAAAAAAAAGATGGAAAAATTAGCACCTTTGTTTAACTTAGTTTTTTATGATGAAAAAGGAACTAGAAATTTTAAAAGAAAGGATTCATATAATGTCACGAAAAGCAGAAGGGATCTATTTGTCTTCTTTAGAAGTTCTTAAGAAAAAAGATTCTAAATTGTTAAAAGAAATTTTAGATATGGATGTAGAATTAAACAAGATGGAAATAGAAATAGACAATGCTTGTTTAAATCTTTTAGCTTTAAAAGATCCTTATGCTGTTGATTTTCGCTATATAATATGTATCATGAAATCTACACGGGATTTAGAAAGAGTGGGTGATGAATCAAAAACCATTGCAAAATGGTCTTTAAAATCCGATTTAGAATTAGCAACCAACGAAGAACTAAAATTATTAGTGGAATATGCAACAGAATCTTTAAAGAATGCAATTAACGCCTTACTATACGAACAAAAAGAAGCTGCAAATAAATGCTTGGAATTGGAAGTAAATGTGGATGAATACGAAGAAAAAATTTTGAATAAAAATCCTATTTTAGCAAGTGGCCTGATTATCCGAGCTTTAGAAAGGATTGGTGATCTAAGTACAAATATTGCAGAAAATGTAATTTACTATCTGGATGCAAAAGATATAAGGCACCAAAAAAATTAAGCTTGATTAATTTTATCAAATAATTCCTTTAATTTGGTTTCGTCTTTTATTCCGGGTGCTTTTTCTACACCTGAGCTTATATCCATCCCTATAGCATTTGAAATTTTTATCATTTTTAGTGCATTTTGGGGCTGAATACCACCTGCTATTAAATAAGGTTTAGAAATTTTTTCTTTAAAAAACTCCTCTGGTATAGTTTTTCCTGTCCCTCCTTTAAGGTTAGGATCAAACCTATCCAAAATCCAAAAAAGAGAAGGCTCTGTTTTTCTAAAAATATCCTCTGTTAAGATGCCCTTAGGTCGAATTACGGGAATTACGGGAATTTTTAAATTCTGCCCTTCCAAGGAACTTCTTAGATTCGGAATTGTATCGTCTTCTTCTAAAACCTGCAAAAAATCCAAACACTTTACATCAAGATTCATGTTTGCTAAAATATCCAAAATTTCGCTGATAGGATTGCCAGCAAACACACCAACATGATAAATTTTAGAATATCGATTCTTAATTTCTAAAATGATCTTTTTGGCTTCTGAAATCCGAATTTTTCTTGGACTAAAAGGACTAAAAATCCATCCCATAAAATCTGGTTCGAATTGAGCTACTTTTAAAGCTTCTTCAAGATATAAATTCCCACAAATTTTCACTAAAGGGATCTTCTTGGATATTTTTTTTTGTAAATGATCTTCCATCATTGGAAGATTCCATTCTGTTGTTTTGAATCATGAGTCAACTTTTAAAAAATCTATATCTCTGGTTGAATATTTCTTTGCTTTTGTAAAATCATTGACCTAAAAATAAATTAAAAAATCCTGTCGAGGTCTGGAGAGATGACCGAGAGGCCGAAGGTGCAGCACTGGAAATGCTGTGTACCCCTAAAAAGGGTACCGCGGGTTCGAATCCCGCTCTCTCCGAGTCCATCAAACATCAAAAAATCTTTATCGTAAAGACTTTTAGGAATACAAATTGAAAAATCAAAAAAAGCTGATAAAATAGATCTTCAAAAGTGCAACCAATTTTTCTTAAAAAGCGAATCATGAGATATTTTAAGATATTATAAAAAAATCCAAAATTTTATTAGTTAGATTCAAAATCTAAGCATTCTTCTTATAAAATTCTAGAGAATGCTTTTTTTTATACAAAATCAGATTGCTTAAAAATCCCAAAAAAAATCCACATAAAATTACATTTCCTTAAAAATCGAATTCTATAAAAAAAAGATTGATGTTTCCAATCATCCTTTTTATGTGTCTTAATAATATTTTATGGATATTCAATTCTACATACTTACAGGTGGTCCTATTGTTTTATTGCTTTTAGTTCTTTTGATTTTAGTCCTTATCATAGTTGTAGAGCGGTTTCTGTTTTTTAGAAGTTATGAATTTTTTTTAAATACAATTAATAAAAAAATTTTAGAAAAAAATTTAAATAATCAAAACATGAAAGAATTAACAAATTCTTTAATAGAAGAAGAGATTTCTTCCAACTGGATTCTATTTTTAAATAAAATCCAAGAAATCTCTACAATAAAAAAGGATTCTTTTTTATATGCTTTAGAAGAATCTTATAAATATTTACTTAATTCAGAAATTCCCAAAATGGAAAAGTATCTGATTTTTTTAGCAACCTTAGGAAATTTAAGTCCTTTTATTGGGCTTCTGGGTACTGTCTTTGGCATCATTCGTTCTTTTATGCATTTAGGAGAAAGCAATATTACAGAAGTCAACAAAGGCATTGCAGAAGCCTTGATCGCCACAGCATTTGGTTTGATGGTTGCAATTCCAGCTTCTTTTAGTTATAATCTTTTTAGGAAAAAAATCGATCGCTGTTTGATTCTCTACGAAAATTGGATTACCAACTTAAAATTAAAACTCTTACAAAGTGAATGAAATTGAAAATTAAAATACCCAGTGACGAAATTATTAGTAGTATCAATATCACTCCTTTTACAGATGTTATATTGGTTTTATTAATAATTTTTATGATTTCTGCTCCAAGTATATTTTTGTCTTCTCTACAAATACAACTACCACAAGGAGATACTACGAAAACTCCTTCGCAATATACAGAAATGATTGGAATCGACAAAGAAGGAATTTTTTACTACAAAAATAGAACTGTTAGTTTAGAGGAGTTAAAAAACATATTTTCCAAAAAACCAAAAGAAGAATTGAATAAAATCGAAATCCTAATCAATGCTGACAAAGATACAAAGCATGGTTATGTTATCAATCTAATCAACGAATTAAAAAATCTAAATTATACAAAAATCTATGTGGGAACAACAAAATAATCCCATATCCTATTTCTTTTTTTTCGTTTTTTTAAATCTACTTTTTTTTTTATTTTTAGCCATTTTTAAAGAAAAGACATTTTATTTTTACCTTTTGTATTTGTTAATTCCCTTAATTTTATACATTTATTTCTATTATAAAGAAAATAAAGAAAATTTTTTATTTTACAATCAATTTTTAATTTTTATTTTTTTTCTACCTATTGCCACGATGGTTTTTTTTTATAGTAATGCTTTTTATTTATTCTTTGTTAGTTTGTTGGTTTTAATTTTACAGAATTATTCAAAAAAGTTCTCGATTCTTTTTCTAATGATTTTTATTACAGTGGAATGGATACTTTATATCTTTTTTGTTCAGGAAAAAGACAACCTGAATTTTATACAAAAAATTTTAGAAGTAGTTTTTTTAAGTTTATTTTTTTCTATTTTTTTTAAAAAAAAATCCGCATCTTCTGAATCTTAGTAAATTTAAAATGTTTCTTTAATTATTTTTTCGTTTCCCTAGGATGATCATTTGTGAATCTTCTTAAAAAAGGTTTCTTATTGTGGTTCTCTTGATTACGAGTCCATCAAAAATCGTAAGCACAGCTAATAACGAGAATTGTTATCCCCCGATGCAAGAAAATCCTAAACATCGAAATTCATAGCTCTTCTACACAAAAAATGATAATATCGTGCAGGATTATCATAAGGGTTGATTTTTAAAATTTCTTCCAGTGTTTCTATTGACTTTTGGATTTCATTGTTAGAAAAATTTTTAATAGCCTCATAGAACTTCTTCTTGTAAGATTCCATCTTCTCAACTAAATGCAAATCGTAATGATTAAAAATTTCCAAAATTTTTACCGTAGTAGTTTTACCCCGCAAAATACTGGTTCCTAAAAATCGATTTTTAAAATGCTCTTTATTTTTGACTAAATTCCATAAGGCATCACTGATGAGGATATCGGTTCCAAAATCTTTATTGAGTTTTTCTAATCGCGAACAAGTATTTACTGTATCAGAAATTACGGTAGTTTCCAATCGCTCAGAATTACCTACAACACCGAGCATAACTTTTCCATAGTGAATTCCAATCCTAACTTGGATGGGACCAATATTCCTATCTTTTAGTTCCTCATTCAATAGTTTAAGGTTATTTTGAATTTCAATAGCAGCTTCCAAAGCATTTTCAGGAGAAGCAGGGAATAAAGCCAAAAAACCATCTCCTAAATATTTATCAATAAATCCAAAATTTTTTTTTACAACTGGTACTACATAGGACAGATATTGATTCACAAACTCAAAATTTTCTTTTTCAGACAACTGCTCTGATAGTTTACTAAAATTTCGAATATCAGCAAACATTACTGCCATTTCTTGCGAAACTTGATCCCCTAAAGCAATTCCTGAAATATCTTCTTTTTTTAGAAAATATAAAAATTCTTTGGGAACAAATTTTTCAAAAACTCTAATCAAACTACCATATCGGAAGGATAGATTTTCTACTAAAAAAAAAGTATTTGCAAATCGTTTAGCCAATGACAAAGACTGAAATAAAATAAAAATAAAAAATCCTAAAGGTAACAAATAAACAGTATGAAGTATGTGTTTAGCATATAGAATATCATTCAGAACTATAAAGAAAAAAATCACAGATCCTAAGAAGGATATCAAAGAGCCTTGTTTCGTTTTTTTTATCGCGAGAATATTTCCATAGATTAGATACAAAGAAGATACTACTATAAATATTTGATAGTATTTTAAAAAATTTCCATAGAACTTTACTTTAAAGAATAGAGAAGATAAAGCGAATATAAAAGAAATAATATTTATAGCAACCACCAAAGGATAATAAAATTCTTCTTTAAAATAAAGGGACCAATTCTTAGTTTGTTCAAAGAACTTTTTTTTATTATTTTCGTTAAACTGATACATAAGAAAATTAGAAAAGATAGGTAGAGCAAGGTAGACGGTTAAGTATTCTATTTTTATGTGGAGTTCCCATGGAAAGTTTGGGAAGATTTGCAATAAAATTTTTTCTCCAGTTACGAAAATACGAATTACAATCACTAAACAAAATATAGCAAAATATAAAGCTCCTTTCTCTTTTTTTCGTAATATATATAAAGCAAAATGATAAAAACTCATAATCGAGATAAATCCTATATAAAACATTTCTAAACCAAGAGATTTCCAGAAAGCTTTCACAACTGCTTTAGAATTACCTAAATAAATAGAATCCCAAACACCTCCAATGTTATCTGAAAAATTTGTAACTTGAAGAACAACTTCCAGACTGTCTTTTTGGGGATAGACAAATACCACTTGGGGAAGGTGTTGGGGTATAAATTCCTTAATCGTTTGGGCAACTTGACCATTTTTGGCAATTTCTTTACCATTTACATACAATCGATAGCTTGAATTCATATGGGGTAACCGGATTCCCAAAAAAGAATTTGGATTGAAATTTTTTACCACCAATCGATAAGTAGCATATCCATCTTCTGGATATCCTAAATCATTCCACTTGGAAGGAACAAAAATATACTGTGGGATTTTTTTTCTATCTTCTAAATCTTTTGGTTCCAATAATTCTTTATAATAAAATTCCCATTCTCCATCCAATTTGGTTAAAAAATTTTCGTTAATCTCCCAACCCGATAGATCCAAAATTCCTTGGACAGCTTTTGGATACGAAAATAAAGTTCCGTTGAACAATGCAAAAGCTATAAATATTTGTTTTATCGTTTTCATTTTCTTTTTAAATTGTAAGTTTTTTCTATGATATACATTGGTCTATTTTTAATTTCTTCAAAAATACTTCCAATATATTCTCCCATAACTCCTATAGTTAGGAGCTGGACTCCTCCAAAAAAAATTATAATAATTATAGTAGATGCCCAACCCGACACTGTCTGATTTGGCTTTAATAACAAGGAACCAAAAACATAAAAAGTTAAGACAATTCCCAAAAGAATACTTAAGAAACCAATAGAAGTTGCCATTTTTAGAGGCTTTTTTGTAAAATATAAAAGAGCTGTGGTTGCAAATTTAACCATTTTAGATAGTGGATATTTGGTTTCTCCAGCAAACCTAGGCTCTCGAACATAATAATACGGAATCTGCTTAAAGCCAAGCCAACTGATCAATCCTCGAATGTATTTATTTTTCTCAGGTAATTTTTTATAATTTTCCAAAACTTGTTTATCTATTAAGCGAAAATCCCCCGTATTCAGAGGCAAAGGAACATCCGAAAGAAAATTTAGAATCCTATAAAATAAAGAAGCCGTAATTTTTTTAAAAAACGTCTCCCCTTTCCTTTCTTTTCGCACTCCATAAACTACATTCGCATTTTCTTTGATTGCCAATTCTAACATATGAGGGATTTCTTCGGGAGGATCTTGTAAATCTGCATCGATAATTATAACGTAATCTCCTTTTGCAAATTCCAATCCCGCAGAAACAGCAGATTGGTGCCCAAAATTCCTCGAAAAAGAAATTCCTTTAACTTGTTTATCTTTTTTAGAAAGATTCTCCAAAATGTACAAAGTGTTATCCTTACTACCATCATTTATAAAAATGAGTTCATAGTGAATTTTTAAATCTTTCAAAACTTTTTTTAATCTTTGGTATGTCTGTTCTATTACTTTTTCTTCGTTGTAACAAGGCACAACAACGGATAAACGCAACTTCTTCATTTAAAGGTCCAAAATTTATTAAAAAGAAAATTGGCAACTGTATAAATGATCATACTGAAAAATTGGGAAAACTCTTCTTTCAAATTTAAAAATTCTTGAAAATAAAATAAAAATAGAAATTGAATCCCATAACAAATCAAAAATACTTTTAAAAACAAAAGAAATTGCTTAAAAGTGGAACCTTTAGATTTAAAAGTCCAATATTTATTTAAAAAAAAACTATTTAGAAAACCCATTGTATAACCTATGGCATTCGAAAAAAGATAATGGAATCCATAGACATAAGAAAATAAAAAAATCAATGTTAAAGTAATGAAAGTATTCAAAACACCAGTAATTCCAAATTTAAAAAATTCATAGCCCAAATTCAAAAAAATATTTTTTAGTGATTTCATCTTTTTGAAATCTGGTTTCCTTCTTGAGAATTGAATCAAACAAATGCTATTCAGGGTTTATTGGTTTGGCACTCATTTCCCATATATACCGAAACCAATGAAGAAAATCTTTCCATTGCATTCCATTCTGGTTATCTTTTAAAATTGTATAGATCTTAGAATCCTTTTTATGAAAAGCAAAAACATCATTAGTCCACTCAGCAAAGATGATAAAATCTGGATTTAAAGTATATGGATAGGGGAGAACAAAATAAAAATTGGCTATATCAGGTTCCAATTTTGTAACCAAAGTCTTATATTCTTCTGGAAAAGAAAATTGCAATTTTTCTTCGAATTCTTTAATTTGTTCTGGAGTAAAGACAGGTATTTCCCCGTATTTTCCGCTTTCTTTGATCTGTTGGATAAGGTTCTCTATGTCTATGTTTATATTCATACTTTAATTTTTTTGAAAAATATCCTAAGGTCAACTGAAATTTGTATTTTATACTTTTCTAACAAAATTTTTATTAAAAAAAATCCTTATTGAAATGAAAACCACCCATCTCCAAACCTCCTTTATGAATTTTAGCTTTATGGATTTCTTCTCTTATCTTCCCATGGGAAGACTTTTAATTTTTTAAAAATATATGAATTTTTTTCAATTATTGTGAAACTTTTTTACTTTTTTGCCGTCTTATAATAATAAAGAAAAAAGGATTGACGGCATTCTAAAAAAAATTAGATTGAAAATTAGATTATTTTTAGAATTATTCTAAAATAAAAACAATTAAAAAGGAGTAAAAGATGAAATCCTCAAGGGTTAAAAAAACAAACAAAAGTAAAAATAAAAAAATGAGTAATCCTATAAAGAATCAAAATAACAAAATTTCTTTAGAGATTCTTCCTGAAAAAGAACTACCTTACGAAGAATTAAAACTTTTAGAAAATGAATTCCAAGAAATTATAGAATTACAAGAACCAAAAAAGAAGAAAAAAAGCAAAAAAAATCAAAAACTAAACGAATCTATTTTAAACTGGTATTTAAATGAAATTCATAAAATCCCCATGTTATCCAGAGAAGAAGAATTCGAAACCGCCCTAAAAGCAATGAAAGGAGATGAAGAAGCAAGAAATAAATTGGTAAGAGCCAACTTAAGATTTGTAGTTACCATAGCAAAAAAATACCAATCTTTCGGATTAAGTTTAATGGATTTGATTAACGAAGGCAACTTAGGATTGATACGTGCAGCTGAAAGATTTAATCCAGTGAAGGGTTATCATTTTATTTCCTATGCTGTATGGTGGATTCGACAGTCTATAAAATATGCGATCCAACAAAAATCCCAGTTAATTCGTTTACCTATAAATAAAATGAATGAATTAAAAAAACTCGATGAAGAATGGTTAGAAAGTCAAGGAATCATAGAAAGCTCATTGAATTTTCTACAAGATTCTGATTCGAAAAAACCAGAAACGTTAAACCATCTATTATTAATGAGTAAAGAACATCTTAGTCTGGATTCTCCTCTAATCAATTCTGAAGATTTTACACTTGCTGATGGGCTCTCTGATGGAAATTATCATTGCGCTCTTCAAACCTTAGAATTCGAACAACTCAAGAAAGAACTCTTAATTAGTTTAGAACAACTTTCTGAAAGAGAAAGGGAAATCATTACTTTAAGATTTGGTTTGGATGGAGGTCCTGTATACTCTTTACAAAAAATAGGCAAAATGATTGGACTTTCTAAAGAAAGGGTAAGACAAATAGAAAAAAAAGCTTTGAGAAAAATCAGAACAGGTAAAAATGCAAAAGAATTGAGTTCTTTTTTATAAAATCAGTTATTTATGCTTGAAAAATAATCCAATGAAACAAAAAGCAATCCATAATGATCAATAAAACTATCCTTTCTTTGTTGCTTTTTGTGATCTCCACTCCTATTTTTCTGTTTTTATTAAAAACTAATAAAGATTACTTACCCAAAATTCAAATCACTTTTACAAATTACGAAAATCAAGATAAATTTCAGATGATTCAAGATAATTTTTATATATATAAAAATCAAAAAAAGGAATTAGAAAAAAATTTCAACTATTCTTTTTCTTATAAGCCAATTGGTTACCTTCGATTTAAAAAAAATGGTAAAGAAGTGGAATTTTTTTTACAAGAAACCAACCAATTGTTTTGGAAAAAAGAAGCATATCATTATCCTTATTTTGAACCTTACGGCAATTTTATTTTTGGAATCAATGCAGATAGAAGTCAAGTAGAAGTAATGGATGTGAGTGGCAATCTCTTGTATGTTTTGAACGGGAACTTTTTAGTAGAAGTTCAATGCTTCGAAAGGGAAAAAGATCCTATTTGCCTATTGCTATTTAGTGAGGGAAAAGTGACTTTTCTTTCCAAAACCTTTAAAAAGGACTTTTTTTTGAATATTGAAAGGGCTTTTTTTAAAAGCTTTTCACTTAATAAGGAATGGATCACTTTTCATTACTATAAAGAACTACAAGATTATTTTTTAACATACAAAATTGATTTTAAAAACGATATTTCCTTAAAAAAGCAAGAGGAGATTTTTACTTCCCTTGTATTTCCTTATACAATTTCTTTTTGCAAATTAGAAAAGACAGTTTTATTTCCTAATTTTAACGAGATCATTAAACTCAAAGAAAATGCAAAAACAATTCAATTGAATCCATACCAAGAAGAATTAAAGACAGTAGAAACTTTAAATGAGCTTTCTTATTTGGGATCTTCCCAGTACCTTCAGGATCTATGTATAATCCACAACCAAAAGAACCTTTCTTTTTGGAGTAAAAATGGCAACTTTCTCTTGAATTATGTTCTAAATTCAAAAAAATCAGATTTTTTTTATGATCACGAAAGCTTATATGTTTTTTTAGATAGTGGTTATCTTACAATTTCCTTTTAATCTTATACATAGAAATGGTTTTATTGCGAAATTGATTGTCCGATTCAAGAATTCCTAAGATTTCTGTTTCTCTATTTTCTTCGATATTGACGATCAAGTGATCTAAATTTTCTCTAACAATAAAAAGCCCTCTTCCATGCTCATCATTTATAGAAAAAGGCAATCCATCTTTATCGAAGGTTACATTTCTTTCCAATCTATAAAGAACTTCATTAAAATTTAAAATTCCTCTATAATCTTTGACCCCAATCAAAAATTTATTTTCGTAAATACCAAAAGAAAATTGAAAGGGAATTAAATAATTCATACTTCCGTAATCTCTAGCATTCAGAGTCAATTCTTCGATTATAATTCTAAGGATTTTTGGTGCATTCTGTTTTAATAATAGTTGGTAGGCCAAATCTGCTACTTTTTCTCTCTCTTCTTCGGACTGTATTTTTAATTCATATAAAGTTTTTTCTGGAAAATAGGAAACATTGTTTTTGTATAATTTATAAATTTCTGATAATTTTGCTGAACAAATTCGAATATCCTTAAAATATTGATGAAATCCAAAAATATCATCGGTTAAAAGTTTATAAATCATAGTTCTTATAAACTCTAAGTCTAAAAAACTTGTTTTTGGGATAATGTTCCAAATTTTATACTTTCTTGCATAAGCAATATAATCATTCACATTATAAGCAGTAATCAAAGCATAACGAACCTTTGGAAATTCTTTTTGAACCTTTCTTATTAAAGTCAAACCATCCATATCTGGCATACGAACATCGGATAAAATCATGTCAATAGGAGAGCGCGAAAGAATTTCGATTGCTTCTTTTCCATTCTCGGCAACAAAAACATTATAATCTGTTTTTAAAAAATCAAAAATAGCAACTCGAATCGATTCTATATCATCCACAATCAAAATAGAAAATTTTTTATTCATCTTTAAGAACAGGTAGCAAAATAAAAAAAATCGTTTTACCATTCAAGGATTTTACTTTAATTTTGCCCTGGTGTTCTCTTACAATATTATAACAAATAGAAAGTCCTAATCCAGTACCAGAAGAATTGTATTTTTTTGTAGCAAAAGGAATAAAAATTTTTTTAACAATTTCTTGTGGGATCCCCCCTGCTTCGTCCAATACTATGATTAAAATATGATTTTTTAAGAATCGAAATTGAATATTAATTATACCTTCCTTGTAATCATAAGCTTGAATGGAATTTTTAAACAAATTAAAAAACATTCTTTCTAACTTATCTGGATTTCCATAAAGATAAATTGGATTTTTTTCTTGTATCTGCCAATGAATTTTACTACAAAGTAAAGGATAAATTCTTATAGTGTTTTCTTTTGCTTTTAAAATCATTTTTTGTAATTCTATTTTATGTTTGTCTTTTAAACCAGGTCGTGATAAGCTTAAAATATCCGAAACTACATAACTCGCTTTTATCAAATCCTTCTGAATCAATTTTAACCTACTAAGAATTTCTTTTTTCTTTTCCTCTGGTAGAAAGTCAAAAGCATTCATGTTAGAAATTAGATTTTGTAAATTTAAAGAGATTCCTGTTAATGGATTGTTGATCTCGTGGGCAATACCAGAAACCATCGTACCCAAAGTGGCAAGATTTTCCAGCCTTATGATTTCTTCTTGCTTTTTTATTTCTTTTGTTATATCTTCAATTATTTCTACAATTCGAATGCTTCCCGAAGATAATAAAATAAATTGGATCTTATAAATTTTTTCTGTTGTTTTTTCTTTTGTATTGATAATTTTTTCTATTCGCTCAAATTTTTTTTTTTAAAATCAATTTGGTTCCATTCTTCTTTTAAAGGGCAAAAGGGACAAATGTCATTTCGAAAATGGATTTTTTTATAACACAACTCATCTAAACTTTCTTTATAAGTGCTCGAGTTTATGAATTTTAATGCAGTTTCGTTGAGTCGTACAATTCTAAACAATTGGTTAATAGCAAAAATGGAAATAGGAAGAACATCTAGTAATAGTTCAAGTTCTTTTAACTTTAATTCATAAAATTTTTGATATTCCATAAAAAGGTGAACCGCCCTCAAAAGGGCAGGATCCCTATAGCATTTAATATGTCATTGACTTTTTTAATAGATCGATCACTTTATTGTTATATTCATTACTATCCTTTTTTGAATATCCATCTACCATTTTATACAAAATATCAAAATGATCCAATAACTGTAAATAAAAATCTCTTTTGAATTCAACTCTGTGAGGAAAATTGGGTGTATTATGCATTGCTCCAAGTACAATCACATTTGTAGGTTTTTGGTTGTATCTATGAATAATGACAACATCATCCAAGGATTCTGATTCTGGTTCAGGATCTATGACCAACTCTACATCTTTTACACCATCTCTTATATGATCGCTTATAATTCGCGATACGACCATAGTTAATTTAAAATCTTGCGGTGTATCAATAGTTCCTTGAGTAATCCTTTCGTAAAATAAGGTTAAAGATTTTCTCTTGGAACCGATTGCACTCCTCTGGGGATTATCTTCAGAATAAAGAAAATCAAACTGAGTCAATTCAATACCCTCTCTATCTTTGAATTGCAATTGTTTTGCGGGAACCCCCTGCCCTATAACATAATCAATTTTTTCTTTTATCTTAGCAAGCATTTCTTGAGTTGGATCAAAACCTACCAATAGAAATTCGGGAGACTCTTTTACATATCTTATATAAGTATTTCTTGGGGTATACACAATATTTTTTAAAGTATGTTTAAAATCCAAAGGTTCTTCTTTGTGTTTAAAATGTTTTTCTCTGTCTTCTTTTGCTAACCTTACCAAAGGTCCAAAAAGAGACAACCTTTTATATGCATCTTGGATATTTTTATCCAGTTGAACTTCTGTATTTTGCAAATCGGGGTATTCTTTTTTTTCTTCCTCTCTGTCTATCAACTTAGGTTGTGCCCCTATAAACATGCCAAACACTAATAGGATCGTACTAATAATCAAAAATAAATTTGACTTAACTTTCATTGTCTTCCTCTCTAAAAATTCTATCATTCTCTATTTACTATTATTGGAAATTTTATATTTAAAGTTTAATACAATGGAAGAAAAAAACAAGTCAAAATTACAAAAAATAAAAAAAAATCAGTTTTGATCAGGTTTATTTTCTGTATGTTCAAGACTCTGCTTTTGATTTTCTTCGAGATTTAGTTTTTCTTCTTCCGGAAGAAGAATTTTTTTCTTAGGAACAGCAAAAAAAACAGCAGATAGCAGTGATAAAACAAAAAAGAAGACTACCCCCCACCAAGTGATTTTTTCTACTATATCTACAGTAGATGCTCCAAAAGGGGTATTCGAGGCACTCCCTCCTAAGATTCCTAAACTTCCGCCTTTCCCTGATTGTATCAATATAAAAAAAATCAAAATAAAGCATACAACCAAAAACAAAATTACAATCAAATATTGAAACAATTCCATATATTCCTCTTTTTAACTGATTTTTTTTGTTTATCCTTATGTAAACTTAAATTCTTAAAGAAGAAAGGGACTTATCAAAAAAATTTCTAAAAAGAATTTCCTTCCCTCTAGAATACAAAGCATTCCATTCTTCCCATTCTCTATCTGTAAAAGCACTTAATACATATTCAGATACGGGTATTGAATCTGGCTTTCCAATTCCAATTCTTAGTCTGTAAAAATCATTGCCACATTTTTGGATAATATCCCTTAAACCATTGTGCCCCCTATGCCCACCACCTTCCTTCCACTTAATTTCTCCAAAGGGCAATTCTATGTCATCATGAAAAACAATTGTATTCTTTAAGGACAAGTTTTCTTTTTCTATACATTGTTGAACGGAATTTCCAGAAAGATTCATGAAAGTTTGGGGTTTTAAAAGTAGTAGGGAATAAGTTTGGTTGTAAATTTCTACCGAGGTATTGATAAATAAACCTAAATATTGATCTTTCCAAGTTTCTTTTTTACAATATTCTTCTTTAAAGTTATCCAAAAAAATAAAACCTGCATTATGCCTTGTTTTTAAATATTTCTGCCCAGGATTTCCCAAACCAACCAGGAGTATTTTACTTGTCTTCATTAGATTGAAGAATAAGAAAAAAATTGTTTCATTAAAGGTAAATAAAAAAATATAAAAAAATGAAAGATCTAGAAACGTTAGTTCTACTTGATTTTGATTCCATATTTTATAATAAAAATGAATGGAAAATTATTAACCCCAAAATAGGGAAAGTAGGTAGTCTTAAGGATATCCCTTGGGTTTTAAATTTTTATAGAACCAACAAAAACAAAGAAAATTTTAATTTGTTCTCTTATTGTATACCTATAGTCGGAAACATCCCAACCATGAAACAAAGTCAAATAGAAATAGCAAATTTTAATCTTTTACCTCTAAATAAACTAAAAGAAGTCTTTTTCAATCATAAAATTCGAGGAAGAAAGATTGCTTTTATAACTTTAATTCCTGACACAAAAATTTTGGAGACTCTCTCTTATTTATTACCTGATGAAGTAAAGGAATATCTATATCAAATTGAGTGGATTTCCTATTGGACAGAGGTAAATAAAGAAATCCAAAGTTATGAATTTCCTCAGTGGATACGGTTTCATTACATAAAAAACCTTCTGAAAACAAAGGAATCTACGGAAAAAGAAAAAATCAATCAAATCCTTTTAGAAAAGTACAAAAAAATCTTTTATTATACTTCTGATCCAACTCTTATAGAAATCCTAAAGAAATATGTTTTCGAGAATTCCCATCTTTTTGAATATAAAACCAATACAATGATTTTTTATTTAATTGCAAAAATAGTTTGAACTATAATATTATAGAAGGATTCAAACTATAAAGCCCCATGATTTCTGAATAATCCAAAACATGTCCCTTCATTGCCTGAAGAACATCTTGTCCAAAGAACCGTCCCGATAAATGTAAAGATTCTACATCTAAAGCAAATACTTTAAAATAATAATGATGGATCAACTCATCGTTCCAGGGAGGGCATGGACCATCATAACCATAATAATCTCCACTCATATCGGGATTGTTTTTCATAAATCCCGTATAGTCGTTGATTCCACGGACTCCAAATTCGGTTTTTTGTTCCCTCTTCCCCCTTACCACAACTCCATTCGAATCTGCTCCTTCTAACAATTCAGTAATCGATACAGGAATATCAATTAAAATCCAATGATAAAAATCCAGTCTTTGTAAGGTATACGGTATGATCTTGCCTTCTTGGTTGACATCATCTGCCTTAGAAGGGACATCCTTATCTACACATAAAACTACAAAGGACTTCGTCCTAGAAGGAAAGTCACTCCATTTTAAATGGGGGCTAAGGTTTTTACCAAAGGTAATTTTGCTTTCTTTATCAGAAATACAAAAGGCATATTGTTCTGCAATTTTTTCTCCATGTTTCAGGGAATTGCTTAGTAACTTCATAAAGTCTCTCCTTAAAGAAAATTTTTATTTAGATTGAGAGTTGGATGTCAAGAAAAATCATACATTAACATAAATTTCTTTAAATTCTTTTCTTTAATAGACAGTCAGTTGTTATGATTTTATATTTTTTCGTATAACCTAAGAAAATAAATGGCTTTTTTAGTTGCAAAAAAAAATATATATTTAGTATAGATTCATGGAATTCAAAAGTCCTATACCTGCAGTAGATATCATTATCGAAATAAAAGATTCTATTGTAATTATAGAAAGAAAAAATCCACCTTTTGGATTTGCATTACCAGGAGGTTTTGTAGATCCTTGGGAAAGCATAGAAAGTGCCGCCATCAGAGAATCCAAAGAAGAAACTCTTCTGGATGTTGAACTATACGACTTCCTTTATACCTATTCGAATCCCAAAAGAGATCCAAGAATACATTCTATTAGTTCTGTTTTTATTGCAAAAGGGAATGGGATTCCTAAGGGTTCAGACGATGCAAAAAAAGCTTTTCTAATATCTTTTCAAGATTTGCTAAATTATTCTTATGTGTTTGATCATAAGAGGATTTTAGAAGATTACATTCGATACAAAAAGACAGGAATTAGACCAAATCCAAAAGAATTTTTATAAAATAGAATCGAGGTGTTCTGTATTATTCCAAAAAATCAGTTTAAATTGTTTAGGAATATTTTTTTTCTCCTCTATTAAAGAAAATCCCGTATTATGCAAAACTATTTTGATTGCAAATTCTGGAGACAAATCTAAAATAACCGAAGCCAAAGTCCTTAAAAAATTTCCATGAGAGATAATCAAAGTGGTTTTGGAATTCAAATCATAATGAGAGTTTAAGAAATCAAAAAATTCCTTAGCCCTTTTCCTCACATCCAAAATACTTTCTCCATCTGGATAAGAGACATCAGTTCTTGTTCGGATCAATTGCAAAAGTTCTTTCTCGGTCTTTTCGATTTCAGATAAAAGCTTACCCTCCCATCTACCACAGTGGATTTCCCTTAATAAAGGATTTTCTATTCCAGAATGAACGGTAGTTGTATGTTGTAAATTTTCTAATAAAATTTCTGCTGTTTGCTTGGCTCTTTTCTGGGGAGAAATAAAACAGTGATCGACAGAATCTAAATATTTTATAATTTTTTTTGCAAGTAATTTTGACTGCAACTTGCCAACTTCGTTCAGTTCTGTATCAATCGAACCTTGAATTCTAAATTCTTTATTGAAATCTGTTTCTCCATGCCGAATCAGAAAAAACCTCATTGGGTTTTTATTTTTAATTTAAAGTCTTCTATCAAGTATTTTTAAA
>JBKBRY010000002.1:0-157757 GCA_046291925.1 Leptonema sp. (in: bacteria) | reverse complement strand
ATCCATAAGGAACCCTGATCTATGCCAGGATATCGGCTCCAGGTAACCTCCGGCTCGATTTCAGTGGCTATTTTGGCAATCTTAGCAATCTTTTCCTTCCAGTCTTGTTGAAGATCTATAGACTCTAATTTATCAAGCAAAATCTTATCAACAAAATGCGTCTTTTTAAACTCACCAAAGGCAATTAGAACTGCTTTAATTGACTTTTCCACAGCCTGCTGGAAATGATATACGGCTTTGTCAAAATAATTCTCCTTTATAAGTTTTACACCAATCTCAAAATCTCGTTCACCATCAGTTAGCATAACTATAGCAAAATCTTTGTTGCTAACCTTAGATAAATCAGTTGCCTCTCTATACAAAACAGGAAATCTCCAACCATCGGACAGTTTTTCTATCCCTCTATACTCTATATACTCCCTTGTCTCTTCCATAAGATTTTTTAAAAAATCATCGTTATCTAACAATATAATCCCTTCAACTGCAATATCTAAAAATAAAGGATTGTGATTTCTAAAATTTGAAATACATTCATCTGATGTTAAAAGTAAAATGTCTAAAGGAATACTTAGTGGTATCTTCTCTTTTATTTGTGCAATTTCTTTACCTCTTTTGTGTTTCTTTGGATGAATTTGGTTGGAGACAACAAGAATATCCAAATCAGAATCTTCTCTCTGCATACCTTTTGCCCATGAACCATAAATAGCAGCGGATATTATATTAAAGGGCAAATTTTTGAGAGTATCCCTAATCCTACTGATTATTTCTTGTAATTCATATTTTTTAGCCATTTTTTGTACAAAATCTATCTTTCTATTATTCTCTAAATTGTAAAGCCCTTCTATCTTAGGGACTAAAAGTTTAAAACGATTGCTTTCGTCCATCTCCAGTATTTTAGTTTGTCTACTCCCTATGGGGTCCAGTATGTCTTTTTCTAACATCAAACAACCAAAAACCATAATTTTAATCTTTTTAAAAATCCATTCAGGCTTCTAAGCTTATGAATCTTCTCTGCAAATACCTCTTAAGAAAAGTTCTACAACTTCTTGAGTCTCTCCTAGCATATCTGCAATGCCTTATTCTTAACCAAACCAATTTTATAAAATTTTCCATAGAAAACCACAAATAAAATAAATTTGTATCACTACAATCAAGTAGATTTGCATTGGTTTCTCTTGAATGCCATCTTTTAAATCTACCATCTTCTATTGCCTTAGGTTTTTCCTTTTTTTCTTCTATAATTACAACAGTTTTTAATCTTGTTTTTTTACCATTATTTTTTACTCACTTTTTTGTAAATTAAAATTTAAGTTTTGATCTATTTTTTTATTCATTTTTGTTTGATTCTATAGTATTTAAAATATACAAAAAAATTTTAGAATTCAAGCTTATAAAATTTTTATCTTTTGAGTTGGTTTTTTGTTCAAGGATTCTTTGTTTAATCATACCTTAAGTTTTTCTTTCTTTGGTTTAAGAAGGGTTGGATTTTATTCTTTTTTCCAGATCAATAGACCTTCTTTAAGTCTTAGTACTTTTTCGTATTTCTTTTTTTCTTTTTCTCCATATAATATTAAGTATCGAATTTTTCGTTGTAAGATTTCTTCTGCCTTCGAAATTAAATGGATTAAATAATTTTGATCAATCTTTCCTACCAACACTATATCGATCACTCCCCTATCTTTCCCTTCCGCATAATCTCCAATTAAGTACCCTTCTTTTAATTCTCCGATGTTTTGAATTACTCTATCAATCAAAATATCAATACCTAAATACTTTTTTACTAAACTGTGGATTTCTGGAAACAATTTATGTTTTTGATTGGCTTTATAATAAATCTTATTTTTCTCTTCTTCTTTTCGCAAATATCCGGCTTCTACCAATTTGTCTAACTCTACACGAACGCTATTTGTAGATTCATTCATTTCTTTTGATAATTCTCTTAAATATCCTCTTGAGTTGGGATTGATAAAGAACTTCAAAAGAATTTTAATTCTAGTTTTTGATGTGATCAAATTTTCTAACATTATTACCAAAATTTATTTTACTCAATTTTGAGCAATTTTTTATCATATTTATAGTTAGGGTTTCGTTAAAAATGTTTTGTTTTTTTTAGAAATTTTAAATCTTTTTTTTGTCAAAATCACAGAGTTTTGGAATGTTATATGGGGCTCTCAATTTTTTTGTATTCTAAGTTTAGGATTCTTCTTTTTGGTTTTGGTTTTTGAATCTTTTAAATTATAATGATTGGTTTATGGTATAAAATAGAATCTTTGGTTTCGTAAACACAATAGTTTTTGGAAAATGGGTCTAAAACAATACCGATAGAATAGGATTCTCTAAAAAAATTTTCTTGGGTTTTTTTATCTTGTAGGGAAAAAAATGGACTAAAATTAGGATGGGTATGGAACCATCCAATAATGGATTTAGAGGAATTTGGATTGGATTCCTTTAGCATTTGATTGGTTTTCTGCCATAAAGAGGGGTATAAGATCAAATGGGTTGTGGAATGTACGTAGTCATCACTTACTACAATTTGATCAATAATGCGTATCCAGTTCTCTTCGTAGCTAAAGATGTAACCTACAAGTAAACCTCCTAATTCTTTGTCAGAAGATTGCCCATAAGTCCACATAGTTTCCCATTCTTTTTTAAGAAAAAAAATTTTATAATGATTTTTTATAAAAGATTCTAACTGTTCCTTTTGTATATTGATTTTAAAAAAGTCAAAATTCGTAAATTCATAAATTACAATATCTGGTTCTTCATCTTTCCAATCAATCATTGTTGGGTATCAGAAAGGTTTGGTTTTTTTTGTTATCAAAATAATATAAATATTTCCATTGTAGCTTTTTTATATTCTCTATTTCATTTTTCAGAAAGCTATCTTGTACGATGACATTTTGGATTTTCGAACCACATTTTTTGCAATATAAATCTTTATCGGTAAATTTTCGAGAAAGTTCAAATATAAATTCTTTGGAATGGCATTGGCTGCATTCTATAGAAATCAAAATTGGTTCATTGCAGAAGATAGTAGTTGTTTCGGAAAGAGAGCTTAATGTATTCAAAAATTTGGTTTTCGAAATCCATTTTGGGTTTTTCCAGTTTTTACAAAAATAGCAATTTTCATTTTTTTGGGATTTCATATAGGAAAAATTCCAAGATTTTGTGTTCAGAAAGATTCGAATAGGTTCCCGATATTCTTTTCTTTGCACAAACAAAGAAGATAAAAAAGAGGCAGCAAAAGAAGAAGTAAGAATCGTTGTAGGAATTTTTTTTTGTTTAAAAGCATGTCTTTGAATCCAACCACAAGAATATCTTTTCTGAATATTTTGGTATATTTTTGGATCCAATTGGCATTCTAAGCATACTTCCCTGTTTTTAGAATAAGGAAAGTATTCCACACTTATAGATTGACTATCAATACCTGCATTGAAAAAATCTATTTGATTTAAAAAACCCAACTGATGGAGTCGAATTCTGGTTTCGTAATTATCTACTACAGAAAATATCGAATCAAAACTTTTAAAAAAAGAAAAATTAAAATCATAAACATCTTGAGCGTAAGTTTTTAGTTTTATATCCGGATTGATTTTTTTGATTTTTTCCTTTGCCACTTTTACTTTGGATTTTCCTACATCTTTTAAGTTAAACAACACACTTCTTGTTAAGTTATGGATTTCTATGGTGTCGAAGTCTACAAGGGTAATATAGCCAACTCCCAATAGAGCAAAATTTTTTAAAAGCTCATTTCCTATAGCTCCCATTCCTACGATAAGAATCTTGCTTTTAAGTAATTCTTCTTGATCCAACCAATGGATTTCTTGATGTCTTAAATATTTTTGAGAAATAAAATCCATTAAGATTCTACTTTGGATAACTTTTTCTTGTTTCGCTTATACCAATTGTAAGCAGAAAAATTGGCAACAGAATTGGGATTTATATACAAAGGATCAAAAAGTAAGATTTTAATGAGCCTTTCGAGTTCTAAATCTAAAGTATTCGAAACCAACCAATGACTTCCCATACAAACGGTTCCAGACTCGTATACATGGGGATGAAAAATTGGCGGTATGATTGTAAATTTGGGCGATACCAGAGGATAATTCGAAGGCAAATCTATCTTAACTAAAAATTTTTTTTCTTTTTTTTTAGAAGATACAGGTACTTCCAAATGGAATTCCAACTCTATAGTTTTTATTGGGTTTCCTTCCGTTTTGTGAATTTTAAAAAAAGGATATTTTTTTTCTAATTCTTTTATTTTTTTAAGATCATTTTCCCTTCGCTTAACAAGAGGATTCATAGACTAAGAACCAGCTTCTAAAATCGGCTGCAGTTCTAAAACTTCTCCTTCTCGAATTCCTAAATTGGATAAATATTCGTCTGGAAAAAGAATTTTATTTTCAGAAATACTAACCAATTGATATCCAACATCTTTAGGAAGGTTCCATTTAGAAATACAAGTTTCGATTATATCCGAAACAGAAACTTCTGGCGAAATTCCTATCTCTGCTTTTTTTGTTTTATCTGCTGTCCTTACATAGCATTTTACGTTTGTCATATTCTCCTCCTTGATTAAGAATCTGTCAATGGGTTTGTATGTCAAGGATCATATTTCTTTTAAAAATCAATATTTCATATCCAAAAATTTCATGTTTTTGCAAAATTCCTCTAACTTTCACTTCTTTACCTACAAGGGATTTTAAAAAACTTCTTTCTAATCCATTTTTTGGTTTCATTAGAGGGTAAAAGACTACAATCTTAAATCCTTCAATCCATGGTTTGTCTTCAAACATCAAAGCATAATCACCCCGTCTACTTTCTAAGATTTTTACAATGGTTCCGCGAAACTTAACAGATTGGTTTACAAAATAAAAATAATTTTCAAGGGTGACATTTTCTGGATCGAATCGTCGAATTTGGATACTTTGATTTTCAAGATAAAATGCAACAATGGTAGTTTTACCGCAACTTACACACTTTCTATGGTTGTATTGCAATAAAAATTCAAAACTATCTTTTAAATAGATAACCGAACAGGTTTGGCATCTATAAAGTTCTTTTTGGTTTTCTAAATGGATTGGTTCACCAGAAATAGGATCCTGTAGATCTTTTATCATTTCTCGAAAATTTTCCAGATCTCTTTGATTGTTTGTAAGTGCATCTTTTGAATGTTCCTGAATGGGGTCACTAAGATCTTTAAATATGATTTTTTTATTTTTAGATGAGGTTTTCGTAACTCGCGATGGCTTATTGATTGGAATTCTTCTTTGTGAATTGGAAACAATCAAAGATTCAATATAATCCCAAAACATCTAAAAGTAGTATATTGGTTTTGGTTTCATTGACAAGTTTTTTTATAAAAAAAAGAGACTCATGGGTCTCTTTTTTTATTTTTTTAGTAGATCCTTTATTGTTTTACCAATATAAGCGGGGTTTTCTACCACAGCAATTCCAGCTTTTTTCATGGCTTCCATTTTGCTTTGTGCTGTACCTTTGCCACCAGAAATGATAGCTCCCGCATGTCCCATTCTCTTGCCGGGTGGGGCTGTTTGTCCCGCAATAAAACCTACAATTGGTTTTTTGACATTATCCTTTATCCATTCTGCTGCGTCTTCTTCGTCAGTACCTCCGATTTCTCCAATCAGAACAATTCCTTCTGTTTCGGGATCCTCATTTAGCAATTGGATGGCATCTTTATGCTTTGTTCCTATTACTGGGTCGCCACCAATTCCAATACAAGTGCTTTGTCCTAATCCTACAGCTGTAAGTTGAGATACTGCTTCGTAAGTTAAAGTTCCAGAACGAGAAACTACACCGATTGTACCTTCTTTATGAATAAACCCAGGCATAATGCCTATTTTTGCTTTTCCAGGACTGATGATACCTGGACAGTTGGGTCCTATCAATCGAGATTTAGAATTTTTTAAAACAGTATATACTTTTGCCATGTCTCGTACTGGAATCCCTTCTGTAATGCATACGATTAGGGGAATTTCTGCACCAATAGCTTCCAAAATAGCATCTGCTGCAAAGGCTGGAGGTACAAAAATCACAGTGGCATTGGCACTTGTTTTCTCTACGGCTTCTCGGACTGTATTAAAAATGGGAACTCCATGTTCACTTTTTTGTCCGCCTTTTCCAGGTGTAACACCACCTACTACATTTGTTCCATACTCAATCATTTGTTGTGTATGGAAGCTTCCTTCTTTTCCTGTAATGCCTTGAACTATCAATCTTGTATTTTTATCTACCAAAACTGCCATGGTTTTTCTCCTTTTTATTTTTTTAAGACTTCTTTGATTTTTTCTGCAGCATCTTCCATTTCGTTTGCAACAATTATAGGAAGTCCAGAATCTGCTAAGATTTTGGCTGCAATGTCTGCATTAGTTCCTTTTAATCGGACAATTAAAGGAACATGAATTTTAATATCTTTGGCTGCTTGAACAATCCCATTAGCAACTCTATCACACTGAACTATACCACCAAAAATATTTACAAAAATAGCTTTTACATTGGGATCTTCTAAGATGATTCGAAAACCATTTGCAACTGTTGTGGGATTTGCACCTCCTCCTACATCCAAAAAATTTGCTGGGAAAGAACCTGCATGCTTAATCAAATCCATAGTAGCCATAGCAAGACCAGCCCCATTAACCATACAACCTACTTCTCCATCAAGGCGAACATAATTTAAATTGTATTCGCTTGCTTTTAATTCTAAAGGATCTTCTTCGGTAATATCTCTGAGTTCTTTTGCTTCGGGGTGTCTAAATAAAGCATTATCATCGTAGCTAAACTTGCAATCTAAGGCAACCAATTCGTTTTCCACACTTAATACCAAGGGATTAATCTCTAATAAAGATGAGTCTTCGCTATCATATGCTTTCCATAAGTTTAAAAGAAAAGAAGTTCCTGTTTTTATAGTTTCTTCGGGAACATTCAATCGAAATAAAATTTCTCTTGCTTGCCAAGGCATCATACCAATTGCTGGTTCAATAGGTATTTTGATGATTTTTTCTGGATACTTTGCTGCCACTTCTTCGATTTCCATACCTCCTTCCGAAGATGCCATAATTATAGGTTTATTGATTGCTCTATCGTGTAAAATACTTAGATAAAATTCTCTTGCAATATTGGTTCCCTTTTCTAAATACACTTTAAGTACTTTTTTTCCCTTACCACCTGTCTGATGCGTCACTAAATAGTTTCCTAAAATTTTGGATCCATATTCAATAACTTCTTCTTTTGTTTTTGCAATTTTTACACCGCCTTTCATAACTTCCTTAGATTTGGTGGGATCTTCTCCATCGTACAGAGTTCCTTTTCCTCTACCGCCTGCATGGATTTGAGATTTAACAGCAACAATAGCACCTCCTATTTCCTCATAAGCTTTGCCAAGGTCTTCTTTCTTTTCTACAACCTTTCCTGGTCTAACATTTACCCCGTATTTTCTAAGAATTTCCTTTGCTTGATATTCGTGAAGCTTCATAAAATCTCCTGTAAGTGAACCTTGTTTTTTTATGGTTTGAATTATAATCAAAATTTATTTAAGAAATAGAATGTCAAACTTTTTCATTAAAGCTAAATTTAAGAGATTTTTATTTAAAAATTTTATAAAAAAATTTAATTATTAAAAATGGTATGCACAATCTCTTTTGCTGGATTTCTGTAAAATGTTTTTTTTTGCAAATTTTTTTTAAAAGTTGGATACAACTTAATTGCTTTTTTTAAAGCTTCATACAATAATTGAGGTGTCGTTTCTTTTGTATTTAATAAAATTCCCATTTGATTTTTTTCTATAAATTCTGCATTTTTTAATTGATGATTGTCTTTAGCATAAGGATAAGGTATTGTGATTACGGGAATACAAAAAAGTAAAGCTTCGGATAAAATTCCTGAACCCGACCGACAAATTAATAAATCTGCTTTAGTATAAAATTCATATATATTCGAAGAAAAACCAAAAAAAGTAATTTGTTTTTTAAAAGAAATCTTTTCTACTTGGCTTTTGAAATCTTCTAAATTTTTTTCACCTGTTTGGACAATCCATTGAAATTGTTTAGAAATTTTCGGATATTCTTTCCAAAAGTTCATGATCATTTCGTTTAATTGTTTTGCACCTTGGCTTCCTCCAAGTACTAAAATTGTTTTGATTTTTGGATTTTGGTTGCGAAACTTCATTGCATATTCAAACAGTTCTTGGCGGAAAGGTGCACCTGTTAAAACATAATGGCTATCTTTTTTTGAGAATTCCGTTTCTAAAGGAAATGTAAGAAAAACATTTTTTGCAAATTTAGAAAAAACTTTGGTGGTTCTACCCATCACTACATTTTGTTCGCATAAATAGATCTTTTTGCCAAGTACCAAAGAGGCTAATAAAACAGGTATAGAAGGGTATCCTCCCATACCAATAACAATTTGAACCTTTTCTTTCAATAGGATCCCTATAGATTGTATTATACCAATAAGTAGCAAAGGAAGAAAAAGAAAAATATCAGAAAATTTTGGTGCTAAAATATATTTAGGTTGGATATTCTTTTTAATAAAATCAGAATAGTTCTTATTTGTTTTTAAGGTTACAAAAATGCTTGGGATTTGGTTCTGGTTTAGCTCTTCGTAAAGAGCAATCCCAGGCGAGATATGACCACCAGTACCACCAGCAACAATCAAAGTTTTAGCTTTCATTGCGAAAATCCTTTTTTTTGGTAAGATTTAAAAAAATTCCCATCAAGATGTAATAACTGATAAGAGAAGAACCACCATAACTTACGAAAGGAAGGCCTATACCCGTAGTAGGTATAAGTCCAGTTGTTACAGAAAGATTGATGATTGTTTGTAAAATAAAAAAAAACAAAATTCCAGAAGCTAAAAAAAAATTGAATTCTTCGTCAATTCTTTTTAGCAAAAGAAAACCTCTAATATAAATAAAAGTATAAAGAGAAATAAGAAAGGTTGTTCCTATAATTCCTGAGCTTTCTGCTAATAAAGAAAAAATAAAATCTGTATGGCCATAAGTCAAATATCTATGAGCTATAGATTTCGCAATGTTTGTTCCCATAAGACCTCCTTCCGAAAAGGCACGAAAAGACATAACCAATTGGTATCCTTTGTCAAATCGAAAAAAATAGGGATCCAACCATACTTGGATTCTTTCCCATCGATAAGGCTGGAACAGGGTTATAAAAACAAAAAACGGGATCGAAACTAAACTAAAAGCAATTAACCTAAAAATCGAAAAACCTTTTAAAAGCAAAAGAAAAATCCATACAAGAAAAAAAAGAATCAAAATACCATATTGGGGTTGTAGAAATAAAGATAAAAAAATTAATAAGACAGGGATATAATTTCTAATTTGTTCTTTTAAAGAAAATGGATGATTTTGTAATAAATAAGATATATAAATCAGATAACCGATCTTTGCAAATTCAGAAGGCTGAAAAGAAATCCATCCAAATTGGATCCATCGGTTGAAATCAAAGGAGTCTTTGTACTGAACAGATTTTCCAATTCCTGGGAAAAAAACCAAAAAAAGAAAAAGGATTGTAATATATATAAAAAATTTGTAATATTTTTTATATATACGAATAGGGAAAAAAATAAATAGAAACATCAAACCCAAACCTATAAAATGCCATACAATTTGTTTATTGGAGTAATAAAAAATATCTGATTTCTTGTGGTATGCCATTATCGAAGAAGAAGAAAAAAGAATCCATTGACCATATAAAATCAAAATAAAAAGGAATATTAAAAATACCAGGTCTACTCTTATTTTAGAAAATTGGATTTTTAAAAAATTGCTCATGAGAAACTCTTTCCACAAGTAAATTGAAATGTTCACCTCTTTCTTTATAGTTTTTGTATTGATCAAAAGAAGCGCATCCGGGGCTTAATAAAATTACAACTTCTTTATTTTTAAAAAACTTTGCTTTTTTTAAGGCATCGTTAAATGCAATTTCTAAATTTGGATAGGTTTTTTTTGTTTTTAATTGATTTTGGATTTTATCCCTTGCAGAACCAAAAGGAAAAATCAAAAGTCTTTTTTCTTTATAAATTTGAAGAGATAAAATTTCTTTAAAGTTAAGATTTTTGTCTTGTCCACCGATGAGAAGCATAACAATCTGATTTTCGTAATTTTTAATAGCAGATAGAACTGCTTGCACAGTAGTGGCTTTACTATCATTTACGAAAATAAGATTGTTGATTTTTTTGATTACTTGTTGTCGATATGGTAGTCCAGAGAAATTTCTTAAAGTTTCTTGAATTTTTTCCACAACTACTTGATGATTAAAAAAAATTTCTAAAGCTTTTAAAGCAAATAACAAATTGATTCTATTATTTAAATTATCTATTTTGAAATCTTTCCATAAGAAGCGAGAATTCATAAAAAAATAATGATCTTTATGGATTTGGCTTGTATCGATGATGTGGAATTTTTTATTTTCTATTCTATTTTCGAATCTGAATTTTTTTATTAATTCTACTACTTGAGAAGAAATAATCAAATGTTGGTTAGGATTTCCTAAACCAATAAGATTCAATTTTGCCAATAGGTATTCTTGTAAAGATTCATATCGATCCATATGATCTTCTGCTAAGTTTAGAAAAATGGCAATGTCTGACTGAAAAAAATAAAGCTTTTCTAACTGAAAGGAAGAACATTCAACTACCAGAATTTCAAAAAAAATATTTTTCATCATTTGGTTTGCTATTTCGCAAAGGGGAGTTCCGTAATTTCCGCATTCTATTGCGATTTTGTCTTGGCTTCTCAATAATTCAGCAATTAATTTTGTGGTTGTGGATTTTCCATCAGTTCCAGTTATTGCAACAATGAATGGCTTTTTTTGTATTTTATTAAAAATCACATAATACCCTAAATCCAATTCTCCGATAACTGGTATACCTACCTCTTCTAAGGTTTTTACGATTAAAGATTTTCTTGGAAATCCAGGTGATAGAAAACAATATTCAAAGGGGAACTTATTTATTAAATCAAGAATTTCTTTTTTGGTAGTTATGGGATAATTCGATACATTCTCAAGATCTTCATCGAAACATATCGATTTGTTATCGTCAAACACATAGATTTTCTTTGTAAAATTTCTAAGTAAAGAAACCATTCCTTTTCCACTGATGCCACCGGCACCCAAAACCAAAACATTTTTCTCTTCAAGATTCATTGTAGTCTTAGAGTAGATATGGCAATTAAAGATAAGATAATTCCCACCAACCAAAAACGTATCACGATTCTTGTTTCTGGCCATCCAGAAAGTTCAAAATGGTGATGAATGGGAGCCATTTTAAAAATTCTTTTCCCTGTTAATTTGTAAGATAGGACTTGTAAAATTACAGAAATTGCTTCTAAAACAAAAATGCCTCCCAAGATCAACAATAAAATTTCTTTTTTTAGTATAACAACAGTCATTCCAATAGCTCCCCCAATGGATAAAGAACCAGTATCTCCCATAAAAACTTTAGCGGGAGGGGCATTAAACCATAAAAAACCAATGCTTGCTCCTGTTAAAGCAGATAAGAATACAGAAACTTCATGAACTGTTTCCACATACGGTATGTTTAGAAAATCAGCAATCTTAGGAGTTCCTGATAGATATGCCAAAACACCTAATGTAACAATTACAATAGCAGAAGTACCAATCGCTAAACCGTCTAAGCCGTCTGTTAAATTGACTCCATGGATACTACCCAAAATGACAAAAAACCAAAGGATAAAAGCAATCAAAAGAGGCATTTTAAATAAAGGATATTTATAAAAGGGAACAAAGAGAGAGGTAATATAATAATCGATTCCTTCTTTTCTTTGTATTTCGTTTGGGGTATAATAATAATACAAAAATAAAAAAATACCTGCAACAAATATAGTTAACATTAATTTTGTTTTTGCATTTAGTCCTTTTTTATTTTTAAGAACTACTTTTGTGTAATCGTCCAAAAAACCAATTCCACCAAGAAGTATGGTGCAAATTAAGAGTAAATTAAAATAATAATTTTTAAAATTTCCAAATAAAATACACGATACCGTCAGGCTCAATAGAATCATAATTCCCCCCATAGTAGGAGTACCAGCCTTTTTATGATGACTTTTGGGACCATCTTGTCTTATAATTTCTCTAAGTTTGATTTTTTTAAGAAATAATATAATTCTATCTCCCATAAGGAAAGTGAGAATCATAGAAGTAAGACCTGCTAAAATTGCTCTAAAGCTTACATAACCAAAAATCCTAAAATAACTAGGGACATCAAAATTTGTATAAATATACTCAAACATGGGAATTCCAAAAAATCTTTGTAATTTCTTCCATTTTGCTTGAACGGGAACCTTTGATTAATATTGCTTTATAGTTTTTCATTAACAAAGACAAATTTTGATTTCTTAGATTTTTGGCAAGTAGTTCACTATTAGAAAAATAAGGTACAGACTCATTTTGATATCCTTTTAAAATATTCTTAACTTCTTCTTTTCCACAAATTCCTAAAAGATCAATAGAATTTTCTCGCAGAGCTTTGCCAACTTCTTTGTGCCCCTCTTTACTATAATGACCAAGTTCAGCCATATAACCTGCAAAACATCCCAATTTTTCATTAGGGAAAAGATTCCTTAAGGACTTTATAGCCATCAAAAAAGAATCGGGATTTGCATTGTAGCTATCATCGATTATCAATGTGTTTTCAAATTTAAAAAATTCAAATCTTTGTTTAGAAAGTATAGAAATATTTTTTGTATATTCCAAAAACTCATAGATTTCTTGGCGAGTTGCATTTTGTAGATACATATGGTAGCATACCAAAAAGGCTAAAAAGAAATTGCTAAGCATACCCAAATGAAGAACTCTTGGATTTTCTAATACAAAATCTTTCCAAAAGATTTGATTTTTCTTTAAGAGTGCTATGTTTTTTTTTATATTTGGCTCAATCCATTCTTCAAGATTCTGATCCTTTAAATCAAAAAAGTTCAAAAATAGATTATTTTCTTTACAATAATTCTGAACATAATCTTTTAAAGGAGCGTTCAAGGGATAGTAGAAATGGGAATTTTCTTTTAATCCTTCTAAAACTTCTAATTCTGCTTTTGCTACATCTTCTTGATCTTTAAAAAATTCCATATGTTCTCTACCTATAGAAGTGATCAATGCAATATCAGGTTGAGCTATTTTTGCTAAATCTTGGATTTCCTTATGACGATTCATACCCATTTCTAAAATCAATAGTTCTAAATCTAAGGGAGCATTGAATAAAGTTATAGGAAGTCCTATGTGATTATTCCAATTTCCTGGCGTTGCATATACTTTTTTATTAAAAAAACCAAGCATCTGAAATAAAAAATCTTTGGTAGTTGTTTTTCCGTTAGAACCTAAAACACTGATGGTTTTTCCTTTAAAATTGCTTCGCTTAATGGTTGCTGATTTTTTTAAAAATTCCAAGTTATCAGGAGTTAGGATGATCCAAAGTTCTTGTTGCAAATTTTGGTTTTTTAAGCGGTCATAAACTTCCTCTTTTTTTTTCAATTCGATGATGATTCCTTTAGCTCCTTTTTCGTATGCATCTAAAATAAATTCATGCCCATCTCGCTGATCTTTTAAAGCAATAAAAAAATCACCTTTTATAAGTTTTCTTGTATCAAACTGAAGCTTCTCTATGATGAAATCTTCGTGATAAGAATCGAATTGCTGATTTACAAATTGGATTACTTCTATGGGCATTTGTTTTTTTATTTGAGAATCTATAACAAACACTATACCAAATTTTTTTATAAGGAATTTTCTTCAAATCCTTTGTATTTCTTAATTAGAAAAATATAAGAAATGCTTTAGAATTTTTTTTCGTAATTTTCAAATATTTTAAAATTAAGGGATGTTTACAATTTTTTTTTAAAGATTTTAGAGAATAAATCTTTTTCGAATGGGATATTAATTTAAAAAACATTCCAATACCATTTACAAAGGGAGGAAGGATGGATGCTTTCTATTCAAGGCATGCAAAATGCTTATGAAATTTTCAAAGAAACAGGTAATAAAAATGAAGTTATCAAGCATATTTATTTTTTAAACTCCAAAGAATTAGTAAAAATATATTCTGATTTGGATGTACGATTGAATTTTATAGTACATTTTATAGAATTTCAATTGGATAAAGTCTTAGAAACTTACAGAGGTTTGGAAAGAAGAAAAACTTACTTGCCCTTCACATTTTCTCAATATTTAAGGGGTGCTTTAAAAAACTCCTTTTATAATTATTTAAAAACCCATAAGATATACTCTCAAGAAAATTCAGATTATGTTGTAAAAGAAAATTCAGTTTATTTGGGCGAAAACCCATTAGAAGTTCCTAAAGAAATAGATATGAACTTTTGGTTTAATTTTTTTTATAAACTAAACCAATTTCCTATAATCGAAAGAATTATTTTTAAATTGTACTATACTTTTGATTTGAATACCTCAGAATTAGAGTATTTAATCCAGCACTATGGCTATTTAGAAACGAAAAAAATTTTAAATACAATTAAAAAATCAAATTATAGCCATTCAAAAACAAAGGAAAGCCTACACAAGTTTTTAAGGAATTTTCATTCCCAAGATGCATTTACTCTTTCTTCTAAGGAATTCCAAAACGCAAAAATAGATTGGGATCCAAGAAAATTTAAAAAAAAGAAAGTTATGTCTATAAAAAAAATCCAACAATTTTTAAAGATTAGCACAAACAAAGTATACAAAATTTTAAAGAATACACAAAGAGAAATCAGTCTTTTTATGATTCAAGAAAAAGAAACACAAACCTACTCTAAATGTGCTTAATCTATGGAATTTACAATTTATTCTGATATCTTTCAATTCGAAGGTGCAATTTTTATAGTTGAATTATATAGAAAAAAAGAAGAAATCGATACATTCAAAATCACAAGAGTTACAGAAAACAAACAAAATAACCAAGAATTGTTTTTATCAGAACCAATTGATTATCCTTACAAAAATTTTTTTCTAATCATCGAAAGAGAAAAAACAAAAAAAATATATATACATCCAATCAAAAAAGATTTGACTTTTCTTTTGGGAGGGTTAGAAAGGGATAAATATACAATTTCATTAATGAAAGAAAAATCAAAAAAAAAGATATTAAAATTAAAAATAGATTAACCGGTAATGGGAAAAATATGAAGTTAAAGTTTTTATCAAAAGGCGAAGTGGTTGTAGTTACAATTGAAGGAGCCATTAAATCAGGTGATGAATACCAATTGGCAGAAAAAATGGAAAATTATATCAAACCCAATAAAGCACCAAAATTTATTATTGATATGAGAAAGGTTCCTTTTATAAATTCTCAGGCTTTGGGTTTATTTTTGCATATTTTTAAACATGTGGATTATTTAAAAGGAAGAATGGTATTTTCGGGATTGAATTCAGACATAGAAAGTTTAATGAATCTAACCCAACTATCCAATGTTTTTGAAATATACAAAACTTTGGAAGAAGCAATAGAAAGTTTCGAAGATTAATGTTTTAAAAAAAACTTGTAGAAAAAGAAGAATTATTTTTTTTGGTTTAGTTAAGATATGGATGAAAATTTAAGAGAATATGATTTAATAGTTATTTTAAATCCGGAACTTGGCATAGAAGCAGCTAAAGAAGAAGTAGAAGGACTCTTTAAGGATCTAAATATCAAAGTAAAAGAATTCAAAAACTTAGGAAGAAGAGAATTGAATTACGAAAGAAAAAAGTATAAAACAGGAATTTACCTAAAGTATAATCTATTAATGGATAAATCAGTCGCGAATGAATTGATTTTTAGATTGAATATTCAAAATCAGGTGCTCCATTATTTTTTCAAAAATTTGGCAAAAAAATAATCAAATGAATGATATCAACTACGTAATCTTGACAGGTAGGCTAACCTCGGATCCCACATACAAAGTGATTCAAAATGGTAATTCTTTGAGTACTTTTAGTATTGCAAACAATCGAAGATACAAAAAGCAATCGGGAGAAGTTACCACAGAAACAAGTTTTATTAATTGTACTGCTTGGGGAAGGTTATCCGATTTTAGCAAAAGTTATTTAAGAAAGGGAATGCTTATTGTGGTAGAAGGAAGGTTAAAGCAAAATTCGTGGCAGACAGAAGAGGGGAAAAATCAAAGTTCCTTAAATGTGATAGTGAATAACATTCAAATATTAACACAAAAAGCAAATGTTACATCAGAAAATCCTTCCCAAAAAATGGAAGAAGCCCTTCCCGATATAGAAACAACAGAAGATGATATACCTTTTTAATAATTAAAAAAAGGAGTGCATATGAAAGTCATACTAAAGCAAGATATTCCTAACTTAGGAGATGCGGGTGAGATCAAAGAAGTGGCAGATGGTTATGCAAGAAATTATTTGATACCTAAAAACTTGGTAATTCTCGCAACAAGTTCTTCTAAAAAAGCTTTGGTGCATCAACAAAAAATTATGCAGATTAAAAAAGAAAAAAGAAAAAAGCAAGTAGAAGAATTAGCAAAATCTTTTGAATCATTAGAAACTATAGAAATTCCCGTAAGGGTTGGTCCAAAAAATAAATTGTTTGGATCTGTTACTTCTGTAATGATTGCAAAAAAAATAGAGGAAAAAACAGGTAAACTCATTGATAAAAGAAAAATTCTAATGAATGAAGCCATAAAACAATTAGGAGAATACAAAATTCAAATCCATCTTAACGAAGATGTAAAAATTCCCTTAGTTGTAAAAGTAATCCCCCATCCCGATAGTGTTGTAGAAAAAGTCGAAAATGATGAAAACAAAAATGAAGAAAAGTAAGGATTTGGGCAAGGAAAATGTTTAAGAATACAAATTTTTTTGTTCAAGTTTATAGCTTGGCTATGAAGAATATCCTAAATCAAAAAGAATGAGTTTGAAAATTTAACCTAAAAACGATTTCTTCTATTGAAGTTTTTTGTCCTGTGAATGTTTGCTCTTTTAAAAAAAGTTTTCAGAGTTTTCAGAAAAATAGAATAGGAGGGAATTTTGTTTCCTCCCCTTGAGAATACAGAAAATTTACCCTATGATATAGAAGCTGAAATTCAAGTTTTAGGTTCTATAATGCTTAGGCCAGATTTGATTTTTCAAATTTCGAATATCTTAAAAAAAAATGATTTTTTTTATCTTCCTCACCAAATCATATTTGAATCCTTAGAATTCCTAATTAAAGAAAGCGATTCTGTTTTTGAAATTGAGCCAATAAGACTGATTCAGTTTTTAGAAGATCACCGTACTTTAGAGAAAGTGGGTGGAGCTGAATATATATTCAAAATTAGCGAAAAAGTAATTTCTCCAACAAATGCACTCCACCATTCTGTTAGAATCCATAATTTAGCAACGCGAAGAAAATTAATCTTAAAACTAAAAGAATTAGAGGAAAAAGCAAAAGAACCACAAAAAAGCGAAGGAAGTTTTTTAAAATATGTCGAGGAAGAACTTTTAAAAATTACTGGAGAGACGATAACAACAGGAATTCTTCCTATTGAAGATGCAAAGCAAGAATTTATCGAATATATATCCAAATTATTAGAAGCCCAAGGTGGATTAACAGGTCAACCTACTCGATTTTTTGAGTTGGACAAAATTACTTCTGGAATACGAGGCGGTGAGTTAATATTATTAGCTGCCAGACCCGGCATGGGAAAATCTACTTTAGCTTTAAATATTGCTATGAATATTGCTATGTATTACCAAAAGCCCGTGATTATCTACTCTTTGGAAATGAGTCGTATGGAACTTTTAATTCGCATGCTTAGTTCGGATGCCCAAATCAACTTAAGCGATTTAAAAAAAGGGCATATCCCACCAAATAAGCAAGAAACAATCAAAGATTCTATTGCAAGAATTTTTTCATCCCCCATTTATATTGACGATTCTGGAAATCTTGACATATGGGACTGCATAGCACGAACAAGAAAATTGGAAATTGAATTGAGGCGGCAAGGGAAAGAGCCAGCTTTAGTGGTAATTGATTATTTGCAATTGATTTCAGATCCTGAATCGCGAAAATTTGGAAGACAAGTAGAAGTTGCAAATATATCTCGAAATTTAAAATTATTAGCGAAAAAGTCCAATTTACCCATATTAGCCTTGTCTCAGATGAATCGCTCTGTTGAACAAAGAAGAGATGCTAAACCGCAACTTTCTGATTTGCGAGAATCGGGAGCTTTAGAACAAGATGCCGATATTGTAATGTTCATCCATAGAGAAATGTTTGCAGATCCTGATTCTCCCGAAGCAATAGAAAATCGTGGAAGAGCGGAGATTATTATTGCAAAACATAGAAACGGTCCTTTAGGAAGCTTTAAACTTGCCTATAGGCCAGAAATGTTTCGATTTGATAACTTAGAATATTTTGAGCCATCCGAAACGTTTTAAAATTTTGAAATTTTCTTTAAAGATTTAAAATACAAAATTCAAAAATATAAATTTTTTTGAAGTAAACCCAATCCACTACAAAATTTAAAAGTAAAATCCTAAAAATGTCTCATAAAAATTGTATAATACAATTGACTATGAATAAATTAAAACTCATTGCTAAATATAGATGTAGAAATTGCTCTCAGATCTATTCCAAATGGAATGGCAAGTGTGAAGTATGTGGAAGTTGGAACACCATAGAAGAAATTAACGAAAAAGAAGAACATAATTTCCATTTGGAGAATTTATCGGATATCAATAGTATTGAAAATTTAAGAATATCTTCAGGAATTTCTGAATTGGATTTGGTTTTAGGAGGTGGTTTTGTATTGGGTTCTTTAGTTTTATTAGGAGGAGAACCAGGTGTAGGAAAATCTACTTTAATGCTTTCTATTTCAGAAAAGTTTTCAGAGAATCAAAAAAAAGTACTTTATTTTTCGGGAGAAGAATCTGGAGAACAAATCAAAATTCGAGCGAAACGTTTGCAAACTAAGGGAGAAAATATTTATATTTCAAGAGAAATGGAGATAGAGAAAATCATTTTTTTAATTGTAAAACTAAAACCCAATCTTGTTATTATTGACTCTGTACAAACCGTTTTGGTAGGAGATCATACACTACCCGGAACAGTTTCTCAGCTCAAATTGGTAGCTTTTCGGTTACTTGAAATTGCTAAGAAAACCAACATACCCATTATTTTGATTGGACATATTACAAGGGAAGGAACCATTGCTGGTCCCAAACTTTTGGAACATATTGTGGATACAGTTCTTTATTTTGAAAGTGATAGAACAAATCATTTGAGAATCTTGCGAGGAATCAAAAATCGATTTGGTAACGTTGGAGAAGTTGCTTTATTTGAAATGACACCAAGTGGTTTAAAAGAAGTACAAACTTTATCAAAAGATATTGATAGATACATCACTTATGGTTATGTTTATTCTGCCATATTGGAAGGAAGTAGAGCTATCGGAGTAGAAGTGCAAGCTCTTGTAACAAGAGCCAATTATGGTCAGGCAAAAAGGATGGCAGAAGGTCTCGATATTCGTAGGGTGATTCAGCTTTCAGCCGTATTAGAAAAATTTTTAAAGATTAATTTAGGAGAACATGATATCTTTACAAATTTGGCAGGTGGATTAACTTCTCATGAACCTGATTTAGATTTAGCTATATGTGCTTCGATTCTGTCTTCTTATTTGGAAAAAAATATTAAAAAAAAATCTGCTTTTATTGGAGAGATAGGACTTACAGGAGAAATACGTCCTACACCTAGACTGCACCTTAAGCTTAAAGAATTTCAAAATATAGGGATTGAAAAAATTTTCCTTCCTTGCCAAAAAATAGATTTTGATTTATTTGGAATAGAAATTTGTCCAATAGGTCATGTAAAAGAACTTTTAGGAGTTTTTAATGAAGGTTTATAAATATTTACTAATTTTGCTTTTGTTTTCTTGTCTTGCAGAGCCCACCGAAATCGATATAGATAGAACGATCAAAACCTTTTTGGAATTAAGATTTCGCTCAAATTATGATAAAAGTTTATCTGTTTATAGTGATTATGAACTCTTCCAATTAAGTTGTAAACAAAATCGTGTTAAATGTGATAAACTATTCAATCTATTAAAAGAAAGAAAGGAAGAATTTTATAATACTTTAATCCAAACAAAAAATCAATGATAGGTATAGGAATAGAAACTTCTTGCGATGAAACCAGTGTTGCTCTTGTAGAAGATGGAAAACATATACTGGCCAATGTAGTGTATTCTCAGAGCAAAGAACACGAAAAATTTTATGGAGTAGTTCCAGAAATTGCAAGTAGATCCCATTTAATTAAAATTAACGAAATCTACGAAAAAGCAATCCAAGAAAGTAAAGTCCTACCTCAAGAGATTGATTATATTGCAGTCACAACAAGACCAGGTTTAATCGGTTCTTTAATTATTGGAGGTCAATTTGCGAAAACCCTTTCTATTGTATATAAAAAACCAATCATTGATATCAATCATATAGAAGCTCATTTTTACGCTAACTTTTTAGAAAGAAAAGTACCTCCCCAATACCCTTTTTTAGGTCTTTTACTTTCTGGTGGAAACACAGCTATTTATTTAGTAGAAGGATTGGGCAAGTATCAAATTTTGGCTAATACTCAAGATGATGCTCTTGGAGAAGCTTTGGATAAAGCTGCAAGTATTTTGAATTTGGGTTATCCTGGGGGACCCATTATAGAACAAAAAGCAAAAGAATATAATAATAAACAAAATTCAAAAATGCTATTTTCTAAAATTTTAAAAGACAATTCCTCTAATTCGATTACTTTTTCTTATTCCGGTATCAAAACTTCTTTGTTGTATTACGTACAAAGTAGAAAAGAAAATTTGGAAATCCCTTATGTATGTTATGAATTTCAAGAAACTTGTTTTGAACTTATCATAAGGATGCTTAGAAGAGCTATTGAATTTACAAAAATAAAACAAGTAGAAGCTGGTGGTGGTGTTTTAGCAAACCAAAGATTAAGAGAACTTCTTGATGAATTGGCAAAGGAAACAGATACGAGATTATATTATCCTAAAAACAAAATTCTTTGCACTGATAATGGTGCTATGATTGCAACATTAGGATATTATTATTTTATAAATGGTCGTATTGCAAATTTGGATTTTCTTGTTAGTTCTAGAAGTGAATAACAAATTGTTAAAATAACTATTTAATCATATCATTTGTAGTTGTCAGTTTTTCCTATTTTAAAAAAAAAGATTTAATGAATAAAACTCAAAAAAAAGCTTTTGGACTTATTTTTCTTTTTGGAATTATAAGTCTTTTAGGAGATATTTCTTACGAAGGTGCAAGAAGCATTCATGGTGCTTATTTGGAACAATTACAAACCAATGCAATCTTAGTTGGTTGGATTATGGGAGTTGGTGAATTTTCTAGTTATTTGATTCGGATTTTTTCAGGTTATTTCTCTGATAAAACAAAAGCTCCTTGGTTTTTTACAATTTTAGGATATACTCTTATAGTTTCTATGCCCATGTTATCTTTTGTAGAAACTTGGGAATTCGTAGCAATACTTATCTTGGTAGAAAGGATAGGTAAAGGAATTCGAAGCCCAGCAAAAGATACAATCATTTCTTTTGCTACTAAACAAGTGGGTACAGGTTTTGGGTTTGGTATTTTGGAATTTCTTGATCAATTTGGTGCTTTCCTAGGACCTATGATTTTTACATTATTTTTTCTCTCCAAAAAAACAGAAGCAAAAGTTACTGAATATCAACAAGCTTATAGTATGTTATGGATTCCTTTTTTTGTTTTGATGGTATTTTTGTTTTTCACTTATTTTAAATTTAAAAATCCTGAAGAGTTGGAAATAAAAAAACAAAAAAATTCTTTGTCCATTTCGTATCCATTTTGGTTGTATTCCCTTTTTGTATTTTTTACAACTATAGGATTTATAAACTTTGGTATCATTGGATTTCATTTAAAATCAAAAGGTATGGTAACAGATGCTCAAATCCCTTTTTTATATGCTATTGCCATGTTGGTGGATGCTCTGACAGGAATCTTTTTTGGTAAATACTATGATCACTTAAAAGAACAAAAAAAAGTTTCTCCCCTAACCATTTTGTTTTTTATACCAATTTTGACGATATTTTCAACATTTTTCGTGTTTAGAAATGAATGGTATTTTCTATTATTCGGAAGTATTTTATGGGGAATGGTAATGGGGTTGCACGAAACTATTTTAAAAGCCATCATAGCAGATATAAGTTCAATTGAAAAAAGAGGAATTACCTTTGGATTATTCCATATGATTTATGGAACTGCAATTTTTTTTGGAAGTATTACTGTAGGATATTTGTATGAGATTTCGATTTATGCTGTTTTTTTATCTGTTTTTTTTATAGAAATTCTATCTTTTATGATTGGGATACAACTAAAACGAACATTTAAAAATATGGAAATCTTATAAAAGAAATTTCAAGAAATCGATAAAGTACAAAATTTTTCATTTTAAATGCATTGACATTTTTTTAAAAGAATGTTTTTATAAATTTATGCATTCGCAAGATTTGTTTATTAAAGGGATTCTACCTGAATTGTCTTTTAAATTTTTGCTTGTTTCCATTTGCGATAGTTTAAATGATATAGATCATGTCCAAAATTTGTCAATTGATAGCAAAACAATCTTGGGAGAAGTATTGGCAGGAACTTTTCTTTTAACTTCCAGCGAAGTTAAGCAAGATTTCGAGATGATAGGGATCCAAATTGTTAGCGATGGAGTTATAAAAAAAATTTTAGGTTATGCAAAACCAACAGGAGAAATCAGAGGTATGATCATTCCTAATGATTTACAAAAAACGGATTCCTATTCAGATCTTTTTAAAAACAGTCTATTACAAGTAAACAAATTTATCAAAGAATCTCAAAAGGTATATTCTTCTTTAATTGACCTAAAACCCATAAGTTTTTCAAAAAATTTAGAAAACTATATTCAAAAATCCAACCAAACCAATTCTTTTATAAAAATTCTGTCTTTAAATAATCCAAATGTAAAAATCTATGGTTATATTTTTGAACCCTTTCCAGATACCCATTGGAGGCAAATTGACAAATTGGCTGATTTTTTATCTAAAATGGATCCAGAAGAATTTTTAACCAATGTCTTTCATTTAAAAAACCAAAAGAAAAATTTCACACAAAAATGGAAAACCAAAATTCTTTCTACAGGAAGTATTTTTTTTAAATGCAGTTGTTCGAAAGATAAAATAGAAAACTTAATCCTTTCCCTTGGGCGTAAAGAGGTAATCCAAATCTTAGAAGAAGAAGGAAAAGTAGAAATTATTTGTGAATTTTGTAAAAAAAAATATATTTATACCGAAAAAGATATAAAAGAACTTTTTACGAGAGGCTATTGAATGGAGGATAAAAATCAATATATTTTTGTAAGATCGATTAGTGAAATTGATCCCAAAAAATTAACCATTCGAGATTTAAACAAAAAAATAATCGATGCAGAAGGTAGAAAATATGCAATTCGATTTGATTTTAAAACGAAAAAAATAGAATTTGTAAGAATTGCAAGTTCTTATATAGAAGCACAAAGAATTAAACAAGAAATATTAAAAAATAAACAATCAGATTTTACAGAAAGCCAAACAATGATTTACAAAGAGAAGAAAGAAGCACCTAAAGTCAATTTTTCTGAGAACAAGAAAGAGAGCGATTTTACTATTGATTTTTCATACTCAGAGGATGCAAATATAGATGAAAATCAATTTTTTTTAGATTTAGAAAAGGATACAAAAAAGTGCATTGAAAGTTTAAATGCAATAGAAAAAAATTTAAATCGTTCTCATCATTTAGAAAAATCAAAAATGGTTATGAACGAGTTTTTTGATCTACAAAAAGAAATAGAATTGAAATGTTATAATTTTTCTCAAGAAGCTATTAAATTTTTAAAAGAAATTCTTTATTTCCCTAGAACTCTCAATTATTATTTTGCAAAAATTCCCGATTCTATTAGAAAGAAAATAGAGCATTTGAATCCAAATGAACAATTTGAATTCATCAAGAGGTTTGAAATTTATCAGAATTTTAAAGAATTGTTGACGAATATTCTAACTTATACAAAAAAGCTCGAAAACTTTTTTTATCAAATACCCGCTGTGGAAAGAGAAAGTAAACCTTTGGTAGATTTAATTCCTTCATTTTCACAAATAAAAGAAACCGCAGAATATCTTTTGGATAGATTAGAAAAATGGTATCTCAAAAATCAATTGTGATTTTATTTGTCAAAATTCATAAAATGGTTCCCAAGTTTTTAAAAATTCATACTCTGAAGTTATGGAATCTTCTTTTATTACATTGTCTTGTAGATCGAGAAGTTGTAATTTTTTTTTAGAAAAATTCCAAATCCATTTTTGATGATTTTTTATAACTCCCTTTTTTGCATCTGTACCTCCCCAAGAAGATAAAAAAAACTGATATCTAGAATTAGGACTAAAAATGCTTTGTCCTGGATAGTTTCCATTGGTAGAGATTTCAGCTAAATCAAAAATGGTGGGGACCAGGTCTAAAAGGTTTGCGTAAGGGATTTCCTTATCCTTATATAGATGTTTAAATCTCTCATGGTGCATTATAAACGGTACTAAAATTTCTTCGTTATATAAAGAGAAATCGTGTAAGATATAGTTGTGTTCTCCAAAAGTTTCCCCATGATCTGACAAAATAATAAACAGTGTATTTTGGTAAAGATTCATATAAATAAATTCTTGTATAATTAAGTCTACAAGATCAATCGTAAAATGAATTGTATTTTTATATCTTTCTTTTCGAATTTGGTTATTGAATCTATTGTATTTTTCTGGATAAGGATTAAAATATGGTGTATGAGTATTCGAAAAGACATAAAGTAAAAAAAAGGGTTGATTTTTAATTTTTGGAAGCAATTCTTTTGTTTTTAATAATAATGCTGTATCGTCAACTCCCCATTCAAATTCCTTAAGTTTATAATTTTTTAAATCTTTTTTTTCGATAATCGTTAATTGTAGAAAATTAAGGAATTTATTTTCGTTTTCAAAAGAAGTATCGTTCGAAGTTATATAAAATGTACTATAATTTTCTTTCTGCAAGTGAAAGATCAAAGATTTCTCGTAAATATAACTATATTTTTCTTTTAGATTTGAGTTGTATATAGAATGAATTTTTTTTAAAGGATATAAGCCTGTAAGTATTGTAAAATGAGTGTTGGAACTATGTGGTACAGGTATATAAAAATTGGAAACATGAATATTTCTAGGATCGGAAAGTTTAAAAAATTTTGATTGGCTTGGATCAAAAAAATCTTTTCTGACACTTTCTAAAAGAAAAACTACTATATTGAGATTCGGATTTTTTAAAGTAAATTTCCACTTTTTTTTAAAATAAAAATCAATGGGGAAAGTTTCTACACGAAAATCAGAAATAGGAATTGATGAATTTTCCATTTTATTGGTTTTTGCGAAAATATGGGAATCCTCTAAGAAAAGACTTTTTCTTATATCGTAAAAATGAAGAAAGCCTAAAATAAAAAATAGAATAAAACCAAGAATGGGCATTGTGACGTTTAAAAAAGGCAAAATAAATTTCCAACGATGGATTAGGAAACTTAAAATTGCAAAACTAAAAGTAATGATACAGTATACAAAGTTACCCTCTTTTAAAATGGAAATACTTGGCAAGAATAAACCAACATTTTCTAAGGTATAGAAAAGAATTTCCCAATCAAGAGAAATATGAAAAAGACTCTCTATATAAAATACAAATCCAATAGAAAGGATCATTAAAGGATTCAAAATAGCAAAAAGTGTATTCCATTTCTTTTTGATTTTTTTTAAAATCAAATCATAAACAGGAAATAAAATCAATAAAATGCTATAAAAAACTATTGTATATTTTGTATGAGAGTCTGTATACAAGAAATCGAGGGATTTTATAACCAAATATCCAAAAGAAGGGGATTCTAAATATAAATTATAAGCTTGTAAAGACAAATAAAATACTACTAAAATTAAAATTTCCATTAAAATTTCCACAAGAAACAGTTTCTTTACAAAAATGTAATTGAAAAGTCATTTACACAAGATTTTATAAATTTTTTTAAGTTTTTTATGTTCTATTCTTTAGAGGACTATCTTCCCGAACAGGAGCATTTGTACAATTTAACTCCTTTTCTGAAAAATTTGGTTTTAAAAATTTTGTATTATCTTTTGGTTTCTTTAATGTTTTATTTCTTTGCCAAATTTTTTATAATTTTGGGAGTTGAATTTTGGATATTTTTGGTTCAAAAATTTAAATTAATCAATATTTTTAAAATGAACCTGCTGGAACAACAAATTTTAAGTAATATTAAAAGTTATTTATTTTGGCTTAACAAATTATTTTTTGCATTATTTTACCTTTATACTTTAAGTCAAAATTTATTTATAAAAATTTTAATTGATGTTCAATCCAAAACGATTTATATAATTAACAATAGAATTTTTGATTTTCAAATTCAAAAAATACAAAATGCATCCATCTCCTCGATTCAAATAAAGCAATCTTTTTATAAAAAAATATTTTTTTTATATGACTTATATATTTATACAAATGAAATATTTACAATAAAAAACATTTATATAAATAAAAAATATTTGCTATTAAAATGAAAACCTATTTGGTAATCTTTACGGGTATATTCTTTGGTTTGTTTTATTTTACTTTCCAACTCTATTTGATTTCAAACTATTTAGATATTGATGTAGCTAATTATTATTTAGAGATAAAGGAAGGTTATTTATTTCATCCTCACCATTTATTTTATAATTTTACGGGATGGATTTTTATAGAAATCACTAAAGGATTTTTGAATCTAACTGATTTTCTAAAATTAAAAATTTTGAATATTTTAGCAGGTAGTTTGGGAAGTTCTTTATTATTCTTTATTTTTTATAAACTTTCAAAAAAATTGATTCTTTCTTTTTTATTTTTTCTTTATTTTGTGTTTAGTTTTGATTATTGGTTTTATTCTCAGATAAATGATACAGCTTTTTTTACTGTTTTTTCTAGTTTTCTCTATTTAAGTTTTCTTTTTTTTGTCTATGATGTTTTTCCGAATTCTTTAATAAGTTTTCTTTTAGGGATAATTTTAGCAATTGCTGTTGGATACCATCAAACAAATATTTTTCTATATTTAATTGGTTTTTTTTATATTATAAAAAAAAATAAAGACACAAAAAGTAAAATTTACAATTTGTTTTTTTATACTTTGGGTGCAATACTATTTATAAGTGCTTTTTATCTATTTGCGGGGCATTTTTTTTATGGATATTCGTTAAAAGAAAATACAAAAGACTTTATACACAAATTGCCTAAAAAAGGAAATTTTTATGATTGGGTTTTTCTTTATGGCCATTGGGATCAATCTTTACAATGGGGAACTTTCGAAAGAGATAATTTAGGGAGTATAATTAGCGAAAGCTTTAGCAATGCATTATTTTATAATACGATAAATTTAATTTACTTAATGCAAAATCTTACCAATGAAATAACAAGTTTTAAAGTAGAAATTTTGTTATATCTTATTTTTTTTGTTAGTTTTCTATTAAACTTTATAGTTTCCCTTTTAATAATTGTAATTAAAAGGAATGTCCTCATTTTAGGTTTTTTGAGTGTACTTGTGATTCAACTTGTTTTTTTTTCTTGGTGGGAGCCTTCGAATAAAGAATTTTGGTTTTCTCCTTTATTTATTTTAACTTTTTTACAGTTTTTAAATATTAATGAATTGTTTAACTCTATAAAAGTCTCTACAATTCGAAATTTTATTTATTTTTTATTTTGTTATTTTTTCTTTGGTTTTGTTAGCTTGATTATTGCCCAAAATTCTTTTAACTTTTTTTTACCAAAAAAGCAAACGATTTATTTAGGCCATTGGGAAGATATTAGGGATCTATCTTATTTTTCTTTGATAATGGATGCTGATTTTAAGGTTAAATTTCAATTCCAAACTTCGAAAAAAGAATTGATCCAACAAAAATTGAATTTTTTGAAAAGTTTAAGAAAAAAATTGTTGGCAACAGAAACAGTTTATGCTTCAATTTATATCCTCCATTTTGAGCAAACTTTGCTTGAACTTTCTAAATTAGTGCAAGAAGAAGGCGAATCTTTAGATTTAGAAGAATATTATAAAGAATTGGATTTATTAAAAAATCATTGGGAAGACTGGCTAAAGGGGAATCGAAAATAAAATTGGTTCGATTTCTTTGTAAAGTAATTCTACTTCTAACGGGAATGAATATTTTTCTCTTTGTTTTAAAACAATTTTTTTTTTGGTTTTGATGGTTTCGATTAAGTGTTGTTTTTCGAAATTTGAAAGAATATTAAAATATTGACTATAAATTTTTAATAAGGAATAGAGTCTATAAACATCTATATTTTTGGTTTGGCTTGTTTGTTTCCAACCACCTGATCTTTTGATTGTAGGGGGGTGGTTATCAATATTCGGTATAAGGGAAATGGGATAATGTATTAGATATCGTATCCAGAAATCGTAATCCTCTGCTGCTTTTAATTTTTCGTCAAAACCTTTTAGTTTTATAAAAACCTGCTTTTTAATAAGAACTGAACTCATAGAAATAAGGCATCTACGAAATGCTTCTACTAAGAATCTACCTGTTCCAGGTTCTAACCTTTTGGGTGTTGGAATCATTTTTCCTTGTTTTATCCATAACTCTTTAGAATGAGAAGCCATTAAAAAGGGCCGCTTCTTCATAAAATTCCATTGGTGTTCCAACTTTTTAGGATGCCAAAGATCATCGGAATCCAAAAAAGCCAACCATTCATTTTTTGAGTTTAAAATTGCATAGTTTCTTGCACCAGCAGGTCCCTTTTGATTTTCGTTTCGTAAAATTTTTATATTAGAAAAATTTGTCTTTAAAATTCGAGAGAACTCCGTCTTGTAGATTTCAAAATCTATAGGATCAATATCCAATATGATTAAAATTTCCTCAGGTAGTTTTGTTGAATTCAAGATTGATTCGACAGCTTCTTTCAAAAGAACAATACGGGATAGTTTGTGATCAATTAAAATTGCAGTTATGGGAAGCATAAATCAGGGAAACTCCCTGATCATTCTGCTCTGTATAGTTGTCTATAATCTAATTTTCCTTTTAATGTGTAAGCAGGTGTTTTTAAATTCTTGAAAGCTGGCGGAATTTCTAAACCTTTTTTTTCTATAAATTTTTTTGTTTCTTCGATTCCTCCTAAGATATCAATCCATGCAGTTGGTGGAACCCAGTTAAATCCAAAACCCATTGCACCATCTACTCCTTTTATATCTGTAACTTCTGGAACTAAAGAAAGAGCATAGCTGATGTATCTTGCAATAAAATATTGTACCAATTCTGCTTCTTCACCTGTAGAGTTTTTGATATGATTTCCCAGATTTCGGTAGTCAGCTTCTCGAATATACTGTACGGCTTTGTTTTTAAAGCTTAAATCAAGTTTCGGCAAATCTACATAATCTTTTTTTTGGATATCATAAATCTTTATATAACTTTTTCCTTCGGAATCTTTTTCTTTTTTGTAGATTCCTTTACCAGTTTTATTGCCTAAAGCACCCTGCTCTATCAATTCTTTTATAAAATTTGGTAGAAAAAAAGTATCATGGGCAGAATCATTTGTGTTTTCGTAAATATTATCTACAATTGCTTTATGAACATCGAGTCCCACTAAATCAATTGTACTTAGAGGACTCATAGCCCTACCTGTATATCCTGAAAGGATTTGATCAATAAAATAAATACCGTTTTTGTCTTTTATTTTTTCTGCATAAATTGCAGCCTCATTCATAAATTGAAATCCTATTCTGTTACCTGCGAAGCCAGGCTTATCATTACAAATGACCACATGGCGGTTAAGTACTTTCTCCAGATACTTAGCAAACTCTTCTGTAAAATTCGGATCATTTTTAGGATGAGTAATCAGTTCACATAGAATTAGCTTATAAGGTGGGTTAAAAAAATGTGTACCATAATAGTATTTTTGGCCGTCTTCATCAAACTGAGAAGCTAATTTTTCTATCGATAAACCAGAACTTACTGTGGAAACGATAGTACCTTGTTTTCCTGATTTGGAAATCCTTTTGTTTACTTCTAATTTAGCATTATAACTTTCAGCAACAGCTTCGAATACCCAATCGCTTTCAGATACACATTCTTCAAGATCTTCATAAGTTTTTGGTATCATATTTTTTCTGATTACATCAGAGCGAATGGAATCTACTGCTCTTTCTATTCCTTCATTTGCTTTTTCTATTGTTCGAGCAATCATATAGACTTTAATATTACCAAAAGCTGCAAGAATCGCTGCACTTCCAGCACCCATAGTGCCATTAGCACCCAATACAGTTGCAGTTTTAATTTCTTTCACAAACTACTCCTTTTTTTGGTCAAAAATTCTTATCAATAAGTCAATGTCAAAAAGTTTTAGTATTTTTTATATTTTCTCTATAAAAATATAATAAAAATTGCATTCTAAACTAAATAAAAAATTCCTACCATATTTTATGGATGCTACTTTATTGGATGGGAAAAAGCTTTCCGAAAAAATAAAAAAAGAACTTAAAGAACGAGTGGAATCCTTAAAAAGGGATTTCAACAAAACTCCTACTTTAGCCACTATATTGGTAGGAAATCACCCACCTTCGGAAGTATATGTCAATATGAAAATCAAAGCATGTGCCGAAGTGGGTATAAATTCTATAAAAATTCATCTTTCAGAGAATTCTTCTACTTTGGAAGTATTAAACGAAATAGAAAAATTGAACTTAAATCCAATCATAGATGGGATATTGCTCCAACATCCCGTTCCTAAGCATATAGATGAAAGGTTATGTTTTGATGCAATCCATATAGAAAAAGATGTGGATGGAGTTACTACACTTGGTTTTGGTAAAATCAGTTTTGGATTAGAAGCCTATCCTTCTTGTACACCTGCAGGTATCATAAGGCTTTTAGAAGAATACAATCTCAATGTATCGGGTATGCATTCCGTTGTAATTGGTCGCTCTCCGATTTTAGGTAAACCTTTGGCTATGTTGCTTTTGCAAAAAAACTCTACTGTTACAATTTGCCATTCCAAAACATTGAACTTACCAGAAGTAGTGAGACAAGCAGATTTTGTTTTTGCCTGTTGCGGAATACCACAATTTGTAAAAGGAGACTGGCTTAAAGAAGGTTGTGTTTTGGTAGATGCGGGGTACAATCCGGGAAATATTGGGGATGCTGATTTCAATAGTTGTAAAAGTAAATGTTCTTTTATTACGCCTGTTCCCGGTGGAGTTGGACCTATGACTATCGCCATGCTTTTAATGCATACAGTTATGGCTGCAGAGAAAAAAGTTAATAAAAATTTATAAATTTATTTTTTTTATCTTTCTTATTCTTTTGAAAAAATTTCGAATGATATTTTTTTGTATCGTTGAATATTCTTTTAATTGTATTAGTTCGGTGTGGTGATTCAAAAATTTTTTCTTCTTTTGACTTTTTCTTTTTAAAGAAAATCCTAAAATATCATTTCCGGAGAGATTTTTATTTCTTCTTACAAAATAAAAAATTTTTTTAATTCTATATAATGTAATTAAGGAATAGCAAAAATAGCAAGGTTCTAAATTTACGATTAAAATCAAATCTGAGAAATAGAAATTTTTGGATTTTTTTTTATATTTTTCCAAAACCACATATTCAGCATGGTATTTTACATCTTTTTTCTTGCGTACAAGATTGGTAGAAATAGCTTCAATTTTCCAATAACCAACACTATTAAAAAAAAGTCCTTTTGGTTTTTCTTTTGTGATAGTACAAAGAATAGCTACTACTGGGATTTCTTGATTCCTTTTGGCTACTTTTTGAGATATAGAAATCATTAAGTCGCATAATTCTTTTGGAGGATAATTGGATATAAAAGTGTTCAAAGTCCCAATCCTTTACTTGCAATGATTTCTTTCATAATTTCAGAAGTTCCTGCATAGATGGTTTGAACTCTTGCATCTACATAAGCTTTTGCAATAGGATACTCCATCATGTAACCGTATCCTCCAAAAAATTGTAAACAACGATCTACATGCTTTTTTAAAAGTTCAGAACATAATAATTTGCATTGGGATGCTTCGACAGTTACTTTTTTGCCATTCTTGTATTCCAAAATAACTTGATCCAAAAATGCTCTTGCTGCGCATTGTTCAGTAAACATTTCTGCCAATTGAAATTGAGTATTTTGAAATTTCCCGATAGGTTTTCCAAAAGCTTTTCTTGTTTTAACATATTCTACTGTTAAATCTAAAACCTTTTCTGCACTCCTCATATTAGAAATAGCCAAGACTAGCCTTTCCGTTGCTAGTTCATTCATTAAATAACGAAAGCCGTGACCCTCTTTTCCTAAAAGATTTTCTTTGGGAACTTTAACATCATTAAAAAATAATTCTGCTGTATCTTGGGCTTTCAATCCTATTTTATTCAACTTTTTCCCTCTTTCGAAACCTTCCATACCACGTTCTAGAACCAATAGGGAGATTCCATTGATACCTTTAGATGGATTGGTCTTTACTACGGTAACTACAATGTCTGCCAAATAACCGTTCGAAATAAAAGTTTTAGAACCATTGACCAAAAAATAATCTCCTTTGTCTATGGCAGTAGTTTTGATCCCTGCCAAATCAGAACCTGCATCTGGTTCGGTCATAGCAATTGCTAAAATTTTTTTACCAGAGATGATATCTGGCAACCATCTTTTTTTTTGTTCCTCTGTGCCGTAATGTAATATGTAAGGGGCAATTACATCTCCGTGCAAACTGAAAAAAGGACCCGATGCTCCTGCTCTTGCCATTTCTTCGATTACGATAACATTATATAAAAAATCTACTCCAGAACCACCATATTCTTGAGGAAAATTGGGACATAATAAGCCAATTGATCCTGCTTTTTCCCATAATTCTCTAGGCACAATGTTTTCACTTTCCCATTTTTCATGGTAGGGAACAATTTCTTTTTCTATAAAATCCCATACCATTTCTCTAAATTCCTCATGTTCTTTTGTAAAAGGAATTATCCTTGGTAATCTATTTATTTCTTTCATAAATGCAAACAATTTTAAATTGATAATTATGTCAATATCATATTTTTAGATTTTCGGTTTGCTTTAAATCAAATAATATTTCTGGAAAAAATCTTTTATATACATAAAACTTACTTATGGACAAAACCATTTTATAATTTTTAATAAACCATCGATCCATCTCCTTAAGGTTTAAATGTCTTAGATTTTTTTTAAAATAATCTGAAATTCTTTCGTAGTCTTTAAGATATTCACTTAATATAAATTCTTTTTGTTGAGAATAAATTGAGTAAGAGTCGATTTCTTCTCTATCTAAAACCATGACTAGATCATTAAACCAATTGATAAAAATTTTTTTTATAATTCCGTAGGGGTATTCTCGAAAAATCAAATTATTTTTTATATAAAGGATTTCTCCAAGATTTTTGTTTTTTAGTTCTTCCGTAAGGATTGTATAGATTGTTTTTGCCCCTATATGATAAAAAAAAATAGGTGGTTTTAAGATCCCTTTAAAATCATTCTCCACAATATTATTATAGATTTCTGAACAAAATGCTTCTAATAATAAAACATATTGATCTAAAAATTCCAGAAATTGTTCATTGGTGATTTTTTTTTGATTCGTTGAGTGGATTTCAAGAGATTCTTCAAAATTTTTTTTACTTAAAACCACATAAAATGATTCTTTAAATTTTTCTATATCTCTTTGGTATTCTTCGTTATCCAATTCTAAAAAATATTCTTTTGAATGGTTCCAATCTTTACTTCCCATATCATAAGTAGAAATTTTATTATTGTTTGATTTAGAGGTACCCAGATATAAACTTAAGGTTTCTTTTGTTTTGTTGGATTCAATGTTGTTTAAAGAAGTGATTTCTACTTTTTCTATTTTGGTATCTCTATTTTTTCTTGTGGGCTGTAAAAAAGATTCGTAAAATCCTTGCAGTGTGTAGTCAATGGTATCGTCGTATGTAAGGTGAATGGTATAACTTTTATTGGCTGGCTCAAAATGAATCTGGTTGATCTTTAAATATTTCTGTAGAAGCTGTAAGAAAGTATCTGTTTGACGAATTAAAGTTAGCAGATTGGGAATGTACCTTTCTTTTACGGTTTCCATAATGGATTTTGTTTCTCTTATATAAATAAAGGTTTCCAATAAATTAAGAATATCTTTCCATAGAGTCGAACTGTTTTCATGAAAAGATTTTAATTTTTCAAAATATCTTTTTAGTTTAATAAAATTTTTATGATTTTCAGTGAAATGATCACCAAAAAATCTTTTCACCAATTTATCTGCTTCCTTTTCTAAATAACTAGTTTGGCAAGCTTCAATAAAAATTCGATAAAACCGCCGAATCATTTCCAATTTCTCTACAAAATCAGATCCGTACTTTTCGATTATATTTTTCGTAGTTGGATCTCTATTCATCATAGAAATTCGATTTAATAGTTCTTGAGAAACCGAAATATGTGGTCTAAGAATGATTTCAATGGGCCGAAGAAAAAGATTTATTATTTTTTTTTCTTCTGAATATAGAATTTCCGAAATATCTCCTTCTTCTAAAAAATTAGTTTTAGGATCCAAATTCGGAGGAATTTTTTCTTTAAAAGAAAAAATGTATAAAAAAGGATTTTTTAAAATTTTTTCTAGAAAATCATCATTTGCTGAATTTTGCTGTATCATAATAATCTGCTACATTAAGTAGCAGGTAATTCAACAGGATTGTCATTGGTTTGTGAATTTTTTTTATGATCAGAAGAACCTGAGATTCTTTCTTCCTTGATTAGGTTGTCTTCTCCAATTAAATTTTTTAATTCTTCTCCCGTCATGGATTCTTTTTCTAATAAGGTTTTAGCAATTTTTTCCAATTTGTCTTTGTGAGTTGTGAGAAGCTCTTGCCCTCTTTTCAATTGATCTTCTATGAATTGTTTCACTTCTTGATCTATTAAAGCAGCTGTATGTTCACTATAATTTTTAGGATGACTAATGTCTTTTGCAAGAAAAACATTGTGATCTTCGTTTATATAGGATACGGTTCCCAATTTTTCTGACATTCCCCATTCGCAAACCATTTTCCTTGCTATGTTTGTTGCTACTTGTATATCGTTTGCTGCTCCCGTAGAAGTATCATTAAAAATCAACTTTTCTGCCAAATATCCTCCCATAAGCACACAAATTCTATCCAACCAATATTTTTTTGGATGGATATGTTTATCCCCTTCTGGTAGTTGTTGGGTTAGCCCCAATGCTCTTCCTCTTGGTATAATCGTAACTTTATGTACGGGTTCTGAATAGGGAAGCATAGTTCCTAACAAAGCATGTCCTGCTTCGTGATAGGCAATCACTTCTTTTTCTTGATCTGTGATTAAAAAGCTTCTTCTCTCAGGTCCCATCAGTACTTTGTCTTTTGCTTCTTCCAATTCTTCTTGGGTTACTCTTTTTTTGTTTTTTCTTGCAGCCAAAAGTGCTGCCTCGTTAATTAAGTTTGCCAAATCGGCTCCAGTAAATCCCGGAGTTCCTCTTGCAATTTTTGCTAAAGAAATATCAGAAGAAAGGGGAATTTTTCTTGCATGAATTTTTAAGATTTCTTCTCTACCTTTTACATCAGGAGGGCTTACCACAACTTGTCTATCGAATCTACCGGGTCTTAAAAGGGCTGGATCCAATATATCAGGTCTATTGGTTGCTGCAATTACGATAATTCCTTCGTTTTCTTCGAATCCATCCATTTCCACGAGTAATTGGTTTAAAGTTTGCTCTCTTTCGTCGTGTCCTCCTCCTAATCCCGCTCCTCTTAATCTACCTACAGCATCAATTTCATCTATAAAAATTATGCAAGGAGAATTTCTTTTAGCTTGATCAAATAAATCCCTAACTCTTGAGGCACCTACGCCTACAAACATCTCCACAAAATCGGATCCAGAAATGGAAAAAAAAGGAACACCTGCTTCTCCCGCTATTGCTTTTGCAAGTAGAGTTTTACCAGTTCCTGGTGGACCAACCAACAATACTCCTTTGGGAATTCTTGCTCCAATATTTTGAAATTTTTTGGGATCTTTTAAAAAATCAACTACTTCTTTTAATTCTTCTTTAGCTTCGTCGCAACCTGCTACATCATTAAAGGTAACTTTAGTCTTTCCTTCTACGTGGAGCTTGGCTTTACTTTTTCCAAAAGTTAGGGCTTTATTCCCTGTACTTTGGATTTGACGAAACATAAAGAACCACAATAGAAGTATAATAAAGGCATATGGAAGTATACTTAAAATTGTATTGATCAAACCACCCTTTTGAGGGTTTTCGAATTTATAGATAATATTATTTTTTTCTAATAATTGAATAAAGTCGGCATTTATAATATCAGGTAGAATTTCAACAGAAAACGGAATCGTAGTTGATTTTAATTTTAAAATATCGTTTTCTTCTGATAGATCTATGCTCTTACTTACATATCTACCTTCTATTTTTGTTGGCGTTACTTTTAAAATAAATGGATTCTCTTCTAAAAAGCTTTTTATCTTAATTGTTTTCGTAAAAATCTTCCCTTTAGCATCAGGCTCATTCATCACCATTTTTCTAAATTCAGAATAACTTAATGGTTCTGGAGTTTCGAAACTTTGTATTTGGTTCATATTCTGAAAGAAATACAACAAAACTATAAACCCTACTACCATGATTCCTATTCGCAAACCTTGATTCATGTTTCAATCCTTTCTTATAATTCTATAAAGCTAAATTAAATGTACTTTTAAAAAAAGTCAACCTATTCACTAAATTTTTCCATTACCTCTTTTATATCTTTTGAATGAACAATTTCTCGAATTGCTGCTTCAGCGTCGTTTATAATATTTATTAAACGAAAGCTTTCTTGTGGTTCGAATTCTTGATTTATAAATTCTTCTCTACTCATAGAACTAGTTTTTTTGTTAGCTATACCTACTCTAATTTTTACAAAATCCCAAGATTTTAAAGATTTTGCTAAATTTTCTATACCTTCATGATTAAAAGAATTTTTACTAACATCTACAACAATTTTTCCTAATGAAATGCTAACATCTTCCATAATGACGATAATATCTTTAGGTTTTACCCTTAAAAAAGAAGCAATATAAAGTGCAGCTTCCCCAACTAAATTTGAATAGGTTTGGGGTTTTAAAAGAACAATTTCTTCTTCGTTATTGATAAGTCCTCTTCCAATCAGGGATTTTTTCTTTTTGGTTTTTATATCTATATTATTGTTATTGGCTATAATATCTAAAATTTTAAAACCAATATTGGATCTTCGGTTTATATATTTCTCTCCTGGATTTCCTAACCCAATAATTAGCTTCATTAAATAGATATCAAATTTTTTTTCGTTTTTATTGTCAAGTAAAATTTATAATTATTTGCTTTCTTTTTGTGTTTGGGTTTCCGTTTCTTTTGCTACTCTAGAGGTAGAAATTTTACAAATAATAGGATTCCCTTCTAATAATATGTCCCAATGACTAGGCAAATCCAAATCTTTCAATCTTATTACATCTCCAATGCCTAAATTTTCTATATTTACTTCTATTTTTTCTTTTAGATTCTCTGGTGTAGTTCTTATCTTGAGCATTTGGATGTAATGTTCTAAGGCTCCCCCTGCTTTAACTCCTTTAGAAATTCCAACCAATTCTACAGGAATATGCAAATGAAATTTATGATTTTTTGTCATTTTGTATAAATCTACGTGTAAAACATTGCCGGTTACGGGATCTCTTTGGATTTCTTTTGGTAAAACTTCGAAAACATTACCTTCCAATTCTACTTGTATAACCATAGAAGGCAATAATCCTTTTTTAAGAAGTTTTTCGAATGGATTCAATTCTAAACTTATGGGAGTGGATTTACCTTTTTCTAAAAGATTTGCGGGAAGTTTCCCACTCTTTCTTAGTCTTGTAGAGGAGTTTTTTCCGAATTCTACTCTTTTTTCTGCTTTCAATATGATTTTTTCATTCATCTCAATTCTCCATTGGATTATAAGATATACAAAATTTTTTGTGTTTCTTTTTTGAAAAGTTTTTTTTATTCAGATATGAATTTCAAAAAAGGACATTGTGTTCTTTGAATTTAGAGTTTAACATTAAATCCCTGGTTAGATAAAAATCATAGTAAAGAGGATCGGAAGGATTCAGGTTTTTAAAAAAGTTTGTGATTTTTATAGCAGTTTCCCTTTTGGAATACTTCTTTTGTATGATTTTAAATTGATAAGCAAAATTTAAAATATGTACATCTACCGGATACATTAGGTCTTTTTTATCCAAAAAAGAATAAATTCTTAAATCTGGAAATGCATCTCTTACCATCCATCGAAAAAATAAACAGTACCTTTTTGCTAAACTTTGATCAGAAAAAGTAAAATAATGCTTTATACCAAATGTATTGAATTTTTTTGGTATCCTTTGTTCCATTCGATTTTGGAAATTATCAATGCTTTTGAATATGTCGGTCTTATTTTTAGTAAAACCAAACTCATTAAAAAAAATATAAGGATTTTTTGAATTTTCCATAAGGATTTCTTTGAATATTTCTAAAATCAATTGGATATCCTTTTTACTTTGGAATCTATAATATAAATCAAGAGAATTTAAGTTTATTTCTTGAATTTTTTCTAAAGGATTGGGATATAAATTCAAAATCAATCTATCAAGAAATTGAAAAATAGCTTTTCGATTCCCATAAGAAAATAAAGCGACCAGTAAGCCTATAAATTCTTTTTCTTTTGGAGTTTTGAACCAATAAACATAACGAAGAGGATCGGTTTGTATATATTCAATTTTATGGTAGTACTGACATACAAAATCAAGGTAATCTTTAAAGTTCATTACCTAAATTCATTTCTTGAACTTTTACTGAAGTATCAGATAAAAATTCTACAGAAACAAAATACCGAAGATTTTTGCTAATTCTTGGGACTTTGGCTGGATTGATATAATAAGTATTATTGAGTTTTGCTATGGATTTTCTTTCTCTTTGTTCTTTGATTTGTTTTGATAGTTTATGGTGCATATGACCACCAATTACTAAGGGAATTTGGATGTTTAAGGATTGGGCATATTGGATTATTTTTGTATAGTCTTTATCTCCAAAATCACCCAATTGGGGATTGAAATCACAACCCCAAAGATCGTAAGGTAGATTTCCCAGACCATGAGGTCCATTATGCCCTAAAAAAATTAAAGTCCGAAGAGTATTTTTTTCCAAATATTCGTGCAAAAGCTTTTTCATTTTTAAAAATGAACTTTCTAAATCATAGATAATGTACTTTTTTTTAAGATATTCTTTGTAAGCAATGGAATCTCCACCGATGGAATGAGGGCGAACTAGAAACAAAGCTAAAGAATCATTAAGCTTCTCTATCTGAAAACCTCCACATACAAAATTTTCACCTAGTTCATTTTGCAATCTTTTTAGTCTTGTTTCTATTTTGTTAAAATCTTTTTCTTTTACGCGGAGAAAATTTTTTTTAAAAATTTCTCCAACTACTTCTAAAAAACTAAAACCATCATGATTTCCCCAAATTAGATAAGATTTTTTTTTAAGTTTTCTTAAAACTTTATATATTTTTTTTCTTAAATGAAAAAAATCTGGCAAATCACCAGTAAAAATAAGAAAATCAAAATCTGAATTGTTAAAATATTGGACATCTTTGTCATCAAAAAAGTGATGGATATCTCCAAATAAAGCAAGCTTCATAGAATTTTATTTATTGAAATTTTTTATAAATTTTTCTTTTGTATTTCTGTACAAAAATAAAGAAGATACAACTACAGAAACAGAACTCATTCCCATAGCAAAACCTGCATAGGCTGGACTTAAGAATCCAAACATAGCAAGAGGAATTCCTATAATGTTGTATATAAAAGCAAAAAATAAATTTTGTTTAATTTTGCTAATGGTATTTTTAGAAAGTTGAATTGTATATGCAATATCCAACAAATCATTGTGGATTAAATTGATATCTGCTACTTCTTTGGATAGAGACACACCCGTGCCCATTGCTATGGATACATCAGCTTTTGCTAAGGAAGGAGCATCATTCACTCCGTCTCCTACCATCCCTACAATTTTATTGCTTTTTTGCAACTCTTCTACAAGAAAAAGTTTTTCTTCTGGTTTTCTTTCGTAAAAAAATTTATGTATCCCTACTTCTTGAGATATTTTTTCAGCAATGTTTTTTTTATCTCCTGTTGCAAGTATCGGTTCGATTCCCTTCGCTTTTAAAAAGTGGATTAATTCTTTTGCATGCTTTCTTAAACCATCTTTAAGAAAGAATATTCCATAAGATAGATTGGGTATCCAGAAGAATATAGGGATTTGGGTTTCTTGATTCTCTTGGAAATCTTTATAAATTTTATTTATAAAATCCATAGCTTTACGATTTTGATTTTTTATAAAAGCTTCGTTACCTATATATACATCGTAATATTCCTGGAAATATTCTATTTTAGAGTGAATTCCATATCCCGGAAAATTTTCTAAACTTTTAATTTCCATCGGTAAATTCAAATTTTTTTCCCTTAAGAATTTATATATAGATTGTCCTATAGTATGTTCAGAAGCCTCTTCTGATTTTTCTATAAGTTTTAAGACAATGCTTTGTTTGTCCAAAGACAAGGGATGAAAATCCTCATCAAACAAGTAGAAATCCGTAATATGAAAAAAACCAGAAGTTAAAGTGCCCGTTTTATCAAATATAAGAGTATTGATTTTTCCAGTTGTTTCTATAGACTGAGCATTTTTAAATAAAATGCCTACTTTCGCAGCAATTCCCGATGCAATTAAAATTGCAATAGGGGTGGCTAAACCAAGAGCACAAGGACAAGCAATTACCAATACAGAAACAGAATGAATTATAGACGAATTCAAATCCAGATGAAATAGAAAATAAGAAAATAAAAATGTTAGAATGCTTAAAGCAATTACTATATAGGCGAAATAACCGGAAATTTTGTCTGCTAATTTTTGGATTGGAGCTTTTGAATTTTGGGTTTGTTCAACCATAGTAAGGATTTTGGATAGAGTAGAATTTTCAGGTTCTTCTAAAACTTGAACTTTTAACATTCCTGATAAATTCGTCGTTCCAGAATAAACTTTATCTCCTATTTTTTTTAATACGGGAAGGCTTTCTCCAGTAATCAAGGATTCGTTGCATTCCGAATTCCCTTCCAAAATCATACCATCTGCAGGTATATTTTCTGATGGACGTATAAGAATGGTATCTCCCTTTCTTAAAGAAGTAATTTCTATATCTTCAACAATATTGTCATGGAAACGATGACAAATGTAAGGTTGAAGAGAAAACAAATCTTCTATAGATTGTTTGGCTTTTCTTTTGGAAAGTCCTTCTAAAATTTTGCCAAGTAAAACGAATGTAATTACCATTGCAGAGGATTCGAAATATACTTCGTGGGTATGGCTAAAAAATAATAAATAAATGCTATAAAAATACGCAACATTGGTACCTAAAGAAACCAATACATCCATATTGGCACCACCTGTTTTGATTGTTTTAAAAGCACTTTTATGAAATCTATATCCAGCAATAAACTGAACAGGTGTTGCTAATAGAAATTGTAAAAAAGGTGTAATAGGCAAATTTATGATCATATGCAAAAGTAGCGGTAAACTAAATAAAATACCAAGTATAAATAATAATATTTCTTTAATATTTTCTTTTTTTTCTTTTTTGATTTTTTGGAGTCTATCCTTCCCAAAAATGTTTTCTCTTAAATTGGATTCATAACCTAGCTTTTTGATTCTCTCTTGAACTTGGCTTAGATTGATTTTCTTCGGATTGTATTCCACAATAGCAGTAGATACTGCAAAGTTGACTTTTACTTCCCTGATACCATCCACTTTTTTTAAAACATTTTCAATTCGACTTGCACAACCTGTGCAATACATCCCCGAAACAGATAACACTTTTACCTCATTATCTTGACTTGTTTTGGGGGTTTTCATATTTGCAATAAATCATTTTTTTAAAACAATTCAATCTGTTTTTTTAAATTGATTGAGATTTTTTCTGTTTTTTTCTTTTTGGAAAGCATCTGAGCTAACAAAGTTTGTTTATGTTTGGATTCAAATAAATTCAAAAGAGTTTGGGATCTTTCAATTACTTTTTTGGGTAATCCAGCCAACTTTGCTACATAGATTCCGTAAGATTTATCGGCTGTTCCCTTTTTGATTTTGTGTAAAAAAACTACTTCTTGATTTTCTTCTAAAACTTCTACAGTAAGATTGAATACTCCTTCCCTTTTTTCTAATTCCGTTAATTCGTAATAATGGGTTGCGAATAAAGTTTTTGGTTTTATTTCTTCGGTTAGATATTCCACAATAGCCCAAGCTAAAGATAGGCCATCATAAGTAGAAGTTCCTCTACCTACTTCGTCCATTATAATTAAAGAATCTTCAGTAAAGTAATTTAATATTTGTGCAGTTTCTAACATCTCTACAAAAAATGTAGATTCTCCCATAGCCAAATTGTCACTTGCACCGACACGAGTAAAAATCCGATCTACGATAGAAAGATTACTGTCTTCTGCAGGAATAAAACACCCTATTTGTGCCAAAATTTGGATGATTGCAACTTGCCTTATATAAGTAGATTTTCCAGACATGTTTGGTCCTGTTATAATCGCTAAACTTTGATCTTTTGTATTTAAATAGACATCATTTGGGATAAAATCTTGCTTGCTTTTTATGAATTTTTCTACTACTGGATGCCTTGAATTTTTTAGATATAACTCTTTGTTTTGGTTCCATTTTGGTTTTGTCCAATGATTTTCTAAAGAAGTTTTGGCAAAATCAATCAAAATATCTAAATAGGAAATTTTTTCTATTAATTCTTTTAGATCACTTTTATTCTCTAAAACTAATTGTACAAAATGTTCAAAGTACTTTTTTTCTATTTCTTCGAGGATTTGCTCGGAAAGTAAAATTTTCCTTTCTATTTCTTTTAATTCTAAACTCATAAATCTTTCGTAATTGGTTAATGTTTGTTTTCTTTCGTAATCTTTGGGTGCATTTTTGGCTTGAACTCTAGAGATTTCTATATAATACCCCGTAATTTTGTTATAACCAATTTTTAAAGAAGACAATCCTGTTTTTTGTCTCTCTTTTTTTTCTAAATCTAAAATCCACTCACTTCCTTTTTGTTTTGCAAAGAATGCTTCATCGTATTCTTTATCAATTCCGTTTTTTAAGAATTGGGAATTCCCTAGAATTGCTGGGGGATCTTCTACAATAGAACAATCCAAATTCTCAACGATTTGCTTTAAACTTTCTTTTACTTGTATCTTGTATTGGATTTCTTCTATCTCTAAAGAATGAATAATTTTTTCTATTGCTCTAACTGAATGGATAATAGTTCGAAAATCTTTTGGATTTGCCTTGTTATATTGCATTCGAGTTAATATCCTTTCTAAATCTCCTACTTCCTTTAAATCTTCTCTTAAGCTTGTTATCAAATTTGGTTTTTGGATTAAGGATTCTACAAGCTCTAGTCTTTTTTGAATTTCCAGAATATCTTTTAAGGGATGCAATAGAAAGTCTCTTAGAAGCCTCTTCCCTTTAGATGTGATCGGAGAAAAAAGACTATATAAAGAAATTTCACGAGGTTCAAAGAGATTTAAATTCTTTATGGTTTTTTCGTCCAATACCAAAAATTCCTCTTTATCCCAATAAAATTTAGGTAGTTCTAAATCTATTTTTTGATCCGGAAAATTTTTTTCTAAATAATATATAAGAAGACTCAGAGAACCTAAAAGAGGACTTGTAATTTTTTCTTTTTGCAATATAGATTCTAAACGGATCTTATAAAAGTTTTCTATTTTTCTTTTAGCTTCATCCTGAGAAGCTTTCCAGGTTTCCAAAAAATAAAGAAAACAATTGGACTTTAAATGTTCTTTTAGGAGCTTTTCGCTTTCTTGTATAAGTATAATTTCTTTTGGTACATAAGAAAAGTAGAGGTCTTGTAGATTGTATTTGCTATTTGTTGAAAGTTCATAACCAATTACCTGACCTGTAGAAATATCCGCTAAAGAAATCCCTATTTTTGTATCTAAAAAATGTAGGGACATTAAATAACAAGAATCAGAATCTTTTAACAGATTTTCTTCTATAATCGTTGCTGGAGTAAGAACTCGAACCACTTTTCTTTGCATAATTTTAGCATTGGGTGAATCAGAAATCTGTTCTGCTATTGCAATCCTTTTACCAGCTTGTAGCAATCGATTGATGTATATTTCTGCACTATGATAGGGTACACCGCACATGGGAATATTGTTTTGACGACGAGTAAGCACAACATCCATGATAGGAGCAGAAATTTTAGCATCTTCAAAAAATAATTCATAAAAATCACCCATCCGAAAAAAAAGAATACAATCTTTATATTGAGCTTTGATTTCTAAATATTGTTGAATTACAGGAGTATAGTTCGATTTGGTTTCCAATTTTTATAAATCTAAGTGAACTACATATTTTGCATTTTCTTCTATAAATTTTCTTCTTGGTTCGGCATCATCTCCCATAAGAATTTCAAAAGTTTCTTCTAATTTTTTTAATTCTAAGCTGTCTTCGTCAAATGGTTTTACTTGTAAAAGTACTCTTTTGTTTGGATTCATAGTAGTTTCCCAGAGTTGTTCGGGATTCATTTCTCCCAATCCTTTGTATCTTTGGATTACTATTCCTTTATCTTCTTTAAACTTTTTTAAAATCTCTTCTTTTTCTGAATCTGAATATGCATAGTAGGATTCTTTTCCTTTTTTTATCAAATACAAAGGTGGTTGAGCTATATATAGATGTCCATGTTCAATTAAAGGTCTCATTTTAGAAAAGAAAAAGGTTAAAAGCAAAGTTCTTATATGAGATCCATCAACATCTGCATCAGTCATAATGATAATTTTATGGTAACGTAATTTGTTTAGATCAATATTTTCGCTTCCGTAACCTGTTCCAATTGCTGTAACTAAGGTTTTGATTTCTTCGTTATCTAAAATTTTGATATCTTTTGCTTTAAAGACATTTAAGATTTTTCCTTTGATGGGTAGTATAGCTTGAAAGTTCCTGTCCCTTCCTTGTTTGGCAGAACCTCCTGCAGAATCTCCTTCTACAATAAAAAGCTCACACAATGCAGGATCTTTCTCAGAACAATCCGCCAATTTCCCAGGCAAACCTCCTCCTTCGAGAATTCCTTTTCTTTTAGTAATCATTTCTCTAGCTTTTCTTGCTGCTTCTCGTGCTTTATTGGTTAAGATACATTTTTCTAAAATTGGTTTTAATTCATTTGGATGATGTTCAAAATATAAAGAAAGTTTATCATTCACAATTTGTTGAACCAAACCTTTGACTTCTGCATTTACCAGTTTTTCCTTAGTCTGAGAATTGAATTGGGGTTCTTGTATTTTTATATTGATTATAGCAATTAAACCTTCTCGCACATCATCACCCGAAAGACTCCCTTCGATTTTCTTTTTGAATGTTTTGTATTCTTCTTTTTTTAAAAAATTATTTAAAGTGCTGGTTAAAGCAGCCCTAAACCCTTCTAAATGGGTTCCCCCTAATTTGTTATCAATTCCGTTTGTAAAACAATAAATTTTTTCTGAATTGGTTTCGCAATAGGCAATGGCAAATTCTCCCTGTAACTCTTTTTTTTGATTTTTGTCTTCGTATTCAATTTTATCTTCAAAATAAATTACCTTTTTGTGGACCATTTTGTATTTTGAGGTCAATTTGTTCATAAATTCAAGAATTCCACCTTTATATTGAAATTCTTCTACTTTGTTTTTTATTTCGTCTTTTAAAATTATTTTTAAACCTTTATTCAAAAAAGCTATTTCTTCGAATCGATTTTTTAAGATAGAATATTGGAATTCCACAGTTGTAAAAATTTCTTTATCAGGTTTAAAACGAACAATAGTTCCTGTTCTTTTTGTGCTTCCAATTATTTTTACGGGTTCTATGGGAGTTCCTCGTAAATATTTTTGGTAATGAATTTCTCCATTTTTGTGAACCTCTACTTCTAACCATTCGGATAACGCATTTACAACAGAAACTCCAACTCCGTGTAAACCACCACTGATTTTATAAGCACCACTTCCAAATTTTCCGCCAGCGTGTAAATGAGTCATAACCACTTCGATGGTAGACACTTTCTCTTCTGGATGTATATCAGTAGGAATTCCTCTTCCGTTATCTATCACTTCTACAGAACCATCATTTTTTAAGGTAACTTCGATAACAGAAGCATACCCCGCCATAAACTCATCCACAGAATTGTCTACTACTTCGTACACCATCTTATGGAGGCCTGTTTCGTCCTGTGTTCCAATGTACATTCCTGGCCTTTTTCGGACAGCTTGTAAGCCTTTTAATACTTTAATTTGTTGTGCAGAGTAGGTCATAGAACAAGAGCAAAAAATGGGGATTTTATGTCAAATAAAAAACTAGCGAAATTTTTCTCTTTTTTTTACTTTGTCCATTTGTTCTGCATATTCAACAGAATATGGTGTCCAAGGAATGGCTTGTAATCTTTGTTCTGGAATTGGTTTTCCCGTACCTTCACAAATCCCGTAGGTGCCTTGCTCAATCTTTTCCAGTGCTTTATCGATTAGCTTTAATTTTTCTAAATCCAAATCAGACAATTTATCTAAGATGTCATTGTTGATTAAAATATCAGCAATATCCGCCTCATCGGTTTCTTCAGCAATTTTATATGTTGTTTCTTCTTCGGAAAGTTGTTGTAATATTCTTGCTCTTTCTTCTAATAATAGTTTTTTAAATTCTTCCAATTTTTTCTTTGACAAATGGGTATCATGTTTTTTCATATAACCTCTAAGAATTAATTTTTAAATAGCAAAAATAATAAAAATCCCTAAAAAGGAAAATACTTTTTGTAATTTAAGGAGAAATTTTATGTTATTTAAAGAATGGAGGGAATCTGTTTTAAAATTGATAGAAGAAACTTTGAACCCTTTTTTTACAAAAATTATTAAAGAAATTAACGTTTCTTTGGAAAACTATAAAAAGTTAGGAGAAGAAGATCAATCAAAAGAAGCTCAAAGATTGAGGGAAATCCTAAATTCAACAATAGAAAATATAGAAAAAATCAAGCAAACTTTTGATACTAAGTTAACAGAACTTTTTTTAGAAGTTCAAAAAAACCTAGAAACCTTCTTCCAACAAATTCCTTTTTCTTTAAGAATAGAGGATAACTTAAAAGAAATACAAAATAAATGGGATGAGTTTACCCAAAGTTTACTTAAACAAACACCAGAAAATATTTGGAACCCACTCTTAAGTATATTACAGAAACCAAGCTCCCATAATCCTAAGGAAGAAATCAGTTTGATTTTTTCTGAATCCGACTCAAAAACCAGTAACCAGCAAGTTTCTAAGGAAGATTCTAAATGAGATTTATAATAAAATAATGCTTGCAAAATAAAGCAATTTTAGTAAATTTGCCCCTATGTTGGTAAATGGTGATTTTGTAGCCATTTCTGAACTACAAAAACCTACAATCGAAGCATTACTAAAAAAATACAATATAAAAAACACCATGCTTGCAGTGGAAGTAAATGGAAAAGTTATTTCTAAAACCCAGTGGGATAAAGAAATCTTAAAAGAAGAAGACAAAGTAGAATTGATCCGCTTTGTAGGTGGAGGTTAAACTGAATCTTACTTTGTATCCTATTGTGGATATTGAATTCATAGAAAAAAATGAGATACCTAATCAAGATATTGAAATCCTTTTACAGCAAGTTGATTTCTTTCAGTTGCGAATTAAAAATAAAAAAGAAAAAGAAATTCTAAAACTTGTGCAAGAATATAAAAATAAATACAACAAAAAGATCATTCTAAATGACTATTACGAATATAAAGAACTTGTTGATGGGGTCCACTTAGGATTTGAAGATTTGTTAAAATTAAAAAAAAAAGAACGAATTACTTTAAAAAAAAACTTAGCAAAAAATTTACCTGAATGGATCCAATCGAAAGAAAAATTTATATTGGGATTTTCGACTCATAATTTAAAGCAATTTTCGAAACTTCACGAAGAATATAGGGAAGTTTTAGGTTATCTCGCAATTGGTCCTATGTTTTCTACAACCACAAAAGATTTGGAATATCCTCTAATTCCTAAAGAAGAATTAGATTCGATTTTACATTATTGTGTCGAAAATCGTATTCAAGCCTCTTTAGTATTTATAGGTGGAATTTGTAATTCTTGTTTAAAAGATCTATATACAAGTTTCAATGTTTTTCGTTATTTTGAAAATAAAAAAATTTACTATGCAAGTATTTCTAATTTTCTTACTAAAAGAATCGTATTAAATTATCCATAAGAGGAGCATATGGGCATTGAATCTTTTGTTTGGGAAGAAAAAGATTCCCTTTTGGAATATAAATCTATTGATATAAAGAAACTAAAGAAAAAATTCCTTTTAGGGGTTCCCATTGATGATATAAATCGCGAAGAAGCTATGGCAAAAATTTTAAATTTTTTAGAAGATCAAAAAAAAGTTAGATTTGTTTTGTTTTTAGATCCCATAAAATTATTCCAAATTTCTCATAGAAAAAAGTACCAGAAATTTTTGGAATCCGATCTAATTCTTTCTGAAGGCAAAGGTCTCTTATGGGCTTCTAAAAGATTGAATCAACCTATAAAAGAACGAATCTCTCTAATTTCTTTTTTGATGGATTTATTTCGCTTAGCCCACAAAAGTAAATATACGATTTATTTGTTGGGTTCCAAGCAAGAAAACATAGAAAAAGTTTATAAAAACCTATCAAGAAATTTACCTGGCATACAAATTATTGGAAGGCAATCTGGTTATTTTACTAAGGAATGGGAAGAAAAAATAAAAGAATCTTTAAAAAAATGTTCTCCCGATATTGTTTTGGTAGGAATGGGATTTCCAAAACAAGAAAAATGGATTCGTGAAAATATAGATCTCTTTTCTTATCAAAATAAAAAATCAAAAGAAAAGAAATATTCTATTGTCATTGGTGTGGACAATGCTTTTGATATATTGGCTGGAAAAACAAAAGTTCCAGAATACTTTCTATTGAATGGTCTTCAATGGCTTTGGAGGCTTATTGTTAAACCTTATCGTTTGGATAATTGGTGGTATTTCTTTCAATTTTATTCTTTGGTATTATGGCAAAGTTTAAAAATCCAAAAAGAAAAATAAATTTTAAGTTGTATGATTGCTTTTGAATAATTTTTCTATTTTTTTATGTTTTGTTGTAAATTCAAATTTTTTTTGAAACCAATCTTTTTCGTAATTTGTTAAAATTTTTCTTTTAGGGAGGGTTTCTATCAATTCCCACAATTTTTTATATTGAACCAAAATTTCTTTCAATTCTTCTTTTGTAATTTGGATGGGCTGTTTCTTCATAACTCTTCTTTATTGTCGTCTAAAAATTTTTTTTATTATACTTTTTTCCATAATGTGTAATAAGGTTTTTTCGTTTTTGAGATTCTATTTTCGAATTTACTTTCGGGAAACAATTTTATTTTTGTTCTTGTATAATTTGGGAAAGGTATTAATGGCAAGAAGAATTTTGATTTTCTAAAAAGACTTATAATTTTTCTTGCATAGGGTCCATAATCTGTTGCTATGTAAATTTTACCCTGATTCCTCAAGAGTTCATAAAATTTAATTAAATTTTCTTCCTTAATGACTCTATGTTTCCAATGCCTTTTTTTAGGCCAAGGATCGGGAAAGTTTATAATGATTAAATCAAAGGAATTTTTAGGTAAAATTTCTTCTAAAAACCATTCAAAATTTACGATGAGTATTTTTAAATTTTTTAATTGGATTGCATCTATTTTTTTTAATAATTTTTTGATTCTGTCTTTTTTTATTTCAAATGCAATATACTCATCTTGAGGACGACTTCTAAGCCATTCTAAAGCAAATTCTCCCCAACCACACCCCAATTCTAAAATGTGATAACTATCCAATTGATCAAATAAAATTTCTTTTGGAATGGGAATGATTGCTTCGGGAACAATTGTATTTGGATGTTGTTTATATTTTGCTGGTTTTTGTATGATTTTTAATAATTTTTCTTGTAAATGTTTTTCCATTAAAAAGATACAAGATTTTAGTCGAAAATAAAAGGTATAATAAAAAATTTGTACAAAAACGTAAAGGTTATAAAATGTTGATAAAATTTTGGGGTGTAAGAGGTTCTATCCCTGCTCCTTTAGATCCAATTGATTATAAGAATAGGATTTTAGATATTTTGAAAATAGCACAAAATAGATGGAGAGAAAACGAAAACATATCTATAGAAAATATTTATAACGCTTTGCCTTTTCATTTAAAAGAAGTTATAGGAGGTAATACTACTTGTGTTGAGTTAAGATCCAATGGTGAACAATTGATTTTTGATATGGGAACGGGGGCAAGAAGATTGGGTTATGATATGATGGCAAGAGGAATTTCTGGTCATATCCATATTCTTTTAACTCATACCCATTGGGATCACATCCAAGGATGGCCTTTTTTTATTCCGGGTTATATTCCTACAAATCATATTCATTTTTATTCTTGTTTTAAAGATTGCGAGGAAAGACTTGTGATGCAACAAAAATTTGAATTCTTTCCATTGGGTTTTCACCAAATGATGTCTAAAAGAGAATTTCATTTTTTTAAACAAGGAGATGCTTTTACCATTGGTTCTTTCTTAATCAAAACAGAAGCTTTGATACATCCTGGAAATTCTACAGCCTTCAGAATTGAAAAAGACAATCAATCTTTCATCTTTGCAACAGATACAGAATTTTTTGGACAAGACTTAAAGAAAATTATTAAAAATAAAAAAAATTTTTTTTATAATGCAGATGTTCTTGTCATTGATGCTCAATATTCTTTAAAAGAAGCAGAACAAAAAATTGGATGGGGTCATACGTCTATGATAGTTGCAGTTGAATGTGCTTTGTCATGGAAAATAAAAAGGCTTTTTTTAACTCATCACGAACCTGCTCATGATGATTTTTCAATTTATCGAATGTACGAAGAAGCTCTAAATTATTTAAAGCAAAGAAAGCCAAAATCAAAACTCATAGTAGAACTTGCAAAAGAAGGTTTCACTATAGAAATTTGATTTTCTGAATTTGTATCGAAAAAAATATTGCTTTATGCAGTTGGATATTTTTTCTAAGGATTTAGACTCTAAAAAAAAAGAATTCGTATATTATGCTAGGCTTATTTATAAAAAAGGATTTGTAGTAGCTTACGAGGGTAATCTATCTATAAGATTAAACGAAAATTATATTTTAGTAACTCCAAGCAAATTTTGTAAAGGCAAATTACAAACGAAAGATCTAGTAATCGTAGATAAGGAAGGAAATTTAGTATATTCAGAAAATTCTCTACAACCTACTTCGGAAATTCTTATGCATTTAGCAGTTTATAAACATCGAAAAGATATCAATGCAGTGATCCATAGCCATCCTCCCTATAGTATTGCTTTGACCTTGTCTGGAATTTCTTTAGAAGAGCCTGATTTACCAGAGATTTTATTAGTTTTAGGTTCTGTTCCTACTGCAAAGTATGCTTTGACAGGAACCCAAGAAATGGTAGAAGCTATTCTGCCGTACATTTCGTATAATAGCATTCTTTTGTCTCATCATGGAGTATTGAGTTTAGGAGAGAATTTAGAAGAAGCTTATTATAGATTAGAAGAAGTAGAACATTGTGCTAAAATTTTATGCATTGCACACCAAATAGGAAATATTCAAACATTACCCTCTTATAGAAAGATCGAAATCAAAGAATTACAAAAAAAATACCTTAGAAAAGATTGATTCTGTATTAAAGCTCTTGTAGTAGAAGCATATGATGTTTTTTTTTGTCCGAAAATTGAGTATTCGAATCTTTGCCTATAAAAATCTTAAAATCCATTTTGATAAAACGAAAAAGCCAATTGTAGAATTTTTATAGAATACAGCTTTCAAATACAAAAAATGCGTTATAAAAAAATATGACTGATTCCTCTGCCTTAGATCCTAAATATTTTGTTGTGGAAAATGATACAAGAATAGCAAAAGTTAAATTTATTTTTTATAGTTTGCAAAACAAGTTGTAGTAATGCCACCCCGTACATTATAAACTATTTTTATTTTCATCCATCGGGGCTGGCAGCTTTTGACCAAATCTTCAAGAATTTTGTTCGTTGCATTTTCATGAAAAATCCCCACATTTCGGTAAAAGAAAAAGTATTCTTTAAGGCTTTTTAATTCTAAACAATACTCCTCCGGTTCATAAAGAAGGTATATAGTTCCAAAGTCAGGTAGACCAGTTTTTGGACAAATTGCAGTGAATTCGGGAAATACCAATCGAATTTTATAACTTTTATCAGAATAGATGTTTTTAAAAACCTCTATTTTGGGAGTTTCTAAGGTTCTTACATAATCCTGCCTGCCTTCATAACCGGAAGAAATTGAAATTTTTTCCTCTATCATAATGCCAAATTTTTAAATATCTCTTTATTGAACATTCATTTTATAGAATTCACTTATTATACTTTAGTTTATCGTAAAGTAAACTTTAAATTTTTCTATAAAAATTGATTTTACAAAATACTAAAAAAATTCAAAAAATGTATATAAAAAAATTAGACTAAAATTTAATAAATTTTATAGATGAAAGAAAACTCATTCCCTTTTATTTTAAACAACAATTTGAATAAAAAAATTAAAATTATAAAAAATTAAAAAAATTTTATAAAAAAAATAGTATATTTGTTTATTTAAATTCAATACACAATTTCAAGAATTTAATAAAATCTTAGAATTCTAAATAAAAAGTAACAGGACCATCATTGATTAGATGAACCTTCATATCTGCTCGAAATTGCCCTTGTTGTATAAAATTATCGGCATTACAATTGGATGTATACTTTTGTTCAAAAAGCCTTTGAAATTCTTGTTTAAATAACTTTACAAATTTTAGAAATTCATCTTCCGCAATTTTTATACCAAGGGCATCAGTAAAGGAAGGACGGTTACCCTTATAGGGATCTGCACATAAAGTAAACTGAGATACAATCAAAATTTGGTATTGTTTGTCTATAACACTGTAATTCATTTTTTGATTCTCATCTTCGAAGATTCTCAACAATAGAATTTTTTGGATGATTTTTTGATAGTCATTAAAAGTTTTAGTTTGATCCTCTTTACAGAATCCTACAAAAAGTAGAATTCCTCTTTGGATTTCCCCAATGATTTTTTCTTCTACTATTACTTTTGCATTTAACGTTCTTTGAAGTACAATTTTCATTTTATTTTAGATAAATTCCGGGAATTGCAATCGTTTCTAAATCTTCGATTTTTCCTGCAATTTGCACTTTTATAGAAATCTTAACCAGTCTAGGAATTCTTCTGGTAGATTTTGAACTCCAATTATCTACCCAATCTACTCCATTTAAAGAGTAATTTAACTGAAAGGATTTGACATTTTCTAATAGTTTATAATGGTTGCCTCCTATATAAGGATTTTCGTCTACAATTTGATCTTCCCGAATATAGAGATCTCCCATTTCAGAAATATTATCTTTTTTTAAATAAAAAGAAACTTCTTTAACAATACCACCACCCGAATACTCTGATCCTAAAGAAATGGTTGTTAATGTTAATTGATCTGATCTATTATTTTCGAATCCTTTACTTTTTCCAAAAAAAACTGTTTTTTCGATTTCTGGAAAATAGTATACCATCCGAATGGAATTTTGAATTTGGTTTAATGTAAGTAGCGCCTGAGATCGTTGTTGACTTATTGGTGTTTGTTTTCTTGTCAAATTGGAAACAGTGAAATTCACACCAAATAGAATCACAAAAAGTACAGATAAGGATAAAATTACCAAAGCCAACTCGATTAGTGTAAAGCCTTTATTTTTTTTGGTTTTCATTTTAGATTTTTTTAGCAGATTTAAAAGCTTCTACTTCATATCTTCCTGCTCTATCTTTTAAAGAAAAAGTAATGATTATACGGATTTTATAAATGGGAATCAACCCTCCTGTTTCTGTTAAGTTTTGTCCTTTTTTTTCTTTAGTTTTAAAATTTTGTATAGAAGTAGGGATTTGATCATCCAACTGAACTTTAGCAGATTCTAAAGAACCTGTTTGGGATAGTTTCGCAAGATCCATTTGTTCTTCTTTTATTATAATGTGGTACTTAAAGTTTTTATACAATTCTGTATCTATAGTGCCTTCCTTATCTGTAGGATCCAATACAGGCATACTTAAAATTTGGGTCATTTTGGCTTTAGCTAAATTTGCTGCTAATTCCATTTTTTCTATTCGAGATTGGCTTTCAAAAGCTGAAGAAACTAGCCCTAAAATTGATATGGATAAAGTAGCTGTAACTGCTATTGCTAAAGCAATCTCTAATAGAGAAATTCCAATTCGAAGCCTAAAAATTTTCCCCTTTATCTTCCGAGAGTATAAGATCTCTATTTTCTTCTTCATCAAATTCACCATTTTTTATTATAGCATATTTTCCATATTTTGGATATAGTACAGTTTTTTTTATGTTATTTCCCGAACCCATGAAGATAGCAATTTCATCATTATAGCCATAGGGATAAAAGGCAACTGTAACCAAACCATTATCGATTCTTTTTGAAAAAACCTTAATAGCTACAATTCGATTGGTATAAAATAAATTTTTTTCAACAAGAATCTTATTTTTGATTTCTGATGCAGTTCTTTCTTTTCTATAGAGTCTATATTTGTTTTCGTTTAAGTCAAATTCCATAAAAAGAATTTGCCCCGATTTTATAGCGCTTCGTTTAGCAAAACTATACATATCTTTTAAAGTTTCTGTTTCTCCTTGGGTAGTCTTAAATATAGAAAAATTTCTTACAAGGGAAAAAATGATTCCCATTAGTATGGACAGAATCAAAAGAACGATTGCCATTTCTATGATGGTCAGCCCTCTCCTTTTGATTCCAAAAGAATCCATGGATTCTTATTTTAGCCATTTTGGCCAACTGCTTTTATCATCTAAATAGAAATCGGCATTGTCTCCTTCTCCACCCAATTGCCCGTCTTTTCCATAGGAACAAATATGCTGTTGTCCAGAACTATCTGAGCAAATCAAATAAAATCGATTCCAAGGATCTTTCAGAAGTTCTTCGTCAACAGGATCCCAATCTGTTTCTTCGTGTTTTTTGGTTAGCGATTCCAGGGAATCTCCCTCATTCAAAGTTCCTACTTTTTCTTGGTATTGTTGTACTAGGATAGGAACTTGTTTGGATTGTATTTGCTTTACTTTTAAAACTTTTGCTTTGTCCACAACCCCAATGTCTAAGTTGGCATACACAATACCAATAATAATACCTAAAACTAATAATACCAAAGCCAATTCAAATAAAGTCAAACCAACCCTTTTTCTTTGTCGTCTTACTCTCATATTTACATTTTTTATAATAAAATAAAAAATTCAACTTTTTTTTAAAATAGAATTATATTTGGATATACCTTGTTAAATTATAAATAGGAAGTAGTATTGCTGACATAATTAATGCAATCATCCCACCCATCAAAACAATCATTGCTGGTTCAATCAAAGTAGAAAACCTTTGTATTGTAGAATCTACTTCTTCGTCCAAAATATCTGCTATTTTTAAAATCATAACGGAAAGGCTATCCGCAGATTCTCCTGCAGATAGCATACCTTTAATCATAAAACTGAGTATGATGGAATCAGAAAATGCCTCAGATATTTTGCTTCCTTCCTTGATTCTATCTATAGCTTTTAGGATTTCTTTTTCAAAAATTTTATGATTCACAATTTTAGCTACAATCTGTAGAGCAGTAATTAATCCGACTTTGCTTTCTAACATCACTCCTAAATTTCTAGAAAATCGATTTGTAATTACTTTTCGCAGCAAAGAACCCAAGATAGGAATTTTTAACAATGATTTTTCGAATCGCATCCGACCTTCTTCTGTCTGGTACCATTTAGAAAAATAATAATAAGCAATTCCAAAAATAGGTAAAACCAATAGAATCCTCCAAGAAATAAAGAGATTGGAAATCCCTATCACGATCTTGGTAATTAAAGGTAATTCTACATTGAGTTGTATAAACATCTCTTGAATTTGGGGAATTACAACAGAAAGAAGAAAAATCATAATCCCTCCAAGAAAAAATAACATAATCAGAGGATAAAATAAAGCCGTTATAACTTTGTTTTTAAGTTTTATATTGGCTTCTTCCAAATCTGCCAATCGAAGTAGAGACTTTTCGTAAGTTCCTGTTTGTTCGCCAACTTCAATTAAGTTTGGATAAATTTCTGGAAAAATTTCTGGGTGTTTTCGAATCGCTTTCGAGAGAGAATCTCCTTCCAAAATACTACTTCTAATTTCTATGATGGCTTTTTTTAAATAAATGTTTTCTGTTTGTTCAATGATATTTTGCAAAGAGCGATCTAAAGAAATTCCAGCATCGAGCAAGGTGCCCAATTCTCTTGCAAATAGAGCTACTTCCCTACGAGAAATCCGATAAATTAATTTGCTCAAAAGAGGAAAAAGTTCTCTTTCTCTTTTTTCTAAATCTTGTTCTAAAGTTTTTACAAAAAGGTTTTGCTGTCTTAAAACCCTCCTTGCTTGGCTTGGAGAAGGAGCATCCAAAATTCCCTTGATTTGCTTGCCTTTTCTGTCTAAAGCAGTGTATTTATAAACAGGCATTTTTAACAGACTCTTAAAACTTCTTCTGGAGTTGTGATGCCGTCAATGATTTTTCTTTTTCCATATTCTAGAAGTGTGATCATTCCTTCTTTTAAAGCTATTTCTTTCAATGTTTCTGAATCCGCTCCCTTTAATACTGCTCTTTGGATCGGTGTTGTTAACTTCATAAATTCGTAAATGCCAGTCCTACCCTTATAACCCGTGTAAACACAATCTTGACAACCTTCCCCTCTAAATAATTTTTTATTTTTGAGTTGGCTCAAATTCAATTGGAGATCTTCTAAAACATCAACAGAAGGACTATATGCGGTTTTACAATTTTCACAGATAACACGCACCAATCTTTGTGCAATTACTCCTCTTACAGTACTCGTGATTAAATAAGGATCAATACCCATATCAATTAAGCGGGTAACAGCAGAGGGTGCATCGTTTGTATGCAAAGTGGATAACACCAAATGTCCTGTTAATGCTGCTTGGATGGCAATCTTTGCGGTCTCTTGATCTCGAATCTCTCCTACCATAATGATGTCTGGATCTTGTCTGAGCATAGTCCGAAGTATACTTGCAAAAGTCAATCCAATCTTTTCGTGTACTTGAGTTTGAGAAATCCCTTCCAATTCGTATTCGACGGGGTCCTCAGCTGTCATTATGTTTACAGATTCTTTATTCAATTCCTTTAAAATTGAATATAATGTGGTTGACTTTCCCGAACCTGTTGGTCCCGTAACAAGAATAATCCCATTTGTCTGAAAAATCATTTTCTGTATTTCTTGTAAGATATCTTCATACAAACCCAAATTGAATAGATTGAATTCAATATCAGATTTATTGAGTAAACGCATTACAACTTTTTCTCCATAACGTGTAGGAAGTGTAGAGACTCGAATATCTATATCTTTCCCTGAAAGTTTGATTTTGATTCTTCCATCTTGGGGTAATCTATTTTCAGCGATATTCATGTTTGCCATAATTTTGATTCGGGAGACAACCCCCGCATGAGCTATTTTGGGAGGATTCAATCTTCGATGCAAGATTCCATCGATACGAAATCTTACTATAAAGTTTTTTTCGTAAGGTTCGATATGAATATCCGAAGCCCTTTCCTGTACAGCTTGGGATAGAATAGCATTCACCATTCTAATAATGGGAGCTTCGTTAGCTAAATCTAAAGTATCTTCTAAGTTGGAAAATTCAGAATACTCGTCTTCTATTTTGTCTACAACCTCTTCTGCATTTACCCTCTGAAAATGGTTATGGTAAATTCTTAAAATTTCACTTTCGGAGCTTAATACAAAATGCACTTTAAAATTTTTAAGTAAATTTCTTATATCGTCTTGGATATGAACTTCTTCTGGATTCGAAATTGCAAATTTTATTTGTTTAGTTTTAGAATTGTATTCAAAAGGTACTACTTTAAATTTTTCTAAAATACTAGTAGGAATCTTTTGGAAAATCGGATCAGACTTAAACTCTAATTTTGGGTAAAATTCATAATGGTATTGTTTCGCTAAAATTCTTAAAATGTCATTTTCTGTTGCAAGTCCTTTTTTTTGTAAAATTTGCCCTATTTTAAGACTGGATTTTTCTTTTATTTTTAAAACTTCTTCCAAATCTTCTCTTCCAATAATTCCTTCTTTTAGCAGTAGATCACCGATTTGTTCTCTCATATCCTATTCTTGTTGTATAATATAAGGATTTTCTTTGTCAATTTTATTTTGCTTTTCTTCTGGTTGAGTTTCAGGAAGAGTTTTGGATTCTTCTTGCAATTGAATTTCCCCTTCTTCTGTTATAATAATGGGCTGATCTTGAATTCTTTCTTGAAATCTTTCTTCTTCAGTTTTTACTTTGCTTTGGGGCCATAAACGAATTTTTTCAGTAGTTTGTTTATATTCAAGGTTTTGTTGTTCTCTTTTCGTATTGGTAAGCTGGTTTGCAAAATCTTTATTATCCAGCATTATAGGAGTTATAAAAATCATTAAATTTGTTTTTTTTGTAGTAAGGGTAGTTCTTCGAAATAGAAAACCCAATAGAGGAATATCTCCTAATAGAGGGATCTTCTGAATAGCCTTTAGGGTTTCCGTGGAAACCAAACCACCAATTACAATCGTCTGTTTATTATCAACATAAACAGAAGTCTTGACATTTCTTTTGCCAAACACTGGATTAATCCCTATAGTAATACCACCTTCTATATTGGTTACTTCTGTAAATATTTCTAAATTGATTTTATTATCGGGGTTGATGTGAGGGGCAAATTTTAATTTTATTCCTGCAGGACGATATTCAAAAGAATTTACAGTTGCTTCTGCAGTACCTCCACCAGTGGTTCTTTCTTGGGTTTTTACAGGAACATCTTGTCCCACATTGATTTCTGCTTCTTGATTATCCAAGGTTAAAATTTGAGGGGATGATAAAACATTAAAATTTCTATTAGAAACATTTGCATTAAAAATTCCCAATATGTCTCCACCTTTTTGTAGAAAGCCAATGCTAAAACCTGCTAAAGTGTTATTTCCAGTAATGTTTCCTTGTTTATCAATCAAATTCCCTTCTACAGCAAGGCCTGTATTGAATTGGGTATAGCCTGCATTCGGACCGATGTACCTCCAATCAATTCCAAAATCTTTTATATCTTGTCCTGAAACTTCTGCAATCAATACTTCTAATAATATTTGCTTACGAGGTTGATCCAATTGCTCTATGATTTTTCGTATTTCGTTCCACTCCTCACGATTTGCTATCACAATAATTGTATTGGATTCTTTATGGGCAACTGCTTTAATCTTTCCCGATGGTTGAGGAGTTTTGTCATCTTTCTGAGGAGAAGGAGCGTCTAATTTTACTAAAGTATTTGCTAAACTTTCTGCTTGTAGATTTTTAACCTGATACATATGTACTCCCTCGGTTTCTAATTGTTCTTTTTTTCCTTCTTCTGGGATCAAATTGGATACAATATCCAAAACTCTTTTTACAACAGGAGCAAATCCAGTTAAGATAATAGAATAACCAGTTGTAAATTCATTTACGGTAAGTTCATTCCCTCCTAATTTTTTAAAAATATCTGCCACTTCTTTTATACTAATATGTTTAGGAACTTTATAAATTTTTGTTACTATATCTCTTTCTAATTTAGAAATATCTTTTTCTTTTAAGTCAGACACAACTTCTGCATCTTTTTTTTTGTAAACTTTTAATAAACTATCATCTTCTATTACAGTAAAGCCTCGCAAATCCAGAACAGTTTTTAAAAACTCCAAAGCCCTACTTACTGGTAATGGCTTATAAGCTACTATGGTGATTTTGCCTTTCACATTTTCATCTACAAGAATATTTTTTTTTGTTATTTGTGCCATTGTTTTTAAAAAATCTTGTATTTCCACATCACGAAAGTTAGGCACAAACATACCTGCTGGGATATTTTTTTCTTGAGAGTTAAGAGAGAAAATAACAAACAAAAATATACAAAACAAAAGAAATTTGATTTTCATTATAATCTTTATCGGAATTTTAAAAAGGTGGTTTTAACTAAGAGTTCTATAAAAAAATTAAATTACAAAAACTTAGAAACTTTTAATCTTGAATCATTATTTCGAAAGGTAGAATTTTTCCACTTCTTTCGATTTCTACAGAAATTTTATTTAAGGTTTGAATACTTTGCCATAATTCCATCATTTTATTCATGTTATCTAAAGGTTGGCCATTAATTCTTCGAATTATGTCCCCACTACGTGCACCTAACTCATACAAAAAATTGTTATTAGGAATAAATATCATTTTGATTCCTAGGATTTTCCCATCTTTTGTGATCGGTGTAAACTTATTTTCGTATAATTGAGCCTGATTTTGAGTAAGTTGAATGACTTTGGATCTTTTTATACTAACTTTTTGAATATTAGAAGAAATCTTTTCTTCTGTTTTATCGATTTCACTTTTTTCTTTCGATTGGGTGCTGTCTTCTCCAACAAAAATTTCAATTTCTCTATTTCCTTTTAATACTAAAATCGAATTGTAAAAAATATTCAATATTTTATTTCCACCTACGATTTCTCCAATTGCATATTCGTTTATACTTTTATCGTCTTTAACACGAACCAAGGCTCTTGCAAATTCTTTAGAACCTGCAATCACCCCTATCAATTCTATTTCTTTAGATTCTAAGGCAATATTCTCTTCTGTTCCTCCCCTTAATGATAATTGAAAAATATTTCCGGTTAGGGTTTTTTCGTATTCTTCAAAAGGTTTTTTTTCTGGCATTGGAAAAGATATGGGATTTCTAAATTTTGTAACTTCAACTGAACTTTCTACATTAGAGTATAAAAAAAAACCCAAAATTACAGATGTTAAATAAGCTAAAGAAAAGGAAAAAAATAGAATAGAGGTTAAAAATACAAAAAAAATATGCCTACTTAGTTTTAAAAGTACGTAAGTCATTTTAAAGCAATACGTTTAAGGGATAACTCGATTTTTTCTTCCCACTGTAAGGCTAATAAAGGATTTATGGGTTCATCCAGTTTTCGTATCTCAAAATGTAGGTGGGGACCTGTTGCAAATCCAGTTCTTCCCACTTCTCCAATTTTTTGACCTCTTGCTACAATGTCTCCCGTTTTTACATAATTGGTTTTATTATGCCCATATACAGTTATATAACCATCTTGGTGTCTTATAAAAATGCAATTCCCATAACCTTCCATTCTTCCAGAATAAATTACCAATCCTTCTTTTGCTGCAAGTATCGGTGTACCCAAATCCGCTCCTATATCAATTCCTTTATGAAAATGATTCATATTGTTAATGAAAGGGTTTTTCCTAAAACCAAAAGTAGAAGTTATGTAACCTTCCACAGGCTTTAGAAAATAATTTCTTACTTTATACTCTTTTACAATTTTGAATTTATCGATATAGATTTTCGTATTTGGCTTTAATCTATCATTGGGTCTTAAATTATTGATTTTTACTAATTCTTTTACTGTTGTATTAAATTTTTTTGCAATTGCACTTAAAGTATCTCCTTTTTTTATGGTATAGGTTTTACCTTCAAAAAATTCTTTTTTTATGATTTTCCAATCTAATTCCTTTTGTTCCGTAGAAAGATCTACTACCTGAATTTCCTCTCCTATATATAAACCTCGATTTTTTAATTGGGGATTTAAAGAATAAATTTGATTTATATTCATGTTGAACTTTTTAGCAATAGAGTATAAAGTATCTTTAGGTTGAACTATGTATTTAGAAGTATTTAGATTATGAAATTCAATCATTTTATGCTTCACTTCATCATTTTCTGAGTTCAGGAATTTTTTATTTTGATTTGCTTGATTCAATTCTTGTTCCAATTCTTTAAGTTTTTGTTCATCCACATCATTGTTTCGCATTTTGTATATATACTTTTGTATTTCTAAGTCGATTTCATCTGTTTCTTCTGATTGGGATTGCAACAAGCCAGTAGTAAAAAAAAATAAAAATATAAAAAGGCTATATTTGCTAAAAACTTTTGTATGGTTTAAAATAGGATTCGAAATACCAAAGTTATTTTCTCTTAAAGACCCAATTCTACAAAACATTTTTTTCTCCTAACTTGTATTGTACTATCGGCATACACCATAATTTTAATTTAACTTCTGCAAGTGTTGAGAAATAAATTTTTCGAAAATTTTTTGTATTTCTTCAAAAGAGAATTTATAGTTTTCCTCTGCAACAACATACAAAACTACATCTCCAAAATTTTCTTTCGGATTTTTAGAAGAATCCAAAATTCTCAATCTGATCCAATCTTCTTGAGATTCAATTTGAATTTTAACTCTGGTATTTTTTTTTATTAAGATTTTCTCTGAAAGCTTTTTCAATTGTTTGTCTTCATGATTGTATTCAAAATGATAAATATCCAATAGAGTAATGTATTCAGAATTTTGCAAACTTTCATTCCATTTTTTTAAATCATTTTTAGTAATGATGGATGTTCTACATAAAAAAAGGAAAACAAACAAAAGAAAATAGAAAAAAAATAATAAAATTTTTTTCATTTTAGATACAATATTTATATGAGAAGTGCTACTGTAAAGTCTTTGATTATTGAAATACCCTTTCAACCCAAAAAAATTTCCATCCAAACCGTAATTAGAAAAGGAATCCCTACGATTAAAATTTTAGGAATTCCAGCCCAAAAAAGTATAGAAATCTGTACAAAATTGCAAACGATTCTTCTATCTAACGAAATCAACCTACCATTCGAAAATATTCAAATCAATATAACTCCTTCAGGGATCAAACATTATGCAAATTATCTCGATTTTTCTATTTTAGTTTCTTTACTTTTTGCAATCCATCCCGAAACTCAAGAAGAAATCATTCAAGAGGACTCCTTAGACAATTTTCTTTTTTTAGGAGAAATCAATCTTTTAGGCGAGATTGAATATTCAAACTCATTGACTTCAATTATCGCACAATCTTATAAATATGGATTTAAAAAAATTTTTATACCACAAGCAAACTTAGAAGATACAATAGATTTAGTAGATCTGGAATACTTTACATTAACCCATATGAAAGACTTAATAGATAAAAAATACAAGCAAGAAAAAGGCAAAAAAAAATTGGTTCCAGAAAAAATTCCAAAAAAAGAAATACAAATTCCAAAAAATTTGATCAAGATTTTGCCAATCCTTATTAGTGGAAAGCACCCTGTCTTAATTTTAGAAAATCAAAAATTAAATAAAAATTCTTTTCTTGAGCAAATCCAATATCTCTTTACAGATATGGAAAAAGAAGAAAGTTTAGAAATTTTAATTTTTAATCCTAATTTAAAAAAAGTTAAAAGGCCTTTTAGTAAAATAAATCCAAGTATACAAAAAAAAGAATTGATTGATTATCCTAGAAATATTTTATTAGAAAATCAAAATGGAATTCTATTTTGTGAAGATATTTCTTTATTTGAAAAAAAGACAGTGTTATTTTTTAAAGAGTTATTGGAAAAAAACGAAGTAAAAATTTATACTAAAGAAAAAGAGGAATTTCATATTTCTAATAAATTTTGGATATTTTTTTCAGCACAAACATGTCCTTGTGGAAATTTTTTAAATCCTCATAAAGAATGTACATGTACCCAAAAAACAATTTTTGAATATATAAAAAAATTTATAATACATTTAAAATATCAAATAGAGATATATTTTTACGATGTGGATTTTAATTTTATGAGTCTTAAGAAAGAAGAAGTAGAAAATATGAGAGAAAAGATCTATAAAGCGATCCAAATCCAAAAGAATAGATTTTCTAATGAAAGTTTTGGATATAACTCTTTAATTCCTGTAGAGAGAGTAGAAGAATTTTGTGAAGTGGATTCTATGAAAACAAAAGAATCTTTAGATGGCTTTTTGATACACACAAATCCTTATTACGAAAAAAAAATTATTTTAAAGATAGCAAGAACAATTGCAGATTTAAAAGATCACCATTTAATAACAAAAGAAGATATAATAGAAGCAACAGAACTAAGAAACATCATTTATCTTTATGAAGAACCCACATTAAAGAAAACTTTCCCTTAAGATTGAAAAACCAATAAGCCTGTTAAAAAAACAGGCTTATTTTAGAATTTATTTTTCTTTAATAATAAAGTGAGAAAGTTCCATCGCAATTCTTTGAATTGCATGTTCCATATAATTTTCATCGATAATCTTTTTTTTGTAATAAGAAATATCCTTTCTTCTTAAATAATCTAAACCTTGTTTTTTTAGTACCATGGGATCTTCTTCCCATTCTTTTGAATTGTAAAATTTTTCTTCAATTAATTTAGAATTTTTTGTTTTTGGTTTCATAGTTACATCCTTGTAACAAAATTTCCATCCTTGGATAAATGTACCTTCGACGAATTTTAAAATTTTGGATAGAAGTTTTTTAATCTTCTATAAAAATATTGGGAATCCATTCTATATTTTTTTTGGTGATCCAAATTAAATCAAAAGAAATAGGAATTTCCCACAAATTCTTTTTTTCTAAGAGACATAAAAAAGATTTATATTCGCTTTTTTTACGATATTCTTCTAAATGATTATAAATTTCTTCTATAAATTTCTTATAAGATAAAATGATTTTTTCTTTTCGTTTTATATTTTCTTTGATTACGGGATGTATAAATAAATTTTTAGAGTTCCAATTTTTTACTTCTATAAAGTGTAAAAGTTCTTTACTTGTTTCGAAAGATATGATATCAATTTCTACTTTGTAGGTTTTTAAATTAAAAATTTTGTTATGTTCTAAAATAATGTGCCCTTGTTGTTTTAAAAAATTGCATGCTACTTCTTCCGATGGATGTTTGTAAGTACTCAAAAAAGTTGTTGTATTTGAACTTTTTCTTCGACTGGATCCAGTACTTTGGTTATGGTTATGTTAGGTTGTTTGGAAAGATTTAAAATTTTCAATTCTTTAATAAAATTTTTCTTATCATCGAAGACCAACTTCACAAAAGGTCTTAGAGGTGCCTGTAGATTTCCTTCTATGACTAAAGCCCTAAAATGATTAGAAAGTTCCACAAAAGATCCAACAGGATAAGCCGATAATCCTCCTACAAAAAATTTCAAGATTCTAGGATCTAAATGGTTTCCCTCATGGGAAAGTAAAATTTTCATAGCCTCATAAGGGATCTTTGATTTGCGATGGTATCTATCTTCTAACATAGCCGTATATCTATCTACGACAGCAGCAATTCTTGCCAATAGAGAAATTTCTTGTTCTTTGATTTTTTTTGGATATCCACTACCATCAAAATTTTCGTGGTGTTGCAAAGATACCAAAGCTAAAGATTGCTTCACGTAGGCATTTTCTGTTAAAACCTTATAACTATACAGGGTATGGGTATAGAACATCTTTTTCTCTTCTTCAGTTAAAATAGTATTTTTTTGTCTTAACTTGATTGGTATAAAATACATTCCTACGTCCATAATCATTATAGAAAAAACCAATTCTTGAATTCGAATTTTATTTAGATTGATTAATTTACCCAAAAATCCCCCATAGCTAGCAGAATGGATACTATGATGAATGATAGGGTCATCAGAAAATCTTGCTCCCATTAGTAGTAGAGGGAAAAATCGATATTCTATGATTGAATTTGTTAAAAATAGAGCTTCTGTTAATAATTCGTGGTTGTTGAATTGCTTTTTTTCCCATAAGTCTTTAAAATTCTTTTTTAAGATGTTGCCCATTTGATAGGTTCGATTTACAAAATCTTCTTTAGTTTCTTTTAATTTTGCAAATTCTTTATGCATTTTGATTTCTTCTAATTCTAATAAATCCTTTGATTCTGGTTTTTCTTGCGTATCTGCTTTTTTATCGAATCCCATATTTGCTTGGGTAACCAAATCTCCTTCTGTATAAACTTTATCAATCCCCCACCTTAATAATTTTTCAATATCAGATTTTTTTAAAGGTTCAAAAGAACGAATTAATAAATTCTGCTCATCGATAAAAACAGGAGCTGAAAAAACCATTCCGGGTTTTAACTCATCTAATTTAAAAATCTTCTTTGAGGTAGCCATTTTTGTATAACATTTTATAAATATTTGCTATAAGTAAATACAATTCTTCGGGTATCTCCTCTCCAACATGCAATTCTTTTAAAGTTTTCATTAGTATATCGTCTTTTATTATAGGAATATTATTTTTTTCCCATAATCTTAATATATTTTCGGACAAATATCCATAATATTTAAAATGAATTTTAGGAGCTTTATCGTTCCTACTGTTATATCTGAGCCCTATATAGATTTTTTTTAAATTCATTTTTTTTCTAATCAGTGTTCAATAAAAAAATGGAGGAGGAGCTTTCAAGTATATTTTTTGTATGAGTATCCAATAATAAAAAGGGATCATGAATTGAAATTTTATAAAACAAATTTTTATTTTTAAAAAAATACTCAATACAAACAGTTATAGAACCTTTTTTTATAGATATAGGAATGTGGATTTTTTTTGAATGCTTTAGTATTTTATTTTCCTTTTTTAAATTTTTCCAAAAATTTTTAGTTGGAATTAAACCATTTTTGATTTGAGATACTTTCATTACTTGTTTATACGGCAAAAAAAAAAGAAACTTAACAAATCCAAAATTCATTCTTTCTCGATTATAATTTTAAAAATTTTATGATCTTCATAATTAGGTAAGCTATTGTAGATTTTCCAATAATATAATAAAGAATCTTTAGAATTTGTTTTTCGTTTAGCAATTTCTGTTTTTAAAATTTGGTTTTTCCTCTGCAACTCTTTTTTTTGCAATTCTAAAATATAAATTTGTCTATCTAGGATTATGGACTCAATCTTTTTCTTATAAATCATTACAAAAAAAAGAAAAAAAGCAAAATACAATAAATATAATTTAAAAGTATGGATTATCTCTTCCATAATATTCTCATTTTCGCTGAATGAGAGGGAGGATTGAAAAAAATTTCTTCCCTTGTTGGTAGTAAAGGTTTTTTGAATATGATTGTATCTTTATATTTTTTTAGGTAGTTTTTAATCAAACCATCTTCTAAAGAATGAAAAGAAATAAAAACAGCCATTCCATTTGCATTTAGTATAGAATCCAAATTTTCCAAAAGATTTTTTAGTTCTTCTAACTCGGAATTGGTAAAAATTCTTAAAGATTGAAAGGTTTTTTGGACTACTTTGTCGGGAATATAAGTTTTAAATTTTTTTGTATATATTTTTTTAATGATTTCTTTTAACTCAATTGCTGTTTTTATGGGTCTCTTGTCAATAATTTCTTTTGCAATTTTTTTTGCAAGCCTTTCTTGTCCAAAAAGGTACAAAATATCAGCAAGTTCTTTGTGTGTATATTGATTCAATACTGTTTTTGCATCTAAGCTATCTTCATCTAAACGAAAATCTAAAGCATTTCTTTTATAAGAAAAACCCCAATCTTCTTTAAGATGGTACATAGACAATCCTAAATCACAAATCAAAAAATCTACTTTTTGGTTGATTTGGTTTAAGAATTCATAAGCAAACGAAAATCTTTTGTTGAGGATATAAAATTTGATTTCAGAATTGATTAAATTGATATTAATAGTTTCTCTTAAAGTAGAGTTTAATATAGTATAAGGCATCTGAGCTTTTTCTAAATTTCCTTTTGCGATATTGATCATTCTTTTGTCGCGCTCAAAAGCATAAAAAATACCTTGTTTTGCATGATAAAGATATATAGAATGGGCAGCACTTCCTAAAGTGCAATCCAAAACTAGAGGAAGTTCTTTGTTAATTTGTTTATAAAAAAACAATACTTCACGAACCATTACTGGGAAATGTTCCGAATTGCTTGCAAAATTTCTTATTTCTGTACTTCTCAAATAATCTTGCAATTCATTCAGTAGAGATTTTAGTATAGTTTTGTAAGAGTCCATAGTTTGCTTTAAAAATTTCCCATTTTACCCTTTTTAAAGGTGAGTTTAATAAATGATTCCAAAATTCTAAATCGGGTTTCTTTTGTAAAATTTCTTTGATTTCCTCTCTTAGAAAAAAATTTGGATCGGAAGTTGTTAAATTTTTAGCTTTGGTATTAAAAGGACATACTTCTTGGCAAATATCACATCCAAAAATCCATCCTTGTAAAAGAGGGGCATAACTATCTTTAATGATTTCCTTACTTTCAATCGTTAAATAGGAAATACATTTTTCTACTTCTAATTGATAAGGTTTTAAAGCACCTGTAGGGCAACTTCGAATGCATAAGGTACAGCCCTTACAATGGTCTTTTTCTTCTTGAATTTCTATATCTTCCGAGATCTCAAGATTTGTAAAAATGCAACTAAGAAAAAAATACGAACCCAATTTTTTATTAATTATATTTGTATTTTTACCCTGCCAACCTATGCCCGAATATTTTGCAAGTAGCTTTTCTGGTACAGGTGCAGAATCCACTGTAGTTCTCGTTTGGATATTGAGATATAATTTTTTTAAAAACATTTCTATTTTTTTTAATTTTTTTTTTAATACTTTATGATAGTCTTTTCCCACTGCATACCTGGAAATTTTTATTTTATAATTTTTTAATGTAAAATCGTAATTTTTGTCTTTGTAATAGTATGCGAGCACCAAAACAGATTTACACTGTTTTAAAATAGAATAGGGATGCAATCGAATTTCTTTATAATTCGAAAACCAATGCATATTTGCATATTTTTTATTTTCAATAAAATCTTTTAAATATAAATAATCTTCTTTTTTTATTATGGGTTTCGTAATTCCAATTAAAGAAAATCCTAAGTCCAATGCATAATTCTTTAGAATTTCGTAATCATTTTTTTGAATTTTTTCCATAAATAATGTGTTTTTTCCTAAAATTGTTACATAGTTAAAAAAAGTTAAAATCACTTTACAAGGAAATCAGAAAATTTTAATCATACAATGAATCAAATCCATATAAATTTTAAGGAGAGAGAAATATATATGGCGAATGAAGAAGAACAAACTCATTTTAAAAGAGCCAGAACAGAAGAAGCAAGAAACTTAAGAAGAAATATCTTGTTAAATTCAGCAAAGCAAATTTTTTTTGAAAATGGCTATAAAAATACAACTATTAAAGATATTACCGATCGGGCAAATGTAAGTATTGGAACTTTTTATTTATATTTCGAAAATAAATTAGAAATTTATAAAAATGTGCTCTACGAAGGAATTCAAAAATTAGAAAATTATCTTAGAAATTCCATTAAGAATTTGGATCCAGACAGAGAATCTGCTGAAATCTTATTAAAGGCTTTAGCAAAGTCTTATATTGATTTTTATTTGAAAAATCCCGAATATTTTGATATCATTGCTGTTCTGAATCTTACAGAAGAGGAACTAAGAGAAAATCATAAAAGAATCAGTAAAGAAATTCATATAAAAGCTAGACAAATTATAAGGTTTATAGAATCTATCATTCGATTGGGTAAACAAAAAAAAGAATTTAATGTTGAAGATACAGCAGCTGCAGCCATGGGGATTTGGAGCATTCTGGAAGGAATCTTAATCTTAGAAAATCGAAAAAACCTGACATTGTTAAATTTAGAACTAAATAGACTTTTGGAATTTTCTTTGAACATATTCATAAAGGGCTTTAAATAAATTATGTAGGATTTCTATATTTTTGTTCTTTATCTAAATAAGTAGTCAATTGTTCTAAATTAACATTTTTTGAAATTTTAGAAAAAAAATAATTATATAAAAAAAATTCCAAACATTCTTTTTTTTGATTGCTATAAAGTACAATACAAATATTTTGAGCTCTTGTAACAGCAACGTAAGCAACCCTAATTTCTTCGTCGGTTAAGTAAGTTTCTCCACTCCAACCCGATTCAATATCTAATAAGATTACTGGGAATTCTAACCCTTTAGATTTATGGATTGTCATGACTTGTTCTTCGGGAATGCCCTCTTTTATCCAAAAATCTCTCTTAAAATTGCTTCTTACTAGGATCATCACTTTAAAACTTATAAGAATTTTTATCAATAAGTTATAAAAATTTTTTTCTTTTTTAGAAATTGACAGAATCGGTACATTAATTCCCTTTCCCCGTATAGCTTTAACACTTTTGGGTATTTTTTGAGCAGATTTAGAAATAATATAATTCCCACAATCTACTATATTCTTTAGGCTTCTATAATTTTCTGTTAGTTTAAATATTTTTGCATTTTCAAAATATTTTTTAAATTGTAACAATGGAAAAACAGTTGCTCCACGAAAACCATAGATGGCTTGCCAATCATCCCCTACAACCAATAAGGTTTTGGGTTGAATCAATTTTAAAAAATATAATTGTTTTGGATCTGTGTCCTGAAACTCATCTACAATGATATGCTTGTAATTTTCTAACATGGGATAAATCCAAGTGCTTCGATTTACCAAACCTTCTATAACCATAGAGATTAAATCTTCGTATTCTAATAAATGGTTTTCTTGTTTAAACTTTTTTAATTCTGAATTAATCATTTGGTGCAATTCTGGTAAATATACTTCCAATTTTTTTAAATGATTCATCAAAATCACATAAGGAATGCCTAAAGTTTTTTCTGGATGCTTTAATAATAATTGTTTAACAAATTCTAACTTCTTTTCTTCTTCTAAAATAGAAAATTTGGTAATCTTGTACAAAGGATGAAAGTTTTTAATATAATGGTAACAAAAAGCATGAAAGGTTCTAATCTCAACATGCTTTGAATATTCAAACGGAAGTCGATGACGCAATTCTCCACAAGCTTTTTTACTAAAAGATAAAAGAAGTATTTTGTTTTTTATTTTTTTGTATTCCAAGTTGAATAAAGTATATCCAATCACTGTTCTAGTTTTTCCACTTCCTGCAGAGGCAATAATTTGTTTATAAAAATCTTTTGAAGTAATGATTTTCCATTGGCTTTCAGAAAAATTTTGTTCTTTTAGTTCCATACATTAAAATTATATAGATTTTTGTTATTTTTTTTCAAAATTTTTCAAAAATTTTGAAAAAAATATATATATTAAAAATGACAATTTTGGGAGGAAAGATTATGAAAAATTTATCGCTTAGCATATTGGATGGGAATTTAGTTCAAGATCCAGAAATGAGAGCTGTAGGAGACAACCAAAAAGTAACTCAATTTGTGATCGCAGTAAACCATGGACAAAAGGGAGATTTGGTTAGTTTCTTTCCCGTTGAAGTTTGGGGAAGGAATGCTGAAAATTGTAAAAAATATTTAAGAAAGGGATCTAGAGTGACTTTAATAGGAAGTTTAAGACAAGACCGTTGGACAGACGATAAAGGTCAAGTTCATTCAAGAATAAAAATTATTGCGAGTCAAATACGGTTTGATTCGAAAGGAAAAAAAAGCATGAAAAAACAAGAAGTAAAAGAAACAGCTGCTTGAAATTTTTAGATCAGCGAAACGCTGATCTTTTTTTAAAATTTAATGATTCTTATCGAAACGTTCCATTCCTCAATGGGGATCTTTAAATAATACAAAATAAGATCTTTAAGAGATATTGTTTTACCTGATCGATTCACTAAATGAAATTGGATTCCATATTTCCAATTTTTTTTATAAAGATTTTTTAAAATTACTTCTGAATTGAACTTATATTTTAAAATGTTTTTTGAAAATTCGTCTCTATCAGAAAGAGAAATACTTTCTATTTGGATTTCTTTATTCAAAATCTTATTTTCTTTAATATACTCTATATGTTTAGGAGCGTTGAAAAGTTCTTTATAAATTTTTTCTCTATAGTTTTCTTCCAAAAATTCCAAATAAAAAAAAGAATCCTTTTCTTCGAAATTGAAATCTTCTTTTTGAATTTCTTTTATATTGGTTATGTACAATCCATTAGGTAAATTTTTTTGTATAATTTCTAATTGGTTTTCTAAATCCATTTTTTTATAAAGTTCAAGATAAATTTTTTCTGAAAGAGAATAAACGTATAAAGGCAACGAAGATAAAGATTTAATTTTTTCGTGCTTATTGAAACCTCTAGAAAAAGTTAAAGGAATTTTTGCTCTTCGTAAAGCTTTGCGAAAGACTTCCAGAGTATCTAAATGGCTTATGTAAATAAATTCTTGAATTTTTGCAAACTTTAGTTCTACAAAAGTTTCTGTGATAAACTTTTCTTTTGGTATAGAAACTTTTTTGAACAATTCTTGGGGAAACTTTTGAGGATCCAAAATTTGTTTTTTCGCGGGGTTCATATTGTTTTCGTTAATGGAAAGAAATTTTTCGTAATCTCTTAGTAATTTTTCTCTTGGAAAACCATCGATAATTTCTTCCCAAGGCATTCTGGTTTCTACTGATTTTTTGGAAAGCCACAAAGTTTTTAAATCTTCTGGTATTTCTTCGAAAATCTCTTTCCATATATCTTCTCGAAACCCATCATCCCAAGAATCAAATATTGCACCTTTCAAGTAAGCTTTATAAAGATACTTCCCCATCCTGTGATCACTTCTCGAAAGAAGCCCTTCTACATAGGACATCCAAGGTTTGGGATGCCTTATCCATATTTGTTTATATTTTACATTTTGCTTAATCTTTTTTATGGATTCTTCAAAATATTCTGGAGATTTTTGCTCTTCCCATTGAAAAGTGGTGAATGGTTTTGGTACAAAAAGAGAAATGGATATATTGATTTTTTTTCTTTTACCGTAAGATTTTGCTATAAAGCCCAAAGTATTTAAAGCTCTTATTAAATCCGATACTTCTCTTCCTTCGTAGTCCGGCAGTCCAAGCATAAAATATACTTTTACTGTATTCCACCCCCTCTGAAATACTAAATGAATTAAATAATGCAAATTTTCTTCGGATGATTTTTTGTGTATTTTTTCTCTTAAAATTTCAGAACCTGCTTCTAATGCAAAGGTAATGCTTGATTTTCGTATATCAGAAGTCATTTCTAAAATGGGGATTGTTTTTACTTGAACTCTTAAACTCGGTAGGGAAAGAGATACTCCTTCTGGTCCATAACGATTGGCTAATTCAATTACCAATTCTTCTAACCATGGATAATCTGCTATAGATAGAGAATGTAGAGTGAGTATATTGTTTCCTGTTCTATCTAACAACTCGCCAGCTATACGGACTAAGTTTTCAACCTCTATGTTCCTAACAGGCCTTTTCCAAAAGCCTGCATGGCAAAATCTGCAACCTTGACCACAACCTCGGTTTACTTCTAAAACTGTTCTATCCTGAGTAATAGAAATATTGGGAATGATTATATTTTTAAGATTTGCAAATTCATTACTTTTGTAAGTTCTTTTGCTTACGATTTTTCCAATATACTTTGGAAATTCTTTTTCACTCTCTTCTCGAATTTCGTAAAATTCTGGTAAAAGTAGTCCGGATAGATTCTCCAAATTTTTTAAAATTTCTTCTCTTGTTTTTTGAGTTTTTTTCCCTTCTTCGATTCTTTTTATAATTTCTAAAATTGCTTCTTCTCCATCGCCTAAAAAGATTCCATCCACAAAATCGAACATGGGTAGAGGATTGCTGATTGCTGTTCCACCCAGAATGATTAAGGGTTCCGATGCATTTCTATCTTTTCTTTTTAAAGGAATCCCTGCTAAATCTAATGCATAAAGAACGTTGGTAAAGTGCAATTCGTGAGCCACATTAAAACCCCACAAATCAAAGCTTGTTACTTTTAAAAAATGATCTAAAGAATATAAAGGAATTTGATTTATTTTTAACAAACTGCCAAAGTCTTCTTTTGGCAAAAAAACTCTATCTGCGAAGTATCCATTTTTATGAATTTGATCATACAATATTTTCAATCCTTCGTTGGACATTCCCAAGTCGTATATATCGGGATAGCTTAAAAGTACTTTTACTAAATGGTTTTCTAAATTTTTTTGTGGAATACCGAACTCGCCTCCCACATATCTACCGGGTTTTTCTACCCTTTGTAACAAAGGGATTAAAGAATCTCTATCTATATATTCTATTTTTGGAAGGAAACGCTCTTTTTCTATTAGAGAAAATCTCATATGCATAAAAAAAAAGAAAAGGAAACCATGGCAATACTTTCTATAGTAAATTTGATTTTAAAAAAATTTATCTCTTATTTTGAAAATAGTTATTGAATTCCAAAGGAAAATTAAAATTAAAGCAAAAAGTTATGATTGACAAAATATTTCTTATTTTTTTTTCTTCCTTATGCAGTTACATTTGCTTTCTTTTCTTTTAGCAATATTTTTTTTGATAGGGATTCTTTTTCTTTATTTTTATCTAAAACAAGAATTTAGTAATTCTTTAATTTCTATTGATGTTAAAGAAAAAGGATTTTTGTATTTTTTAAGAATCCATTTGGATTCTATTTTTAGACCTATTTATTCGAAAAATCTAAAACTTATTATTTTAAGTTGGTTTTTCTTTGTTCTGCTCCATTTATTTTTTCCTTTTTTATTAGCTAGTTTTATCTTAAAACATGATTGGAATGTTTTGATAGCTATTTTTTCTTTAATATTTAGTATAAATATATTCCAAAAAATTTATCCTGCAAATTTGTATTCTAAAAATAAAAAAGATTCCTAAAATGGATCTTTTTTTATTTTTGGATTTTATAAAATTTTTTTATAATATTTTTTAAATTAAATTGTTTTAGAATAGATCTTTTTCTTAGAATTGTCTTTTCTTTCTAAAAATGCATCAAAACACATAGCAACATTTCGTATTAAAGGTCTTCCTTTTGTAAGAACTTCTATTTTATTACCAGAAAATGCAACAATACCATCATCTTCCAATTGCTGTAATTTTTTAAGAGAATCAGAAAAATAATCTTTAAAATTTATATGAAACCTATTTTCAATTTCGATAAAATCTACCTGAAGGTTGCACATAATTTGATGGATGATTTCTTTTCGTAGGATATCATCAAAAGTCATTAAATAACCATCAAAAATGGGTAGTTTGTCTGTATTGATTTTTTCTTTGTATTCTTTTATATTTTTGGTGTTTCTTACATAGCACATTTGTAGTTGACTAATGGAAGTGATTCCAAAAGCCAAAACGTCCATACGATCTAGCACAGTATAGCCCTGAAAATTTCTATGCAATTGCTTTTTTAGAAAGGCTTGGGAGAGCTCATCTTCTGGTTTGGCAAAATGATCCAAGCCTATATAAATATAACCATTATCTGTTAAAGTTTCTACAATTTCTTTAAAAATAGAAATTTTTTCCCTTGCTTGTGGTAGATGTTGTACATTCAATAAGTTTTGGTGTTTTTTAATCCAAGGAACATGGGCGTAACTAAAAAAAGCCAATCGATCAGGTTTCCACTCCAAAATTTTATTTAGATTGTTTTTATAATTTTCTAAGGTTTGGTATGGCAAACCATAAATAAAATCCATGTTGATAGAATCAAAATTCAATTTTCGTGATTTATAATAAAGGTTTTCTATAATTTCTATGGGCTGAACTCTATTGATGTTCTTTTGAACAACATCATTCAAATCTTGTATTCCAAAGCTAATTCGATTGAATCCCAAATCTTTTAAAAGTTCTAGTTGTTCATCTTGTACCGTCCTAGGATCCAATTCGATACTAATTTCTGCATCCGAAGAAAAAGAAAACTCATTTTTTATAAAAGAAAACAAATCACTTATCTGAGAATTTTCCAAATAATTGGGAGTTCCTCCACCCCAATGAAGTTGTTTGACGATCACACCATTTGGTATATACTTTCGATGCAATACAATTTCTTTTTTTAGAAAATCTAAGTAGCTTCTTTTAATATCTTGATTGGAAGTAATAAAAATATTACAACCACAATAGTAACACAAACTTTTGCAAAAAGGCAAATGAAAGTATAAAGAAATTTTTTTTGTTATCGAATGCTCACTTAGATAGTTTATATAATCTTTTTCTGAAAAGTTTGCATCAAAATTAGGAACAGGAGGGTAACTTGTATACCTTGGTCCTTGCACATCATATTTTTGTACCAAAGAGGGATGAATTTCTATTTTCATTAAATTGTATCTCCCTCTTTCGAGAATCTAACATAATAGCTATCATCATCAGTAAAATATCGATTGATAGCTTCTAAATATGCATAAGCCGAAGACTCCAAAATATCCGTTGAGATTCCTTTTCCTACATAAATTTTATCTTTGATTTCTACAAGAACATTTACCTGCCCTTGTGCATCACTTCCTTCACTGATTGGTTGCAATCTGTAAGATTTTATTTTTGTCTGTAAACCAGTAATTCTATCTATGGAATTAAAAATTGCTTCTACAGGACCATCACCCGTTGCTGCTTCAGTTAATACTTTAGGATTTCCATCTTCGTCTTTTAATTGATGATCTTTTAATTTTACCGTTGCTGTTGGAATTGTCCCTTTTCCTGTAGAAACATGCAATTTAATTAATTCATATCGAGATTCTGCTTTTTTTCTTGAACTATCGTCTATCAAAGCAATGATATCTTCATCATAGACTTCTTTTTTTTTATCAGCCAATTCTGAAAATTTATAAAAAACCTCTTCAAATTGACTTTCATCCAAAGAATACCCAAGCCTGATGATTCTATCTCGAAGGGCATACCTTCCACTATGTCTTCCTAAAACAATTCGATTGGAAGGCAATCCAATAGATTCTGGAGTAATAATTTCGTAAGTTAAGGGATTTTTTAAAACTCCATGTTGGTGAATTCCCGACTCATGAGCAAAAGCATTATCTCCTACAATTGCTTTATTGGGTTGTACAACCATTCCTGTTATAGTACGAACCAGCATACTTGTTTTCATTATTTCTTTTGTATGAATGGTAGTATGAACATTATAATATTCCCCTCTCGTATAGATGGCCATGACTACTTCTTCTAAAGCAGTGTTTCCTGCCCTTTCTCCTATACCATTTATAGTACACTCAATTTGCCTTGCTCCAGCCCGCACTGCAGCCAAACTATTGGCAGTTGCCATACCTAAATCATTATGGCAATGTGTACTAAAAATTACTTTATGAGAATCTGTAGATTTTTCTATCAAGTATTTTATCAAATTATAATATTCATCTGGTGTGGTATACCCTACTGTGTCGGGAATATTAATCACTGTAGCACCTGCTTCGATTACACGAGAAATGAGTTCTACTAAAAATTCTTTCTCACTTCTTGTGGCATCCTCTGGAGAAAATTCTACATCATCCGTAAAATCCTTCGCAATTTTTACAGCCTCAACCGCTTTTTCTATTACCTGATTTGGTTCTAAATTGAGTTTGTATTTCATATGGATAGGACTAGATGCAATAAAGGTATGAATTCTTTTTCTTCTTGCATCTTTTAAAGCTTCTGCAGCAACTTCTATATCTCTTCTTACAGCTCTTGCTAATGCTGCAATAATAGGAGTTTCGATTTCCCTTGCAATTCTTTGGACAGCTTTGAACTGAATTCTACTTGATACAGGAAAACCTGCTTCTATAATATCAACACCCAAAATTTCCAATCTTTGTGCCACTTCCAATTTTTGATTCTCTGACATTGCAGCACCCGGGCATTGTTCCCCATCTCTAAGGGTGGTATCAAAAATAAATACTTTTTCTTTTGTTTTTTGAGGAATTTGTGTATTTTTCTCTTCTACAGTTGTATTGTCCATATTACCTAACAAATAAATTTATTTAGATAAATCGAAAAGTATTTTTTTAGCTTCTTCTTTTTCGTAAGAATTGGGAAGTTTTTCTAAAGCATATCGTAAATCTTTGACAATTTGGTTTTTTTCTTCTTGGTTTAAGTTTTTATTATATTTTAAAAACATATAAGCTCTGTAGAATCTCGCATAAGGTAAATCCAAATCCTCAGAATTTATCCAGCTGATAAAAGCATTCCAATAGCTATAAGCTTTTTGGTAATTTTCCAATTTTGTATTCTGTACCGCAAGATTGTATAAAATGTTCTTTTTGTTTTGGTAATAATTCTTATCTTCTGAAGATAGGTTGAGAAGTGATTTGAGTAGATACTCTTCGGATTTCGTTAAGTTTTTTTGCTTGTCATAATAGATTGCCAATTGAAAATAATTATAATAATTTTTTGGATCTCTTTTTATCTTTTCTTCTAAGTTTTTTAAAAGATCTTTATTTTTATAAAAAATAGAAATTTTTTTTAAGAAATCAAATTTAGGGAGATAGCCTTCGATCCTTCCTATTTCTACGCCATTGGTATCTAAAAAAATGGTAGTTGGATATCCATCGATTTGAAATTTTTCTATCAGCTCAGGAAAACGATCTCCGTCAACCCTTAAAAAAATAAATTTTTGGTGCCATTCTGTAAATTCTTTAGAATGATAAACTTCTTTTTCGAGAACAAAACAATAATAACAATTCTTAGAAAATAAATCTACCAATATAGGTTTATCAATTTTTTTTGCAGATTGTAATGCTTTTGAAAAATCATTGTGTATCCATATGGGTTCAGACCACAGGGTATTAAAGAAAATTAAAAAAATAAAAAAATTAATTTTATTCATAAATTTTTATTAAGTTTGAATAGGCTTCTATAATTTTCTTGGTTTTTTCTAAGCCTTCCGAATTGGTATCTGGATGGTATTTTTTAATTAAGTTGTAATAGATTTTTTTTAGTTCTTCTTTTGTTTCGGGTAAACAATTGATTTCTAAAATATTTAAATAGATTCTAAGAGAAGGATCTTTATGGATTTTGAATTTTTTCTTTTTTTCTTCAGCTATTAGTTTATGTTGCACAGCGAGTTTATAAAGTTGATTGAAAAAATCTTTATAGAGAAAATCAGAGTTTAAAATTTTTTTTTGGTAACAAGTTTCTATGTATTGTTCTAAAAGATAAAGATTCAATTCGTTCATTTTTATTTTTTTTTGTTTTAAATAAAGCTTCGCTGCTTTTCTTAATAAAATCTCTTCGTTTATATTATTATTGCAATAAAGAATAAAAGCATCATAAGGATTCTCGCAACCCAATAAACTAATTTCTAAGGAATCTAAATTTACCTTGTGATTGACTAAATGATTCAAAAAAATAGATACATAGAATTCTAGCCATTCTATTAAGTCTTCTTTTTTAAAGAAAACTCCCCATTTAAAGAAAAGATCCAAAAGTTCTTGCTTTTGAAAGTATTCCAATAAGCCAATTAAATCTTCTAAATTGTCTTTATGAAAGTACTCAGGAACTTCTAAAGCAGAATTTTTTTTATAAAAGTATGATAAATACTGTTGGGGAGTAATTTCCAATTCTGATAATAAAATTTGAAAAGAAATTCTATGATAGATATTCTGAGAGAGTTCTTTTAGTTCTAAATATAAAATTTCATTTTTAATTGAATTTTTTTTCATTTTGAGTATATTTATTCAGTATACATTGGTAGAGCTACTTGACCTGTCCTTGCAATTTCTAAAATTCCATAATTGTCTAGAACTTTTAATAAACTATTGATTTGTCTTGGATTCCCTTGCACTTCTATAAGAATTGTATTTTCATGAATTTCATAAATTTTACCATTAAAAACTTCAATCACCCCAAAAATTTCTGTTCTATTTTGTGGTTCTGCCTTAACTCGTACTAAAACCAATTCTCTTATGATAGACTGTATATAAGGAAGGATTCTTACATCTAAAACATCAGCTAATTTTAGCAATTGCCCTCGAAATTGGTTTGCTGTAGTTTCATCTCCATGCAATACTATAGTAATTACAGAAATTTCTGGATTTTGAGTTTCTCCTACAGCTATACTATCAATATTATACCCCCTTCTGGTAAATAACCCAGAAACATGACTCATTACCCCAGGCTGATTCCTAACCAAAATAGATAATATGTGCTTCATAAATACTCCTTTACTTTCCCTCGACAAATTTTTTTTACAAACTATAAGATAAAACTCTTTTTTAACCTTTAACTGAAAATTTGAATTTCTTCTTTATGTAAAAGAATACTTTTTACTGGACGCAATACGAATTTTTAAAATTTCTGGTAGATAGAAAAAAGAAAGTTTATTTCTTAAAATTTTAAAAGGAATTTTAGGCTCCACTAAAATATTAGATTCTGATAAGTGATCTATAGGAATGTTCACAAGAAATTCTTTTATAGAATTTGGCTTTGCATTTTTTTGGCAGATAAAAATTTCTCCCATTTTATCTTGAAGATATCCTTCGATAGAAATAGAACCACCATAAAAAGGAAAAGGACCAAAATAAAAACGATCCTTAGAAAGCTCATTGATTCTAAAGCCTTTCAAAAAGGATAAAGTATTTTTATATTCTGATATTACGAATTCTTTTAACAATAAAATCAATTCTGCAGAAGCCCAACCATGGAATCCATCCCCCATTACTCCCCCTAAAGTTGTAGGATGGATTGCTTCGGGATATGCCCAAAGTTGATTTCTTACTTTTAGAACCTTTTTTAATATTCTTCTTGCCAATTTTACATAATTCAATTTAAAAAAAGAATGAGCAACCTGCAAACTTAAATAGATATTAAATCCTGAATGGATGATTGGATGAAAAAACAAATTTTTTATAAAATAGTTTTTATAAATTTTTTTTAATGTTTTTAACATATCAGAAGCTTTTATTAAGTTCAATTGTAGGGGATATAAATCCACAATACTCCCAATAATTCCCGGATCGATTCCTCTATTGGGAGAAGCTGTTAAAACACCAAATTTATGTATATCCTTCGAAGCAATCAATAAAAAATCATTGCTATATTCGTTCATTTCTTTTAGAAAAAAATGGTAATATTTTTCATATTCAGGGAATAGACTACAAGCATAAACCAATTGTTGAAGACCACCAATAGACCATAAATTATCCCAGTAATAATAATCTGCTGGTCCCAAATGCTCTGCACTAAAACCAGAAGGTAATAGTTTTTTTAAATATCCTTTTTTTCTTTTCTTTGTAATCCATTCACCACCTTTAATTAAATAAGGTAGAAGTTCTTTTAAAAGTTCTGTATCGTGAGATTTTTTAAAATAATCCATTACTGTCCAAATTGCTTGACCCGTAGAATCCCATTCTCCTTCGTGGGATTTAAAAAAACCATCTCTTTGCTGCCTTTTTGGAAAACTTTCGATGACTGTTTTGGTTTCCTCTAAGAAATTCCAACTTGATAGTGCAGATAACATATAAGCTGCATCGCGAAACCAAAATTGCCTATATGTATAAACTCCCGGAGTAATTTTTTTTTCTGTTTGGAGTTGGTAAACTATATTGCTATGAATATCCACAGCTTTATTCCATAAAGTTTTAGAGCAATTAAATTTACTTTTTTTGGATAAGTTCTCTTTCCATTGGTTTTTTGAATTTTCTATCTCTTCGTAAAAAAGTCTTAAGTCTTGATAAATTGTTGTAATTTCTTCGAAACCTCTTAATATATATTTTTCTTTGATTTTTTTATGAGTTTCTATATCCCTTACCTTTGCCTTTCTCTTTTTGGTAGTTAAATTTTGGATTCTATCGAACAGATCCACTTGTGCCGGAGCTAATTTTTCGTAAGTACGATAATAAGAGAATATGGTCTTAGAAGTACTGTTTGGATTTAAAGAATACACAAATACACCAGTACAAATTCCATAATTGCAATATACATTTTTTAGATTGGTTTCTGTAAAATACGCATCCCCTTTTTCCAGATTGGAAAAATGAATTTCATTAGGCATTGTGAACAAAATGATTTCTTTTTCTTCGTTTATATAAACAGAAGAAAACTGTTTTTCTTCTTGGTAATAAAGAGAATATATCAGTGCACCCCCCTCAGAATTGAATGGCCTTATAGAAACCAACAACTCCCAATCGGGTGTGTTCACTTCGTATTCAATGATAGATAGAACGGTTTTTCCTGTTTTAGAATCTCCTAAAAGCTTCCAATGTACTTTTAAGTCTTTTTTTTTATAATGTATATGAATTATAGGTAGATTTTCTTCCAATTCCATTTTTGTTTTTACTTCACTTCTATTTGGGAAAAAAATTTGATTTTTTTTCCGAAATGCAAGTTCTACAGAGTAATAACCAATGATAGGGGTAAATGCACCTGCTGGGTCTATTAAGCTAAAGATACTTCCGGAAGGGCTACGAAACCCAAACCAATTTCTATGAGTTAGATTTAAACTCAGCATGGAAGTGGCTCTTGGAATAAAAGAATTATCCTTGGGATTGTATTGCTTTTCTACCCAAAAAGGTCCAACAAAATTTCTATAAAATTGAAAAAAGCAATAATTCCACATTCCAGAGGCAATTACACGAGAAGCAAGGGGTAAATTTTCTGATGGAAATTCTGCTTTATTGGGATTTGTTAGCTTAAAGCTTCCTCGGATTAATTTTAACACATCAGGATGGATATTGAATAAATCTAATAAATAAGCTAAAAATTTTTTAATCAGATGGTTCATTATTTAGAAAGAGCATCCTGTTCATCTTCGTAAATATCAAACATATCCATAAGTTCTACAACCTCAAATACTCTTTTTACCGCAATAGATAAATTGGATAACTTTAAATTCTTATTCTTTTCTTTAAGATACCGCATAATAGAAACAAATACCCTCAAACCCGAAGAAGACATGTATTCTACTTCCCCTAAATTTAATATAAGATCTTGTGTAGGATTTTGTTCAATCAGACTCATTAAAAAATTTTCTACAAGGTTTGACATATGGACATCGATTCTACCTTTTAAATAAACTATAATATGATTTTTTTCGCTTCTAGTTTCAAAAATTTCAGAACTCATGGTTGATTCTCCGTAATTTTAAATTTAATAAAAACATTTTTTCTTGCTATAAAAAAAAATCAAGAATAAAGTTTTTCTAATACTGGATTCTTTATTGTAATATTATAATTTAAAATTGGTTTTCAATTTTTTTACAATCAGTAAATAATTTTTATTATTTAGATATTTATAAACGGTTTTATCCATAATCTTTTGAACCAAATAAATTCCAAAACCTCCGTTCATTTCACCAGTTAAGTTTTTTTCTAAATCTGGTTTTTTTACATTATAAAAATCATAAGGAATTCCGTTGTCTACAAAAAGAATTTTAACGTATTGATCCGGTAGAATTTCAATTTTACATTTAAAAGTTGGCTTAAGAACAGTTTTTTCTTTATAAGCATAAAAACAGATATTCGTTGCTATTTCGTCACAGACCAATAAAATATCGTTTAAATCACTTTCTTGTATTGAATATTTTTGCAAAATTAATGAAATCTCATTAATAAACTTTGGTATCACCTTTTTCTCTGCAGAAACTTTGAGTTTGTAGGTGTGATCATGAAAGTTCAATTTAAATCGAGCAAGAAACAAAGTAAAATCGTCATCAGGAACTTCCTTGCCTGTAAATTCTAAAATATCTTTGTATACATCCTCTGCAATCATTTCTAATTTCTGATCTTTATTTTGTAAAATTATAGATAAAAATTTTTCTAATCCATATTCTTTGTTTTCTAAGTTTACAGATTCCGTTACACCATCTGTATATAGTACCAGTAGATCATCTTTCTTTAAGTAAATTTCGTGATTCTGATAATGATTTTCTTTTGATTTAACTACCCCTAAAGGCATTCCCTTGCAAGACAAAATTTCGTAGCTATTATCTTTATGTATTAGCAACATATTGTTATGCCCTGCAGAGGAATAGATAAGTTTTCCAGAAATAATATCATACCTTGCAAGAAAAACTGTAACAAACATTCCCGATTCGGATTCTTCGTAAAGCAGTTCATTCGCATTGAATAAAATAGTAGAAGGATCTTTTTCTTTTCGGATTAATGTTCGAAGAATGGAATTCGAAACAGCCATAAATAATGCAGCAGGTAAAGATTTTCCAGATACATCAGCAATGATAAAAAAAATATCACCATAAGGAGACTCCATATAATAATCAAAAAAATCCCCCCCTGTTGTTTTTGCAGGAATAGCCTTTGCGAAAATTTCTACTGATCGATGTTCTGGAAAAGAATTGGGCAAAATGTTTTTTTGAATTTTTGCTGTAATTTCAATCTCTTTTTGAATACCTGAAAATTCAATGCTTTCGTAGGCTTTACTAATCTGAGAACCAATTGTTAATAATATTCGGAAATCTTCTTGTTCAAAAATTTCTTTATTTTGAGGTTCGGTTGCACATAGAACAGCAAAAGTTTGAGAATTGCTTTTTAGCAAAGGTAGTATAATCGCTGTTTTTGATCGGTATCGTTCAGGACTAATCAAATGTTGTATTTCTGGAACTTCTTGAAAGTTTTTAATATAAAAAGGGATTCTTTTTTCGAAGACATATCTTAATAATTTTGGGGAAATATCATAATCTTTTAAATCCATTCCTTTGTAAGCCAAAATTTTAAACTTTTTTGTGTTTGAATCAAATAAAATAAAAGATAAACGATTGATTTTCAATTCCTTTTGAATCGTCTCTAACACCTTATCAGCAATGATTTGTATATCTTGGTATTCTACTAAAATTTGCGCAATATTATGTAAAGTAGTAAGCTCTCTTACATTTTGTTCCAATTGCAGATTGGCCTCTTCTATATAGTCTATCAACCTTCTTCTTTGTATAGCAATAGCAACAGAATCAGAAAAACTTTTAAACAACTCCATATCTTCTTTAGAAAAATCTTTTCTATCTATCGTATTAATTACTTCTATTACACCAATCACTTCGCCATTCACAACTAAAGGACAAGCCATTAAATTCCTAGTTACAATATTGCTAATTTCATCTATAACTCCATAGAAATCGGGATCGGTTCGGACATCATTTACGATCATGGGTTGTCTGGTTTCTGCGCACTTACCAACAATTCCTTTCCCTTTGGGAATGCGAATCCCTTTCAATTTTTCGTTATCAGATAAAATATCAAATACAAGTTCTCCAGTATTGAAATCAACTAAAAAAACACTACCACTTTGTACTCTTAAAACTTTTGTGGCACTTTTTAGAACATTTTGAATCATATCTTCCAATTTTTTAGAAGAATTAATCACATTAGACACCTCCAAGACAGAATACAATTTCTTCATGAGATCCTGATTGGCTTGAAGCAAATGGGAATCTTCTAAAAGATGTAGTAAAGAATCATAAAATGGGATGTATAAATTTTCGTTATAAAAAATCGTTTTATGAATCAATTGAGCAAAGGAGGAAAAAATTGTCTTTAAAAGATTAAAGTCATTTTCAAAAAAAGAATGAGTTGCAGGATTCTTAGTAAGTACAATGCCAATCTTTCCTTCTGATGTAGATAAGAGATAAGTCATATAAGGTTGTGTTAAATTGAACTGTTCAGACAATTCGGATTTTAAGTTAAAATAATTGCTAATTTGGTTTTCGAAGCAGTATTTAGCAAATTGTTTCTCTACTTCTTGGATAGATTCCGAAATCGTGTAAGGGATTAAATTATCCTGTGAGTTTCGGAAAAATAAAATCAATTCTTGAACTTTTAAAATTTTGATAGATTCTAAAATAAATTGATTTAAAGTTGTTTTCCATGAACCAACATTTAAAAATTCAATAAATTGTTTATAATAATTTGTGAACTCCAATCTTCCCCCTCAATTGTCTAATAATGAAGTAAGTTTATTGCTATTGTACAATTCAATAGGTCTATTATTACAATAATCGATTGCAGTGGAATTAAAATCAGAAACAGTAATAAATATCCCCCGGATTGCATTTTCTAATTTCATTTTATCATGAAATTCTCTAACTTGATTTTCGGAAACTATGTGGGTCTCTCTAAATAATCTTACTAATGTGTTTTTTTGAATTCGATTGGGTGGGTTCTCTAAATTAACACACACTGCAGTAATCTGAGAATCACTATCTAAATTGATCAAAAGTGGTTTGAGCTTTAATTTATCTAATATTTTTCTAAAATAAGTTTCGAATTGCAATCTACTAGAAATTAGCAAATCCTTTATAGAATCACTAGTTCTATAATCAGAATATAACTTTAATTTTTCTGAAACATCCTTAAAATCAGGTTTGATCTTATGAATGTATTCCCAATTTTCAATTGCCTTGGAAATATTTTTAATTTTTTCAGAAGCTGTAGCAATGAAATAATGAGCTATGAAATCTTCGTTGGATCCTTTATTCAAATGCACAATTGCTTTTTCTAGCTCATTTATGGCTTGTGTATAGGATTCCATATCCATAAAGGTCATTCCTTTAAGAAATAAAGCTTTTCCTTTAAACTTAGGATCTTTTTCTACTAAATCTAAGGATTCAATGGCTTTTGTAAATTCTCCCAAATATCGTAAAGTTTGTGCCAAATAATATAAGTTTTCGGGATCTTTTGGATTTTGGTGTATTGCTTTTTCGAAATAACTCCTTGCTTCTGTAAAAATTCTTTGGTGAAAAAAACATTTCCCTAAGGTAGTTAAAGCTAAGAAATGTCTTGGGTTTATTTCAATTGCTTGTTTTAAAAATTTTATGGCATTATTGAATATCTTTCCTTTAAAGAAAATTTTCCCTGCATTGTAAAAGTGTTCTGCATTAGAAGGTTCTAACTGGGTTAAAATTAAATATTCGTTTTTAGCTTCTGTATAATTTTCTATATTTTCATAAGCATTAGCCAAATGGCTTCTGATCAAAATCTCGTTAATTTGGTTTCTGTATCTTCCAAACTTCAAGATTCTTTTGTAATATAAAATTGCCGAAGAGAAATCTCCTATCTTTTCGTAATTTAGTCCCAAAAGATAGTTTATTTCTGGATTTCTTTCATCTTTTTCTGAAAGCTTCTCCAAGAGACTTAAGCTTTCTTTAAATTTTCCTTTTTGATGGAGCTCTAAAGCTTGTTCTATAGTTCCAGGAGAAGTAAAAACTTGGTATAAATATACAACAAAAATAAAAAAAACAAATAAAAAAAATACAAAAATTACATAAGTAAAATTCACAAAAGATGTTTTTTGAAGAATTTAAAAAAAATCAAGTTTAAAAAAGATTGATTCTTTATCTTTATCAAAAATTTTGATTTTATGGGGATGTAGCTCAGCTGGGAGAGCGTTTGAATGGCATTCAAAAGGTCGGGGGTTCAAGTCCCCTCATCTCCAAATTGATTTCTTATTAAAAAAAATTTATTGGGATTCAGGGCTTTTGCAAGCTTTTTTATTCCCTAATTTGCAAGACAAGGAAAAATAGTAATTTGCTTTTTTATGATCTTTTTCAACACCCAATCCTTTCTCGAAAAGTAAAGCAAGATTAGAACAACCTAAAGAATCTTTGTATTCACACGCTAAAGAATAGTATTCAGAGGCTTTTTCGTAACTTTGTCCTAATCCTTTGCCTGTATCATAAAGGTAACCAATATTATTGCAACTCCAACCATCTTTTTGGTTGCAAGCTAAAATATAAAGTCTAAGGGCTATTTCTAAATTGATCTCAGTACCCAATCCAAATTCATATAAATAACCTAAATTTCCGCAACTCCAATAATCATTATTTTTACAAGCAAGGGAATACAACTCTAAGGCTTTTAGATAATCTTGCGTTACTCCAAAACCTTTATCATACATAAATCCTAAATTTCCACACCCCTTATAGTATTTTAATTTACAGGATTTTTCAAAGTACTCTAAAGCAAGAGAATAATCAAGATTTACGTTAAAACCATTCAAATAGTAGATTCCAGCATTATTACAACCTATATTAAAACCATACTCGCAGGATTCCTTATACAGATCTAAGGGTGTTTTATTGGATTCAACCAATTGGTTTTCTATCAAATAACCTAAATTATTACAACTCAAACCATCTTTCAATTGGCATCCTTTTTCGTAATAATTTTTTGCTAAGTTATAATCAACCTCCCTCCCCTCTCCATAATGGTATATGATTCCCAAATTCCCACAAGCAATGGCATGGTTTTGGTTACAAGCAATGGAATAGTATTTCTCAGCATTCTGATAATCTTTTTTTTGATAGTAATATTCAGCAATAACAAAACATGCTTTTTCTGAATTTTGGGATTCTTTACATTGGTTAAGATCCATTGGATGATGTGGCATTTCTTCCCCGAAACTTCCTTGGATTACCAAAAAAAATAATAAAAATTTTTTTTTCATTCTATTTTCCCTTAGCTTTCTAAAATATCTTACTTTAAGTTAATTCGAGGGGGATTTTTGTCAAATGTTTATTTGAATAAAGTTATCCTTTTTCTATTAGGTATTCTGTGAGAAATTTTAGACTAGTGTTTCTTTCTTTTTCTTGATTGGGATCCAAAGATTCCTCTGTAAAAATTTGCATTGATTTTTCTCCTCTGTATAAATTAAAAAAACCAAAGGCAGAGTATGCGGGATTCAAGGGATCCTCCAATCCTATACTCATAATCATAGGAATATTGACTTTCCCTGCTAAATAAATGGGATCGTTATAAAATTCAATGACTTCTGAAACTTTGTATTTTTGTTTTTTTAGCTGTATAATTTTCTGAAACTCTTTTGAAAGTTGAGAGGTACTATATTTGACAAAAGATTCTATCCAAATTAAAGAAGGTCTTTCTAAAGCCAATACCTTTATAGATTCTGACTTATAAAAAGCTGCAAAAATTGCAAGATTGCATCCCAGACCTCTTCCTAATATACCAATTTGGTCATGGCGAATGCTTTTATTTAATCTTACAAAGTCGATTGCCCTAAGAACATTAAGAATTAAAAAAACTCCATAATCATAAGAAAAAGGTTGTTTAAAAATATCTAAAAATAAGGGGGGGTAAAGAAATTCATTTTTTTTTTTCAAATCCATTTGAAATTTTAGTTTTTCTTCTAAAATTTGTCGATCCTGCAGAAACAAATGCAAATGGGCGATTCCCTTAGAAAATAAAAAATGGGTTATGGCGTTAAGATTTTTAAACTCCTCCCAGTAATCGTGCAAGGTAATCACTACAGGAACTTTATGAAACTTTCTCGGAATACTTAAAAAACCATAAATGATTGTATCCAAATGCCCCCGAAATTGTATTTCATAAAAACTTTCCCTAGCAAAAGTTTTTTTGAATTTTATTTTTGATACGGGTTCTAAAGGTTTTTTTTTTATTTTTATGATTTCTTCTTCCCAAAAAGAATAAAGTTTAGCTGGTTCTTTAATTTTTGGCATTGCAGAATAACAATCATCAAATGTGGGGAATTTTTTTGCCATCAGTTCAATTTTTTTTTTCTTGGATTTAAGTAAAGAATTTCTTTTTTAAAAAAAGAATTGAATTTTAAAATAGATCATAAAAATTAATATTTAGCAAATAAAATTCGAAAATATTGAAAGAAGGTAAAGATGAATATAGAAGAACTAAAAAAAGAAGCAAAATTGCTTCACTATAAAAAAGGGGAAATTATTTACGAAACAAAAGAATATCTATCTGATATTCAAGTTTATTATATACTAAAAGGAGAAGTCCTTTTAAGAAAAAAATACACTCCCTTAGTAAAAGATGAATTTATTATAAAGGAAAATAATTTCTTTGGTGTTTTAGAAATCTACAACAGTAAAATAAGGCTTACAGATGCAGAAGCATTAACAGATGTAGAACTTTTAGGATTTGATAAAATAACATTTGAAAGAGCCCTAATTTCTAATATACAGATTTCCTTGCAAATTATAAGAGGTTTGAGTTCCATACTTAGAAAGGCAAATGAAAGAATAAAAAATTTACCATAATTTTAGGGATTTTTATGAAAATTACAAATCACAATTACGATTTAATGAAATTGGGTTTCGAAGGGGAACAGGCAATTACCAATGAGTTGTTTTTTAAATATGGACGGACTTATCAGCCAAAACAAATCATAATAAAAGAAGGTGATTTTGGTAAAGAAGTATATTTGATTATTTCTGGGAAAGTTGTTGTAGCAGAAAAAAATGCTTCTTCTAATAAATACAGAGTGTTAGCTACTTTGGGACCTGGAGAAATTTTTGGAGAAATGGCGATGATAGACAATCAGCCACGCTCTGCAACACTATTAGCCATAAATCCATGTAAAATTTTAGTATTGAGTCCAGAAGACTTCGAAAAGGTTTTTAAAACACATCCTAGATGGTCTCTTAAACTACTTTCTGCTCTTTCGAAAAGAATTCAAAACGCATTTGAACAAATCCAAAATTATTACTCTGGAGATAAAAAATAAATGCATTCCAAAAAATTAAAATCCATACCCTTAAAATATTTTTTATCAGAATGGTTAAAAGTTAGAAATTTGGTCGCATTGGAGGAAAGTGAATTCTCCGAAGATATTAAAAAACAACTGAAAGAACTAAAATTTCTTCATAAAGAAGGAGGTTTTTTTTTTGGAGATCTTAGAGAGGTAAAAATTTATCTCGTTTTAGCTAAAGAAAAGGTTTTTCTTTCTAAAAACCAAATCCAAGACTATCTGGAAGAATTGAAAAATTTTATAAATAATTGTGGAAGAAAAGAAAAGGACATACAATTTATAACTTTACCTAACTTTCAACCAAGAAAAACACAAGAAAATTTAAAACCTCTATTTTTTATCGTGGCGAAATCAGAAAAGCCTTTGTCAGAAATTTTTTTAGGTGGTGAAAATAAAAAAAATATAAATCATTTGATCCATCATACCAAAATTGTAAAAGAAGCTTTGGATAGTTTTTATACTCAATATTACACTTCCAACGGAGAAATTCCAAATTTATTTATAAAAAGGATTTATAAAAATAATATACAGAATAAAATTCATAGATTTTACTTTAAAAAATTTATAGAAGACAAAAGATATGTCCTTTTATTTTTAAGCCTTCCTAAAGAAAATTTTGATACAAATTATATTAAAAATATAATTGATTTTTATGTATATTCAGAACGTCCAGTACTTAAATTTCAAGAAACAATTAAAGACCAAAATTGGAATTGCAATTTGTCCTTAATTCTAATAGAAATAAGGTTTGATCTTTATTGGAAAGGTATTTTTTACAATAGCAATTCTTTATTTATTAGAAAAAATAAAAATAAAGTTTATTTCTTACCAGAGTATAACAAATCAAAAAAATATATTCCACTTTCCTCATCTTCTAAAGAAGATTATTGGATCCTTTTTCCTAATAAAGCAGATGGAATCGATAAAGAAAGCTTTTTGCATTTGGATTTGTATGATATTTCAAAAAAAATAGACTTTGATACTCTTTATATACTTTCTTACAAAAATCTAAATTCTAATGTTTTTCAATACAAAAATAGGGAGATCCTTAATTTAGATTCCCAATAGTTTTTTAGTTTCTCTTATTTCAAATAATACTTTTCTTGACAAATATCCATAAATAATTGGTTTTATGAAGTACAAAATTTTAATTTCAGATAAATTTGATGCGGAAGGTGTATCTCGTTTAAAAAATACCAGTAATTTTGATGTAATTTACAAAGGTGGACATTCTAAGGAAGAATTGATCAAAGATCTACCGCAAGCAGATTGTTTGATCATTCGTTCAGCAACAAAAGTAAAAGGTGATGTATTCAATTATACAAATCGCCTTAAATTGATTGTGCGTGCTGGCGTAGGAGTAGATAATATCGATATTGGGGAAGCATCTCGTCGTGGGATCGTTGTGATGAATGCTCCCGGCGGTAGTAGTATTACTACTGCTGAACATGCCATAGCTATGATGCTTGCCTTAGCAAGAAATATTCCCCAAGCCAACCAATCTATGAAAAATGGCAAATGGGAAAAAAGCAAATTCTTAGGTACAGAAATTACCAATAAAACATTGGGAGTTATTGGGCTAGGAAGAATTGGAAGAGAAGTAGTAAAAAGAGCAAAAGGTCTAAAAATGCGAGTGATTGGATACGACCCTTATATCGCTTCTGAAAGTTTATCCCACTTAGAAATCGAAATCAAAGACTTAAACGATCTATTAAAAGAAAGTGATTTTATTACTGTTCATACTCCTTTAACAGAAAACACTAAAAGTTTAATCAATAAAGAAAATCTAAGTTTTTTAAAAAAAGGCGTTCGTTTAATCAATTGCGCAAGGGGCGGTATATACGACGAAGATGCATTGGTAGAGGGTTTAAAAACAGGACAAATTGTAGGAGTTGCCTTGGATGTATTTAGCGAAGAACCCATTCCAAAAGATTTTCCTTTGTTGCAATTCGAAAATTGTATCATGACACCCCATTTGGGTGCCTCTACCAGTGAGGCAGAATTTGCCGTTGCTATGGAAACCGTCGATGAAGTAATCGATTTTTTCACGAAAGGAATTGCTAAGAATGCCATCAATTATCCAAGTATTGATCCCGATAGTATGGAATATTTAAAGCCTTATTTTATTGGGGGTGAAAAATGTGGAAAATTACTTGCAACTTTAATGGAAGAACCTATTAAAACTGTTCGAATTAATTTTAATGGGGAAATTGCCAAGAAAAAAACTGATCCTATAAAAATGGCTATTTTAAAAGGGCTATTGAGCATTTATGTATCTGAAGAAACTGTAAATTATGTCAATGCCCCTATCCTGAGTAAGGAAAGAGGAATTCAAATTATAGAAAATTTTGACGAAACCATTACGGATTATACAAATTCAATTGATATTGAATTCGAAAGTGATACAGCAAAAAAACAAAAGCTTAAATTGACATCGGTTTTAAACAGAACTTTAATAGTTAAATTTAACGATTATGATTTAGAATTTGAACCTCAGGGAATCTTATTGATTCTAAAAAATAAAGATGTCCCTGGTGTGATTGGTGATATAGGAACTTATTTAGGAAGACAAAAAATCAATATTGCAAGCTTAGATCTTTCAAGAAACTTCAAAGGGGATGTAGCCTACTCTATTATAAAAATAGATGAAGTTTTAACAAAAGAACAATTGGATGAGTTCAAAAAACTACCAAATATTTTGTCCGTTAAACAAGTAAATTTAAATTCTCATTAAAATTTTTGTAAGGGGCTTAAAAATAAGCCTCTTGAATCATAATGAAAAGCTTTTCTATAGAAAATCTTTTACGGAATCTTTTACGGAAATAGAACTAAATTTGCTTGACTAACTATTCAGTTAAAAAAATTGTTTTGTATGAATCTTGCAAAGTTATCTATACAAAGACCCGTTTTTATAACTAGTATTTTTATCTTGATATTAAGTGTAGGATTCATCTCTTTAAAAAGATTGGGAGTAGATTTATTTCCAAATTTAACCTTTCCCTTTGTAGTTGTTACAACCCTATACCCCGGTGCTGGTCCAGAAGAGATTGAAGAATTGATATCAAAACCTTTGGAAGAAGAGATTAGTTCATTATCGGGAATCAAAAACATAACCTCAAGAAATAGAGAAAGTTTCTCCTTGGTGATTGCTGAATTTTCCTTAGATATGGATGTCAAAGAAGCAGAAAGGTTGGTACAAAACGCTGTTCAAAAAGCAAAAATAAAATTTCCCGATTCCGCAGAGGAACCTTTAGTCTATCGATTTGATCCGGCAGACCAACCTATTTATATTTTAGCTCTACAAGCAGATTTACCTCCTCAACAATTGCATGATTTAGCCTATTACAATATAAAACCAAAATTAGAACAAATTAAAGGAGTTGCGGGAGTAAAAATTTTTGGAGGAAGAAAAAGAGAAATTCATATAGAAATTGATCAAAATAAATTAAACTATTATAGAATTCCAGCAATTGCTATCGCACAAAGATTAAAAAACTATGGAAATAACATTCCAGCGGGAAAAATTGATTTATCCAAACAAGAAATCCAATTTAGAACTTTAGGTGAATTTCGAACTCTTTCTGAGATACAAGATGCTTTAATATTTTTTGGAGATTTGAATACGGGAATTAAGGTTAAGAATTTAGGAGAAGTAAAGGATACCTTAGAAGATCAAAAAACTTTATCTTTTATATATACAAAAGAGGATGGTGTTCTAAAACAATCTGTTTTTATCAATGTATACAAACAATCAGCAGCAAATACAGTTGAAGTTGTAGATTCTACAATAAAAACTGTAGAACAGCTCAATCGTATACTAAAAGACGAGAAAAGAAGCCCTACCCTCTTGACGGTTAGAGATGGTGCTAGAATGATTCGAATGAATGTAGAAGATGTTACGATTGCCATTTATATTGGAATTTTTTTAACAACATTAATTGTATACTTGTTTTTAGGCAATTTTCGATCGACAATCATTACCATTGTTGCCCTACCAAATTCTTTGTTAGGTGCATTCATTATAATGTATGCTGCAGACTTTACGATCAATATAATGAGTCTTTTGGCATTATCTTTAAGTATTGGTTTATTGATAGATGATGCGATTGTCGTTAGAGAAAACATATTTAGACATTTGGAAATGGGCAAACTACCAAAAGAAGCAGCAGAAATAGGAACCAATGAAGTAATCCTTGCAGTAATTGCTACCTCAGCAACAGTGATTGCTGTTTTTTTACCAATTGGATTTTTATCTGGGATTGTGGGACAATTTTTTAAACAATTTGGATTAACCGTCGTATTTGCAATGCTTATCAGCTTATTTGATGCCATCACAATGGCTCCCATGCTATCTGCATATTTTGGTGGACATATTCAAGAGAAGAAAAACATCATAATTCGAGCTTTCGATCGATTTCAGTCTTTTTTGGATTATCTATACGAAAAGACTTTAGATTTTACTATAAGACATAAGTTGCTTGTAATATCAAGCTTTGTTGTAATTTTTGTTTTAAGCATATTTTCTGTTCGCTTTGTTAAAAAAACGTTTTTGCCAAAAATGGATTTTGGAGATTTTATCATTCTATATGAACTCCCACCGGGCGCTTCTTTAGAAGCAAATCAAGAAGTTGCATTTAAGATTTTCGAAATTTTAAAAAAATACGAAGAAATTGATAAAATATTCATAACCTTAGGAACAGAAGATGGAGATTCCACTAAAGGGAATATAGGAATACAACTTGTACCAATTAACAAAAGAAAAGTTACAACATCTTTTATTAAAGATAGACTTAGGGAAGAATTACAAGTTTTTTCTGGTTATCGTATACAAATCTCTGATTATAGTGCAGTAACCGGAGGAGCAGATTATCCTTTCCAGTTGGTAATAAAAGGCAATGACATAGAAGAATTGGATCGATATGCAAATACAATCCTAAAAGAAATGTATTCCATTCCCGATCTTGCAGATATAAATACTTCTTTTCGCCCGGGCAAACCTGAATTCCAAGTTATATTGGATCCAAAAAAATCTCAAGATGTTGGTGTAGTTCCTGTAATCGCTGGTTTGGAACTGCGGTATTACGTAGAAGGAGAAAAAGTTGCAAAGTTTAGAGAGTTTGGCAATGAATATGACATTCGAATAAGACTTAGAAATGATCAGAGAAATTTACAAAAAAATTATCAGCAAATTTATGTTCCTAATATAAATAACCAAATGGTAAAGCTTTCCCAGATTAGTAAGGGACAAGTTGCTTATTCTCCTGCAACAATTTTAAGAAGGAATCGTTCTAGGATTGTGGAGATCAATGCTCAACTTTCTTCGAATGGTGCACTACAATCTGCTCAACAAGCAACTATAAATATTTTTAATAAAATTCCACCTCCCAAAGGGATTACTTATGAATTTATTGGTCAAGCAGAAAATTTTAGAGAACTTATAGAAAATATAATCATAGCTTTTAGTTTGGCATTGATTTTTATATATTTGATTTTGGCTTCTTTGTATGAATCTTTCATCATTCCAATTACAATTCTATTTGCCATACCCCCTGCTATAAGTGGTGCTTTTTTTTCTTTGTTGATTGCTGGAGAAATGCTAAATATATATAGTATGATAGGTTTGATTTTACTGATGGGACTTGTAACAAAGAATTCCATTTTGATGGTAGATAGAGCTATGCAAAATATTTATCAGAAAAATATGGCAAGAGATGATGCTATTAAAGAAGCAGGTATGGTTCGATTAAGACCGATTTTAATGACATCCTTTGCAATGATAGGTGGCATGTTACCCATTGCTTTGGGATTGCATGGAGAAGTATCCAAAAGCAGAATGGCAATGGGAATTGCTGTTGTAGGAGGGTTATTGGTTTCCACTTTTGTATCTTTAGTTCTGGTCCCTGCGATTTTTTCTTATATTGAATCTCTAAGAGAAGGGCTGTTAAGGTTGTACCAAAAAATAAAATAACCTTTATAAAAAGGCTATTTTATTATAAAACCTTTTACAAAATAATGATTTCGTAAGTAAGTTCTGCTGTTTTTCTAAGCATTTCAGAAACACCACAATACTGTTCTTGAGAAAGTTTTACAGCTTTTTCAAATTTTTCTCTATCAACCCCTTTTGCTATATATTTTAAGTGAATTCTTTTAAAGACTTTAGGATGGGTATCCGTTTGCTCAGCTTCTGCCTCAATAGTAAAAGATTCAGGTAAAGACCTCATTTTTTTTAGTATAGCGATTACATCCATTCCTGTGCAACCACATAAACCACTTAGAACCAACTCTTTGGGAGCTTGTCCTTTATTCTCTCCTCCTACTTCTGGTTTTGCATCCATTGTAACTTTGATCCCTCGGACCTCTGATTCCATTTCCATATTTTTTATCCAATTCATTTTTGCTTTCATTGCTTCCATAAAAACCTCCTTTATTTAAGATAATCAATTTATTATAATTTTACATGTTTTGTACAAATTTATATACATCTCCTAAACAACATCGCCCTTTAGGGTTTTTTACTTCACAATGGCATATCCCTTTTCTAACATTTTTTTCTATCTCTTTCATGGGATTGATTTTATTTTTTATCGCTTCTTTGATTTTTTTACGAGACCAACCAAAACAATAACAAATAGGAATCTCTTCTCCTTCATCTTTAGAAAATACTTTTACTTGAACATCTTCTTTTGTAAAATAAGAATTTCTTTCTTTACTAAAATAGACTATGTTACAGTTGGAAGTGCTACAAAAATAGTAGGTTGTATTTGCAATTACTTGTAGCTTTTCTAATTTTAATAAATGTTTTAAAGTATTATTTTTAATTTTGAATGAACTCTGTTGGTTACAAGAAGGGCAACTTATTTTTTGAAACTTAGAAATTTCAGAAAAATTACAGCAATCCATTTTTTTTTTTTTGATTCTTCATTGATATAAAGATTACCCAAAATCTCATTGGCCTTCAATAAATTTTTTAAAATTTTTTTTATCTCGAAAGTTGATTGTTTTAAATAGAATTTTTTTTTCTGAATTCAAAATTACAAAAAAAGGAAGCCCAATCTGGAGTTCTTCGTAACCTGTTTGATTGGCAAAATATTCAAATAAAGGATCTGTATCGTATACCTTTAAAATTATTGCTTTGTTCAAAATTTCTATCAATTCTTTATCGCGTTCCATTAGCTTTCCAAATTCTACACAATTTGTGCACCAATCTGCGTAAAAATCTATAAAAATAGGTTTTCCTTGCTTTTTGGATTCTTCTAAAGCCTCTTGGAAACTCCTATAAATTTTTAAATCTTTCTTGTATTCATAGATCCCATAATTTTGCTTAAATAGAATGTTTTCTTCTATAGTGCTTGGATTGTTTTCTGTATTTTTTTTTCCGTAAATTTCAACCGCTAAAAATAAAAATAAAGAAACATAAAATATTGTGATATAAGTGTAGAGCTTTCGGAAATAGAAAATATCTTTGATAAATTTTTGTAGAGCAAAATAAATAAAAATACTGGATAGTACAATTGTTACTAAAATGATTCTATTTATACTTCCTTCTAAATGAAATACTAAAAGACCTTTTTGGATTTGGTACAAAGCTATGGCAAGAATTAAAACAAAGAAAAATTTTTTAATCCAATCCATTCCAACTCCTAATTTTGGCAATTTAGTTCCGATGACTCCCGAAACAAAAAAAGGAATCCCTAAACCAGCTCCGTAAAAAACAGTTAAAAAAACTCCAAAAATTAAAGAATTGAAATCTTTTTCCAATTGAGAAGTTGTTTGTACTACAAAAAGTAATACACTTACCAATGCAGGCGATACACAAGCAGAGGCAGCTAAACCAGAAAAAATTCCCATCAAAAAAGTAAAAAATAGACTGTCTTTGGATTTAGCCTTTTCTTCTAATTTTCTAAAAAATCTTGGTTCAAGCTGTACAAAATCTATAACAGCAAAACTCAAATACAAAAATATAATGCCAATTCCAAGAACCACCCAGCCATTTTGTAAAATTTTAGTTAGAACTAGACCGGTAGATGCTGCCAATAGTCCCAACAAAAAATAGAGAAATATAGTACCCATCCAATAGACGAAAGGATGTGTCCAGAGATGTGCAGACTTTCTTTTTTGTAAAAAAGCAATTGTTATGGGAATTAATGGATAGTAACAGGGAAAAAAAGCACTGAGTATTCCACCAATAAAAAATAAAGCTAAAGTAAGGAATGGTTGTTGTAAAGTAATTTGCAGATTAGAAAAAAAAGAATTGAACCATTCCATAAATCAAAACTTTACTTCGTACTCTTTAGGTCTAAAGCATATACCTGTTACTTCGTTACAAATTTGCACTTTGATAAAAATACTTTGGTCTTTTATTTTATTGATTTCTTCTTCTGGAAGAAAAAAAACAAACTCACCCTTTTTTCGAAGAACAGTAGCACGAACCTCTTCATCATATTCTCCAGATGGTTTAGAAAGCAATTTGGGTTCTTTCGTTAAAATTTTATTTTGTACTAGAGGATTCCAATTGAACTGGATAGGAATTAAACTATTATCTTTGCCCGAATCTAAGTAAGCATGGTGATCTTTTGGTATTTCGATTATAAATTTAAGCTTTCCTCCTTCTCTACTATATTGAATCTTCGTATCGGGTACTATATCCGTAGGATTGGATTTTTTTGTTTTACAATTAGAAAGAATACACATTAGCAAAACAAGAAAAACAATTACGAAAATTTCTTTGTTCATTATACACCTCATTTTTCATTTCGATATACTTTAAAAAAGGTTACACTTTTTTGTTAAGCATTTTCTTTTCAATCCATTTTATAAACCCAGGAAAAACAAAAAAATTTTTTAATTTTTGCAAGATAAGTGGATTCAAATCTATTTGAAATTTTCAATCCCTTTCTAAATTTGGACAAAAATCTTATAGTTATGTTAAAATTTTCGCTAAAAAAATTTCTAAAAATAGAAAAAGATTTTGTAGAAGTTTTTCCTTTATGGTGGTGGGTAGCATTGGTTTTTATAGTTGCGTTTGATCTTTTGAGTAAAAAGTGGATGACGGATCATTTAAATTTTTATCTTTCTTATAATCAACTTGAGAATGTTAAGGATACTCCTCTGAATGCCCTCTTGGATGGAATCCCATATATATCTATTTTAGGAGAAGATGGGAAATGGATCAAATTTAGATTGGTGTTTAATGATAGATTTATTTTTGGGATAGGTCCAAGTATGCCCAAAGTTGGAATTTTTATAACATTTTTTGCAATTGTTTTTTTGTTTTTTTATAGATGGAAGCAATTTGATTTTGGTAACCCTTGGATCTGGTTATTCATTTTTTCAGGTGCCGTGGGAAACTTTATCGATAAACTTTTTGTAAAATCTGTAGAAAACCGAGAATGGTTCTTTTCTTTTAGTCCCAAAAAAGGGTATGTCTCGGGGGTCGTAGATTTTGTAGAATTTATCTGGTTTGGATGGGAAACCTTTGCAAATATTCCTATCCTTTCCTTTTTAGCTTGGGAGACTTGGCCTACCTTTAATTTGGCTGATAGTTTGATTGTTGTGGGGATTCTTTTATTGTTTATTCATACTTCTTTTGAAGAATATTTTAAGAAAAAAACGAAATAAAAATAATGAATTATAAGTTAAAAAGAATATTTAGTTTTTATTCCAACATTGAATAAAGATTGATTTCTTGTATTAAAAAAAAATTGTGATTGCATGGCGGGACATTCCAAATGGGCAAATATTAAACATCGAAAAGAAACTGCAGATAAAAGAAAAGGAAGAATTTTCGCTAAATTATCAAGAGAAATAATGGTTTCTGCAAAATTGGGAGGTTCTGATCCCAATGCCAATCCAAGACTAAGAATTGCCATATCAAAAGCTAAATCTTTTAATATGCCATCAGACAATATAGAGAAAGCAATTAAAAAAGGTGTAGGTGAATTACAAAATTCAAACTACGAAGAGATCATTTACGAAGCCTTTGCTCCTGGTGGTGTGGGTATTCTAATCGAGGTAATGACTGATAAAAAAACCAGAACTACTCCCGAAATCAAAAGTATTCTAACAAAAGCAAATGCAAATATGTCTACACCAAATTCCGTTTTGAAATTTTTTCAAAGAAAAGGAATCATAACCATTCCCAAAAACCAAATAGACGAAAATAAACTCTACGAAATTGCTATAGAGAATGGAGCTGAAGATCTAAAAATAGAAGATGATTATTATGTCATTATAACAGATCCCAAAGACTTTAGTAATGTTAACGAAGCTATAAATAATTTGAAAATTTCAATAGAAGAATCAGGAATCAAATTTCTACCTGTTGAAGGTACCGAAGTAGTAATCGATGTAGAAAAAGCAAAAAAAACATTAAAGTTAATCGAAGATTTAGAAAACCATGACGATGTTCAAGCTGTCTATCACAATTTACAATTTACGAAAGAAATCGAAGAGGCTTTATTGTAAATGATACGAATAGGGGTTGATCCCGGATTAGAAAAGACTGGGTTTGCTATCTTAAACGAAAAAAATCAATTGTTGCATATAGGAACCATAGAAACAAAAAAAGAAATGAAAGTAGAAATTAGACTAAAAAATTTATTTCACTCTTTCAAAGGATTATTAGAAAGTTATCATATTGAATTGCTCTTGATCGAAAAAATCATCTCAACAAAAACTATAATAACTAATTTAGAAAAAATTTTACAAGCTAGAGGGTGTATTTTAACTTTAGCAGGTATTCAAGAAATCTCTGTAGTAGAAATCCATCCTAAAGTTGTAAAAAAATCCATCGCAGGCAATGGAAATGCAACCAAAGAGACTATAAAGACTTCCTTAACCAAAATTTTTGGCTATGATTTAAAGAATATTTCTTTAACAGATGATAGCATTGATGCTTTAGCCATTGCTTTATCTTATTCTACAGGTCCTTTTCGTTAATGATTTCTAAAATAACTGGAAAACTTACGCGAATTGGAGTGCAGACTGTATATTTAGATACAGGTACCATTGAATTTGAAATTATAACTCCTTTAAATGTTCAAGAAAAATTACAAAACAAAATTTCAAAAAAAGTTCAATTATTTACATACCATTACTTCCAAGGAGAGGAACAGAAGCTTTTTGGATTTTTAGAGTTTTCTCAAAGAGAACTTTTCAAGACCATTATTCAATTAAAAGGTATCGGACCGGCTTTAGGGCTTAGTATCTTATCCCATTTAGACATAGAACATCTAATTGATATTTGCGAAAAAAAAGATATAGAAAAGCTACTAAAAATTCCCCGAATTGGAAAAAATACAGCAGAAGAAATCATTTTTGAAGTCAATCGAAAGAAAAAAAAATTTTTAAATTTGCTTTCAGAATCCCATAAAGAAGTGGGATCAAAAATAACCAAAGAAGATATGCTTGATGATGTGAAACATGGATTAAAATTCTTAGGATATAGTGACAAAAGCATCATAAAAGCCATCGAAAAAGTAGAAAAAAAGCTAACACAAAAACCTCAAAATGTATCAGAATGGATAAAAGAAGTATTAAAAGAAATATAAAATTTAATAAATTTTTTTAAATCTTGGAAAATGTTATTATATCGTAAACAAGTGATTTTTTCTTGAGAAATTTTTTCTAAGTTTCTTTTTATATAGACTTCATTTTTACGCGAAAATACTTCTAAATCAGGAAAGATACTCTGCAACTCTAAAAATTCATTGTAAAAACTTTCATAGGATTTTATGTCATTTTTTAAATCGTATTTATAAATTAATTTTATTATTTCTTTTACTATCTCATTTGTCATTTCTAAAGTATTAATTTCCCATACATAGTTTGCAAAGCTTTCTTTAAAAAGATCTAATAAATTTTTTTTATTAATTTCATTCAAAAAATCAACATTATCTCTATGTTCTATATTGCGAATACAAGCCCCGTCGTATGTTATATTATAAACAAAGACTTGATCTTTTAATTCTTGTGCTGTATCCTCGAACCAAAATTTGTAAAGATTTAAAACAGCATCCCCATAAGTAAAGGGTCTTTTGATGCCTTGAACTTTTTCTTTAATTCTCTTTTGGAACAATCCTTCGTTAAACATTTCTATTGTTTTTGTTCGATCAGATTCGGAAAACCATTTTTCGTAGTGATGGGTATGTACACAATGCAACTGACGATTTGTCCATGATAGATCCATACCTATCAATAAAATAGTTTTGGCACCTAAAAATCTTGCAATTTCAAAAGCAGAAGTAGATACAGAACCACCGGATTGTAAACTACCTATACAACCAAAAATTTTTTCAAGTATTTGGATGCCATACAGATTTTCCTTTTGAATTCTACCATCCGATAAAATCTTGTACTTTGTTGTAGTAGAGAATACCCATCCTAACGGTTTTAAATTTCGAATCAAAAAGGGATGAACAACAATATCTGCAAATATTATCTGATTTCTCAAGTCTACCCCTCGCAGATGAAAATAACTATGGATTTGAGCATCCAAGATATGAATTGCATCAGGTATAATACCCATACGGAGTAACGGTTTTACGCTTGCATCTGTGGCTAATATAAATGCTTTATTGGATACCTCTTCTAAAATTTTTTTACTAAATCTCAAAGAAGGTCCTGCTCCTACGATTACAAAAGGAACAGAATCAAATTTGTTTTTATAAAAATTTAAAAATAAATACGGATGATCTTTTTTTAAAAAATGCAAATTACAAAAAATATTTCTAAACCACAAAGTTTCAAATTCAAACTGTGTTAGTAAGCTAGAGAAATTCGACTTGAATAACAAATGGATTTTTTTTTCTATTTCCAAGTAATAATGATTTTTTTTAAAATACAAAGGATGGCATTGAATGATTGCATAGGATTTAAGGCTATCTAAATTCAGACTATTGATATAATGAAGGAGTAAAGAAATATTTTTTTCTGTAAAAACATGACAATTAGGAGTCAAAAGAAACTTGTGAAAGACTTCAAAATGTTTCCAATAATATTGAACAAATCCATCTTCTTCTTCGATAACAATAAAAATTTTGTTTTTAATGTTTTCATATATTAAATTAAATAAATAGAAATTCCCCAAACCAAATAAAAAAATAATTTTTGACTTTTTTATTTTCTCAAAGGAGTTTAAAAAAATTCTTTCTGCCTCGGTAACTGGATCTATGCGAGAAGACACAGGCTGATTAGAAAGTAAAAAGTAAAACCCTTGCTTTTTGGCAGGAACCAAACTTACAAAGGAATCTGAAAAAAAGCTGCTTTCTAAAATTTCTCCTAAATATGGTTTAATTTTTGTAATTTCTTCTTTAATTGTTTCCAAAAAATCATAAGAAAAATTTTCCTTAGAAATTTTCATAATAAATTCTAAAAAAATTCCCTACAATGAAAAGTAAATTGTAAACTTTAATCAACTTATTTTTTCCTTATTGTATTGATATTGAAATGCTTTATCAAATCAAAATATAAAAAATATTGGAATGCTAAATTACTTGATTGTAAAAAATTTAGAATAAAAGTGTGCCCAAATGACTGCGGAAAGCTTAAAACAAAGAATAGTGGATTTTATTATCAAATACCCCCCTTTTCATTTTATTACTGAAGAGGATTTATTAAAAATAGCATCCTCTTGCAAAGTGAAACTCTATAGTCCTAAAGAATTTATCTTTCGGGAAGGAGAAAATCCTTTGAACCAGTTTTATGTGATTAATCAAGGTAGTGTGCAACTCATTTTAGAAGAAACGGATGAAGTTATAGAAGTTTTGGAGGAAGGTGATCTCTTTGGAATTGCTGCCTTATTAGCAAAAAGACTTTATATCTTTTCTGCTCAAGCTATAGAGGAAACCATTCTTTATGTATTTCCTTTTAATATATTTAAACCTTACATTCACAAATATCCAAGAGTATTGAGATATTTTTCTTCGGGATTCTCCTCGGGTATGCACCATCTAAAGAAAAAAAAACTGGATCTTTCAGAAGAATATAAAGTAAAAAAGTTTATTTCTCATGATGAAATTTTAGAACTTAAAGTTACCAAGAATGTAGTAACTGCAAAACCAGAAGATACAATTCAAGAAATTGCCCAAATCATGTCTCAGAGAAATATTGGTTCTATAATTATTGTCAACGAAAAACAACATCCTATAGGTATCATTACAGATTCAGATTTAAGAAAAAAAGTAGCAACTGGAAAATATTCTATCACTGCTCGTGTTAAAGAAATCATGACATCTCCTGTAATTACTTTTAAACCAAATATCAATGCAGCAGAGGCTATTGTAGAGATGATGAAGCGAAACATAAGGCATCTTTGTCTAACCGAACAGGGGACTCCCGACTCTAAACTTAAGGGTATTATTTCTGAACATGATCTGTTGGTTTTGCATGGAAACAATCCTGCTGTGCTTGTAAAAGAAATTCAAAATTCATCAGAAGTTGAAAACCTTGTGAAAATTCGAGATAGAACAGACAAATTGCTAAAAGATTATATCGAACAAGAATTATCGATTAGCTTTATTTCTAATATCGTTACAGAAATTAACGATGCCTTAATAGAAAAAGCAATTGAATTTTCTATTAATAAACTCCAAAAAGAAGGGTATAAACAACCCGAAGTTCCTTTTGCCTGGATTTCCTTAGGAAGCGAGGGAAGAAAAGAGCAAATGTTAAGAACAGATCAAGATAACGCTATAGTATTTAAAGATACAGAAAATAACAAAGAAGTCCAAGAATATTTTCTAAAGTTAGGTGAAAGTGTGAATGAAATTTTAATGCAATGCAAGTTTTCAGAGTGTCCAGGAAATATTATGGCAAGAAATAAAGAATGGTGCCAGCCAGTTTCCAAATGGAAGGAATATTTTAAAAAGTGGATGGAGCTGCCAGATGAAAAAAATTTATTGAATGTAACTATATTTTTTGATTTTAGAAATACTTATGGTGACGACTCTCTTATAGAAGAATTACGAGATTTTATAACTGTGAATAAAAATAAATTTTTTATTGGTTTTTTGGCAAAAAATGCAGTGTCCACACCACCACCTCTAAATTTTTTTAGAAATTTAATCGTAGAAAAATCTGGAGAACATAAAAATGAATTTGATCTCAAGACAAGATGCTTACTCCCTTTAGTAGATGCAGCAAGAGTTTTGTGTATAGACAAAAATTTTTTTGATTCTCCATCTACTTTAGAAAGATACAAATTTTTAAAAGAAGAAGATCCAGCAAATAAAGAACTTTACGAAGAAGCTATGGAAGCATTTTCGTATTATCTTAAACTTAGAACGGTTTATGGATTAAAAAACAATAATTCTGGAAGGTACATACAACCAGACGAGTTATCAAAAATGGATAAGCAACTTTTAAGAAATTCTTTTCAAGTAGTTGAATCTATACAAAAACTTCTAAATACCCAATACCAATTGGATTTTATTAGGTAGATTGTGAATCTAAAAAACAAAATAAAATTGTTTTTTTGGCAAAGAAAATTTTGTAAAAATCAAAACAATGTAGAGATATGTTTTTATTTAGATCATTTAAAAAAACAAAAATACCATAAAGATTTTCATTTAAATACATATTTGTCTATAGACACAGAGACTACCGGATTAACTGCAAATGATTTTATTATTTCTTTCGGAGGAATTCGAATTGTAAATTTAGAAATTGATATCAGTGATTCGTGGGAAGTTTATATAAAGAACGAAACTTCTGGTGGTGAACAAAGTACGGCAATTCATGGTATAAGAACTACCACATTACAACATGGCATAGATACATACAATTTTTATAAAAATTTACTATATTTTTTAAGTTCCGATATTATTGTAGGCCATCACATTACATTTGATAAAGAAATCATGAATCGTGACCTTAAGAAAATATTTTCCATTGAAATCTTAAATCCTTTTATAGATACTTTTGATCTTGCATTGTACTATGATGGTTATGCTCCTGAGGATGCACTAAATTTTGATGAAAACAAACAAAAACAATATTCCTTAGATAATCTAATCCAACGTTTTTCTATCTCTGCAAGTGGAAGGCATACTTCCATAGGGGATGCATGGATTACAGCAGAATTGTTTTTAAAACTGATTTCTAAATTTAAAAATAAAAAAGATTTTGATATTCGAAAATTTTTTAAATAGCAATCAAAAAATTATTTCTTTATGAATTGCAGATTTTTTTATTCAATAAATCATATTCTTTATACAACCTTTCTAATTAAAAAATAAAAAGTATTGACCGATAGAAAAAAAATAATATTTTTGTAAGTATATGAAGTATATCAAAGGAAACTCAAAATCTCCAACCGGTGTGCTTATAGCTTTTAGCGAAGTGATCGGAGTAAATCCCATAGAACCCAATGCCAAAATTCTTGCCGTTCAAGTAGTTGTAAGTCCCCTTTCTGCCCATCAGTATAACTATCCTGTTGTAGTTTTTCCAGTTTCTGCGTATAGTGACAAAAATCATTTTTTTAAAATTGTTGAATTCATCGGAAATTGTGATGTAATCCAGTTGCCAGATTTTCAGATTCCCAAAAATCAAGATAAAGAAGAATACCTAAAAGAAAGAATGAAAATTCTAAATGAGATTATACAAGAATATGTAGACAATTATCAAAGAAAATATGCAAATTCTATACAAGAGCAGGACCTAGCGATCTTTGATTATCTCTTAGATATAGAAGAAATCAATTTGTATAAAACTCCTTCGAAACAATCAAAAATAAAAAGAAAAAAATATACAGAGAAACAAGTAGATGTTAAAACTACTTTAAAAGAAATCGAAGATATTTTGATTTCCTATAATAATAACATTCAAGTAAAAAAATTGAATAAAAAGAAAAAGCCAGATGAGGAGGATCCAAAACCAATAAGAAGAGGAAGAAGAAAAAAATTGAAATTGGAAGATTTTTCTCCCTATATTGCTTTTATAAAAAAATATCATCCCGAATTGGATATCTTTAATTTCGAAAAAGCAGTGGAAAATAATAATTTGAATTTGGCAAATCTGTATATAAAAAAGTTTTATGCTATTTTAGATGAAAGATACGAAACTGCGCAATATTTTCAGAACAAAATCCAACAATTAGAAAAAAAATAATGTTTTCTGGTTATGCGACAAAAAAAGACACAAAGAATTACTTTGATTTTATCTTAGAAAATTTTCCTGATATAAAAAAAGAAACTTTGTATTGCGATATTAAAGGGTTGGATTTTTTCCCTTCACGACTAGGTTTTGGGACCTATAGAACACATTTTTTAGTAAAAGAGCATAAGGATTCCTTAAGGGAAGCTATCTTGTCTGGAATCAATGTGATCGATACTGCTTCCAATTATGGTGATGGAGCATCTGAAATTCTTATTGGAAATGTATTAAAAGAACTAATCGAAGCCAATAGAATACAAAGGAATCAGATTATTTTAATTACAAAAGGTGGGTATATCCAAGGAAAAGATTTAAAGATTTATCTGTCCAAACAATACCCTGATGTACTAAAAATTTCTAAAGATATTTATTATTGTATACACCCAGATTTTTTAGAAACCCAAATAGAGATTTCCAGAAAAAGATTAGGGGTCGAAACAATTGATGTTTATCTCTTACATAATCCTGAATACTTGTTAAAAGAGAAACCAACGAATCAAGAATATCTAAAGAAAATAGAAGAATCTCTAAAATTCTTAGAGAAAAAGAGAGAAGAAAATAAAATCAGGTATTACGGAATCTCTTCAAATTCTTTAATTCTGCCATTAGAACACAAAGAAAACATCAATCTTTTAGAAATTCTAAAAATTGCGCCCCCCGGATTTAAAGTAATTCAATTTCCAGCAAATTTATTAGAAACAGGATATAAAGAATCATACTACAATAGCAACTCTCTAATTCATTTAGCAAAAGAACACAATCTTTGGACTATTGGAAATCGGCCCTTCCATGCAATTTATAACAATAAATTATACAGATTTTCTATCCCACCTACAGAATTCAAATCAGGAGAAGAAAATCCAGAAGCTATAATGATGAATATGGAAAATCTCTTAAAAGTAATGGAAACGATTTTTTTAGATGCTTTATCAGAAAAACATTTTAAATTTGATGAAAAATATCCTTCTCCTTATGAAACTATAAATTTTTATAAAACTCAGTTCGAAGATTTGGAAACTACCTACTCTTTTTTACAAAATATCATTATACCCTTTCAAAAGACAGTTTCTCTTATAAAATTTTTATTGGAGGAAATGCTCAAAGAAAATAAATTGGATTCTCAAATTTTAGAAGTTTACTATGAATACAATAAGGTTCTTAACTATACCCTTTCTTTTTTACCCAATTTTATTTTATATAAGAATACTCTCAAAATGAAAAAAATAGAAAAACAATTAGAAAATTATGATGAGGATCTAAAAAATTTACCCTTGAATTTGCAAATTTTGTTTCTTCTTTTAAATGATAAAATCCATACAATATTGGCAGGTATGAGGAGAATTCTCTATGTTCGGCAATTGCAAAAAATCTACCATATAAAAATACCAGAAAGAAAAATAGTTGCAAAAAATTTCATTTCTATAATTTAGAGAGATATGTTAAAAAAAAAATTAGAATTGTTAGAACAATATAATAAAGCTCTTCAATTATATAAGCAAAGAAGATGGGCTGAATCTTTAAAAGAATTTCAAAAAGCTCTCGAAATTGAACCAAAAGATGGACCCTCATTATTATATATTGAAAGGTGTAAAGAGTATTTAAAAAATCCCCCTCCAGAAGATTGGGATGGTGTCTTTGTAATGAAAACAAAATAATATTGCTTAGATATCTTTTTAAAAAAACTAGTTTTTATGGTAAAAAAGAGTTCATCAGAAATCCAGCAAATCGAAACTATATTCGAAGAGGGAACTTATTTTCGTGGTTTACTGGAATTCGAAAAAACCTTGCAGATTAACGGATATTTCGAAGGAGAAATTCGTTCGAAGGGAACATTAATTATCGGAGAAAAGGGAAAAGTAAGAGCCAATATAAAAGCAGGAACAGTAATTGTAGGAGGAGAAATCATTGGTAATATAGAAGCATTTCAAAAAATAGAAATGCTAAACAGTGGAAAAATTATTGGAAATATTCGAACAGCAAGGCTATTTATTTCAGAAGGAGTCACTTTTGATGGAAATTGCGAAATGCTTTCTCAAGAAGAAATCAACGAGTTAAAAGCTGCTTTATAAGATTCGGAAATTGTTTTCCAACTTACCAATTTAGAATTAAAGGAAACGGGTCTTAGTTTACCCTTTCTATGCAATTCCACATATTGGTAAATCGCTTCACTCCATTTTTTAACTTCTAAGGGCGGAATAAACTTCGCATATTTACCTGCCACCTCTCTAAATACAGGTATATCCGAAACGATCACATTTTTAGAAAAACTCAATGCTTCGATAATTGGAATGCCAAAACCCTCATACAAAGAGGGCATACATAAAAAAGCACAGTTCTGATAAAAATTATAGAGTTCATCATCTGAAATATTTTCCAGTATAAAAATTTTTTTGGTTCGACTCTGCATTTCTTCTAGATGGGAATAAAATTCTTTTGTTTCCCAACCTTTCTTACCAATAATTACCAATGAATACGGATCCTTTTTCTCTTGTAAATAATACTCGTAATAAGCATCGATTAGAGTGGAATAATTTTTTCTAGGTTCTATAGTCGAAACTGCGAGAATAAAAGGGGTTTTTAACAAGGGATTTTTGCTTTTTACAATTTTTTTAGGTTTGTCAAATCCAACAGGAATTACTTGAACATTTTTTGCAAAGGGAAAGATTTTTTTTAAATCTTTTGCAGTACTTTTAGAAATACAAATATTTAGATCTGCCTTTTGAAAGCTTCTTTTTAACAAAAATTTTTGCTGATAGAAAGCAATTTTCCTCATGGAATGGGGATAGTAATAAGATACGAAATCAAGAACTGTTATTAATTTTTTTATAGAGTTATTTAAAAATAAAGGGATTGTTTGTTGAGTTCCCCAAAAAATATTTGGTTTTAAATAAGTATTTAAAAAATATGGTAGATCCCAAAGGAACCAACTACCCCCTTTTTTAGATAAAGGTGTAATTTTTAAGGTTTTCCAATGAATATTCCTTTTTTTTAACAAATTTTCAAAATCTTGATGAATAGGTAAATGGGAAAACAAATAGAATTCATAGGGGAGATCCAAGTTTTCCAGAATCTTGGAAATCATTCTTGAAATGCCCGAAATAGAAGAACTTAAAGGTCTAGCATCGACAGCTATTTTATAAATCATTTTTTCTTTTTTTTATCTGAATTTTTTTTGTTTCCTTTTTTGTATTTTTTTCTATGGGATACTTTTCTTTTTTTATATCTTTGGAAGTATTTTTTGATTTCTTTTTGTCTTTTAAAGGAATCAATGTGGATATAGCATGTTTAAAAACAACGATATATTCATGACTTGATTTTAAAAGTATGGTAAAAAGATCAAATCTTACAATTTTACCTTTAAGAATTGCGCCATTTTTCAAAAAAACTTGCACATTGAGCCTTCTTTTTCTCGCTTTATCAATAATTTGATTTTGTTCCAACGCCCCAAATTTACCCGACATCTTTTCCCCTATTTTTGAGTGTACCAATTAAATACATCTTGTACTTCTGTAAATAAAAAAATATCCATGAATTGTATTATAAAAAAATATTGTAAAAAAAAAGAACTAAATTTATTTTTTTCTGTCTAAATATATAAACTAAATGGGAGATACCTATGACTAAGATAAATTTATTTGTAGGATTGCTTTTGAATTTTATGATTTCTTATGCAATCTTTGCAGAAAGTAAGGCTTTAGTTGTTTTTAAAAAAGGAAATTCTTTTGTTTTAAAAGAAAATAAACCAGTACCCATCAATGTCAACACCATAGTTATGGAAAAAGATATTATAAGAACAGAAAAAGATTCTTATGTAAACTTGCAATTATCCAATGGTGTAATTGTACGGATAGGTAGCAATTCTCAGATTGTTATAAGTAAAATTTTAAAAACAGAAAAAGACGAAGAATTTGCTTTAGATATCAATAAGGGAGAAATTCTTTCAAAAGTAGAAAAACAAAAAAATAAAAATTTAAAATTAGAGATCCAAAGTCCCACAGCGATTGCTTCTGTTAGAGGAACGGATTTTTATGTGGAAGCTTCAGAAAAAGAAACTACCATTGCTGTGAATAACGGAAAAGTAGAAGTCTCTAGCATCGATGGAAGTCAAAAGCAAACTATACAAGCTGGAGAAAAAATTGTAGCAACTTTCCAAGAACAAAAAAAAGGAATTCTTGAAAATTATGAAAAAAGTAAATTTGCAATGATCCAAGAACTTGAAAAAACCAAAAAGCAAAATTTAGAAAATGTAATCAATCAAATAGAGAAAAACCAAAAACTAATAGAAGAACAAAGAAATAAAATCCAAATTCCTCAAAACCCCTTGAACAAATAATACTTGATTCTTTCGAGCATAAGAAAAAATAATCTTATGCTCGAGCTGGAATTGATAGAAAAATCAAAAAATTATATGGATTATGCAAGTCGTATAGCAAAATTAGCAAAACGATCCTTTTATGAAATTAGACAAACTACTATTGAACAAAGAAATCAAGTTCTAAAAAACCTCATAGAAATTTTGTCAAACTCAAAAAATCAAGAAATTTTGATGGAAAAAAACAAAACAGATTTAGAAAATGCAAAAAAAAATCATCTCTCTTTGAGTTTAATCGAAAGATTGACTTTAAACGAAAAGAGAATCCAAGAAATGATTCAATCTATAGAAGAAATCCTTGCTTTGCCCGATCCAATTGGAGAAGTATTAAAAGGTTATACTTTAAAAAATGGCATTGAATTAATACAAAAAAGAGTACCCTTAGGAACCATCTTTATAGTATATGAATCTCGTCCAAATGTAACAATTGATGTAGGTGCTTTGTGTATAAAAAGTGGAAATTCAGTAATTTTAAGGGGAGGGAAAGAAGCTTGGAATTCCAATTCAATATTGTTTGGTTTTTTTCGAGAAGCCTTGGAATCCGAAAAACTTAATTCCCATTGTATCCAGTTTGTAGAAGAAACAGACAGAGCATGTATGTTAGCAATTCTTCAGCAAGATTCTTTGATCGATTTAGTGGTTCCAAGAGGTGGGGAAAATTTAATCCAATTTGTTACAAAAAACACAAAAATTCCAGTTATTAAGCATGATAAAGGTGTATGCAATTTGTATATTGATGAGTATGCAGATCTAAAAAATGCTATAGAAATTGCCATTAATGCAAAACTTCAAAGGCCCTCCGTTTGTAACGCAATTGAAAATTTAGTGATTCATAAAAATTTTCCTTACACAAAAGATTTATTAGAAGCTTTGCGTAAAGCTGGTGCCCAATTGTTGGGTTGTAATCAAACCACATCTATAGATCCAGAAGTACAAAAAATCGAAGATCCTGATAAAGAATATTCCACTGAGTATTTGGATAATCGACTATCAGTAAAAATAGTAAATTCTATTCAAGAAGCTATAGACTTTATTCATAAATATGGAAGTGCTCATTCAGAAGGAATTGTATCCGAAAATAATAGTAGAATCGAATATTTTCAGAAAAATGTAGATTCTGCAGCTATCTTTATCAATTGTTCTACCAGATTCCATGATGGAGGGCAAATGGGAATGGGATCAGAAATAGGTATTTCTACAGGAAGATTGCATGTACGAGGTCCTATGGGTTTAAAAGATTTAACTACAACCGTTTATGTATTAAGAGGGAATGGACAAATTCGCAAATGAATCTTATTGCAAGATTGGTTTACGGTGGTTCTTTTAATCCTATCCATAAAGGGCATTTGGATGTAATTGATTATGTTCTAAAAAAAAATATTTGTTTAGAAATATTCATTATCCCCAACTACCAATCTCCTTTTAAAGACCTAAAAGATTATGCACCTCCCGAAATTCGTTTGGAAATGATTCATTATGCAATCCAATCTTACTTTTCTTTAGAAATTCAAAATAAAATCAAAATTCTAGATATAGAGATAAGAGAAAAAAAAATTTCTTACACTGTAGAAACTTTAAAGAAAATTCGTGATAATGTTAAAACAGGAATTCTAATTGGTAGTGATCATCTTGAACATTTACTTTTATGGAAAGAAATTGAATGGATTTTTACATACTATCCTTTTTATGTAATAAAGCGAAAGAACGCAGAAGAATCTGTAAAACAAAAGATAGAAAAAATTCAAAGTTTTTACCCTTCTTGCAAATTTGTCTTAATAGATTATGTTCCCAAAAATTGTGAATCTAAACTAATTAGAGAAAAGATCAAATGGAATGCTGATTATTCTGATTTAAGTGATTGTTTGACACCAGAAGTTTTTTCTTTAATAAAAAAAAACAAACTTTATAGTTAAGAATATAGCGGTGCTAAACCGCTATATTCCATTCTAAGCATATTTTTTAAAGTATTCTTTAGAACCTTTAACATCAGCTTTCATAGTTTCTTTACCTTCCTCCCAGTTAGCTGGACATACTTCTCCTGGATGTTCTTCTACAAATTTGTCTGCTTTCAACAATCTCAAAACTTCATTTACATTTCTACCCACATTGTTATTGTTTACAATAGAAATTTTTAAAATTCCTTTAGGATCAATAATAAACACACCACGCAAAGATACACCTGCTTCTTCGATCAATACATTGTATTTTCTAGAAATTTCCTTAGTTAAATCAGAAACCAATGGAAATTGAATATCCTCTAACCCACCTTCTTTCCTGGGAGTATTGATCCAGGCTAAATGGCTATATTTACTATCTACACTTACTCCTATCACTTCTGCACCTATTTTTTTAAATTCAGAATACATCTCATCGAATGCTAAAATTTCCGTTGGGCAAACAAAAGTAAAATCTAAAGGATAGAAAAATAAAACCACATATTTGCCCTTATATTCAGACAATGATATTGTTTGAAATTGTTTTCCTACCACTGCCTCAGCAGTAAAATCAGGTGCTTTTTGGCCTACTTGTAATGGTTTTTCTAACATAGTTGGTTCTCCTTTTTAGAGTTATTTTAAATTTATAATTATTATAATAAAAATTTCTCAATCGGCAACTATTTTATAACAAATAAAAATTTTAAGAAAGCTGTTTCTATTTTTTAAATTGATTTTTAGAAAGGATTTTAAAAAAACTTTAAAGTAAAAAAAAGATTTTCAAATGTATAGAATTCAAAAAAAATATAAAAATATGACAGAACCAAATTCAGATTTATCCATTGACGAATTGATCGAGTTGAGAAACGAAAAAATAAAAAAAGAAAAAGAGAAATTGATCCATATTTCCAAAATAAAAGACTATATAAAAAAAAATGATTGTGAGATTAGTCAAGAAGCCTTTGAGACTTTAAATAAAAAAGTTTATGAAATACTAAACACAGCAATTTTTCGAACAAAATCTAATAAAAGAAAGACTATAAAACCTTATGACATCTAATCCTATTTTTTCCAAAAAAAGTTTTACGTATTGAAAATAATTTCGTCTAAGATCATGGTGTTAGTGTATTTATGTTTTACTATATTATAATAATGATAGCGATTTTAAGTATATTCTTTTGCAAACCAATTTCAAAAGAGAGCTTAGATAAAAAAGATTTTAAGAAAAATTTTAAAACCATTCCTTTATACGAAAGGGATAAAGACGAAAAGCAAAACAACTTAGAAAAAGAAGCTATCCATGGTAATGTGATTGTAGATGATGATTACAAAATTCCCAAAAATGAATTCCAAAACTTTAAAAATATATCTATAAATCTTGAAATCCAAGATATTGAGGGCAGTCTTTCTAATGTTGTTGTTCAAATTTTAGCATTAGAAGAAAATAAAGAAAGCCTCATATACCAAAGCATAACAGATCCTACAGGAAAAATTCAAGGAAATTTCTTTATTCTAAAAACAATTTCTCATATAGTTTTAAAAATTTATTTAGGAGAATCTGTAGCAAAACAAATGATTCCCCTTCGCTCAGAAGAAAAATGGCTTATATCCATTAAAAGAAAATATTTCTTTAACCAAAATTTTAGAAATGGCTTGGCTAAATTTTTAGACTCTGATAAAGATCAAATACCAGACTTTTTAGATGACTATCCTAAAGATAGTAAAAGATCTCTTAGGTTGCAGAACTATAGAGGTTCTCCGTATTTGATAGCTTTTGAAGAAGATCATGGGGAAGGTGGTACTTTGGATTATAACGATGTAGTTGTACAGGTATTTTTAGAAGAAGATTTGGATTCTTATGGTCAAATTGTACGACTTAGAGGAAAGTTTAAATACTTAGCTAAAGGTTCTTATAATGATCACATTCTTTATATAGATTTGCCAAGTAAGGGAATCTATCATTCAAGAATTTACAATCCTAAAAATCAAATAGAAACAGAAATTTCTCATTACTTAAATTCATTCGAAAATGTACCTTTATTTGTTAGAGATATTCAATACTTTAAAAATCAAACTCCTGAATTTCTCTACACAACAAAAGGGTTCTGCCCCGAAATATGCAATGTGGAATCCAATAATCAGATTACCCAAAGTTATACTGTAGAAGTGGAATTCATCTTTGATGAACCCATAAATCGAAATACATTTCCTTTGCATAATGTTTATCTTTATGTGGTAAACAAAAATCAAAAAATTCATTTTGGGAATTTAAACAACAAGGAAATCCCTAATTTTTTAGTATTTCCTTTAGAGTGGAATTGGCCCTTGGAGAAGGAAACCATACATTATGCATACATCTATTTTGGTGATTGGATAAAATCCAAAGGTACTTTATACGAATATTGGTATTTAAAAGAATCCAATTCCAATAGGGTTTTTCATTATCATAGTAATCCTTTAGCGGGATATATATTGCAAATCAATGTACAGCAATCCCTTCTATGGGCTTCTTTTGTGATCTTTCTTTCTGGCATTTTGGTATTTTTATTTATCAGAGGTAGAAATGAATCCTACTAAATTTTGCCGAAAATCCATTCCAATATAGCCTTTTGAATATGCAATCTATTCTCTGCTTGCATAAAAATCACATTGGAAAATTGATTCATTATATCTTCAGAGATTTCTTCTCCCCTATGAGCCGGAAGGCAATGCATAACTTGAACATCCTTAGGAGCATACTTTAATATTTCTTTGGTAATGGAATAAGGCTTAAAAATTTTTTTTCGGATTTCAGATTCTTTTTCTTGACCCATAGAAATCCATACATCAGTATAAATAACATTTGCATCTTTTACGGCATCTTTTGGATCTTTATGGATTTTAACAATTTTTCGGTTTTCTTCCAGTATTTTTTTTAATCGAGGGTGAAAGTGAAAACCTTCTGGAGTTGCTATTTCTATTTGTGTATTTGCAAATAAAGAACCGACTACAAGAGAATTAAATACATTGTTAGGTTCTCCAATAAAAGTGATTTTGATTTTATCCAAATTGTATCCCAATTCCAGTAAGGTCATATAATCTGCAAAGGCTTGGCAAGGATGGAATAAATCGGATAAACCATTGATAATAGGGATAGCATTTAGATTTGCCATTTTTTCTAATTTGGAATGACTATCTGTGCGGATCATAATTGCATGTAAATATTTGGATAAAACTATCGTTGTATCTTCTATGGTTTCCCCTCTTCCTAATTGCAATTCATTAGAATGCAAAACCAAATAATGCCCTCCAAGTTCCTGTATGGCTATACTAAAAGAAATTCTGGTTCTTGTAGATACTCTTTCAAATAAAAGAGCAATGGATTTATTTTTTAAAGCTTCGGGATTTAGCAATCGATTCTTCTTGTGCATTAAACCTCTATGTAACAATAAAAAAAACTCTTCTTTATTTAAATCCGTTAAACTAAGTAGATGCTTCATATTTTTTCCTTCGGATTAATGTTTTTATAATTTCTGCGGTTGTTTTTGCTGGATTTTGGTTCTTGGGTGCAAATTGGATTTTTGATAAACTTTTAAGAATCCTTTTTTTATAATTTTCGTCTTGTAAAATTTTCATGGCTTCGTTAAAAATAAATTTTGGGTTCACCTCGTTTTGTAACAATTCTAAAGCAACTTGTTCTTTAGACAATAAGTTAGGCAATCCAATAAATTTTGTTTTTATTAGAAATCCAAAAATAAAATAACTTAGGTAATTGACTTTATAACAAATGATCATTGGTTTTTTAAAATAAGATGCTTCTAAAGTAGCAGTACCTGAGGCAAGAATAAGAAGATCAGATTCTTTCATTACTCGTAAAGAGGCGTCGGGTACAATTCGTAACTTTAAATTTTTTTTTTGCATACATATTTCGTTTACAAAATTATATAAGTTTTTATCAGAAGATAGAACAGGAACCAAAAACTCTGCCTTGGGATATTTTTTTTGAATCAATTCAGCTCCTTCTAACATAGGAATCAACAACCTTGATACTTCTGAAAACCTACTTCCTGGTAAAATTCCAATTATGGGTTTCCCTTTTACTTTTATGGGTATTTGTTTTCTGATTTCTTTTTGGATTCTAAACCTCATCGGATGTCCAATCCATTCACAAGGAATGTTTTCTTTTTCGTAAATTTCTTTTTCGAAGGGAAATAAGACAAACATAAAATCAACATTTTTTTTTATGATTTGGATTCGCTTATAATTCCAAGCCCAAATTTGAGGACTCACTAAATAAAATACATTTATGTGTTTATTGATTTTCTTTATTTCTTTTGCTAATCTTAAGTTAAATCCGGGATAGTCTACAAGTAACACATAGTCGATTTTTTGTTCTTTTATGATATCTAAAATTTTACGCATAAGTTTTTTTAAAAAACCATAAGCTTTAAAAACCTCAACAATTCCAACCACTGCCATTTTATCTATAAATTCAATCAATGTAACTCCTTCCTTTTTTAAGAGTTCACTTCCCGTCCCTATAAATTCAAAAGAACCAATTTTTTTTAGTTCTTTAATTACATCAACAGCAAGCAATTCACCCGATTTTTCTCCTGTGATCACTAAAAATTGTTTATTTTTTTTCATAAAAAGTTGAACCAATTTTTATTGATTTTTTTTAATTTTTGAATGTCAGATAAATTGTCTTGAATACTTAATACAGTAATATTCAATTCTTTAGCCGTTTTAAGAAATTGGTCCTTATTTACAACGATTGTAGAATGAGATTCTATAGCCAAAATTTTACAATTGGATTCTGCCATAGAATTGAGAGTGTGTATACCAATAACAGGTATATCAAATCTGGGATCCTGATTCTTTTTTGCAACCTTACAAACCACTCCTCCTCCTTTCTTAAATAATTTCCCGCCTCTTTTTATACATTCATCCGTCCCTTCTGCACATTCTACTGCCCATACAATTTTATCCCCAACAACAACACATTGTCCAATATCCAATTGATTGATTTCTTTTGCATAATGCATTCCAAAAGAAACATCTTCAATTTCTTTATTGGAAAGCTTTCTTCCATATCTACCTTCTTCAAGAAAGCAATTCTCTAAATAAATGGTCTGGGGTAAAACTTCTATATCGCGTTGTGCTAAAACCTTTTCTAAATACAAAAATATGGTATAATCATTTTTATTATGCATTTTATATAGAAGAAAAAGGGTTCTTAAATCAAATTTTGGCTTTTCGTATAAAATGTTTTTTTGTATCTTCCCTATAGAAATAATTCTATTTACATTATGTTCTTTTAATGTTCTAAGTACAGAAGTATAAAATTTGGTCAATACGACCTTGATGCATCTGTCCCGAAATTCTTCTGGAGGTTCATCATCTGTTAATAATAATACAATAGGATCTTCTCCTTTTAGAATAGCATTTCTTGTCGCAATCCAGGGTAATTCTCCCTTGCCAGCCAAAATTCCTAATCGTTGATTTTTCATAAATAAAGTCACATTTTCTTAGATAAATCCGTATGAGCAAATGAATTTTTAAAAGGAGTGTACTTATATTTTATATTTTTACAAAAAATCTTTAGAATATTTAGAAATTTTTAAAATGTTAAGGGAAATTTTAAAAATAATTTTTTATAGCATTTATTTATAGTATTTATAAAAAAAGATTGACATATTTTTTTTGTTTTTTATATTAAGAGTAAGTTTAAATATTGAATTTGACGATAGTAGAAAAAATGTATATTAAATTTTCCTCAAAAAATATCTTCTTGGTTGATTTTACTGTAGAAGATATAATATACAAAAACAAAAATGATTTTTTTGTTTTTCTTTCTCAATACAAGTATAAAGGTTATTCCAAGATTGTATTTATTTCAAACTTTTATAATAAAGAACTCGAAGAAATTACCATTGCATGTCTTCGCCAGTCTTTTAAGGTTTTAATCCTTTTAGAAAATGATGTTAAAGAAAACTTAGATCGATTGCGAGATATGATTCTAAATAACGAAAAAGTTTTATTAATTTTTTCAAAGCGACTCAATCACTATAAAAACAATTTGATTTCTACTATAGATTTCGATCCCATTCGTGACGATATCCAAAATTTAGAACCAAGTACGAATTATACGAAAACTTTACATGCAATTCCAGAGTCCCAAGAAGTATCTAATGAAAATCAAGAAGTATTAGAAAACTTAGAAATTGAAACGATAAGCACTCAAACAAAAGAGGGTACTTCGGGGTTTATTTCAATGGATAAAGATTCTTCCCCTAAATTAGAATCGAACCAAAATCAAGAACCATTCGAAAAACCACAAACTATTAGCACAACGATTGAACCCCAAGAAAATACTTATAATCAGGATCCAAACATAAAACCAATTTCTGAGGATTTGCAAAAAAAAGAGGTTAAGGAATCTCCAAGAGATCCAAAAAATACCAAAGAAGTAATTTCGGATTCCCTAACACAAAAAGAAACCATTTCTCAAAAAAATACAATCCTAAATCAAAATACCTTTTTGCAACCAAAGGAATTTCGTTTATCTAAATTTACCATTCGAATAAAATTATTAACTATTATTGTTTCTTTAATAGTGATTTCTTTATCTATTATGATATTTATTGCCTCTTTTTTCTTTAAACGAGATATAGAGACAAGAATTCAAGAAAACAACGCAAATCTTGTAAATATAATTGCTCAAAAAATTCAAGATTCCATTGAACAAAATTATAAAGATGCGGAGTTGATTTTAAAAGATTATAAACGAAATGATATAAACACTTTTGAAAACCCCACAATTTTTGCGATTGGAATTTTAAAAGTAGAAAAAGAAAATTACCAATTAGAAAAATGGCTCTTAAATAAAACCCTAATCCAACAATTGGGTATTCCGGATAAAGATTTTGACGACTTAGTAAAAATTTATAAAGAAGGGATTTTTCTTTCTCTAACGGGCGTTCTAAATGTTATTAACATTTCTCCAAATTTCAATTTGCCAATTTTAATGTTGGTAAGCCCTTCCAAAGTATTGGAAAATCGCTTAATCGTTATCTTGATAGATTCAAAAAAAATGAATGATAACTTCCCTACTTTATCTGGGGGGCAGACTTTTATGGTAAACAGAAATGGTGATATTTTGGCTTCTTCCAATTTAGATTTAAGTCTTTCGGGAAAAAATGCTAAAGAGATTCCTATTGTAAAAATGATGTTAGAAAGTAAAATTGATAATGGTCTAACAAGCTTTTCTTATAACAATCAGAACTTCTTAGGTGCATTCAAAAAGATAAGTCTTTCGGGTATTGGCATTTTAGCTATGATTGAGGAAAAAACAGCATTTGAACCCGTTTATACTACACAAAGAAGAAACATTTATATCTTATTAATCATTTTAATTTTGTCGATTACAATTATTTATTTTTTTTCTAAAACCATTTCAGAACCTATTAAGGAACTTGCTATTGCAACTGGTTATGTAGAAAACGAAGATTATACTGTAAGAGTGATTCCAAAAGCTAAAGACGAAGTGGGGCTCTTAACATATTCCTTTAACAAAATGGTTAAGGGATTGGAAGAACGAGAAAAAATGAAAGACGCTTTTGGAAGATTTGTAAACAAAGAAATTGCAGAAAAAGCAATGAGAGGAGAAATCAAATTAGGTGGAGAAAAGAAAATTTGTGCTGTATTCTTCTCGGATTTAAGAGGTTTTACAGCTATGTCAGAAAAAATGAGTTCAGAAGAAGTGGTACAATATTTAAATCGCTATTTTACACTTATGGTAGATTGTGTAGAAAAAACTCATGGAATTGTGGATAAATTTATTGGAGATGCAGTGATGGCTACATGGGGTGCAGTAGGTTCTTACGGAAATGATGCAGAAAATGCAATCAACGGAGCTCTTTTAATGAGAAAGGCTTTGCAAGAATTCAACAAATACAACCAGGAACATAATTTACCGATTGCAAAATTTGGATGTGGCATTAACTATGGAGAAGTAACATCAGGACAAATCGGATCCGAAAAAAGATTAGAATTTACTGTTATTGGAGATACGGTAAATCTTGCAAGTAGAATCGAAGCTTTAAATAAACCATTTGCAACGGATATATTGATCTCTCAGGATACTTACGAAAAAGTAAAAGATATTTTTGATGTAGTAAAAATGCCAGCAATAAAAGTAAAGGGCAAAAAAGAACCACAAACTATCTATTGTATCCTAGGAAGAAAAGATGATCCTACACGTCCTAAAAATCTTGATGAGCTAAGAAAGCGTTATGGTATCGATTGGAAACCACAAATTCAAGAAGGTCAAGGAATCTTAGAAGACGAAAAAGAAGAAAAATTCGAAATACTAGATAAAAAAACTTCAAAATGATACAACTAAAAGAAAAAAATATAAAAATAATAAAAATCTCTTCAAAAAAAGAAGACAGTATTTTTGTTTCTGTAGGTATCCTGTTACTTATTTTGATTTCTTTTTTGTTATATAAAGATATCTATACTACATACCAAGGTTTAGGAGAACCTGTTGGTAAAGTTATTTTTAAAAAAAAGGTTGCTTTAAGAAAAATCAAAAATCAGTCTATATGGGAGTACATACAAAGCGAATACCCCATCTATAACGGAGATTCCATAAAAACTGAAGAACTTTCAGAAGCTGTATTAAGGTTGCAAGATGGAACAGAAATTTCTATAAACGAGAATAGTTATATTGTTATCAATTTACTTGGGGAAGAAGCAAAAATTAATTTTAACTATGGAAGTTTAGAAGCAAATACAGAAAATAAAAATTTAAAAATACAAACTAAAGATTCAGAAATTCTTTTAAGTTCTGCAAATGCAAAATTAGTGAATAAAAACGAATCCTTACAAATCCAATTGGAAAAGGGAGAAGCCAACTTAAAAACTAAAGGAAAAGAAGAAAAACTCAAAGAAAACGAAATCGCTCTCTTAAATAAAGAATCAAATGAAATAAAAAAAGAAAAAAATACCATAAAACTTTTATCTCCTGAAGATAACGCAAAATTTTATACAAATGATAGAATCGCAGTACAATTTCAAATAGAGGGGGATCCAACAGAAATTTATGATTTAGTTCTATCAAACAACCCTACTTTTTCTAATCTGGTTCTTAGAAAACCAATAAAAAATCAAATTATAGTGGATCTATCCCCCGGAATTTATTTTTGGAAGATAATAACAAAAAATTCGAATTCTCAGATTAATTATTATAAAAAATTTTCTATTATTCGCAAAGAAAAAATCAATCTATTATATCCCAAGAATGGTGAACTCTTTTCGTTTAAAGAAAATCAAAACATAAATTTTTCGTGGACCAATTCCGAAAATGCTCCTTCTTATGAAATTTGGATAGATACAAATAAAAATTTTTCCAATCCTAAAAAAATTTCCACTTTTACAAACTTTATCTCTATTCCTTTAGAAATAAAAGAAGAAAAAATTGAGTATTTTTGGAAAGTAGTACCCATAACAAACGAAAAAGAAAGTGTTACAGAATCGAATATTTATAGCTTTATAGTTCAGAAAATGGAAAAAGAAAAACCTGCAATTCCAATTACCCCTATAAGCGAAACTTTTTTTGTCCAAGAGCTACAAAAAGGAATCCGTTTTTATTGGAAAATCGAAAATCCAAAAAACCAAATCTTACAAATAGCAAAAGATAAAAGTTTTCAACAAATTGTATATGAGAAAGAAATTTCCCAAAATTTTTATATATTTAAAGAAAATTTACAACCAGGAACCTACTATTGGAGAATTCTAAATTTAGATAAAGTAGAATCGAATATAGCCGACTTTTTTATTTCTGATAAAATAGAAATCACTCTGTTGTATCCTACCAAAAATCAGAGCTTTTTTATACCAAAAGTCTCTGAAATTTTATTCAAATGGAAGTTATCAGAAAACATTTTCTCATTCCAAATGGTTCTTGCCAAAGATCCACAATTTGTAAAGCCACTCCACAAAATCAATTTAAATAGTGAAAATTATCTATTGGATCTAAAAAAATTCAATTTCGAAGAAGGGAACTATTTTTGGAAGATCATTGTATACGATAAAGAAAATACAAAAGCACTTGCAGAAGCCTTTTCTAATTTTAAAATTTATTATGTACCCGAAACTCCCCAATGGTTACAACCCACTACAAACCCAACTTATGATGTCAATAAAATCAATACAATCTTTTTTCAATGGACTAAAACAAAATTTACTGATTATTATGAATTTGAAATTTATAAAAATACTGTTTTAGCTGACAAATATCGATTGTATGCTAATCTTTTGGAATACAATCCTTTTAAAAAATTAAGTTTAGGTAAATTCAGGGCTGTAGTCCGTAGTGTTAGGGAAATTGATAAAGAAACTATAAAAAGCGAAGATATATATATGGATTTTATTCTTGAACAAAAAATAAATCAGAAACCAGAATTTCTAACACCAAAAAAAATTTATATAGACTAAAATGAAGCATTTAAGAATTGCAGTTATACTTTTTTTTATATCTACATACCTTTACACAGAAGAAAAAGATGATAAAAATGAAGAAACTAAAAAAATTATTTCCTATACAGAAAAATGGACACAAATTGAAGGTATTCTTCGTTATCGTTTAGAAATTGCAGATCTAAATGGTCAAATTCTCTTTTCTAAAGAAACAGAAAATACTGAACTGAATATTGAACTTCTGCCGGGAAAATTTAAAAAGCGTTTGGGTTTGATTAATAAGTTTAATCAATTATTTTTATGGACGGATTGGAAAGAATTCGAAATTAAAGAAATTCCAGAACCAAAAATATCTTACATAGAACATAAGACACTTTTTCCTTCCGAAAAAGAGGAAAAAATTCAAATAGCAGTGGATAATATTACAGAAAAAACAAAAATTTATCTTGAAGATTCAAAAACAAATACAATAAAAGAGATTCCTTATAGACAACTTGATACAAATCGAATTGAGCTTATTATCGATCCTTCCCAGCAAAAAATAGGAAAGTATAATCTTATTGTTCGAAATTCAGAAAAGAAACAATATAGAACCACAAATGCTATAGAAATCAAACCCTTAAAAAAAGAAAACATAAAAGCTTTAAACTGGAAGTTACTGATCCCAGGAGTCCCTCAAAGAGAAAATAAAGAATACTACAAAGCAAACTTTTTACAAATTGGTATGCTTACCTCTGTTGCTGGGATGATGTATTCTTATCATAATGCAATCAGATGGGAAGAAAAATACAATCTTTTATCTAAAAATTTTTTTATTTATAATTTTAGCGGTATATCAAGATTACCAATTTTTAGGTCCACCTTAGGAATAGGCATAAACTATTTTACGATTCGGAAACTCCAAAATTATCAGTCAAGACACAATTCTTATGCACAAGCATTTTTGTATAGTTCTATTTTAACTGGTATATTTTATTCCTTTCACCTTTTGGATGTTGTGAAATATGGTTTTTCTATTGAACCTCAACAAAAAAATGTTTCCCTTTCTATTCAAATTTCTTTTGATTCAATTTATTGATCAACTTTTTGACAAAAAAAATCATGTAAATTAAAACTCCTAAAATGGCAGTAATACTGGCATACTTTAAATGGTTTTCGTAACTTTCGGTAATTAGAAACGCTGTAGTTCTTGTCCATAAAGCAATGTAAATTAATAAAAAAGCAGAACCTAAGATTTTGGATTTTACTTCTAAATTTAGATCAAATTTTTCGTGAGAAATCAAAACCCTACCTACTACGATCAATACCAATCCTAAAAATCCTCCTACAAAAATGATATGATACAAATGCTGTTTATAACTAGGAAAAAAAGGAAAAAGAAAATGACCTATCACAATGGAATATAAATAAAGTTTGATAAAAAAGGTGTACATTCCTTTTCTTTGAGAAGGAAAATACAAATACCAAGCTTCATGAGACAAAAAAAGTACTAAAAAGGCTCTAATCCATAACCCTAAAGCAATCCATTCCAAAGCTTCCATCAAAAAAGTAAAAAGCAATACCAAACTAAATCCATACCAAAAGCTTAAAGAAGAGTAAATTTTTTTGTTTAAAATTTGGTACTTTCTGTCTTCAGACAAAGGAACCGTTAAAGTCAACATAGGAAAAAATTTTGTTCCTACTCCAAAAAGTAAAATCCAAAAAAAAGCATGGTAGTATAAAGAAAAAGCTATAGAATATAAGATTGGATTGGGGTAATAGAAAAAAACCCATTGCAATAAGCTTCCCATAAACCCAGAAAATAACGAAACAAAAATAAATGGGGTAAACAAGGGATTACCTGATTTTCTTTTGGTATACCTTTCTATAACAAATAATGCAATTTGGGTTATATATACAAATTTGATTCCACTATAAAGAGTTTTATTTTTAATAATTACTAATAGAAATAAAAAGACAAGCCAAAAGAGGCTCAGAAAAATTTCCTTGGTTTTAGCAAAATAAGAATTAAAAAAACGGGGAACTGCAGTATACAAAAAGCCATTTGCAATTGGTAAAAGAAATAAAGTAATCAAAATTTCTCGATGCCAATAAATAACCTCATTATCTACTACAGGAAAAAAAATCACCCCCAAGCCTAGTAACAATCCCAAAAAAGCAAAAGGGAAAAAAAATCTATATGGATTTTCTAAAGAATTTTCCCATTGTGTTTTATAATTTAAAATCATGATTTAAAACTCCTCAATAGATAATTAAAAACAAAATTTTAATTAGTCTACAATTTTTACCAATTTCTTATTGAAAAACTAAAAAAAAAGAAACAATCTATATATCAAAAATGAAAAAATTGACAAACCCTTTTTATAAAAAAAATTGATTAGGAATGATCACACATGAAATCTGCTTTAGAATTCCAAAGTTGCTTCAGAATTCTTTTTTACAGACAAGCCTATCTTCTATAAAAATAGGAAATAGTGTTCACTTTCTAAAAGAGATTTCTAAGCTAAAGTTAATCACAACACCTAAAGGCGTTCGCTTGTTGGGAAGTTATACCAAATCTATTAATTATAAAAAATCAAAAGGATTGGTGATTTTACTCCATGGCTGGGAAGGAAGCATAGATTCTTCTTATGTTTTTCGAATGGGTAATTTTTTGATCAACAATGGCTTTGATATATTTCGATTGAACTTTAGAGATCATGGAAATACCCATCACCTAAATGAAGGATTATTTCTCGGCACTTTGTTAGAAGAAGTTTTCGATGCAATCTCTTATATCATTGATCAATTTAAAAAGCCCACTTATATTGTAGGTTTTTCTTTAGGAGGAAACTTTGCATTAAGAATTGCAACTATGTTTAGCAAGAAGCATAAAAATACTTCCTTATTAAAATTTATTTTTGTCATTTCTCCAGTATTGGACCCCCAAAAATCAACAACTGTGATTGATCAAGACAAAATTTATAAAAAATATTTTTTAAAAAAATGGAAGCGATCTCTTCAATTAAAAGAATATTATTTTCCTTATCTATATGATTTTTCTGATTTATTAAAAATAGATTCTATTATGGAACTAACAGAAAAAAGTGTGTTAAAATGTACTAAGTATAGATCACTTGAAGAGTATTTTGCTGAATACACCATTTCCAACTTTAATTTTAAAAATTTAAAAATACCTGTTTATATTTTGAGTTCTTATGATGATCCTATCATTCCTATAGATGATTTTGCTTTTTTAAAAGATATAAAAAACATTCATCTTTTTATTACAGAAAAGGGTGGTCATAATGGTTTTATTATGGATTTTCAATTTCATTGTTATTACATGGACTTATTTTTAGATATATATCGGTCAAAAAATTTGCAAATGCCATTCGATTCGCTTGGACTTATTTAAAAATATGAAAAACCATAATTTTCATTCTACGAAATACGGTAACAAAGATCTTTTATTTGATACTGCAAAATTCAAGAATTACGTAAATAAAGAAATTCTTTATAAAAACATTCATAATATACAAACCGCATATATATACCAACCAAGTTATTTGACTTTTTTACAGATAGTTACTAAAGCTGGTTCACAAGTCGAAACAAAAGACGAATGGGGGATTTCGCACATTTTAGAGCATATGGTATTTAAAGGATCCAAAAAAAGACCTTCGAGTAAAGAAATTATGAATTCCTATTCTTATATAGGAGCAGAAGTGAATGCTTTTACAGATTATGATCATACCAATTATTATGTTACTATGTTAAACGAAGTATTTGAGATAGGTTTTGATATTTTAGCAGATATGTATTTAAATCCTTTACTTAGAGAAGAAGATTTAAAAAAAGAAATCAATCCCATTTTAAGTGAACTAAGGGAAAAAATTGATGACCCCGAAGATTTTCTATTAGAAGAATCTACAAAATATTTTTTAAATTTGTATCATCCAATATTAGGAACAAAAGAATCCATTATAAATACAACTGTAGAGAAAATCAAATCTTTTAAAGATCAATATTATAATAACGAAAATATGATTATAACTGGTGTAGGAGGTATAAAACCACAGATTTTTTTTTCTAAAATCGAAGAATATTTTGCAAATAAAAAAAAATCGGAAGTTATCGAATACCCCCAATGCTATTATAAGAAAGGAGAATTGGTTTTACAGAAAAAAGACATAGAAGAAGCATACTTTGTTTTACTCTTTCCTGCATTTCCTTATAATTCAAAAAATAGAATGAAACAAAATTTTCTTAATTTTGTTTTGGGAGGTATGGATTCTTCTTTTCTCTTTGAAAGAGTTCGAGAAGAACTAGGATTGTCCTGTTATGAAATTTATTCAGATATTATAAGAAACCGTTCCTTCTCTCTTTTAGAAATCTTTGCTGGTATCTCTCCAGAGCAAATTCTTACTTTAGAAAAAGAAATTTTCACGATTTTTGATAGAATTTGTAATGATTACATTGATGAAGAAACCATTACAAAAGCCAAAAATATTATTAAAACAAATATAATTGCAAATGCTGAAACTATCAAAGGATTGAGTAGTATTTTATTAAATTCTTTACTTAGAGAAGAATACAAAAACCCATTAGAAGAAATTCTTGTAGAATTGGAATCTATTACAAAAGAAGATTTACTAGAAATTGCACAAAAAACATTTGGCAGTATATTTTTTAAAGGTATTTTATTACCCAAATAAAAATGTTTGTTACTGCTAAAAAAGCTGTAGAATTGCTTTTACAAGGAAACATTGTAATTTTACCTACAGAAACTGTTTATGGTCTTGCAGGTTTGGCAACAAAACCATCTGCCATCGAAAAAATCTATAAAGTAAAAAAAAGACCTAAAGAAAATCCTCTAATTTGTCATGTAGGTGATATTCGAACCATTTATGAATATTCCTATGTCAATGCCGAAGAAGAAAAATTGCTTAGTTTTTTTCCAGGACCTTTAACGGTATTAATTAGAAAGCGAAATATACCTGATATTGTTACAGCTGGTTCTGAATTTTGTGCTTTTCGTATGCCTACCCATAAAATATTTTTGGAAATTGCGAATAAAGTCACAGTACCTATTGCCGCTCCTTCTGCCAATCCATCAGGTAGAATAAGTCCCACCTCAGAAGAAATAGCATACGAATATTTTGGAGAAACCATAGACATAGTTAAAGGAGGAAAATGCGAAATAGGAATTGAATCTACAGTAGTAAGGGTTATAAAAAAAAATACTTTAGAAATTTTAAGGGCTGGTTTTTTTACAAAGGAGTTTTTTGTTAACCAAGGTTTTACTATCGTGGAAAGTAAAAAAGAGAATGATTTTTTATCTCCGGGTTTATTGCCAAAACACTATTCACCTTCAATACCGCTAATTTTGTTTAGTCAAAACTATATGGAATACTTGAAAAACGAAAATTATAAAGAAAAACTTATAACTATTTTAGAAAATGTATACGAACCAATCAAAAAACAAAATTTAAGATGCAAAAAAATAGGTTTTTTGATTTATGGAGAAGAATTTAAAAAAAATTCAATTTTTTACAATCTTTCCAAAAGTTCCAATTTGCAAGAAATTGCTAAGAATCTTTTTTTATATCTAAAAGAAATGGAAAAAAACTTCGATGTTATTTTTGCTTTTAAACCGCCTATTAAAGAAGGATTAGGAGTTGCTATCATAGATAGATTGAGAAGAGCTTCTGAATTCGAAATTTGATTTAGAAATTTTAGTTGCTTTAATTTTTGTTTTATTTTTTTATAAAATGAGGATGCCAATAAAAGAAAATTCAATTGAACAAGCGATTGCATTAATTGGAATTGGTAAATACGGTAGTTCTTCCCTACCAGAAAATTTAGAACAATCGATTACCACCGATTTAGAAAGTCCAGAAATACCAAACATCCAAAAAGGTGCTTTTTGGGGAGCAATATTTTTAAAAGGTTTTGAATCCAAATCCGAAAAGAATATCCAAAATCATTTTAAAATACATACAGTAGAAGACATAATTTCCAAACTTTGCAAAACCAAAGATATAAAAATTCTAAATCTCATTCACAGATTGCTTCAAGGATTCACTTTAGATCTAGAAGAATCATATACTATTGGAAGATTTCTATTTAAAGAAAAATTTTCTTTAGAAGAAGAATTCGATATAGGATTGATTACTTCTATTTTAAGATTCCGCCATGAAACTTTAGAAGAATATTTAGGATTGTTAAAATCTATTGAAGATTTGTATTATCATAAATGGAATGCAAAAATAATTTCTTCTATTTCTGAAAATTTTATAATCTTAACGGAACCTTTTGATGGTATAAACCGAAGCTACTTGTTAACTCCCTTGATTGGTAGAAAATTAATCGAAGAAGGCTACATCCCTTTTTTTATTGTGAGCAAAAATCCAGGTCCCAAATTTCATTACAATTTATTTGATTTAGCAAAATTTTTAGATGCACCTTTTCTACAAGATCCTTCAGAAATAGAAAAGTATATGAACCAAAATTCATTAAAAAATTCTGATTTTCATGGACTTTATATTGATGTTAAAAATTTATCTTCTATTTTGGATATCTGGATAGAGAGAAGAAAGCTTTTAAAAAAAAGACCTTTTTTATCAACATTGGAAAGGATTTACAATCCTATTAATGCAAAAACCCAATTTTTTTCTGCATTCCACCCCCCTTATTTAGAGATAATTACAGAAATTCTACAAAAGAAAGAAATACCTAATATTGTGGGAATTCGAAGAGGAGAAGAAGGAGGTCTAAGCTTTTCTTTTAATAAAAGAAATGAAATCTTAATTTCTAAGAAAAAAGAAAATGGTTATCAAACAGAAACAAAGATATTCTATGAACCCTTTCCACAAGAAGTTAAAATAAAACCGGATTTAAACACAAATGCCCAAATTATTCTATCCTACTTAAGAGAGAAAACAATACCAAAAAATTTAAAAGAGCAATCTTACATAGAAAAACAAATCCAACATTTGCTTGAGATGTATTTCTACGCAATAAATAAAATAAAAAGCAATTAATCTCTTTACCTAATTTTTAAACAAGAATGGATAACAAAAGAGAGCATACTTCGAATAAGTGAATCGAAATTAGCAAAATTACCAAAGAATTTAACTTATCATAGTAAAATTACTACTAAAGATGATTTAAAATTAAGAGAAGCTAAGAATCATTCTTGAGGTAATTTAAATATATAAATATACATAAATCAAAAAAAATAATAAATTATATAATTTTAGAGTTTAAAATATAAAAAAATATTGATTTTTTGCTGCTCTAATTTAATTTGGTATTACAATTAAATTGAGGAGAGAATTATGAGGAAAATAATTATACTCTTTGCATTAACCTTTTTTAGTGTTTCTTTGCTTGCCGATGGCAAAACAATTTTCAACTCTAAAGGATGTACAGCGTGCCACCAACCATCAGCAGATTCTGTAGGTCCTTCCTTAAAAAGTATCTCAACATCTTATAAAGGACAACTGGGAGATTTAATCAAATTTTTAAAAGGAGAAGGGAAACCTAGATTGGATAAAGGCAAATTTGCAGGACAATTTGAAACCGTTATGAAATTGCAACTTTCTCAAACAAAGTCCTTAAATGCAAATGATCTAAAGCAATTGGCAGAATTCCTTCTTTCCCATTAAAAATTAGATTCTCAAATACCTTAAGAGGTATTTGAGAATTCATTAGATTTGATAATCGTATATGATTTTCAAACCTTTTAAAGTTAAGTCCTTATCAATAATATCAAAAATATCAGGTACTTCTTTATAAATAACTCCACACAAGCCACCAGTTCCAATTGTTAAAAATTTTGTATTAGGAAACTTTAATTTTAATTGTTTTTTAATTTCATTAAGAAGCCCTATCCAACCGTAAAAAAAACCTGCTTGTATGGAATGAATTGTGCTATCTGCTAAAATACCAGAAAGAGGTTTTGCAAACTCTACGAGAGGTAATAAAGCTGTACGATTGTGTAGTGCTTCCATGGACATCTTCAATCCAGGTGCGATTACCCCACCTTCGTAAAAATTATCTTTGATTAAGCAAAAGGTTGTGGCAGTTCCCAAATCAATAATAATTAAATCTTTATTATATAAAGTAATGCCTGCAACAGCATTTACAATTCTATCTGCCCCTAATTCAAAAGGTCTTGGATAATGGTATTTTAAAGGTAATTTCATATCATATGCTACTTTTATAGGTTTTCTATGAAAATATTCTTCAATCATTCTATCCAAAATAGGATTAAAAGAAGGGACTACAGAAGAATAAATCACATCTTTTATATCTTCCAATTTATACCCGCAAGTAGAAAAAAAACTAGTTAGATATACACCCAATTCATCAGAAGTCCTATTTCTTTTTGTTACAATTCTCCAAGATTTTACAAGACGTTCATTACTAAATATTCCAAAAACAGTATTTGTATTTCCTATATCAATCGTTAGTAAGTATTTCATATTCATCTTCCCAATCCATTAGAATTTTGGTAGCATTGGTTGATAGATTAATGATTTTAAGATTTCCATTAGAATCTATTTTATCGATTAGAAAAATTTCGTTAGAAATCTGAATTCTTTTTTTATACAAAAAATGGTATTCATTTACCAAATCCAAATAAGAATAAAAAGGATGAGGTTTTTCTATAGAAAATTCATTCAATTGTTCGATTAGATAATCTAAAAAAATAAGAGGCTTATAAGAAAACGATTCGGGAAATAATGCAATAGGAGGAAATTTCATTTGATTTTGTGAGATCTGAGGAACAGATTTCCAATTAATTCCAATGCCTATAACTACATTCCATTGATTATCTTTAAATTGAGTTTCTATAAGAATACCTGCCAATTTACCTATTTTATGATTTCTTCTTAGAAGAATGTCATTAGGCCATTTGATATAAAGTTCACACTCTTGGTTATAAAACTTTCTGTAAACTTTTTTACATGCCATTAGAACACACAAGCCCACTAAAATAGGATAAAAGCTGTATTCAAAATGATCAAATTTTAAAAGAAGGGAAAACAAAAAAGAATGATTAGGAATATCAAACCAACTTCTTGAGTTTCTTCCTTTTCCTTTGGTTTGGGTGGTAGAAGTTATCATCGTACCATGAGAAAAATGATTTTTTAGTAAATAGGAATTGGTAGAATCAATAGATTCTAAATGGATCCAATTTTCTTTAGTTATCATTGGAATCCTATTAAGATAAATCTTCTCCAATGATGGCTTTGATTTTTATATTTTTCCCTTTTCTAAATAAATAAATTTCTACTTCTGCCCCTACTCCTGATTTTTGGATTTCTTTTACTAAATCCTCAGGAGTTTCAATTTTTTTATCATTGATCTGATATATAAAATCATTTTCCAGTATACCTGCTTTGTCGGCAGCAGAATTGGGCACAACAAATCGAACGATTACTCCTTTCAAGTTTTTAGGAATTCCTAAGTATTCTTTTAATTCTTCATTAGATTCGGATACACTTACCCCTAAGGCAGCTTTTCCAATTATCCTTTTTTCTTTTTTTAGTAATTCAATCGTTTCTTTGATTTCGTTGATTGGTATTGCAAAACCAATGCCTACACTACCACCCTTGCCATCAGGAGAAATGATAGATTGGTTGATTCCAATCACTTCGCCATAAACATTCAAAAGAGGACCACCTGAATTCCCAGGATTTATGGATGCATCAGTTTGAATCCTAGAATACTTGGAATTATCAATATAACGTGTTACTGCAGATACAATACCAAAAGTAAAGGTACTCGCTAATCCATAAGGAGAACCTAAAGCAAATACTATTTGACCCGTTTGAACTTTGTTAGAATCACCCAATATGGCTGGTTGCAATTTTTCCGACGAAGGTACTTTTATTAGGGCTATATCCGAATTATCGTCTCTTCCTATTAACTTTGCAATGGAACGAGTATTATCACTAAAATACACTTCAATTGTATTGGCACCTTTAACCACGTGACTATTGGTAACAATATAACCTTCTTTGTCAATGATCACTCCTGAACCTGCACCTTCTACTTGTTGATAATAATCAAACCATGCGTGAGATTTTACTAAGATGTTGGTTTTAATATAAACTACAGAAGATTGGGCTTTTTTGTAAACATTCATGAAAGTTTTTTGCATTTCGATTGCATAGATTTGTTCCGATTCAGGAATCGGATCTGCATCAGTTTGTATGGATTTCATCACTATATGTCTTTTAATGCCCGAATAGATCAAAGGACTTAAAAAAGTTCCCATCAAAAAGGTAAAAAATAGCAAATTAATTAAAGTAAATTTAGAAATCTGGATTCGATTCATATTTCAACCTTTTTTATGTTTAGAATTTTTAAGGAAATAAAAAAATCAATTTTTTATTCTTTAAAAAAGGTAATTTTTTTGGAATTCTTTTTTTCAGTTTCTTGATTTTTAGTTTCTATAAACTCATAAATTTCTTTATAAAATTTTTCTATTTTATTCCAATAGTATATATCATAAAAACCCTTTCTAAAATTTGCTTCTCCTACATTATAGGCTAAGCATATGGATTTTAGATCTTGAAATTGTGTTGAGAGATAATTGAAATATTTCACACCTAACATAATATTGACTTCAGTAGAATGAATTTCATTCACAGAAACAGATAAATTTTCTCTTTGTTTGATCCATTGGGCAGTCATAGGCATTACTTGCATATAGCCTCTAGCGTTAGCAATAGAAATTGCATTTTTATCAAATGAGGATTCCATTTCTATCAAAGCCATCAAAAAGATCACTGGATCTACTTTTTTCCCTTGAATTTCTGCACCCTTTGGCAAATCCAAATTATGAGATTCACGGATAATAGATTGGATCAATCTTTTTTCTTCTCCTACAGGAAGAAAAGAATTTTTTTTTCTTATGTATTCTTCTAAATATTGTATTTTTAAAATTGTATGATTTTTGATTACATTAGAAGTACTTGAATTAAATTTAGAAAATGTTTTAATAGATACTGGAATTTGAAATAAAATAAACCAAGCAATGACTCCAACAAGGATCATGATCCTTTTTTTATATTTGATTTTAGATATTTTAATAAAGGAATCTTTCATTACTTTCTCCATATTGTGCAGTGCACAATGATACAATTTTTTTTTATCTTTATTATGGTCAAACAAAAATATAATGAACATAAAAACTATTGAATTTAAATCTATTTTGTTGACCGAAATAGAATTTAAAAAAAATTCATCCTATGGAATCTTTTGAATTATCAAAGGACTTGATAGGAAAAAAACTAAAGTCTTTTTCCATTACTGTTGAAAAAAGTAAAATAAGAGAGTTTTGCCTTGCTATAGGAGAAAAAAATCCTATTTTTTTTGATGAAGAAGAAGCCAAAAAAGCAGGTTATCCCGGAATCCCTATTCCTCCCACTTTCCAAACTTCCTTTCAGTTTTGGGGATATCCAGAAATATTTGAAGACATGAGAAAAATGGGAATCGATACCAATCGATTATTACATATGAAGGAGGAATATACCTATTTAAAGCCAATCTATGCAGGAATGACTATACATTCAGAAGGAGAAGTGGTGGATGTAAAGACTGGGAAAATGGAAGTAGTTACCTTCCGTACAATTTACAAAAACGAGCAACAAGAACCCTGTCTTATCGCAGAAATGGGTATTATTTTAAGACCAAAAGAAGCTTAGAGGTAAATTATGAAAAAAGCCAAATACGAAGACTTTCAGATAGATCAAGAATTGACGTCCGTTCGAATAGGACCAATCCAACAAGTAGATTTAGTAAAGTATGCAGGTGCTTCTGGAGACTTTAATCCTATACACGTAGATCAAGAATTCGCAAAAAAAGTGGGATTAGAAACCACAATTGCCCACGGAATGTACATCATGGCTCAGGTGGGAAAAATACTAAGTAACCATTTCCATTTAGAACAAATAAAAACATTTAAAGTAAAATTTAGAGGAATGACAAAAGTAGGAGAAACTGTAATTTGTTCTGGAAAAGTAAAAAAGAAAATAGATACAGAAAAAAAACTTTTATTAACACTACAAGCTGCCTCAGAAAGTGGAGATATCAAACTTTCAGGAGAAGCAGAAATTCAATGTGAATGATATATTTTTGTTCAAAACAGAGAATTAAAAATTAACTTGGTTAATAACAATATATAAAAAATTTGTTTTCTTCTTAAAAGAAATTTTATGAAAACTATGAATCTAAAATGTTCCGTCAGGAAAATTTATTAATTTTCAACATTTTTTTACGGAAAATCTAAAAATATTGTCATTAGCTGCCTCTCTCTCACGTTTCCATATTCCACATAGAAATAGTTATTAAGGGGAGTTGACGCAGAGTAGAAATCAAAGGCATTATGGCTTAAATAGAATTGGATCTGTGGTAGTATAGGTTGTATTGGCTTACCTTGATTCTCTAATTCCCACTCCAACATAACCCGAAAAAGATAACTTACGGAATACCCAGTAAGAGATTTGAGACTCTTTAATCTTCTCCATATCTCTGGACTTACTCCTCTTATCACTATCCTCTTGTAGTCTTTTGTTTTGGGCTGGTATTGACAGGAAGCTCTTTTTAGCTGACGCTGTGCTTTTGAGTATAGAATTTGTTTTTCGTATTTTTGTATCAAAAATTCTAAGAAAGGATTGGGGTTTCTTGATGCATTTTCTTTAAAAAATTGGTATAGATGGGGTTGGATAGAGACACAATAACGATAAGAAGCCTCAAAAGCAACGGTTGTGGTATCTAACATATTCTTAATATGTTAGAAAAAAGATTTTCTTTTCCAAAATTAATTGATTGACAAAGCCGAGTTTCGAATCAAAAGTTTTTTTGTATTTTAGGAATGAAAATTTATAGTATGTTATAAAAAAATTTTTTTAAATTTAATATATTTTTTATTCTTTCCAATAATTTTTATTGCTAAAAAAATAAATTCTATGATTATTTGGTTATAGAATGCTCTTTTAGTTTATCAAACTCTTCATCAAATCCAAATAATCTTGTATCTTTTAATCTATCTACATATAAAATGCCATCCAAATGATCGCATTCATGCTGGACAACAATTGCTTCGAAACCTTCGATAATTTCCTCTTTTAGTTCTTCGTTAGGGCTATAATAAACCAATTTGATTTTTTTGGGTCTCTCTACATAACCTTTCATACCGGGTACAGATAGGCAACCTTCCCAAAAACCAAGTGTTTCTTTAGTTAAAAATTCAATTTTTGGATTGATTAATACTTTATATTGAATATTTTCAGGATTTTCAAATTCAATTTCTGGATACCTTTCAGAAGGCTCATATCCCACAATTACTATTCTTTTTAGGACTCCTATTTGAGGTGCAGCTAAACCAATTCCTTTTGCTGCTTTCATGGAATCAAACATATCTTTGATTAAATTTTTTGTCTCTTTAGACTTTATTTCTGTTATTGGTACTTCCTTGGATCTTTCTCTTAGTAAAGGGTTTCCTATTTTTAGTATATGTTTAATTGCCATACCAACCTTGATTTACATATAATAAAAACCAATCTCAAAATTTAGACAAGAAATTTTTTAAATTCTAACAAGAAAACTAAAAATTTTAAAAATTAGAATCCCTATAAAAATATTAAAATTTTATTTTAACAAATTATAAATTTTATTTATTATTTTAAGACAGAAAGGTTCTTTCTTTTGCTGAATCTACACTGAATTCTCTTGACTTTTCATTACCATTGGAAAATTTGCAAATATGATTCAGATCCCCTATCAAAAAATAACTGGAACACCAAAGTTGTCCATACAAAAAGATAAAGCCATCCAAAAAGAATACGGAAAATATTTGGATGAATTTGTAGAAGGAGAAATCTATGCTCATCCCAGAGGAATTACAATTACAAAAAGTTTTGCCTTGGAATATGCTACTACTTTTCACGAGGCATGTCCTTTATTTTTAAGTGATGAATATGCAAAGCTTCATGGTTTTAAGGATTTGGTAGTACATCCCCTATTGGTTTTTAACATAGTACTTTCTCTGGGAGTGCAAAATGATTCAGAAAAAGCCATTGCAAATTTAGGCTATTATAATGTATGTTTTACAAAGCCTGTATATCCAGGAGATACAATTCGTTCAAGAACCAAAGTCCTTTCCAAATCTTTTAAAGGCGAAGGCAAACCAGGTATTGTGACTGTTCGCACCATAGGGATTAATCAAAATGATGAATTGGTTTTACAATACGAAAGGAAAATAATGGTTTCCCCTGCTAAACATTCTAAAGAAATAAAGAAAAATCAAAAATCAGTTTTTTTCCCTGAAACTGAAAATTTAGTCATGGAACTACCAGATTTCTCTCTAATCAAAAATTCAAATTCAAAAATTTTAGAATATACATCAGACAATACTTATTTCGAAGACTTCGAAGAAGGACAAATTTTAATACACAAAAATATGAGGACGATTACAGAAGAACATATACCTTGGACTTATCGTGTTGGTAATACCCATCCATTACATTACGATAGATTATACTCTTCTAGCCTAACTGGTCCCATGAGTGGTGAACCCATTGTGTACGGTGGATTGGTTTTTGGATGGCTTGCAGGGCTTTCTTCCAGAGATCTTACTGAAAATATGTTATGGGATTTTGGATATACAGAAGGATACCATACCCAACCAGCAATTGCAGGAGATACAATCGGTTCCATATCCCTGATTTTAGGCAAAGAAGAAGGTCCAATCCCACAAACGGGAATTTTACATATTTTGTTAATAGGTGTTAAAAATATAAAAACAATCGAAGCTTTAGATAAATATGGAGAAGATTTATTCATAAAAGAGAACGACAAAAAAGAGTTAGGTAAAGAAAAAATTCCCAATAAAATCTTCGAAATAGAACGAAAAGTCTTACTAAAAAAAAGACCAATGTAGGATTTTATGTTTACTTTAAAAATACAAACTGAACTTAAACAATCAGAAGAATTTGACATTCTAATCATTGGAGGTGGAATCACAGGTATTGCAATAGCAAGAGAAGCAGCTGAAAGAGGGAATTCTGTTGGTCTTATAGAAAAAAATGATTTTTTCTGTGCGACTTCATCTGCAACTTCAAAATTGATTCACGGTGGTCTTAGATATTTAGAGAATTTCGAAATTCACTTAGTTAGAGAGTCCCTAAAAGAAAGAAGAATTTTAATGCTTTCTGCTTCTCACTTGGTTAAACCTATACCTTTTATAATTCCTATTTTACCATGGACGCAACCGAATCCTTTATTCATCCAAACAGGTTTAAGGTTATACGATTTATTGTCCTACGATAGAAACGAATTTCTACCCGAAGAATCTTTTATACCCAATGCCCGAAGAATTTCCCAACATGAATTATTGAATGTATTACCAGAATTAAAAACGATTACAAAACATGGGGGATTCATGTACTATGATTGTCAAAATATCTATCCAGAGAGATTGGCTCTTTCTTTTTTAAAATCTGCCGCAGAAAAAGGGGCAAAATTTTACAATCATATCCAAATCGAAAACTATATTAAAGAAAATAAGAATAATAAAATTTATTTAAGAGGATTAGAGGTTAAAGATACAATTACAGGAAAAACAGCTACATTGAAAGCAAAGGTAATTGTAAACGCAACAGGACCTTGGATGGATATAGTTCTTTCTGAAATTTTGAATCAAAAAATACAAAGTATCCAAAGATCCAAAGGAATTCATCTTTTGACAAAACCGATTTTAAATCAAAAAGTTGCTGTTTTATTCAGAACAAAAAAACATAGGCATTTTTTTGTAATCCCATGGAAAAATTTTTCTTTAATTGGACCAACGGATACTCCCTTTACAGATCATCCAGATCACTTAAGACCAACACAAGAAGATATAGAAGAATTGATAAAAGATTTTAATGATACTGTACCAGGAAATCTTTTATCAAAAGACATGATCTTAGATGTCCCCATAGGCATACGACCTTTAATAAGTTCGAATCAAAATACTTACAAAACTTCCAGAAAATACCAAATATTTGATCATAGCAAAGAAAATCAAATTGAAGGATTGATCAGCGTTACTGGTGGCAAATGGACAACTTCGAGAAAATTGGGAGAAGAAGTTATAAAGTATATCTACCGAAAATTCCCGAACTTAGAAGATAAGTCAAGAAAAATTGATACTTCTGTTTTACCTTTATATAGTTCACCTGGATATTCAAATTCTAGTTCTATTTATGAAAATTTTGCACTCAAAGAATTTCGAATCCAAGAAATTAGTCAAGAACAACATAAATATTTGATTTCTTTATATGGAACAGAGCATATAGAAATTTTAAAAATTATCAAAGAAAATCCAAAATTAGCAGAACCCATCAGCAATGATTTTTCTAAAGGAGACATTTATGCTCAAATCCTTTTTTCAATCGAATACGAAGGTGCCAGAACTTTAGAAGATATTGTTAAAAGAAGAATTGAATATGGCAATTATGGAAAACCAAAAGAAGAAGTTCTCAATAAAATAGCAAAATTTGCTTCTAAGTATTTAAATTGGAATTCATCCAGAATAAAAGAAGAAGTAAAAAAAACTTTGAATTCTTATACAGATTTAATCTAAAAATTTTTTATAAACAGTTTCAATATATTGAGCAAGTTCTATATCAAGAGTCGATACACTTTCCAGAGAATGTGTTTGTAGTTTGATATAAACTTTATTATAAACATTCGACCAATCAGGATGGTGATCCATTTGCTCACATTTTAAAGCAATAAAAGTCATAAAGCTAAAAGCGTTTTTAAAATCTTTAAAAATAAATTCTTTCTCTAAAAAATTTTCATGATACTTCCAACCCTTTAATTCCTCGTCAAGTAGAATTTGTATTTCTTCTTTTAAAACCTTTCTAGGCATATCATTAATATAATTTTTTTTAATTTTTTAGCAATGCTTTTTCTTTATCTTTGACTTATTATTGACTAAAAAATCCCAATAAAACTTTTAGTTTTTATGACAGAAGAATTTAAGGAGTTATGTTTTTTAGCTCGATTGGATCCCGAAGACAAAAGTCTAATTGATTTAGAAAAAGATTTTCTTAGAATTCTTGAATATATTAAACAAATAGAAAATATAGACACCTCAAATATAACAGAAGATTATAGCTTAGAAGATACTTTTAATATATTAAGAAAAGATGTAGTAGAAGCGCCACTTCCACTTGAAAAAATTAGTAGAAATGCTCCAGATTGGGAATCCAACCACTTTGTGGTTCCAGGCGTCATTGAACAGACAAATTAAAAAGAATTGGTTAAAACAATGAAAGATATCCTCAATTTTACAATCCGTGAACATTTAGATAATTTTAAAAATAAAAAATATACAGTAGAAGAATTTATAAATTTGTGTTTAAAACAAGCAGAAGATTACAAAGATTATAACATCTTTTTAAGGCTTGACCCAGAAAAAATTTTAAAAAATGCTAAAATCTCTGACAAAAAATATGTAAACAAAGAAAATAGAATTTTAGAAGGCATCCCCATTTCTATAAAAGATAATATCTGCGAAGAAGACGAATATACTACTTGCGCATCTAAAATATTGGAGAATTTTATATCTCCTTACTCGGCTACAGTTATAGATAAGTTAAAACAAAATGGAGCTATTCTTTTCGGAAGAACTAATTTAGATGAATTTGCTATGGGATCTTCCACAGAAAATTCAGCTTTTAAAGTTACTAAAAATCCTTTAGATCCTGAGCGGGTTCCAGGAGGTTCTTCGGGAGGTTCTGCTGCTTGTGTTGCTGCTAAAATAGTTCCTGGATCTTTAGGTTCAGATACAGGAGGATCAATTCGCCAACCAGCTGCTTTTTGTGGAATCTATGGACTAAAACCAACCTACGGAAGGGTATCAAGATACGGTTTAGTTGCTTTTGCTTCTAGTTTGGATCAAATTGGCCCTTTTGCAAGAACTATTGACGATTTATCTCTACTTTTTTCTGTGATACAGGGATATGATTCTAAAGATTCCACATCTCATCCAAAATCAAACGAAATTCCCATTGAAACCAAACCAAAACCTTTTACAAAAAATGAAATTAAAAATATAAAAATAGGAATTTATTTCCCCGAGGAAGGCGAAGAAGGATATGATATTTATACGATAAAAGGATGCCAAAAATTTAGAGAAAATTTGGAAAAAGAAGGTTTTCAAGTTAAGCCAATCACAAGTACTCTATGGAAGTATTCTATTGCCATTTACTATATATTGGCTACAGCTGAAGCTTCTAGCAACTTAGCTCGCTATGATGGCATTCGATATGGTTATAGATATAAAGACGCTAAAAACCTTTTAGAAGTATTTACTCAATCAAGAACCAAAGGTTTTGGCAACGAAGTAAAAAGAAGGATTCTTCTGGGAACCTATGTTTTATCCTCTGGATATTACGAAGCATTTTATCATAAAGCACAAAAAGCAAGAAAAAAAATAAGAGAAGAATACAAGGAATTTTTTAAAAATTTTGATTTTATCCTTTTGCCAACAACTCCTACAATTCCTTTTAAAATTGGAGAAAAAATAAACGATCCCATATCTATGTATAAAAGTGATATTCTAACCATTTCTGCAAACTTAGGGGGAATTCCCAGCCTAAACATTCCTATTCAATCAGAAGAAAGTAAATTTCCCATCGGAATCCAAATCCAAGCTTCTCATTTCGAAGAAAATAAAATCTTTAGACTTGCAAAAACTTTTGAAATTTTAAAATGGGTTTTTTTTGTATAAAAAAGATTGATGAATGAAACTCAATAAAAAAAATTTCTACAAATGAATTTTAAATTTATCAAAACCAAATTGAGATGGGTGCCCAATCTGTTTACTTTAGGGAATTTATTGCTGGGATTTTATTCAATGATTTTATCTTTGCGTTCCGAATTCAATCCCGATATATTAAAAATTTCTGGAATTCTAATCATTCTTTCTGTGTCTTTAGATGGATTGGATGGCTTTATGGCAAGGATATTAGATGCAAAATCAGAGTTGGGTGCTCAATTGGATAGTTTAGCAGATTTAATCACTTTTGGGATTGCTCCTGCCACTTTATTTTTTATGATGTTTTTGGCCGATTTTAAAATTTCTTTTTTTAATCTATCCATACCAATAGGTATGATTTTGGCTAGTTTTTTCCCTGTTAGCGTTGCCTATCGTTTGGCAAGGTTTAATGTTTCTCACAGTGAAGATAGTTTTGACGGATTACCTTCTCCTATTGGTGGTTTGGTAATTGCTTTGTTGCCTCTTATCATCTATGAATTATCTTTCGAAGTACATACATTTGTTTTTATAATCCTTTATCTTTTGATATCTTATTTAATGGTAAGTACAATACGTTATTCTAAAATTCAAGTTTCGTTATTTAGAAGATTTAGTGTATTTCGAGGCATGATTTTCATTATTTTCTTTTTTGTTTTGATTATTTTTTTATACATAAAATTTGGTTTGAATATTGCTGCTATAGCTTTGCTATTTCTTATTTTCTTATATATAATTTCTGGTATTATTAGCTTACTTATTTATTTAATTCAAATTTATAAGTGGTAATTCTAAAATTTGATTACAAAACTACCTTCCCAATATTGCATTTCTTTTGAATTGTGTTTACTGAAAAACTTTTTATTATAACGGTATTGAAGTCTAAAAGAAACTAGATCCAAATCGTATTCATATTCTAATATACTACCTATAAAGCTTCTATCAAAAAAATATTCTTTTTTAAAACTTTCTTCCCAATTTTGAACATCCTCATTAGAAAAATTGATTTTTTCAAAAGTTTCTGGAATTTTTTCTAATTGAAAATCCTGGTAAAGTACTGCAAAAATCAATTTTTGATTCTTTTTTTTATAAGAAATTTTATAAATTATATTATAAAAGTCTTTAAATAACCGAAATTCCACAGCATATATCAATTTTTCGTAGTCTAGTTCGATTTTAATATTCGCGTTGAAACTTTCTCTTTGGATTCTACCAATTTCCAAATTTTGTATATAGAAATCTATTCCAGAATAAAAATTTAAGTTTTTATAACTAAGAATTTTATATTGAATTTCACTTTTAGAAAATTTTACATCTCCTTTTTTAAAAAATACAAAATTGCTAAACCAATCTGCATAATAAACTGAAAGTTCGAATAAGTAAGACTGATACATTCGAGCTTTATTTTGTACATTGTATTCATCCTCAAAGTATTGGTAGTAATCCCAAGAGGAAAGGCGAGCACCAAAAATATTCAAAATAAAAGGAAAGTTATAAAAATAAAAAGAAAGATAACCTTGATTTTGTTTTTTTTCTCCCGTCCAGTTTATCATAAATGAGTATTCTTTACTTTTAGAAGTATAAAAGGTTAACCACTTCTTATAATAAAAATCCCAAAGAACCAAACCATCTTTAAATCCCCAAAAAACACCTTTACTTAAATCTTCTAAATAAAAAAAACCATAAAAAAAGTAGGGATTTTCTAAACCAGAGTAAAATCCTCGAAGCTTTCTATAATAAAATTCACTTTTTAAACCACTTGAGATTTCTTCTCTTAAGAATAAAGTTCTATTCCACGATTCTTTTAAAAAATAAGAACCATAAAACAAAAATAAGGTTCTTTTATCATAATTGAATTCCAAATTCGAAGATAAAGTATTTTTCGTTTTTTTTTCATTTTGTATCAAATAAGAAAACTGAATTTTTGATAAAACATAATTTTGATAAAAATAAAATATTGTATTGTATTTTTCAAAATTTTGTTTTTTGAATTTTGTTATAAATTTATTTTCTTGAGTCTCCAAAATTTCAGTAGTGATACTAAAAATTCCAAAAAATCCCAATAAAATATATAGATTTACGGATCTCATTAATATATATATACACAAAAAAAACATTTCTTAAAAAAAATAAAATTCTGGACAATATCTTGGTTTATAAGATTCTATACCCAATTTGAAAAAAATAAAAAATGGAAAAAAATAAAGAATCCAAAAATTTAGAATTCAAACGATTGTATGAATTGCATTCAAAAGACATATTGCTTTTTCTCTATAGATTGACAAAAAATTTGGATTTAGCAAAAGATTTTCTTCAAGACACTTTTATTAATTTTATAAAAATTTTTAGTGGTAGAGAACTTCCTGATCCATTAAAATGTAAAATCTATCTATTTCAAACTGCCAAAAATATTTTCATCAACCACTACCGTAAAGAAAAGAAATTAACTTTATTAAAAAATGATTTTACGATAGAGGAGAAAAGTACAAATTCTAATTTGACACACGAGAATGATGAAAAAGAAAAAGTTTTTTGGGAATTGGTAGAATCTTTAAACTATGAAGATCGAACCTTAATCATTCTACGCTACAATTTAGATATGAAACTTGAAGAAATTTCAGAAATCATAAAAAAAAGTAAGTCTACGATTTCTAGGCGATTGGAAAAAGTTAAAAAAAAATTAATAAAAATAGCAAAAGAAAAAGAACTTTTATAAAAAGTATGCAAAAAAATTAAAATCTATTGTTTATTTTTTTAGATAGAACTACAAAAATTTTATGAAGAACAAAATAAATGAGGACATAGAAAAATTAGAATCTCTTTTAAGAAGCAAGTTAGAAATTCCAACTCCAGAATGGAAAGAAGAATTGTTATACAAAAATCCCATTTATCCTTTGCAAACAAATATTTTAAGTTCCTATTACAAAATTGCAGCAATAGGATTTCTTATCTTATCTTTTACTTTTTTTTATTTCAAATTTACCAATTTTGATAGAATCAAAATATCAAAAACCCAAGAACAAGGAGATAAAAAAGCAATAGGAATTGTACTCTTCGTAAAAGGAGATAGTTTTTTTTACGATCAAGAACATCCTCAAAAACTTTATGTTGGTAATTTAATTTATAAAAATACTTTAATAGAAACAAAAGAAAACGGTAAAGTGGAAATTCTTTTAGATAAAAAAATTCACATAAGAATCGAAAGAAATACAAAAATCAAATTGGATTACCAAAATAACCAATGGAATTTATATCAAGAGAAAGGAATTTCCTACCATGATGTAAAATTAAAAGAAAAAGAAAACTACTATATAGAAACCCCTGCTATCATTGCTGGTGTACGAGGTACTTTTCTTAAAATAAAAAATCAACAAAATTTAACAGAAATAGAAGTTTTAAATGGAAAAGTAGCAGTTTTGCGAAGCTTGGAGAAAGAAAACAATACTTTAAAATCTTTTATTCAAGAAACGGTTATAAAAGAAAATTCTTCTATAGAAATCCAGCATAATAATGGAAAAATTTTAAAAAAAGATGCAAAAAAACAAGAAATGGTTGTTACATATATAGAGATGACAAAAAATAGAGAAATTTTTACTGAAGGATTATGGGAAGAAATTAAGAAAATGCCATTAACAAAGAACAAAAAAGAAATCGAACAAGTCTATAATAAAAGAGTAGAAATTATCAAATTAAAAGACGGTAGGATATTACAAGGGATCATAGCATCTCAAATAGAAGATAAAATCATTCTACATACAACAGAAGGTATCTTGGTCGTAAATACAGAAGATATAAAAGAAATCGTTTATGAAAATACTCAAAACGGAATCAATTAAGGAGGTTCAATATGACTAAATGGAAAATTACCCTGTGGATACCATTACTCGTGGTATTTGGATTTTTGACATTGTGTAAAGAAGAAAAGGCTCCCACAAAAACAAAAAATTCTATGATTATTACTTTCGTTTCTGGAGATGTTAAAATAATAAGAAAAGAAGATTCGGGAGCAACACAAGAAATTCCTGCAAAATTAGGAATGCTTGTCTATTCTAGTGATATAATTAAAACAGAAAAAGGAAAAGTAGATTTACAAGCAAAAACCGGTTCTTCAATTCGTATAAAAGAAATGACTACCCTAAGTATACAAAGTCTTGCATCAGAAAGTGGTGGGGAATCTAATCTAAACTTAGATCATGGAAATATGATTGCAAATGTAAAAAAAGCAACAAAAAAAGAAGAATTTAAAGTCACAACACCCACTGCAATTGCGGGTGTAAGAGGAACTATTTTTGCAGTAGAAGTGGATCCTTTTGAAAAAACAAGTTCTGTAAAAGTTTTGGAAGGAAAAGTTTCTTTAAAACCTAGAATCATAGCCTTAGAAAATACCAGTAAAGAAGATCTTGAAAAAAAACCAGAGTTACAGTCAATTAAAAAATTAGAAGAAAAAGAAGTGATTCTAGAAGAAAAACAAGAAGGTAAACTAAATCCAGAAATTGAAAAGAAAATTGTTCAAATTAACGAAAAGTTAGAAGATACAAAGACAATCCAAGAAGTTTCTAAAGAATTGGAAAAAAAAGAACAATCTATAATCATTGTGGAAAAAAAAGAACCAAGTGCAGAATTGCTGATAGATAAAGAAACCATGGTAACTCTAAAAGAAGAAGAATATAAACAGGTTGAAGAAGGAAAGAATATAGATACAATTTTTCCAAAAAAACTAGAAGAGAAAAAGATTAACGAAGAAAAAATTCTAAAGATGATAGAAGAAAATGCAAATAAAAAAACATTAAATTCTGAAAAAGAAATCAAACAATACTATAACAAATTAGAAATTGTGAATCTAAAGAACGGTAAAAAAATTACAGGTGCTGTAATTGGCCAAACAGAAGAAATTTTAATCATTCACACAACGAAAGGAATAGTAAAAATAAATAAAAACGATGTAGAATCTCAAGAATTTCGTTAAAAAACAGGTGCCATTGGAGGCACTTGTTTCTTTATTAATTATAATGAATGAAAATGAATGGTTACAGTATCTTCGACCCAAAAGGGTTTGCCTTTGTATTGGGCTTTCTCGAGAAGATATAGAAAATGCTATCCAAAAGTATAACATTAAGACTTTTTCGCAACTTCAATATTATACCAAATGTAGTACGTGTTGTAAAACTTGTGAAATTAATATTAAAGAAATATTAAATCAATTTTTAATTAATAACAAATAAATTATTTATTAAAAAACAGATCTTCAATCCAATTTTAAACTCTTTTTTATCACTAAAATCTGTCTATAAGAAACCAAAAAAAATAAATAGATTTTGACACAGAAAAACATTTTTTAAAACCTACTTATGTATTGAATAAGGAAATTTTATGCCTAACCAAAAATTTGAAAAAAAAAGGGTATTTAGAAATTTATCTTTTTTTCTTACTTTATTCAAAGAACTATTGCCTATTTTGGTAGAAAAGATAGCAGAAATCCAAGGAAAGCCTACTTTAAAAAGTTTAAAAAAAGAACATGAGGAACTTAAAGAGCAAATTGAATTTTTAGAAAAAAAAATACATTGGATTTTTATTTTTTTGGTTTTACAAAGTATTTCTTTTATAATATTTATTATTTATTATAGTTTTTCACAAACCAAATGAACAGAATAATGCAAGATAAAGAAAATCCCTTAAGAATTGGTATCCATACCTTAGATGAATTAGAAGAAAAGGTAAAAGCTTTTCGAGTAATGAATTCATCTTCTCTAAAAAAAAGATTTATACTTTCTAGGGAAAATGTTTTTATCCCAAATACAGAACAAATTCTATTAGGAAAAGGCAAAGAAATTGATATAAACGATATTAAGCTTTTAAGAAAATATTTTTCTGGAGATAAAGTTTTTAAAACTTTCCAACCTGATGAAGGAATTGTTTTAGTTTCCGATATGAATACAAAAGAAAGCATACCTATGTCTATGAATATTTTAACTCAATTGATGAGCATTGGTAAAGGGGCTTATGAAGGATTTATCGATAGAGTAGATAATTTCGAAGAATGCTTAAAGTTATTAAAAAAAACTTTATTTCCAAAACTGATGATTATTGGATATATTCCACTGGAAGATCTGGAAAACGAAAAATTAAATTTAATCAGAATTCGTAGAATGGACCAATATCTAAGAATTATAGAAGTAATTTACAAAAAAATCAAACCTATTCCGTACTTCCCAAAATTAAAAAATATTACTTTAGATACGGAAGATTCGGAAAACACCAATAAATTTATTTTAGAAATCATTCGAGAATACAATAAGGGATACCTCGTTGAAGAGTCTTAAAATTACACTCTATACAAGAGATCTAAATATTTTTTTAGAATATCATCTACCAAACTTCTCATAGGAATACTGCCTGCGATACCATATATAGGTGCCATACTTTTTTTTTCTGGGTTATTTTTCGCATATTTCACAGATTCTTTTAAATCTTTTATAAACCTTTGGGCAACACCTTTTTGCGTATGCCTTAAAGTGATTGCTATATGAATTGCGGGAGGCCGATGTAGAACATTTAAATTCCAATTTCTTTTATTCATCTCTTCTGAAATTTGATAGATATCCAAAACATCAGAAGTAAAAGAAATCACCCACAAAGGATCTCCAACAATCCTTAGTTCTGCAAGATCTTGAATTCCTTTTTTAATTTCCTCTGCCGTAGTTAAGATTTTCTTTGTAGAATTTAAATACCCCTTTTCTCCAATCGACAACAAAGAAGCATAACAACTTGCAGAAAGACCACCAGGTCGCGAACCTGCAATAGTAGGAGAAAAATACAAACCTCCGGGCCAATCATTTACCGTAAAAAATTGATATTTTCTTAAAGCTTCATTCCTATATAAAATTACGGAAGTTCCCTTAGAAGCATATCCATATTTATGAGGATCTATAGAAATAGAGGTAACCCCTCTTAAGCGAAAATCAAACAAAGGCACTGGATAACCCAATTTATCAGCAAAAGGTAAAAGAAAACCTCCTAAACAAGCATCTGTATGAAAGCCTATCCCTTCTTTATATGCATATTCTGACATTTCTTCAATAGGATCAATTACACCATGAGGAAAAGATGGTGCAGAACCAACAATGGCAATTGTGTTACGAGATATATATTTTTTTATAGATTTGGCAACGGCTTTTTGATTTTCGTCTACCGGCAATTTTTTTATTTTAATTTTAAAATATTGAGATGCTTTATCAAAAGCAGCATGGGCAGTATAAGGAACTAAAATTTCTGGTTTCTTAATCTTTTTTTCTTTGTATGCCCAATCTCTATAAGTTTTTATCGCAAGCAGTATACTTTCTGTTCCCCCACTAGTTACTGTTCCACACACCTGCTCCTTAGGTGGTAAATCCTTATTCGCATTTAACAAACTAGCACACATGGATACAATTTCTGCTTCGAATTTAGAGATACTAGGCCATAAGTCAGAATGCAAAGGATTCGCTTGTGAAAATAAAGAATAAACTTGATTCAAAAAATCAATATGATTTTTTTCCCCATGATACACTGCACCAGAAACATATCCTTTTTCCCATTTCGAATTTTCCTGTTTTTGGATTTCGAAAAAAAATTCAAGGAGTTTTTTTTTAGATATTCCTTTTTTTGGCAAGGAACTATATGTTATTGTAGTGTTTTTATATGGTTTTGCAATTTTTTCCAATTCTTTTTCTAGTTTTAATTCTTCTTCTTCGATTCTTTTTCTTATTATAGGAACTTTTTTTATGTACTCCTCCAAAAAAGGGAATCTTTTAAAAGTTTTTTCTAAAAATTTGACGAATCTTTTATGTTGTTTGAATAAGTTTTCTAATTCCATAATTTTTCATTCAATCTTTTATAAATTTTATAATTTTTTTTATAAATCTCTATAAATTCTTTAAACATTTCATTGTAAATTTTAACATTTTCTTGTATAGGTTCATATACCTTCTTTACTTGTAAAGTATTGGGAATCTGTTCCCATTGCAACATACCCAAAGTTACAAAAGCAAGGAGTCCAGCACCACGGAGATTTACCGAAGTTGGATTTTTTATCTGCAAAATTTGAACATTTAACACATCAGCAAGAATTTGGCTCCATAAATCTGATTTTGCTCCACCTCCTATAAAGTTAAGCCTTTTAATTTTTTTATTCAAAAACTTTTCTACGTAATAAAAAAGCCATTTGCTATTATAGGCAACACCTTCTAATACTGCTCGAATGAGCTCAGCCCTAGTGGTTTTTAGGGAAAGATTCAAAAAAGAACCTCGAATGTACGGGTCTTCAATGGGTGTCCTTTCTCCACTTAACCAAGGTGTAAAAATCAAACCATTAGAACCCGGTGGAATTTTCTCTGCAAGTTCATCAAATCTTTTGTATATTTCTTCTTCTTTACATGGAAATCCTGTAAAAAGATAATCTTTTGGGAAAAAAAGATTTTCTTTTAAGAAAGTAAAATTATAACCTGCTATTTCTTGTTCATTTGCTAAAAAGTATTTACCAGGAATAGCAGAAGGTAGAGTTGCCATATTATGCAGTAAATCTGTTTTTTTATAAGGAAGATGACAAGAAATCCAAGAAGAGGTACCTATATAAATATGACAATCAAAATCCGAAACGGCTCCTGAACCAATTGCAGCAGACTGTAAATCAGGAGTTCCAGAAACTACAAGTGTATCTTTTGGTATGCCTAGGTCTTTGGCAATTTCGGGAAGAATTTTCCCTATAATAGAGGCAGGCTTAATCAACTCTGGAAATTTATTTCTAGGCAAACCAAACATTTCTAAAAGTTTAGGATGATACTGAATCTTATGAAGATTCCTATTATCCGTAATCCAATGCAAACTTATGGTGTCGTAAGAGGAAAAAAATTTGCCTGTCAATTTATAATTAATATAATCTTTTGGTTCTAAAAATAAGTAAGTATCTTTGAATACATTGGGTTCTTTTTCCTTTATAAAAAGAATATGAGATATAGAATCCTTCCCCGAAAAACCAGGAGCACCTCCGGTAAGTCTGATTAGTTTCCACAATTTAAAAATATTATAACCTTCAACACTAGGAGTGCCTCCTATCTTTTTTTTTAATGAAGATGCACCTCTAATATCCATCCAAATGATTGCATTTCGAATAGGATTTCCTTTGGGATCTACACAAACAGTTCCAGACCAATGGGTAGAAATGGAAATACCTTTAATGTTTTTTCTTAAATTAGGATCCTTTATTAGTAATTTACGAGAACCTTCTAAAAAAATTTTCCACCATTCTTCGGGGTCTTGCTCAACTCCATTATCTTTGGTAAAAATGATTTTTGATGGGATCGACTCCATTGCCAATACTTCCCCTTGTATACTTACCACTCCTATTTTTGCAAAGGAAGTTCCTAAATCCAAAGCTAAAACCAATTTTTCTTTCATAATAAAAAATATAATTTAACATACCAAAATTTTGATTTGGATGTCAATAGATATTTTAGTTTATAAAAAAAGGGCATAACGCCCTTTATGAATTGTCTTTTAAATTTTCTATGATTGTATAAAAATCTTTTTTGAATGGTTAGATATCTTTTAAATTGGGATGAATCATTTCTACTGGTTTAATATATTCATCGAATTGTTCAGAAGTTAATAAACCCAATTCTAAAGCGGATTCTTTTAAACTTTTTCCTGTTTTGTAAGCATGTTTTGCAATTTTAGCTGCATTATCATATCCAATATAAGGATTGAGTGCTGTAACCAACATTAAAGATTGAGAAAGATGTTTTTGTATATTTTCTTTCCAAGGTTCAATACCTATTGCACATTTATCATTAAAATTCTTACAAGCATCTCCTAAGATTCGAATAGAATGTAAAACGTTATAAATGATCATGGGTTTGTATACATTAAGTTCAAAGTTGCCACCAGCACCACCAAAATTAATAGCAACATCATTCCCAAAAACTTGGCAACATACCATAGTCATAGCTTCGCTTTGCGTAGGGTTGACTTTGCCCGGCATAATAGAACTACCTGGTTCATTTTCTGGGATTTTAATCTCTGCCAGACCTGCCCTTGGTCCGCTTGCCATCCAGCGAATATCATTGGCTATTTTCATTAAATCTGCAGCTAAAGTTTTTAAAGCACCATGAAAATTCAATAAAGCTCCATGAGAAGTCAAAGCTTCGAATTTATTAGGTGCACTAACAAAAGGAAGTCCAGTAAGTTCTCGAATTTTTTGGGCTACTCTTTCAGGAAATTCCGGATGAGCATTAATTCCAGTACCTACGGCTGTTCCTCCCAATGCTAATTTATAAACATCTTCTAAAGCATTTTCTATCCTTTGTATTGCATAATCAAGCATTGCAACATAACCCGAAAACTCTTGTCCTAAAGTTATTGGAGTTGCATCCATTAAATGGGTCCTACCAATTTTTATTATATCTTTAAATTCTTGGGATTTTAAAAATAATGTTTCTCTTAATAGTTTTATATTGGGGATTAAATGATGGATAGCTCTTTCTGCTGTAGCTATATGCATTGCCGTAGGGAAAGTATCATTAGAACTTTGGGATTTGTTGACATGATCATTAGGATGAACAGGCTTTTTGGAACCCAATTCTCCACCTACTATTTCTATAGCGCGATTGGAAATTACTTCGTTTACATTCATATTAAATTGAGTACCACTTCCCGTCTGCCAAATTACTAAAGGAAAGTGTTCATTCAGTTTACCTTCAATGACTTCATCTGCTGCTTGGATGATTAAATCAGCAATCTGGGGATCCAATACTTTCAGCTCTTTATTTGTAATGGCTGCTGCTTTTTTTAATATACCAAAGGCTCTTATAAATTCAATAGGAAAATGATCCTCTCCTATCTTAAAATTTTCTAAAGATCTCTGAGTTTGTGCTCCCCAATATTTATCATTAGGAACTTGAACTTCTCCCATCGTATCTTTTTCGATTCTAAATTTTGTCATAATCCATCTCCTTTAAAATAAAGGAAAAATTCCTAACTCTATATGTCAAGAATTTTTAATTTTGTGAAAATGAAAATATTAATAAATTTATAAAATTTATTAATAAATAAATTTTAATTTAAGATTGATTTAAATCCATATAATTCTTTACATATTTAAATCATAAAAAAGTTTAACTTTAAAAATTATTTTTGAAATCTTATGTATAAAAAAAAAATAAAGCTAGTTATTTTTATATTATTAGAATTTCTTTATGGTCCCGTGTATTCACAAGAAATCAAAAATGAAATTTTTATGGATACTCCAAAAATTTATCAACAAAACCCAAATCATAAAAAACCAAAAATTAAAATAGAAAATATAGATTCGAACACCTTCTTTTTTGGAGAAGAACAATCAAAGGGAGTAATTCGATTTTTTGGTCGAATAAAAGTGAGTATTGGTAATGGTTTTTTATATGCCGATGAAGTCATCATAGATACAAATAGAAAAGAATTTTTTGCCTATGGAAATATTGAATATTATGAAGAAAATTCTTATATCCAAGTAGAAAAAGTAATTTATGATTATGAAGCAGATTATGGTATATTTTACAATGGTTCTGGATATAAGGATCCTGTTTATTTTACAGGCATCCATATTGTTGGTATAGGAGAAAAACGATTCGAAATTAGCGATGCCTATTTTACGAGTTGCTCTAAGGAAAAACCACATTATCATTTTACAGCAAAAAAAGTTTTTTTATTCGAAAATAATGAAATTTTAGCATTGGGAGTTTGGTATTACATTGGAGGGGTTCCTTTGGTACCTTTACCTTTTTATTACTCAAATGAATGGGGAACGGGTGTCATTACTCAATTTGGCTACAGTAATATTTCTGGTTATTATTTACAAAATACTTATCAATTTAGTGTCCCTTTAGCATTTTTAAATCCAATACTTCCCATTGCATATAGATTGAAGTTGGATTATTACGAAAAAAAAGGGTTTTTCTTTGGTTCAGAAATGTATCGTTTTAGTCCTTTATTTAGTTATATATTTGATTTGGGTTTTTCTGAATTCAAAAGGTACGAAATTATTCCAGACTATCGGGAAAAAGATTTAATACGCACAACAAACCAAATTTTACAAAAAGATGGAACTTATAAAGAAGAAAAATATAAATGGACAAAGGTATTTGCTATACTTTCGTATAATTACAATGATCCAGAAAAAAATAGAGTACAAAAAATATCTTTAAGATTTGTAAATTATTCACACCGTTTATTCGAATATGAATTTGGCGCAAGAATTATACCTACAGCTACCTTACCCGCTTTATACAGAAACACCGATGCAGGGAGAGGATTAATTCAAAACGAAAACGAATTTGTTATTTATTACAATGATAAAATAGACGATTTAACCATTAATTTACAAGCATATAGAAAAAAAATTTGGAAAGAAAGTTCGAATTTTGCAGATTCTAAGTATATTCCCATAAACGATGTCCTTCCCAATTTAGATATAAGAAAAAATCATTTTTTGGGTTATTTTTTATCTTTGCCCTTTTATTGGGATCTGAATTATCATTATGATCAATCCAAAACTTATAGCGACAAAAAACCCTATTATACACAACATACGAATCGAGCCGAAACAAATATAAACACTTTTTTTTCTTTTTTTGATTTTATTAGTTTTCGAACTTTAATAGGGTATGGAGCACAAAAAATTACCCCTGTAAAAGAAAATATCTCAGAGGATGCTTTTAAAAGTTTAACAATCTACACAAAAAAACAATCTTATGAATATACATTCCAAAAACACCAATGGATCTTAGGTGTACCAGAATTGAATTTTGAATTCAACTATACAAAAAAAGAAACATTCAAAGAAGAATTGTTAGATACCAATCTGGTAAACTTAACCGGATTTAACAATAGACAAAAAATTAACGAAACCCAAGTTAAATTCAATTTCTACCCTTTTGATTTTTTTAATTTTACGGCAGAAAGTATTTATGATCATCGAGAATTTGAATTTAAAAGACCCTACTTGGAAAGATGGAGCTATCCTATTGTAAGAACTGAATTTTACTTAAATTTTTTAAATTTATTTAAAGAATCGCGATATCATCTTTTAAGTAAAAAAAGAATTCATAGATTTGAATTAAAAATCTCTAATGATTATGTATACGATCATCTAAACACAAGGGATCATTCTAACTTACTTGGTATAAGTTTTATAATGAGTAATTTTGATTTATTATTTTTAAAAAGACTTCGTTATTTAGAAATTGGGTACTTTTGGTATCATATATACTATCAGCCTCAGTTGGATCATATGAGGTATTTATCCAAACTCGATATACAAATAACCAAGCAAATCTACTTCGAAATGGAAATTGAATCTCGTCTTACACAACCCGAGAGGTATTCTAAACAAGAAGAATGTAGATTTGTGGATGGAAATTTAAAATGTATCCCAAATCCATGGCTTCCAGATTCTGAAAAAAAAACAAGCTTTTGGCAAGATGTTATCGACTCAACGGGAATTCGGGGAATTGATAAGCGAAAAAATTCAGCATTTTCTATTGGATTCTTTAGAGGAATTTTTATTTTTGATTTGCATGATTGGGAATTAAAAATTGGTTACGAATTACAACAAAAATCTATACTTGCTGGAGTGAATACAATAAGTGTTATTAATTTCTATGATAACATAGTATTTTTTAGTTTTAATTTTGTTAAATTTGATATTGGAGGTCTTCAAACCCAGCCAAGTAGATTTATCATAAACCGACAAAAAGTGAATCCTTATGATATTGGAAAAACGCAATTTTACATTTATTGAGGTTTCCTATGCATAGAGAAAAAAAACAAAGTTTAAAGATAGCATATACAATCTTAGATTTTATAATCAGTTATTTATCTTTAATTTTAGCTACCCTATTGCATTTCTATGTATTGGAACCAGAAAAAAGAAAATTTTTTGTCTCGCCAATAGAGATATTTAGTAAGAATGAATTTTTTTCTATTATTGTTGCTTATTCCTTTTTAGGAGTAGTATTTGCTTTAGGACAAATCATTGTTTTTATTGCAACAGATTTGTACCAACCTAAAAGAATTTTACATCCCATTCGTGAATTTCTATATATCTTTCGCGGCGTTATAATCAATTTAGTGATCGTATTAGCATTTTTATTTTTTTACAGAGAACATAGCTATTCAAGGTTGATTATAATTTATACAATTTTTTTGACAAGCTCAAGTATTTTTTTAGGACATATATTATTAAAAAAATATATTACTTTTTTAACAAATAAAGGAAAATTTACAAGAAATATTTTAATTTTAGGAACAGAAAAAGGAACAGAGAAAATTTTAGAATATTTACAAAAATATAAATTTTTAGGATATTCACTGATAGGAATACTTAAAGAATCCAACAAAAAAAAGATAAACCAAAATTTAAAAAAATTTATCATTGGAGAAGAAAGAAATCTAAAAAAGATTATCGATAAAATTCATATAGACATCCTTATTGTATCTTTGAAAGGAAATTATAAAAAAATTTATAAAATAATAAAACTATGTGATTTGGAGGGTATAGATTGTAGAATCATACCTGATATCTTCGAGATGATGACTCACAAAGCAAAAATAGAAGAAATGGAAG